>JAJACP010000002.1:122706-225151 GCA_022601445.1 Chlamydiales bacterium | reverse complement strand
TTTCAACAAGCCTACCAAGCTACTTTTCATCCTAAAGCCACAATCCCCGTTATCTAGCTATCCATCTGAACGGATACCTATGGTTTTTGGTGGAGAAAAAGGCTTAAGAAGCCATGCATCTGAGTGGGCAATCAGCTCTGGAAGAGCTCAACAGCACTCCACCGGCCGCGCATCATATTATTCTAGTCAGACTTTTGTAGATGGTTCTCGTGTAACATACGCAAGCAAGGTAAAGCTCTCTTTTTGGGATCTACATAAATTCAGCATTATCAGTGATATTGTTATAGCCGTTTTAGCGATTTTAGTGGCATCCGGCATCGCGGCGCTATTTCTTTCTTTTCCTGCTGCTTCGGTACCCACTATTTGGGGGACAACGGGGCTTGTAAGTCTGCTTATCGTTGTAGGTATTTTTATTGAACTTGCTGGGAATTTTGGGGATGTAAAACAAGTGTCTAATTTGATGGTAAAAGCTTGTGCGGATAATGGTCGAGATAATCGGCAACAGACTAATGCTCGGCTGTAAGCCCTCATATTGCTTGGGTGGTGGATTTTCTTCTTGATTGAGAATATCCACCACTATATGGTGGAAAATCCACCACCAAATGGAGGATTTTCACATTTATCTCAGACGAGCTCTATTAAAGCGGCTTAAAAAATCACTGACGATCTACCCGGTCGTTTTTATTTCTGGAGCTAGGCAGACGGGCAAGACCACTCTGGTTAAAGAACTAGCCAAGCTTAAAAAATATACGTATGTCACTTTCGATGACCTCCGCTTTTTAGCTGCAGCCAGGGGGGATCCTCAAGGATTTTTGAGTGGATTACCCAAACCTCTTATTCTAGACGAAGTGCAGCGCGTTCCTGAAATTTTTCTTGCGATCAAGCAAGATGTGGATGAAAACCGCAAGCCAGGCCGGTATCTCTTGACAGGCTCGGCCAACCCTCTTCTTGTTCCTAAAGTAGGCGATTCTCTTGCCGGACGGATGGAAATCATGCAGCTCCATCCCTTATCGCAAGGGGAGCTGCTGAAAAGGGAAGAGTGCTTTATTGATCGTATTTTTGAGGAGACATTTAGCGCTCAGTCAACTCCCGAAATTCCTAAGGAAGTTCTCAGCGAAATGATGGTGACAGGGGGCTATCCGGTAATGCGCACTTTCAAAGATGAAGAGGCGCTAGATTCATGGTGCAACTCTTATATCACCAGCATGCTGCAAAAAGATGTCCAAGAGCTGTCGCGCATTGAAGGGCTTAGACAGCTTCCAAATCTATTGCATCTTCTCTCTTCGAGAGCAGGAAACCTTTTGAATGTGCAAGAACTGGCCAGAACGAGTGGAATCGCCGCGACGACGCTACAGCGGTATGTACAGCTTCTTCAAGCGCTTTACTTAGTCGATTTTGTCTCTCCCTGGACTTTGAACTATGGAAAACGCTTTGTCAAATCTCCCAAGATTTATCTTTCAGATACGGGGATTCTCTGTTTTTTATTGGGAGCCAATCAAAAAAAGCTCCTTTTGACCCCCCATTTGATGGGAAATGTGTTAGAAAACTTTGCGGTTTCCGAACTACAGAAGCAAATGACCTGGAACCAGCGAAGAGTGAAGCTCTATTTTATGCGTACCACTAAAGGGATTGAAGTGGATATTGTATTAGAAGATGCAGAAGGAAATCTGGTTGCCATCGAAATAAAATCATCTCAGAAAATGGATCATCAAGATTTTAAGGGGATTAATTTTTTGAAAGAGACAACAAAAGAGCGCTTTAAACGCGGTATTGTTCTGTATCCTGGAAAAGAAGCTATTCCCTTTGGAAAGGATTTGTGGGCGCTCCCTCTAAGCTCTATTTGGATTTAGTTCACACTAGTTAGTTTATTTTTAAATTAACATTATCTTAATATTTTTTTTGTTATAATTAGTTTGACGAAATTTTAAAAAAATGATTTTAATGTTTATTACAGCTGCACAAGGTGGAGACAGAGCCTTAGTAGAGAGCGCACGCTACCGCACAGGCTCTAGTAGAGATGTTCCCCTCTCTTTTTGGGATAAACATAAATACATTATGATCAGTGATATAGCTATAGTCGCTTTAGCGATATTAGTGGCGTCTGCTAGTGCGGCGCTGATTCTCTCTTTTCCCACATATTCTGGTACCACTTGTTTAGGCACCATGGTGGCAGCTGCATTGTTTTTAGCTACAGTTCCCTTTATTGAGCTTGCCGGGAATGAAGCGGATGTAAGACATGTGGGCAACTTGCTAACAAGCAATGGTCATATGCTGTAGTTCTGATTATCGATTCTAGGTGCTTGGTCAGTGGGTTTAGCGATTGAGTTCCTTGAGCCACTTTTGTTGAAACGGGCGCCAGATCAAACGCTTTGCTAAGCTTCTGAAAGGCTGGGGAAAAGTCAAACTTTTCTCATGAATCGTTTTTACTAAAAGATGCAGTCGATTCTGCAGCCGCTCCTTCAAAGTCGTATGATCCACCTTGGTTGCATACGTGATACTATTGATATAATGCACATTCTTGAAGAAAGGAGATTTAAACACTTCATTGTGAACAAGATCCTTCACGCCTTGCCAACCTGGACCGAAGGAATCATGAAAAGCCACAATGCCTCCTACTTCCACTTTGGGTAGCCACGCATCGAAGTCTTCTTTAACAGATGTAAAGTCATGCGCTCCATCAATGAAAATCAAGCCTACACGTCCAGGCACATCATAGATGCCTTCAACTGACGTTTTCAAAATAGGCACCACATACTGTGCCACATCGGCATGAGAAATGTTCTCTTTAAAGGCATCGAAGGTCCAAACGGGCCTGCCATCTTTACGGTGCTCCTCAGAACCTGTATGCGGATCAATCGCATAGATTTTCTGTTTGGTGCCTGCCTCGGAGCCTTTGCCGAGCCAAATCGTCGACTTCCCTTTCCACGATCCAATCTCCACAATTTTTCCCTTAGATTTCAAAGCAAGGCGGTAAAGCACTTCTCCTTCGAATAGATTTTCGCTATTTTGACTTAAGAAGCCTTCAACGGGTTTTGTAAGATTTTCTATTTCAGTGATTTCCATAAATCGTCCCTGAGTTTTTCTTCATTATAAAATGCTAGATTAATTTTCAATTAAGAAATTTGTGTGCGCGCATTAAATCCAGCCAACGGGCAGCTGGAAAATCTTCTCTGAAATCCATTGTGGCTGTTCTGACTGATTGATCAATAGACCAAATGGAAGGTGATGTTCGTCGACAAAAGTAGACAAGGCTCTCAGTTGTCTACGGTCGATTTTGACTCCTCTTTTGATTTCAATCGGTAAAATTCCAAAAGGACCGTGAAAAATAAAGTCGATCTCCGCTTTTTTTAGGGTGCGGTAGTAGAAACACTGCCAGTTTGTGATCATTGTGGCGTGCAATCCTTTGGAAATTTCATCAACCACAAATCCTTCAAATGACTTACCTACAACAGGGTGACTCAATAGATCTTCGAGCTCTTCGAGTTTGAGAAGATAATGAAGTAAGCCTGTGTCTCTGATATAACCTTTGGGCAGCTTGGTGATTGTCTTTTCGACGTTTTTTTCAAAGCTTGGGACCACACGAAACAGAAAGGTGCCTTCTGCAATATCTAGATAGTCTTTGATTGTCGATTCGCTCACCTCTATGGCTCTGCCCAGCTCACTTTTGTTGATAATCGTCCCAGATAGTTGGCAAAGCATCGATAAGAATCTTCTGTAGGCCAGTTTATTTAGCTTGGGAAAGAGTCTAGCGATATCTCGATTCAGGTATGTTTTACGATAGTTGTCCATCCACTGATTGTAAAAAACAGACTCACCTTCGATGAGAGGCTCTGGATACCCTCCTTTTAGCCAAATCCTTTGCATTTGCTCCGTTGTTAGATCCGGAGCCTTTTTCGGTAACGCGTCTCGGCTCAGCTTTCCTTCAAATAGTTGGTAAAAAGGACTTAGGGGCTTTTGGTAATACTCTCTTGCTTTTAATGTTCCGAGTTCCACAATGGCAACGCGTCCAGCCAAACTCTCAGAAAGGTTTTTAAGCAAATCAGGACTACTCGATCCCGTTAAAAGGTAGCGTCCCTTCTTTTTGGGATTTTGATCGACCACACCCCTCAGTACGCGAAATAGAGCTGGATATTCTTGGGCTTCGTCGAGAATGATCTCGCTGGGATATTGATTAAAAAAAAATTTAGTGTCTGTGCTGATTAAGTCGAAATCACTCTCATCTTCCAGATCAAAGTATTTCCAATTTAGACCTATCTTTTTGGCTAGAGTGGTTTTGCCTACCTGTCTAGCCCCGATAATAGCTACAATAGGGAACAGTTTTAAGAGCTTACGAATTTTACTCTCGGCGTATCTGGGAATACCGTCAAATTCCATGCTGTACCCGCGGATATTTACCTATAAATATACTTTGCTGAGGGGAAAAAGCAAGAAAAAATTCCTTAAGAGCTTTTCAAAACCCAGGCTAGGATGGAAATGAGGATGCCTAAACCTAAACAAACCACTGAGATGCCCCACTTGGCCCACTTCTCTTGGGAGGTGACGGTGGGGGTGGCGTGATGTTGGTGCGCCATCTGAGCGTGCTCCATAGAAGCTGGTTCGCTCTCTTGTTTGCGCACGGTGGTCATTCCGTGCTTCAAACCGACACGCACAAGCCACCGATTCATTGAAAACGCCGTGAGGCCTGCAATAATCGTTGCCAGGCTCATCTTACCCCAAAAGTGGATCGAAAGGGGAGAAAGAGCGGAGGGTTCCATTAAATTCCAAATCACCATCGTGGGAATCATTCCAGCCATGATCATGTTCATGGAGACAAATTCGGGATAAAAAGAGGTGGCAAGCGCTTTAAAGTAAGAGCCTCCCATCATTTTTCTCATAAAAAGAGACTGGAAAATAAAAAGACCAAATCCAAAACCTGCGACATACTCAATGGCAATTTCTACACTCATTGAAATGGTAAAAAAGGCGATGACGATGGCTGCAAGAATAATCCCTGTCACGTCTCCTGCAAGGCAGTGTACCATCGATCCAAGCGATTGTTTCCAAAGGGGCTGAATGAATTTTTCGTGGGTGCCGGGCATCGGCTCTTTACACGAGATGAGATAAAAAAAGAGGCCAATTGGTCCTGCGTAAAGGGTGACAAGCCACCAACCGGCTTTCATTACCGTGGCCTCAGGCGTCACCCAGATCAGATCATAGGTGATGTAAATCAAAGAGAGTACTGTGAGCACAAACCAAAAAATAAGAATTCCGTCGATCATCTTTGCCCTGCAAAATAAATTTTGATATTGTCTTTCCTTACAATAAAGATAGGTAAGCATGAGCGATGCCAAAAAGGTCTATCGGGAACTCTACGATGTTGTGATTCCTGATCTGGATTACTTTATCCGTCAAATTGACTGTCGTGATGGGTGCCCGGTCAATACCGATGGACGAGGGTATATGCTAGCGATTCACGCAGGAAATCTGCTGGAAGGATATAAAATTGCACGTGGGCCCAATCCGTTTGCCTCCATCTGCGGAATTATCTGCGGCGCTCCGTGTGAAATCTCGTGCCGCCGTGATCGAGTGGATAAAACACTGACAATTCGAGCTCAGAAACGGTATCTCGATGAGTGGTTTGGGTTGGATAAAAAGGCACACATTCAATCACTTGAATATAGTTATGCACGTGGAACAACACAGCCAGAATCAAATGGTTTGCGGGTGGCGTGCGTTGGAGCTGGTGTGGCCTCGCTTACCTGCGCTCATGATTTATTGAGACTAGGCTATCAGGTCGATGTCTACGAGCAGATGCCTCTTCCGGGGGGTATGTTGGTCTATGGCGTGCCGAACTACCGTCTGAAAAATACTGTGGCAATCAATGAGTGTGCGGCGATTGAATTTTTAGGTGCTAAGGTTTTCTACAACACCAAAGTGGGGCGGGACATTACGCTCACTGAGTTGCAAGAGCGCTACGATGCAGTCTTTATTGGGAATGGCCTTTGGAAATCGCGCGACCTACCCCTTCCTGGATTTGAGGCTCCCGATATCATACGGGGTGTGGAATACCTCCGCGTTTTGTGTGCGGAGGACAAATGGAAGATCGGCAAGCATGTGGTGGTGGTGGGAGGAGGAAATGTCGCCTTTGATGTGGCCAGAACGTCGGTGCGCAATGGAGCTGAGACAGTCACGATGGTCTGTTTAGAGGCGCGCGATGAACAGACGGCTGATGAGTTTGAGATCGAAGATGGAAGAGAAGAGGGTGTACAGATTGTCAATCGAGTGGGACCCATCGGAGTTGAGCGGAACGCAAAAGGGAATATTGTGGGGCTAAAAGTGCAGCGGATCGCCTCCCTTTTTGATGCCGACGGGAGGTTTGATCCTGACTTTATCCCTGATACGGAATTTATCATTCCCTGCGATACGATCGCGCTTGCAATTGGGCAGACGATGGATATGAGTGTGTTTGATGGATGGGACCAAAAAGAGGCGCTTGTTTTTGATCGGGGTACGATTAAAACAGAGCGGGATACCGGACGCACCTCTGTCGAGAGGGTTTATGCAGGAGGAGATGCTGCTTTTGGGGCGGCTCTTTTTATCACAGCGATCCGCCACGGCCAGAATGCCGCGCGTGCGATGGACAAGGATCTGCGGGGCACAAAGCCCTATCAGGAGTTTGTCGGGATGTTTATGACAATCCCTCCTATGCGCGACAAAGCTTACTTGCGTACTGAATGGGCTTTGCCTACCAGTCAACCTGCTCATGTGCGGAAAAACAACTTCAATATGGTGGAAAACAACTACACACCTGGAGAAGTGCACCAGCAGGCTAACAGGTGTTTGCAGTGCCACATCTCTCCCGTTTTTGACGGCGCGCTGTGCATTAAATGTAACGGATGTGTGGACGTTTGTCCGACCAATTGTTTGAAGCAGGTACCCCTTTCATTGCTCAATCTTGATTTGGGAGAAGGGAATCTACGTAAAGCGGTTGACAATCATTTTGGAGTGGATTCTGCCGCTATGGCAGCGGAAGATTTAGACTTTATAGGAACAGCAATGTTAAAAGATGAGGATCTTTGTATTCGTTGCGGCCTTTGTGCAGAGAAATGTCCGACGCAAGCGGTGACAATGGATGTGATGAACTACTCCTACCGTTGGATCGGCTGATGGAAATTTTCTGTTTTCTGCTGATCGCGCTTGTAGGGGGGCTCGCTGGTGTGGGCGTGTTTATTTACCACATGAAAAAAGGACAATTTGAGGATCCTGAAGATCCGAAATATCAAATGTTTAGAGATGATGAGTGAAGCATGCCAAAGTATCGAAATAGCCTGCGGGTTATAAAAAATGGGAAAGAACCTAAGATCTCTCGTCGCCGTTTTCTCGCTCTTGTCGGATGGGGAGCTGTTGCGGGTGTTGGAGGGGTTTTGGGAGCTGCGATGTTGGGGTACCTCTATCCAAACGCATTGAAAATCCCACCTAGTGTCTTTTCATTGGGCCGTCCTGATGATGTTCTGGCCTCAGAAGGGCGCGTTTTTCTGCCCAAGCAGAAAGTGTTTGTGGAAGTGGCGCGCAGTCGGGTGCGCTGCATGACGGCGATCTGCACACATCTGGGATGCACGGTTAATGCAGTTGAAACAGGATTTAAGTGTCCTTGTCACGGCTCTACGTATGATCTTAATGGGGCCAATACAGGAGGCCCTGCTCCTCTTCCTCTCGTCTATTACCGCATTTTTAAAGGAGCATCGGGTGAACTTTTGGTCGATAAAAGCAGGCGCGTACACATTCCATCGGAGGCATGGTTCTGAGACATGGCTGTATTTAAGGGTAAGAAAAAACAGAGTTTTTTAGAGATGCTGGAGAGTTTTCCAGCCCGCTTTGTCCGCTCGATTTTTCGTCACAACTATCCCAATAACGATGTCGACCGTTCCGAAATCGTATTTAAGAACTTTTTTCTTCATATCCATCCGGTCAAGTGCCACAAAACTGTGGTCGATCCTTTTCACACGCTAGGTTTAGGAACCATTACAGCCTCGCTTTTCTTTTTGCTGGTGTTTACCGGGGTTGTGTTGATGTTTTTCTACGTGCCTGCTGTTGATCGCGCCTACACGATTTTGGTTGACTGGCTGGACACCACACCTTTTGCAATGATGTGGCGTAATATCCACAGGTGGTCTGCTCAGCTGATGGTGCTGTTTGTCTTTTTGCATATGAGCCGTGTCTTTTATATGGGCGCCTACAAGGGGGAGAGGAAGTTCAATTGGGTGATCGGGATTTTATTGATGGTTACCACCCTATTTTTATCGTTTACCGGTTATCTGCTCCCCTGGGATCAACTGGCCTTTTGGGCCATTACAGTTGGTTCTGAGATTGCCGGTTATGTGCCGAGTATTCCAGGTATGCAATATAACATTAATAAAATCATGCTTTTAGGTTCGACTACGGTGGGGCAAGATGCTTTGATTCGTTTTTATGTGCTGCACGTGATGGTGCTTCCCCTTCTAACCGGAATTTTATTGGGTGTGCACTTTTGGAGAATTCGCAAAGATGGGGGGCTCGCCCGCCGTCCCGATACATGGCGTCCCGACCCTTACCGCGTGGTGCAACGCTCTGATACCAAGGAGTCGTTTGCTCCTGGTGTGCGCAGAACGTATGGTCTGATGGAGCTTGTGCGTGGCTCGTGTCCCTCTGTGGATCGAGGTCCTGAGAATTACATCTTCTCCTGGCCGAATTTGTTCCGTGCGGAACTCGCTGTTTTCTTGGGGACCGCCGCGCTGGTTGTTCTTCTCTCTCTTTTTATCGATGCCCCTTTGGAAGAGATTGCAGATCCTTCTAAACCAACCAACCCGGCAAAAGCGCCTTGGTATTTCTTAGGGCTGCAAGAAATGGTGGCCTACAATGCCTTCTGGGGTGGGGTGGCCATCCCAACCCTCATTGTGATTGGTCTTGCGCTCATCCCTTATTTTGATTCTAACCCATATGGTGAGGGCGTCTGGTTTCATAGAAGCCGCTATTTTGCTATTTTTCTCTACACGGCCTTCATGTCTTTTCAGGGGATTTTAGTGATCATTGGTGTCTTTTTCCGTGGGCCTAACTGGGGATGGATTTGGCCGTGGACTGAAAATTTTGCGAGGCACTAGTGCGGTATCAAAATTTCTACCAATTCATGCTCCTCTTTTTTGCTTTTCTAGTGGTCTTCGGCGTGGGTGTGTTCATCTATAAAGAGCTTTTTCCCGATTATAAAACCTATCAATATGCCTACGAAGATCTCGAAAAATTCCGCGCTAGCTATACAGGAGAAAAACCAGCTCCTTTTACTACAGGTATCAAACAAATCCTAATTCCCGATGAAAAACAGGGTCCAGAGATCATTGACAGATGTATTTCGTGCCATGTGGCACTTGATCTTCCCCATTTTTCTCCCGTCCGTGTCGCTCTCAATGTCAACGCGCAGCCTACTTATGATGCCGAAGGAAAGCCTCTTTTAGAGAGCAATCCAGACTATATTTGGGCTCAGGTCGATCAAACCATTCAAGAGACTGCGAGTGTCGCCGAAGCAGAGTCGCTTAAATCATTGCAAAAACGCGTGATTGGCGGGCGTGAGGTTGACATGACCAAAGTCTTGCAGATGCACCCTTTGATCGGATCAGAAATCCGCCCTTTTCAATACCATTCGATGGAGGAGTATGGATGCACCTCGTGTCATAGTGGAAATGGACGCGCACTTGTGGCCAAGCGGGCACACGGGCCTGTCTATGATGAGGAATATGAACCCGCCTATACGACTGTAAAGCCACAATTTACGGAGCGGGATGAGGAGAATGATCCACCTTTTGCACGGATGTATAATGATAAACCGGGCCACGATCTTGCTTTTCAGACAACCCCTATTTTAGCCGGTGATTTGATTGTCGCCAAGTGCGTCAACTGTCACCAATCGGCTTCCAAAGAGGTGCAGGGTTCACTAGATAAACTCTCTTATTTTTCCGATCAGAAAAAACAGCAGATCAAGCGGATTCAAGAAGGGATTGAAAACGATCAAAAGGCTTTGGATAGCTTATTGACTCTACAAAAATCGATTCAAGAAAAGGGAAAAGAAGAGACGATTGCGTGGCTAAAAGAGGAGCTGGGGAACTACCATAACTCCTCTGATGAAATTGACGCCTATGAGGGGCAGCTCACCTATCTCAAAGAGCACGAAAATGTTTTGATAGCGATCGATGACGATATCGGGCGCATTCGAGATTCTAGCGAACAGAAGCAAGCAGCATTTGTCCAAGAGCAAGAGGTTTTGAAGCGATTTAAAAACTCCTCTGAGCCCCTTAAGATAGCCAGCCAAGATACAGCCCTTGTCACAAAAATGGGCACTGAGGTGGATCGTCTCATTGTGAACTATAATCGGGGTAAAGAGCTTTTCATCTCCCAAGCTTGCTATGCTTGTCATCGGATTGCCGGTTTCTCTCGTGCCAGCGTCGGCCCTGAGTTAACGCATGCAGGATTGAGTTATCCTTGGTATCTCAAAGAGTCTATTGTGTGGCCGCAAGCCGATCTCCCCTCCTCGACGATGCCCAACTTTCGCCTTGATCACCAAGAGCTTTCTGATTTGATGACCTTCTTATTGGCGCAGACAGGAGAGACAAAGGCGATTTCTGAGGTCGACTACCACATCTCACTTAAAGAGTGGGAGGCAGGTGAACAAATGCCGTGGGAAAAGCCGGTTTCTCCTACGGCCTTGCATGATGTACGCCAAGGAATGCATGTATTTGTGACCGAAGGATGTGCTGCTTGTCACAAACTCGAAGGATTTGAGTCAAATGTCGGTTTTGCTAATCAAGAGAATACGATTGAAGAGCGGGAGTGGTTCTATCAGTTGATTCCCGAGCAGACACCTGGTTCAAAGTTAGCGCAAATCGTCACTTCCCAAGGAGAGGAGATTGATGCGCGCATTGTCGATGGAGTGCGTAAGGGCGGGATCATTGAAGAGATTGAAGCGAGTTATCCAGGGCTTGTGGAAGGGTTTTACACTAATTTCAAGTATGCCGCGCGTGCACTTGATCCAGCAGATCGGGAAAGACTCCACCGCCTCTTAATGATGTACATTCAAGTTTACGGAATGGGACGTGATATCGCTCCTCATTTGAACTGGTCGGGGGTCTATCGCGACGATGCATGGCTACTTGGTCATTTTCAAAACCCAAGCGCTTATACAGCGCGTTCGATCATGCCGGTGATGCCCTTTGATGACACAAAGTTTTACATGCTCAATACAATGCTGCATGAGCTAGGACGGAAAAATCGAGATGCTTTACAAGAGGTTTGGCGTGTTCAAGGGTTTAATCCTCCTTTGGCCTATGAGCTCCTTTGTAGCTCTTGCCATGGAGTGAACCGTCAAGGGAATGGGTTGATCTCTGAGTGGATCTACCCGATTCCTAAAAACCTACGTAATCCCGTTTTCTTGCGCAATCTGACCAAAGAGCGCGCAATTGACTCCATTCTACATGGAGTGAAAGGAACGCCCATGCCTCCCTGGGGAGAGAGTGTTTCGCTTGAAGATCCTGTTCCTGTTTTGACTAGATCTGAGACGACCCAGCTGGTCGATTGGCTCTATCAAGGACTACCTGAGCAGCGCCGTAGCGAGACAAAAGAAGATTTTGAGAAGTGGAGCTATTCACCGACAGCAGTTGTTCAGGAAATGGAAAAGCAAAGAGATTTACTGGCTCCGATTCCTCCAAAAGTAGATGTAGAGGCCTACTTTGAGGTGCGCCCTAACCCCGTTCCCGGTCCTGATAAAGAGCTTTATTACATTCGCGAGAAGTACTACACAGACCAAAATCTCAAGGAGGCTGAAAAGTATTTTGTCGTGAACTGCGCTCCTTGTCATGGCAAAGAGGGTGGTGGTACGGGATTGCGCTCCACCTCGATGGTAGAGGCAAAACCGCGTATGCTCACGAATCTTCCGTGGTTACGCACACGCGACGATCTGCGTCTGCTCCGCTCCATCAAATATGGAGTCCCAGGCACCTCGATGATTCCCTGGGGTGATCAGACTACTGCGGCGCAGGAGATGCAGCTCGTGATGTACATTCGCGAGCTGACCCGTGCGCAAATGTTAGGCGATGAACTTGAAGACGTGCTCTACGATGAATTTGATGAAAAAATTCAAGTCGTAGAAGCTGACCGTGCTGTTGAGTATGCGCAGCTTGACAAAGATCAAAACCAGTTGAAAGAGGCCAAGCAACGCCTTTATGAGGACCTCGATCTCACTCCAGGAATGGCAGAGCTTAAAAGGGCGGTTGAAAAAGGTGAGGCGCTCGACGCGCTCTATGTTGAGTTGATCGAGAAAATCCGCGAAGAGAGAGAAATTTTTGATGCGCTAGGGCGGCAAGTGATTGCTGCCAAGCTCTCAGAGCCTCTTGTGCACGACTTTTTTCACGTGATCCGTTCAGATAAAGCCTCTTTTGAACGGGTGATCTCTGCTTTGGATCAAGAAATTGCTGCCTATCAAGTGCGCATCGACCGAGAAGAGGGAGACATCCGTTCGCCAGAGAGAGGAAAGGTCATTCAAAACTTGATGGATGAGCAGGCAACTTATATTAATTTAAGGACCAAGCTGATCGTACAACTAGCGGATGTTCAAAAACTGCAAACCACACAACAGAGTATTTATGCAAGGCTCCCCTCCTATCGTTCATAATGATCGTCCTGTCCGCCAGATGCTCTATCCGGCGCTGCTCTTTTTGATCATCGGCCTCTTTATTGGCGTTTTTATCTCCTATAATGGCTTTTTGGTGCCTGATTATTTCAAAGGCGAGTACATCCATTTTGGGCGTGTCCGTCCTGTGCATGTGCTGACAGTCACACTTCTTTGGCTGCTCTCAGCAAATCTTGGGCTCATGTACTACTTTGTGCCCAGGCTATGCGGTTCGCCTTTGTGGAGTGTCAAACTCGCGACTTGGACCAACTATATTTGGTGGATTAGTTTGATTTTGGGTGTTTTTTCTCTTCCCTTGGGCACCAATTTCGGTTGGGAGTATGCCGAACTTCCCATGACCATTGGAGGAGGGTGGGTACCGATCAAACTGATTGTCACCATTGCCTGGGTACTGTTTGCATTAAATATGTTCATGACTATCGCAGGTAGACGGTACAAAAAGATGTATGTCTCTCTTTGGTATGTGATGGGGACCTTGATTTGGACCTCGTTTACCTTTGTTGTGGGCAATTTTGCCGTTGAATGGGTCCCTCAGGGGATTTCGCGCGTGAATACGAGTTTCTTTTACGTGCACAATCTAGTCGGACTCATCTTTACACCCATGGGTTTGGCAACCGCCTACTATTTCATTCCCAAAATTTCCAACACACCTATCTATAGTCATCGCCTCTCCATGGTTGGGTTTTGGTCGATTGCCTTTGTCTACGCATGGATAGGCGCCCACCACATGCTTCACGGTCCTGAGTCGCAATGGCTACAAACTACCAGCATTGTCTTTTCCATGTGGCTGATTATTCCTGTCTGGACCGTTGTAGCCAACCTTTTAGGAACTGTCAAAAATCAATGGCAGATGTACAGCCGGAGCGCGCCGCTCCGTTTTTTGACTATCGGTGTTGTCTTTTACCTCATTGTCTGTATGCAAGGCTCACTGCAGTCATTGCGCAATGTGAACGAGGTCATTTCCAAAACTGATTGGATCATTGGACACGCCCATATGTCGCTGCTCGGGACGTTTACCTTTTTTGCCATTGGTGGAGTTTACTACGTCGTTCCCAAAATCACAGGCAAGCCCCTCTGGTCTGCTAAGCTCGCTGATTGGCATTTTGCTCTCACTCTTTTCGGATCGGTTTTAATGTTTGTGGCCCTATGGCTTGGAGGTTTTAAGCAAGGCCTCATGTGGGCTGATTGGGGAACAGGAGATAGTTACGCACAATTTCAAGAAAACATCAGCCGGATGCCCTTTTTGGCGACTTTAGAGGCAATGTGGGGGTGGTGGTTCACGCGGATGCTCTCCGGCGTGATTATCTTGATCGGGTGCTCGATTTTCGTTCTGAATATCATGAATACCATCATCTTAAAAAGAGAAAAACCGGAGTCCAACCCATGAGTGACGAGAAAAAGGGTATGAACCGTCTTGAGTGGTCGGCGGTGTGGACGGTAATCGGCGTGATTCTTCTTTTTTCTTCAGCTATTGCGGTTACATTGATTGCCCCCGAGTACATCGACCCCAGCTGGAAGCAAGCCTCCAGCACGTATCAAGTCCAGATGTATGAAGTCTCTGATCCCAACGTCTATGTGAGCACCTCCAATCCGGGAGGATGGGGGTTAGAGTATGTTTACCATCTAAAAGCTGGCTTTACTCTACTTAGCTTTCAAGAGAGTCCTCTCGTGCGCATTGTAGCACCTCCCGAGCTCGAAGCGTACGTGACGCGTTTGGGCGCCTCTACAACGACTTTGACTACACGTCTTCTTCTTCTCCGTCCACAGGAGGAAAAGGCGCATCAAAAAGAGCTTCAGAGCGAGTGGAAAAAAGAGCATCCCAATGAAGATAACCCACCTCACTTTGAAGTTTTAGAGCTCTTTGATCCCCAGAAAAAAGAAGCGTTTGCCGTCACACAGACTGATGGTGTTGTAGAAAACTGGATCGAGCGTGACTTTACCCTACTGGGAGAATCTCCTCCTTACTACACCGAAAAAGGAGTGATCTATGTGAGTAATCCCAAGGAGTATCGCGTCTCTGAAGTGAATTACTTGGGCGCTCGCTACTGGCTTTACAATGAAAATGGAGAGCCGCTAGAGGGTTTGGATCAGCTCAAAGAGGGAAAGCTCCGTTTCCTTTCCCGTCAAACCCTCATCAACATGGGAGAAGACATCTACCGAATTGAGGGGTGCTGGTACTGTCACACCGATCAGACCCGCACGCTTGTGCAAGATACAGTACTGAATGGATCAGCTCAGTATCCTGCACCTCCTTCCTCGGCTAATGAGTACATTTTCCAGCGCGTCACCTTTCCTGGAACACGTCGGATCGGTCCTGATTTGTCGCGTGTGGGAATCAAGCGTCCCCATCGCGATTGGCACATGTCTCATTTTATTTCGCCAACATCCGAGAGTAAAGGGAGCATTATGCCCTCATTTGGACACTTCTTTGATGATGATCCAGCGGGAACGTTTGCGAGTCCCTATTCTGTTCCCAACTACAAGTTCGAAGCTATTTTTCAGTATTTAATGACCAAAGGAACGCGGATTACTCCACCCAACCAAGCGTGGTGGTTAGGACTCGATCCCATTCAGACTCTGGATATTATCGAGGGAGCCCATGATTGATGGTGTAGGAGTGTACGGATTTGTCTTGCATTACTCTTTATTATTTGCTTTCTTTGGAAGCGCCTTTACCGTTTTCTTATATTTATGGAGAAAGAAGCGGCTAGATATGGATGAGGAGGCAAAATATTCCATGTTTGACGAGGAGGAATGATATGGAAGAAGAGGTCCCTGTTTCAGAAGATCACAAGATTCCCAAATTTCTTTACATCACATATTTGTTTATGTTTGTGTGGGGACTTTGGGCATTGATTGCCTACTGGAATGGCTCGCATGGATGGCTGGACCGTGGCTACTGGAAGCAGCTTCAGGAGGCAGCGCGCACAACCTATCCTTTTGAGCGAAGTGAGCCCTATCTAAAAGAGGGTCAAGAGCTAGCAGAAGAAGCAGTTTCAGAACCTACTGGAGAGGCTGGTGGCGTGTAGGGGTTGTAGTGAGTGCCTGTGTAGATGAATAGGCGGACCCGACCGCGTGTTCTTTCATACTGTTCACCGATGACCTCAACAGGATTTTCGCTCAACCGGTTAGATTCCTTACGGTAGATTTTGATGCAGACTTGACGTCGATGGCTAAGAGTATAGAGCTCAGCGTTACCTCCGTGTGTACCGGGCTGAGACATCGCTGTGAAGTACTCTTCACATAGATCCGCTATGGCTCCAAAGTCACCGCCTATAGAGGCCATCAATCGATCTTCTTTTGTTTGTGCTGCAGCGATTTGTGCCGCAACTTCATGTTGCTGTTGTTGAGTGTTGGGTAAAGCAACTAAATTGGCTTGCTCTTCCCGTAATCTCCCTCTTTCGGCTTCGTAGTGTCCTAATAACGAATTGATGAGGGTGCCTTTCAGATCGGCATCTGTAAGGTAGTGAGCGCGCATCCACTCCACCGTGGCTGCTCGTTCTTCGTTTGGAGTGCCTACATTTGAATTGTTCACATTTGCGAGGAAGGTAGATGCTTCAAAAAGGCAATCGCCGTTATCTTTGACGCACTGTTCTCCATTCGCGCGCCAACCGTTTCCTTCACGAATGGCAGGATCGATGAAGTGGTAACGCCAGATTAGGGCGTCTATCCAGGTAATTAAGTTTTCGTATTCAGCAGCAGCTCGGTTGATTGGATGGTCCGGGTTTTTAGAAGGGGGTGAGACGCCAAGTAAACTCCCAATGCTACGATCATGCGCTAGTTCTTGCTTAAGACGCTCAAGTGCGTTCAGATCAATAGAATTTCGCGCTATTTCATTGATTCGATTACGGGCATATTCGAATACCTCCTGAACAGCTTCTACCTCTGGTGGGGTAGCAGGCACTCCTGCAGCACCACCACTGGAAGCTGTTGCCGATGTGGTGGTTGTGGTAGTGGTTGTCACTGGTACAACTGTAGGTGGAGTCGCGGGTGGTGCATGTATTGTTGAGCTTGAAGATGTTTCGTTCTCTTGAGGGGCGCGGCATAGGGAGCCGATCCCCACTGCAAGTAGCCCAAAGGGAATCAAAAGGGCACTTAGAATGGCTCCGATAGGCAGGACAATAAACAGGGCGATCCGATTAATGACCTCAATGGTGGCATCGCACCCTTCTTCAGGGAGAGGAGAAAAGATCCATTGGTACCCTTTTGCAACCAAAATGGAGGGTTCCAGGAGGGAGTGGCCTGGCAGGGTCTCATCTAGATAACAGCTTTTAAAGGTAATATATGCACTCATAAAAAAGCATTTTAACAGAATTACTGTAATAATGAAACACTAGAAACTATTTTCTTGGGCGCTTTTGTGCTTCCTAAATGATTTCACCCACACTTTGGCAAGCGGCCCATTCGGGCCGCTGCAAAAGCGGGGTATCTGCTCACCCGCCCTCGAAAAGACCTGCCGGTCTTGTCGAACTGCGGGTTCGCGCGAGCCGTTGCGATTAAAATTTTCATAATTGAAGGGCAACCTTGTCTTTTCGCTTCTTCAACTCTGCTTTCAGTTACTTCAACCTTCAATTACAAAATCAATTTTTTAATAGTGAAAGTTTAGAGCTTTTTTTTGTATAACAGTTTTGATTTGGGATCTAAACTTAGAAAGACAGGTATTTTATGAGTAGTAGTAGTTCAGTTTCTAGCGGGGCGGATGTCAACGGCGCCGTTTCTCATTCTAATCCCTCATTCAAGTTGAAAGCATACGGATTTGCCCTTGTGATCATAGTGAGTATTGGAGCGCTTGCTGTGGCAGGAGTGGGAGCTTCAGGCTACTTTCAGTTAGGGGCGCTCAGCAATATTGGGCAGGTGCAAGCGATCGCCATGATGGCAGCAGGGGGCGGCGTTGGAATCGTCGCTCTGGTCATTGGCAGTATTGGTTTGGCCAAAAATTTTCAGCATCCGCACGCTGTAACCTCCAACGAACCGTTCGTTGCTGTAATACCAGAGGGGCGTATTTTTGGTCCTGAGCTGTGGAGATGGTGGGGCATTGAAGTGGTAGAACGAGTTCCACCCGCTCCGCGAATTGATTGGTGGGATGAAACTGACCCTTTCTTTAAGAAACCCTATCGCGACAATTATGTGCAGGTCTATATTCCACAAAAAGTGCGTTACGATGGAGAAGAAATTGAGTTCAATCTCAACGCTCTCAATCAACTGTTTGATTGGAAGGGTGTTCCATTTCATGATAAGGTTTTGGCTGAGTTCGGAGAAGAAACACACTCCGGTTGGATTTTTATTAGCAAAAGAATAATTCCTTCGGAGCATTCAAACTTAGGAAGAGACTTTGCTCTTCCTTTTGCTCTTGAGTCTATCGTGTGCAATCTGTTCTTGAATCAATTCTTTCCAAGGCAAGCACACTTTCCACATTTCCACTTTACAGAATGCCAAGAAATGCTTAACAACGACGATCTTGTTGTGGCAGGTGACCTACGGATTGCCCACGTTGGGCTTGATCTCTTGTCCAATAACGATTCAGATAAGCGTGGTCGCACGGTCGTTTATAAGCCTTCTCAAGCGAGCATAGAGCACGGCGCTTTCGTAGAGTAGAAGCATGGGCACGGCAAGCAGTAGCTGAGAGAGAATGTCGGGAGGAGTCACCACTGCCGCAGTGAGGAGAATCACCACAATGACCGCTCTCCGTGCTCGCTTCAATTGATCACATCGAACGAGATCTAATCGAATCAAAAAGAGTAGTCCAACATAGAGCTCAAAAACAAGCCCATGCGCTAAGATCAAGGTGAGCGCAAAATGCAGCGTCTGCCCGAGCCCCCACATGTTCTCCCCAATCCCCTCATTAAACCTCTGAAAAAAGCCGGTTACCAGCGGCAGTGAGACAAAGTAGGCAAAGGCGATTCCTAAACTAATAAAGAGCAACGAGAGCCCTAAAAAGGGAAAGACAAATCTTTGTTCATGGGTGCGGAGTGCCGGAGCAATAAAGCGAAGCAAAAAAAGGAGCCAAAGGGGTGAAGAGAGAGCAAGTCCAGCCCAGAACGAGACTTTTAAGACGGCAACAAAGCCGTCGAGAGGGCTAAAGAGATAGAAGCTCTGTTTCGGTCGCTCAACATCGATACTCTCACCGGGAGCAAGATGGACCTGGCCGGAAGGGAGGACAAGGGTGGTGGCGCGCGCGGCGGTGAAACGCTCTTTAATAAGCACTTCGTGCTTAAGTGGAGCGGTTTCAAGAGGAGCGAGTAGAAGGGAAAAGAGGGATTTGTGAAAAATAAAGGCAACAAGAGCAGAGAGGACGACGACAAGCCCCATTCGCACGAGAGTGACGCGCAGCTCTTCGACGTGCTCCCAAAATCTCATTTCTTCTCTTCTTCTTCGTCAATGCCCTGTGAAGCCTTTTTAAACTCACGCAATCCCTTACCCAAGCTGCGGGCAAATTCGGGAAGGCGTTTGCCTCCAAACAGGACCAAAACGACGAAGAGGACTAAGATGAGCTCCCAACCCCCAATCATGTGCTTAACTCTTTCAAGCGCTCGGCAATGACAGCGAGCTCTTTTTTGTATTTGGTCAGCTCTTCTTTTGCCTGGGGGTTGCCATCCAACTCATAAAGCCGGCCGACAAAGTGCTGCACTAGATGAAGGGTGTTTTGCGTGTCGGACATGAAAATAAATTCTTCTCCATCAATACGGCGGAGGCGATTGAGAAAGGCGTGCTGATCTTGCTGGGTGACGAGATCGGAGGTGATGATGTTGACAAACTCACCGCGCTCATACACTTCTTTGGCAAGACGAGCGGGGATGGTGAAGTTTTTGATCACATCTTCGAGAATCTCGCGGTGTTTTTCATTGGGAATATTGACTTTGATCTGACCGGTTAACAGGGTCTCAAACAAAAAGTTAGCGAGCTCTTTGTTTTGATTGGTGCAGTTTAAAATCACGTTTTGGATCTCCCGAAAGGTGGACCGGGTGATCTTCATAGCGAAAATGCGCTTCATGTTTCCTTCGAAAAGCATGATGATGCGGTCATCAATAATAGCTTTGTCTCGTGTCTGCTCTGGCATGTTAACTCCTTTCTATTGTTTCACATACATCAACCAGCGAGCCGAGGTGGGCGAGCAAGGCGTGCATCGATTTTTTTTGTTTTGGATTCATCTTCACCTGGGAGCGTTCAAAGGTGGTCACCAGGCGCTGCAGTGTCTTGAGAGTGGAATCCCCAACATTTTCTCTTCGTCCATCTTTCTCATCGAGAGGAAACAGGGTGCGAATGAGGGTGATCATCTCTTGTTTAGTCTCTCCCTTGTAGTTGCGTACCACCTCTTGCTTCTGATCTAACGATCCTTGCCGGCTGGCTAATGTGTAGACGGCCTGCCGGGGCATAGATTCAACTTTGGCGTGAAGCGTTTTAGGAATTTGGGAGTGAAATTCGTAGTATTGCAAAAAGTTGTAAGGGGTCTGTCTGTTTCCGTAGGTTGCATTGAGCCAAGCAGTAAAGGCTCCATCGCGGTAGTTTTTGAGAATCGTTTGCGCCTGCTTAATCCGCTCCCCGTGCAAAATAGCCGCTTGGTTGTTGATGGCCTTCACCTCAGATGTAATGGCGAGCAGAGAGGTGAGGTCTGCGGAGATATCGAGACTCTCCTCAGGAGAAAATTTGTGCAGAAGCTCCGAAATTTCCGTTTTTTCTTTTTCGCCGAGTTTTCCGACTCCAAAAATGCCGGAGAAGACGGTGAGTTCTCCCTGAGAGCTTTTCTCGGCGAGTTCGGACATTTTGGGCTTCTCTTTTTTCAAGAAGCGTTGCTGTAATATCGAAGAGAGTTTTGCCATGTGTCAACCTGCTTTACACTAATGCTTCTGAGCCAATTTTCATTAAGATTTCGTCTGTGAGCGCTAAATAATCTTCTGCAGCCCGGCTGGCCGGATTGGCTTCAAAGACCGGTTGCCCATAAATAGCGGCTTCGGAAACGGCGATATCGCGCCGGATTTTGGTATTAAAGAGCTTAGCTGGAAATGTCCGCTCAATCAGATCGATAAAGGCTTGATTATTCTTTCCGCGGGGGTTCCAAAACGAGAGTGCAACGCCCAGTACATCTAGAGGATGGCGCTCTCCGATCGTCTCCATAAACTGGGAGAGGCGCTCAAGCCCTTTAATGCTATAAAACTCAGGCGTTGCTGAGATGAGGGTGTGGTGGGCGGCGATGAGAGCCGATTCTGTGAGCCAGCAGAGAGAGGGTGGAGTGTCGATGATAATGTAGTCATAGCTAAGCGGCTTAAGGGTCTGTTTCAAACGCTCATGCGAGTAGCGATCCGCGGCGAGCGCTCCGGTCACTTCGACTCTTTCGAGCCATGTATCGGCGGGAATGAGGTCCAGATGAGGCTCATCTGTTTTTCGAATCACCTCTTCAATACCCAAGTTGCCTTGTAACACAGGAGCAAGGCTGTCGTGCTCATCGGGGTCGAACCCAAGGCCTGCTGTTAAGTTGGCTTGTGCATCAAAGTCGATAAGCAGAACAGAGGCCCCATGGTAACGGGCAAGAGCAGCTCCCAAGTGGAGGGAGGTCGATGTTTTGGCGGTTCCGCCTTTAAAACTGCAAACGGCTATCGTTTTCATTCTGATTGACTCCAGGGTGAGCGTAGTGATCGCGTCTTTTTTTCTTCGGAAATGTGGGCTAAAAAGGTTTCAAACTGCATCTCGCCATGCACCACATTATCGCGGGTACGCAGAGTAATGGTTTTGTTTTCGATCTCTTTATCTCCAATGGTGAGCATATAATTGACCTGCTGGATTTGGGCAAGGCGAATCTTTTTGCTGACCGATTCGTGGGTGTCATCCATCTCACAGTGGAACCCTTGAGCAACAAGCTGCTCCTTGATTTGGTTGCCGTAATCAAGGTGGCGATCGGCAACGGGAATCACACGTACTTGTCGCGGGCTCATCCAGAGGGGAAATTTGCCGGCAAAATGTTCAATCAAAATTCCAAAAAAGCGTTCAATCGACCCATAAAGAGCGCGGTGGATCATGATCGGACGGCTTCGATTGCCTTGGGAGTCGACATATTCGAGTTCAAACCGCTCGGGAAGGGCCATATCGAGCTGAATGGTGCCGCACTGCCAGGTGCGTCCAAGCGCATCACGAATGTGTAGATCGATTTTGGGGCCGTAAAAGGCACCCTCGCCCTCGCTCACTTTGTACTCTTTGCCGCTTCGATCAAGCGCGCGCCTTAAAGAGTCTGTGGCGTGCTCCCACTGCGCGTCGCTGCCGATCGTGTCCTCCTCAGGACGCGTGGAGAGCTCGAGGTGATACTCTAAGTCGAAGGTGGTATAGATCTCATCCACGAGATGAAGTACTTGAAGAATTTCTTCTTCAATTTGGTGCGGCTCCATGAAGATGTGGGCGTCGTCTTGGTGGAAGCTGCGCACGCGCATCAGCCCTGAAATCGCGCCAGAAGCTTCGTGCCTGTGGACGTGCCCAATTTCAGCAATCCGCAGGGGAAATTCTCGGTAACTATGCATATCGGTTTTGTAGTAGAGCATGCAACCAGGACAATTCATCGGTTTGATGGCAAAAACGCGCTCTTCAATTTCGGAGGTGTACATGTTTTGCCGGTAGTTTTGCCAATGTCCCGAACGTTCCCAGAGCTCACGGCTCATCATGACAGGCGTTTTGATCTCAATGTAGCCCGCTTGCTCATGGCAGGCGTGCCAGTAATCGAGAAGGGCATTCCAGGTGAGCATTCCTTTGGGGTGGATAAAGGCCATACCGGGCGCCTCTTCACGGTGGGAAAAAAGGCCGAGTTTGGGCCCAATGACCTTATGGTCCCGTTTTTTTGCCTCTTCGACCTGGTGAAGGTAGTCGCGGAGCATTTTTCTGTCAGGAAAGGTGATGGCATAGATCCGGGTGAGCATCTCACGCGAAGAGTCGCCGCGCCAATAGGCTCCAGATGTTTTGAGCACTTTAAGCGCCTTGACTTTTCCGAGATTGGGGATGTGCGGGCCACGACATAGGTCATGAAACTCCCCTTGTCGATAAGCGGTGAGAGTGTCCTCCTCGAATCCTTGGATCAGTTCCACCTTATAAGGATTATCGGCAAAAGTTTTGAGAGCAGTCTCTTTGCTGGGAAGAACTTCACGCTCGGTTTTGTAATTCTCTTTTACAATCCGCTCCATCTCCTTTTCGATGGTTCCAAAGTCTTCGTCGGAGATGTGCAGGTTGGCAAAATCGTAGTAAAAGCCGTTTTCAATGGGGGGGCCGATGGTCGGCTTGGCTTCCGGATAGAGGCGCAAGACAGCTTGAGCGAGAATATGGGCTGAACTGTGCCAGTAGATCTCCTTCCCTTCTGGGTCATCAAAAGACCAAAGAATCACCTTATCGCCTTCCTTAAGTGGGTGAGAAAGATCAACGGTGGTCCCATTAATGGAGGCGGCAAGCGCCTGATCGGGGGCGGTTTGATTCACAGATTTGGCCAGATCTGCGGCAGAGCTTCCTTCGGCAAGCTCGACAAATTTATCTTTATATTTAACTTGAATTGTGGACATATTCTTCCTCGGCTTTCGAGGGAAATAGTACACAACAAGTGTTGAAAAGAAAAGAGCAAAGATCCACACTCGCATGACAAAAGCATTGATCATTGGAATCAGAGGACAAAACGGCAGATACCTCACCCATTTACTTATTGAAAAAGGGTATAAGGTGCACGGAATAGTTAGACGAGAAGCGATGAAGAAAAAAGCATTGATTACAGGCGTAACGGGACAAGATGGGGCCTATCTCTCTGAGCTTTTACTAGAGAAAGGGTATGCGGTTCACGGACTAAAGCGGCACTCTTCAGTGGATAATACCGTCCGCCTCAAAGAGGCCGAAAATCTCCATCTGCATACAGGCGATTTAACTGATTTCGGGAGTCTCTGCCGCATTTTGCAAGCGATTGAGCCTGATGAAATCTATAATTTAGGTGCCCAAAGTGATGTGGCTGTCTCTTTTGAAAAGCCTGAGTTTTCGGCCAACGTGAATGCGCTCGGTCCTCTGCGGCTCCTTGAGGCGATGCGTCTACTAGGGATGAAAAGCCGATTTTACCAAGCCTCCACCTCTGAGCTTTTTGGACAGGTAAAAGAGGTGCCGCAAAAAGAGACGACTCCTTTTTATCCGCGCTCTCCCTACGCAGTTTCTAAAATGTACGCCTACTGGATCACAGTAAACTACCGCGAATCGTATGGGATGTTTGCCTGCAATGGCATTCTCTTTAATCACGAATCTCCCCTAAGAGGAGAAAAATTTGTCACCCGCAAGATCACACGCGCTTTGGGGCGAATCATGACCGGCGCGCAAAAAGAGCTGAGACTGGGGAACCTCAACGCCTTTCGTGACTGGGGACATGCACGCGATTTTGTGGAAATGCAGTGGCGTGTATTGCAACAAGATAAGCCTGAAGATTATGTGATTGCCACAGGTGAACAACACTCGGTTCGGGAGTTTGTACAACTGGCAGCCAAAGAGCTGGGCATCACTCTATGTTGGGAAGGGAAAGGGCTCGATGAGCGCGGTGTGGTACAAGCAGTCGAATCCGATTTTTCGCATGTTTTAAAACCTGGACAGGTCATTGTTCAGGTCGATCCTCGCTATTTTCGTCCCGCAGAAGTAGAGACCCTTTTAGGAGACTCTTCCAAAGCATTTGAAAAACTCGGATGGAAACCCACCACCTCTTTTGAAGCGCTTGTTCAGGAGATGGCTCGGGAAGATTTTCAGCTCGCACAGCGGGAGGCTCAGCTAGATGCTGCATCTGTGTGTTGATGCGCGTCTCTATCACGGGTCGGGAATTGGCACGCATTTAAAAGCGATTCTTCCCTTTTTAACTCAGTTTCAGCTCACGCTTTTGGTTAAAGGGCCGCTTGACTATCCAACAGCTAAGCAAGTTGTCATGAAAAGTGCGGTTTATTCGCTCGCTGAGCAACTCGAGCTGCCGCGCAAAATTCCCCGCTGTGACCTTTTTTGGTCGCCACATTTTAACATTCCCCTTTTACCAATACGGGCAAAAAAACGCCTTGTAACGGTTCATGATGTGTTTCACTTAGCTCATCTATCCTCTCTCTCTTTTCCACAGAAAATCTACGCCAAAACAGTGATTCCAGCTGCGCTCCGTCTTTCTGACTATGTGATGACCGACTCTCAGTTTTCTGCAGATGAAATTAAGAAATATTGTTTCTGCCCTCCAAAAATGGCCATTGTACCCAGCTGCTCTTTGTCCAACAAGGGAAGCGAGCAGATCGAGGGCCTTCCCGAGAGGTATATGCTCTATGTTGGGAATGTAAAGCCACATAAAAATCTCGCAAGACTCATTGAAGCCCATGGAAAAATCACAGAGGCTCCTCCTTTAGTTGTGGTAGGTAAACAATTTGGACAAGTGGATCTTCCCTCTCACGTCCATTATGCGGGTTATGTACCTGATGCGGCCCTTCCTGAGCTTTACAAAGGTGCGGATCTATTTGTCTTTCCCTCCACTTATGAAGGATTTGGGATTCCTCCCCTGGAGGCAATGCGTTATGATTGCCCTGTGGTAGCAGGGCAGGCTGGCTCGGTTCCTGAGATTTGTGGGGAGGCAGTTCATTATGTCGATCCTTTTTCGATTGACTCGATCCAAGAAGGGATTAAGCGGCTGTTAAATGATTCTGCAAGGCGGGAAGAGTTGGTCAAAAAGGGGCGAGAAAAGGTAAAAGAGTACACAGCCGAAAAGACGGCCAAAAAATTTCTTCAGGTGTTAGATGCGTGTTGCAGTCGTACATGATTGGTTGACGGTTTATGCGGGTGCCGAGCGCGCTCTTGAGCAGATTCTCACACTCTATCCCAATGCCGATCTCTTTTCTGTCATCGATTTTTTCCCCGACCATCTCCGTCCTCACCTCTTGGATAAGCGAGCGCACACGACATGGATTCAAAAGCTCCCCTTTGCGCGTCAGCTCTATCGCTACTATCTCCCCTTCATGCCCGTTGCCATTGAGCAGCTCGATTTAACGGGTTATGATCTGGTGATCTCATCGAGTCATGCTGTAGCCAAGGGCGTTTTGACAGGCCCCGATCAGCGGCACATCTGCTACTGTTACTCACCGATTCGGTATGGGTGGGATCTGCAGCACCAATATTTGGGTGGAAAAAAAGCCCCCTTAGCCCGTTATCTACTTCATAAAATCCGCCTTTGGGATGCCCGTAGCGCCAATGGAGTCGATGCCTTTGCTTGTATTTCGCACTTTATTGCCAGGCGCATTGAAAAGAGCTATCGGAGGGAGTCGGAAGTGATCTATCCACCTGTTTCTATCGAGACTTTTCCTTTGCAGGAAAAAAAAGAGACGTTTTTTGTCACCGCTTCTCGTCTTGTCCCTTATAAACGGGTCGATTTGATTGTTGAGGCCTTTCGCTCTTTGCATGGCAAGCGGTTGTTTGTCATTGGCGAGGGGCCAGAAAAAAAACGATTGGAGAGAAGCGCACCGCCTAATGTGACCTTTTTGGGGCATGTTTCTCAGGAGAAACTGCACGACTATTTGGGTCGCGCACAAGCTTTTATTTATGCAGCTGTGGAAGATTTTGGAATTGCTCCTCTGGAGGCGCAGGCGTGTGGCACGCCGGTGATTGCTTATCAGCAAGGCAGTGTGTGTGAAACCCTCAAGAAGGGAGTTGCTTTTTTTCAGGAGCAAACACCCAGGGCCATTGCGGAGGCCGTGAGAAACTTTAAGGCAATCGATCCAAAGGTGTGCCGTAAAAATGCCGAGCAGTTTACGATTCACCGTTTTCGCGACGAATTTTCTGATTTTGTAAAGAGGGTATGCACACAATGAAAGGGATCATTTTAGCAGGAGGAAGTGGAACACGGCTCTGGCCTCTCTCTCGAAGCAATTTTCCAAAACAATTTCTTCGATTGGATGGAGCAGAGTCCTTTCTTCAAAAGACGGTGAGACGTAATCTCGAAGTTCTCGATAAACTGTATATTCTCACCAATCAAGTCTATTTCCATGAAGTGGTGAGACAAATTAGAGAGATCGATCCGGAGCTAGAAAAAAACATTATTCTTGAACCAGAACGGAAAAATACCGCTCCTGCGCTTGCCTACGCTTTTGGACAAATCGATGAAGAGGGCGTTTTTCTCATCACACCTGCTGACCATATGATTGCTCCTCTGGAAAAATACTGGGAGGCGGTGCACAAAGCTGAAGCTCTTGCTTCAAAAGGCGATCTGGTGACATTTGGAGTGCGTCCGAATCGCCCAGAAACGGGTTTTGGCTACATACGTGCAAAAGAGAGCGTGGTTGAACAATTTGTTGAAAAACCCGATCTTAAAACGGCTCAGAATTATTTGGAGAGTGGAGAGTACTTTTGGAATTCGGGAATGTTTGCTTTTTCAAAAGAGACGTTTGAAAGAGAAGCAGCGGAGCATTGCCCAGAACTGGTGAGTCTGAAATTTTCAGCGATGCCTGATATCTCACTCGATTACGCTCTTATGGAAAAAAGTGCGCGGGTGAAAATGATTCCGCTTGATCTCACTTGGTCGGATATTGGCTCGTGGGAAAATGTGTATGAGTGGCTCGATAAAGACGAGAAGCAAAATGTCATCCAGGGAAATGTTGTTGCAGTTGAGACCACCAATTCACTCATCTATGCCGAAAAACGGCTTGTCTCCACGATCGGATTGGACAACGTCTGTATTGTAGAGACAGATGATGTGGTGCTTGTGGCAGACAAAGAGTGTTCGCAAAAGGTCAAAGAGGTTGTGAGTCAGTTGACAAAACTGGGAAAAAAAGAGGCGCACGATCACCTCACTACACATCGGCCCTGGGGTTCCTATACTGTTTTGCTGGAAAGTGAGCGGTATAAGATTAAGCGGATTGAGGTGAAACCGGAGCAAAAGCTGAGCCTGCAGATGCACTATCATAGAAGTGAGCATTGGGTGGTAGTGAGTGGCACAGCGACGGTCACCATTGGAGACCAAGAGAGCGTGATTCATGAGGGAGAGAGTATTTTTGTTCCCAAATCAGCGATCCATCGGGTGGAAAATCCTGGTAAGGTTTCTCTTGAAATCATCGAGGTGCAGGTGGGAGAATACCTTGGAGAGGACGATATTGTCCGATTTGAAGACGTATATGGCCGTATCAAGGAGGAAGAATCATTTAAGGTCTTAATGAAGAAATTTTCATAGTGTTAAAAATGTTCTTTTCGTTTACTCTCTAGACTTTACCTTAGGATCGAAAATGCCTCTTTTTTTCGTTTTTCTAACTTTTTTTATCTGGTCCACCTCTTTTACCCTAGGGAAAACCACCCTAGATTTTAGTCCTCCTATCTTTCTCACAGGAGTGCGGATGCTTCTCGGTGGGCTGGTTATTCTAGCCTTTTTGGCTTTGACCAAACGGCAGAGCATGAAACTCAAAAAACAGCACATCTTTCCTTTAATTTTGTTGGCCATTTCGGCTGTGTATTTAACAAATGTTTTTGAATTCTGGGGACTTCAATATCTAACGGCCGCCAAAGCGTGTTTTATCTATAGCCTCTCGCCTTTTCTTTCAGCCCTCTTCTCCTACTTTCAGTTTAAAGAAAAGGTTACGTCGCGGAAGCTCATGGGGCTTGTGGTGGGATTCATCGGTTTTGTCCCTGTTTTACTTCACCAGTCAGGGGCTGAAGAGCTGCTGGGCGGGGTGAGTTTTCTCTCTTGGGCTGAAATTGCTTTGATCGTTGCCACAATCACATCTGTTTATGGATGGGTTCTGCTCCGTAAGCTGGGTAAAGACGATGGACTCTCTCCTGTCATGGCAAATGGATCTGCAATGTGTTTGGGGGGATTGTTTGCCTTGGGTCACTCTTTATTTGTTGATACGTGGGCTCCTACTCCCATCACGAATTACTCCGGGTTTTTTCAAGGAGTTCTCTTGATGATCGTGATTTCCAATCTGATCTGCTACAACCTCTACGGTTGGCTCTTGAAACGGTTTACCGCAACGTTTCTCTCTTTTGCGGGTCTAATGACCCCTCTTTTCGCTGCCTTTTTCGGCTGGCTGGTTTTGGGTGAGACGGTCTCTTGGACCTTCTTCTTATCTGTTGGTATTATCTCACTTGGTTTGTGGCTTGTCTATTCTGAGGAGCTACGCTTGGGCTACATCGTCAGACGTGCTGCTAAGGAAGAAGCCGCCTTATAACTATTGACAAAAAGCCTCTAAAATAGAATCTATTACATTAGATTATTTGAGGCTAGACGATGATACGTACGCTCACAGCTTTTTTTTTATTATGTACGGCTAGTTATGCTGTTGGTTTCGAGGTTCCTAATGGAACCGTTGAGACGACAACGCAAACACTTTCGGCTGCAGGCGATACGGGCTTGATTGAAGCAGGAGGGACCATTTCTGTTGATAACGTCAACGGTGTGGAATCAACAGCGGCAGATACCGAGTTGCTCAATAATGGCCTAATTGTCACCACAGGGACGGCTATTGGCGTGTCGGGAAGCGGAGCGGCACCCAACTTCAAAATCACAAATAACGGTACAATTAAAACTAATGATGCAAACAGTAGCGCGATTGAAACCAGTGGCGCTAATGCTCAGGTAATCAACAACAGCTTCATTACAACAGGTGGAGGCAGCTCTAGTGGTATTGATACTCAGGGAGACGGCTCACTTGTTCTGAATAGGGGGACCGTTTCTACGGTTGAAGCTTCAGCTCCTGGTTTGAGAAATGAGGGAGTGGGCTCCACTGTAATCAATACGGGATTGGTGACAACAGAGCTAGGTCCCGGCTTTTTTAACGCCGGAACAGACACCATTATGACCAACACGGGAACAATTAGTGGAGGGACCGGAGAGGCCATTGCCAATACAGCTCAGCGTACACAAGTATTTAACCGAGGAAGCCTTCTCAAAACCGGAGATGACGCAGCTGTTGTATCCAACACAGAAGCTTTTTTTCAGGTTATCAACACCGGTCCGATCCGTTCCGAGGGGATTAATTCACCCGGGATTAGTAGCAATAGTGATGGGTTTCAAGCTATCAATAGTGGCTCCATTGTAACAGAAGGAACAACTTCTATTGGAATTGACTTTGGTGTAGGAACGACCTTTGATGTGGCAAACTTCGGATTTATCTCTACAATCGGGAACGCTGCCCATGGCATTCGAATCGCAGGAAACGAAGTCCTTCTCACTAATACAGGAGCTATTTCGGTCGTGGGTACGAACGCGGATGCAGTCAGCATAGTTGGTGGAGCAGATGTTCTGTTTACCAATAGGGGAACTGTTGTCGCGCAAGGAACAGGCGGTGATGGTGTGAGTGGAGGAGGTACCAATATTCATGTAGTCAACTCAGGCACGATCGTCTCCACGCAAGCCAATGCGCTCAATTTTGCTGGAGCCTCTCCTACTCTCACTCTGTTACGGGGTTCCAATTTACAGGGTGCCGTTCAGGCAACAAATCCATTAGCTCTTAATGTGCAAAATGGTCTCAATCTTGCCCTCACTTTAGGTTCCGGAAGTTTTGACGCGCTCAACATCGATGCCCCTTTTGCCCAAGTGGGTAATACAATTGCTGTCCTAGATCCGGCCGGATTTGCGATGCAATCAGACATTTTAGCCGATCTTTCCGATACCTTTTTAGGTGGCGTGTACCGTTACCGCACGGCCTTCCCGTGCAGATGTTTTTCTCCCTGTTGCAGCTCTTTTTGGATAGAGGGTTTAGGGAGTTATCGTGAGCGCGACAAGCAGAATCTCTCTTGCTATACCGTGCAACAAGCGGGATTTCGGGCCGGATTTGACATTCCCCTTTGGTTTGGGGATGTGGGTATCTTTGGAGGCCTCTCCTATGGGGAAGGACTCATTAGTCAGCGGACGCAAAAAACGGCAATTCGCGCCTATGTGGGCGGTCTGACCTACGAGTGGCTCTCCTGTGATCGTTTCTTTGGAGCAGCTGTTGTGGCTGGGTATTCCAAGCTTGGGAATACCCGCTATGTGATGAACAACCTCGCTGCAGGAGGAGTCGATCATGCTGATGCCTGCCCAAGAGGGCTTTTTCTCTCCCCAGAAATCACCTATGCGCAAGCCTTCCCTAAACTGTGGTGCTCCCCGATCTTAAATGCAACAGCGCGCTATGCCGGTTTTTTCTTTGGCAATTATGCAGAGAACGGTTCGATCGCGGATCTCTCTGTAAACCATCGACGTGTTCAGCTCGCAACCTTACGTGGTGAGGTGAGCGTGCCTGTATGTATCTGCTTTTTGGAGATGGAGCCTTACATTGGGGTTGCCGGTCGTTTTCAAGTTGATGGTCAGGAAGTTGAGACCCGTCTTTTGGGAGAGAAGTTGCAGTTTGAGGCCGGTTTGCCTAAAAATATTGCTCTTTTTGTGGCCGGCTTTCGGGGTTCTAAATCAGTACGTTGTTTTGAGCTTATTTTGAACGTAGAAGCTAACTTCGATAGTGAACACAGCTGTCGTATTTTCGGAGAGGGAGGCATAGGCTTTGGATTTTAAATGGATTGCGATTCTATTGGCTGTGACTACAACAGGCTTTGGTGCTAGCTTTGTCATTCCTCGAGGTGATGTCGAAACAGCGACTCAAATGCTCGATGGTGCCGAAGAGATTGGATTAGTTGAAGAAGGTGGAGCAATCTCAGTGGATGGAATTACGGGTGTGGAAGCGAGCGCAGCGGATACCCAGATGCGCAATGAAGGGCTCATTTTCACAACGGGCGCTTCAGCCATCGGAATTGCAGGGACAGTTGGTGCAACGAATTTTCAGGTGACAAACACCAATCAATTGACGACAACAGGGGCGACTAGCAGTGGGATTGAAACCTTGGGTGCCGGCACCAACATTTTGAACATCGGCCTTGTCACAACGCGTGGAGATACTTCTTTTGGGATCTATGCTCAGGGTGACAACTCTTATGTGCTCAACAAAGGAACAGTCTCAACAAGTGGAGCGTCCTCTGCCGCTTTAAGAAATAGTGGGTCAAACTCTACTTTTGTTAACACAGGTTTGGCAACGGCAGTGCAAAGCCCCGGTTTTTTTAATGACGGCACAAACTCGGTCATGACCAATTCAGGTACCATTCAAAGTGGCTCCAGCAATGCCATTACGAATGTTGGAAATAATAATCGCGTTTTTAACCAGGGGAACCTTTTCACGACAGGGAATACCGCTCCTGTTGTTTTCAGTGATGTGCCTTTTTTTGAGATTGTGAATACGGGCATGATACGCTCTGAAGGGTCTAGTTCGTTTGGAATTCAAAGTGACAGCGGAGACTTTATTGCCAGTAACAGTGGTTCTATTTTGACTGGAGGAGATGATGCTATAGGTATTACCCTAAACGCTGACAGCATCTTTACTGTGACCAACTATGGCTTTATTTCAACGCTAGGGAGCGCTGCACATGGAATTCAAAGTCAAGGCAGTGAGGTTTCGATCACAAGCACAGGAGCTATTTCGGTTGTGGGTCCAAATGCACATGCCGTCAACATTGATGGAGGAACAAATGTACAATTCATCAACAGCGGTACGGTTGTGGCACAAGGAACGGGCGGTGATGGTGTCACGACAAGCGCCGCAAACATGCATGTAGTCAACTCAGGCACAATTGTCTCTTTGCAAGCCAATGCACTCAATTTTGCCGGGACTGATCCCTCTCTTACTCTCTTGCGTGGCTCCAACCTGCAAGGTGCTGTTCAGACAACAAATCCTCTGGATCTGAACGTACAAAGAGGCCTCAATTTAGCTCTCTCACTAGCTTCCGGGAGTTTTGACACTCTCAACATCGATGCCCCCTTTGTGTTAGCTAATGGTGCAGTTGCTGTGGTCGATCCGACTGGATTTGCTGTACAAGCCGATGCCGTAGCCGATCTTTCCGATACATTTTTGGGAGGGATCTACCGTCACCGTGCTGCCTTCCCTTCCGTTTGCGCAGATACATGCGGATGCAGCTTGTGGGTAGAGGGAGTGGGGAGTTATCGGGAGCGTCATAAAAAAGGATTGTCGCGCTATGAAGTGAAGCAAGGAGGGTTTCTTGTTGGTTTGGACTTTAGAGGCTTAGGTCTTTTTGGAGGTGCTGCTTTTGGTGATGCGTTTATTGGTGAGTGTACACAAGAGACCACAATTCGATCCTATGTAGGCGGGGTTAGCTATGAGATGATCGCTTCCAATCAATTTTTTGGTGTGGCCTTTCTTGCAGGCTATTCAAGCTTGGATAACAGCCGCTATGTGATGAATAATCTAGCTCCAAATGGCGTGGATAAGGCCCAAGCCTGTCCGAGCGGGTTTTTTCTCTCCCCGGAACTGACCTATGTACAGTCCTTCCCTCAGTTTTGGTGTATGCCCACTTTAAGTGGAACGGTCCGTTTTGCCAGCCTCTTTTTAGGAGACTACTCGGAGACAGGATCTCTTGCAAATCTTGCAGTCGCTGATCGCAATGTGCAGCTTGTCACTCTACGTGGAGAGCTTGGTTTTCCCAGCTGTCACTGCTTTTTAGATTGGGAACCCTACATGGGGGGCGCCGGGCGGTTTCAGCTTGATGGGTGTGAAGTAGAGGGAGCTCTTTTAGGCCAGAATCTTCACTTTACAACAGCTCTTCCTGCAAATCTTGGCTATTTTTTGATCGGCTTACGCGGCTTGCGCTCAGTGGGGTGCTTTGATCTCTTTTTGAACCTGGAGATCAATTTTGATTCTGCTCAGAGCTTTCGTGTTTTTGGCGAAAGTGGTATAAGCTACATTTTTTAATAAATAGGAACCGGCAATGAAAATTTTGGTGAGTGCAGCGTTTGTAGGCTTGGTTGTAACAGGCTATGGAGCCGATTTTATTGTTGAAAATGGTGAGATTAGGCCGGCGCAAACATTGGATACCGCTGGAAATGTAGGTTTGATTGAAGCAGGTGGAGAAATTGTGACGGCCGTTGCTCCTGGTGTTGACATGCAGGCAGATGATCAACAGCTGACAAACCATGGAACGATTCGGACAACAGATAATCGTGGGGTGGTTAACATTGGAGACAGATCGTGGATTGTCAATACTAACTTGATCACAACGACAGGTGACGGCGCAGAGGGGATACGCAATAGTGGATCTGATGTTGTGATTTTTCAAAGTGGCACTATCCGTACAGAAGGGGAGTTTGCGACTGGCATTAGGCACTTTAATGGAACGGGAACATACGTGGCCAATGGAGGACTCATTGAGACGATCGGTGATACTGCTACAGGAATTTCTGGTGGTGGAGAGGATAGTTTCTTTGTTAACAGGGGTCTCATCGTCACACGAGGTTCTGGCTCTCATGGAATGGCCAGCACCGAGGATTCAAATGCAAAGCTTGTCAACACAGGTTGTATTGTAACAGAAGGTCCCTCCTCTAATGGAATTGATTATGCAGGTGTGATTCTCGACTCTGAATCTTTGGCAAGCTTTAATGACGATTTTCGCATTTTCAACACCGGAACGATTATCGCCCAGGGCCCCGACGCAGATGGTATTTTTGATGCCACCGATAACACGCAGGTCATCAATTCAGGCACCATCGTCTCCCGTCAAGGATTTGCAATTAATTTTGGTACGGATCCAACTAATCCTACCTTAACTCTTTTGCGTGGTTCAAATCTGCAAGGTCCGGTTCAAGCCGAAACATTGAATATCAACGTCGAAACCGGTCTTAACTTAGCTCTTAACATCCAAACAGACAATGGATTCAATGCAGGTGTGATAGAGGCGCCTTATGCTATTCAGGGTGTCGTCAATAGTAGCGACTTACTTGGGGTAGTCGACCCAACAGGTCCTTCCATGCAAAGTGATATTGCAGCCGATCTCTCCGATACGTTCTTAAACGGTATCTATCGCTATCGGACTGCCTTTCCTTGTTGCTGTAATCCGTGTGGCTGTGGGGGTGTTTGGATAGAGGCTTTGGGGAGCTATCGCGAAAGGGATCCGCGTCATTATGTGAGCTACAACGTGCGGCAGGGAGGTTTTCTTGTCGGCTATAACGCTCCTTTCAATGCGGGTTATCTAAATCTTTTTGCGGGAGCTACTTTTGGTAAAGCAGTTTTGGATAAGAGAACGCAAACAACCGATTTCAACTGCTATGTGGGTGGAGTCAGTTATGAGCGTCTGATTTGCGACAGCTTTATTGGTTTGGCTCTTATTGCGGGTTATGCGGACCTGGATAATCACCGTTATGTGATGCACAATCTGGCTCCTAACGGTGTAGAAGATGCGCACACCAATCCTGGCGGCTTTTTTATCACACCTGAGATAGTCTTTGCGCACACACTTGCGCGCTGCTGGTTTCAGCCTATCGTCAGCGGCACCATTCGGTATGCCGGTCTCTTTTTGGGGAGTTATTCAGAAACAGGATCGGTCACAAATTTAACGATCAAGGACCGCGATTTGCACCTTTTGACGATACGGGGTGAATTGGGCTTTCCCCTTGCAGACAGGTGCTGTAGCTGGGAAGTAGAACCCTATATTGGAGGAGCGGGCCGCTTTGAGCTCGGGGACACGCGTATCAGAGGTGAGCTTTTGGGGCAATCGCTTCTCTTTCAGTCGGCGGTATCAGACAAGCTCGGCTACTTTTTAGCTGGATTTAGGGCAGAGCGCTCTGTTGGGTGTTTGGATCTTTTCCTCAACCTAGAGGCTAACTGGGATAACATGAATAGTTTTCGCACTCTTGGTGAGGGTGGCATTGGATACGTATTTTAAGGATTTATATGCGATTTCTCTTGAGTATAGCACTTTTGCTTTCTGTAATCTCCGGTTATGGGGCCAGTTTTATTGTTAAAAATGGAGAGGTGGAGACTGCACAAACACTGAGTACAGTAGGAGACATTGGGATAATTGAAGCGGGTGGAGCTATTGTGAGTGCCTCGGCTCCTTCTGTATCAATGTCAGCTGACAATCAAATTGTAAAAAACCACGGTTTGACCTCTAATACAGGAGGTAATATAGGAATTAATAATACCGGAGATAATAGCCAAATTATCAATACCAATTTAATTACTACTAGCGGAGTTGGCTTTTTTGTCACAGCTATAGGAGTTCGAAATACAGGCTCCAACGTGCAGATTTTTCAGAGCGGCACAATCAGTACAGTGGGTAGTTCGGCTCATGGTATCCAGCACTTAAATGGAAGCAATGCCTACATTGTGAATGGAGGATTGATTGAGACGCTAGGACCAGGCGCTTTTGGGGTCAATGTTGGAGGGACTGATAGTCTATTTGTAAACAATGGCCTGATTAGAACGGTAGAGCTCGGCTCTCATGGAGTTTTTGGTGACGTCGATGCCAATGCGAAATTTGTGAACACGGGTTCTATTGAGACAGAAGGTGATTCTGCTCACGGGATTTTTTATTCTGCAACTACGCTGAGCGCTGCTGTCGATTTTAATGCTGACTATGACGTTTATAATGCAGGTGGCACAATCTATGTACAAGGGTTGAGTTCTGATGGGATTCAAGACTTGAGTGATAACGCACATGTGATTAACTCAGGTACAATTGTTTCCGAGCAAAGTATTTCGATTAATTTTGGTTCAGATCCTGACACCAATCCGACATTAACCCTTTTGCGCGGTTCCAACATACAAGGGATCGCTCAAGCGGGAAGCCTAAATCTAAATGTGGAAACAGGTCTCAATTTAGCTTTTTTGATGGATACAGCCACAGGCTTTAATCAGTTGGGTATTGAGGCTCCTTTTGCTTTAAATGGGATCGACTTCATTGGGGTAATCGACCCCACAGGTCCCTCAATACACAGCGATATTGCTGCTGACCTTTCAGACACCTTTTTAAATGGGATATACCGCCACAGAACGGCTTTTGCCGCTTGTTGCCACCCGTGCGATTACAGAGGTATTTGGGTAGAAGGTTTGGGAAGCTACCGTGAGCGCTCTGCCTCCTCGATTGTCCCCTATACCATCACCCAAAGAGGGTTTTTAATGGGGTATGAATCTCCGTATGGCTACGGTTATTTAAACTTCTTTGGAGGAGCCACTTTTGGAGAGGCAGTTGTGGATCAGAATACACAGACAACCGACTTTAACTGTTATGTGGGAGGCCTTAGCTACGAGCAGTTAGTGTGTGACCACTTTATTGGTCTCGCTTTTATTGCCGGATACGCTTCTTTAGACAATCACCGGTACGTGATGTATAATGTGGCCCCTGGCGGTGTTGAGGATGCACGGACTTCCCCTGACGGTTTTTTTATCACTCCTGAGATCACCTATGCGCACGCATTCTCTAGTTGGTGGTGTCAACCCATCTTGAGCGGAACTGTGCGTTATGCCGGTCTCTTTTTCGGCTCCTACTCTGAAACAGGTTCCATCACCAATTTAACCCTTAAAGATCAAAATCTTCATCTTCTGACACTCCGTGCTGAACTAGGGTTTCCCTTTACAGATAGCTGCTGTAGCTGGGAGCTAGAGCCTTACATCGGAGGCGCTGGCCGTTTTCAGGTAGGGGGTTCAACGATTAAGGGAGAGCTTTTGGGGCAGTCGTTTCGATTTGATTCAGGAGTACCCGCCCATTTGGGCTATTTTTTAGTTGGGGTTAGAGGAGAGCGGTCTGTGAAGTGCTTTGATCTTTTCCTCAATGTGGAAGTTAACTGGGATAGTGAAACAACCTTCCGAACTTTGGGTGAGGGCGGCATTGGGTATGTCTTTTAGAAGCTTGACTAAAGCGCTCTTTTTCTCGTATAAACGAAATTTTTATTTACTTAAGGAAAATACCGATGAAGCTATGGATCACCTCTTTGCTAATTTTGATCTCTATGGTCAGCCATGGAGCCTCATTCATCGTTCGGAATGGAGAGCCTCCAGAAACAATGACTCAGACGCTAAATGCCGATGAAACCGGTCTAATTGAAGCAGGGGGCGCGTTGGTTCCGACTGTAGGATTTTTGGGTGTTAACATGTTCGGTCCAGATGCCTTGCTGATTAATAACGGGTTGATAGAAGTAGATATAGCTAACGGGGTAAATATGGGAGGGGCTAACAATCAGTTCATTAATAACAAGACACTTCAGGCAACAGGTGATAACGGACAAGCAGTTTTTATAAATGGCACAACAGATGCTGTTGTCAGTAACTCAGGACTGATAGATAACGTAGGAGATAACACAGCTGGAATTGACTCTTTTTCGGATACGAATACCCGCATAGCCAATGGAGGAGAGATTGCTGTTGAAGGAGAGAATACCGTTGCGATCAGATTACAATCCAGTACTAACAGCCAAGTGACCAACAATGGTCTACTGTATAGCGTAGGTGATGCTTCTTTTGGAATATTTGATCAAACGGGAAGCGCAAATCTCTACACAAATAATGGATCCATTGTATCGCAGGGAATGAATTCAGTTGGGTTCGCAGTATCCTCTTCCACGGATGTGACGTTCCAAAACAACAGTACGGTTATAGCTGATGGAGATGGAGTTATTTCAGACACTGGCGATACAAATTTTCACCTAATCAATTCCGGAACCATCAAATCTAATCAATCCTTTGCTCTTTTACTCGGAGGAACCAATCCCACACTATCGCTTTTACGTGGCTCTAATTTACAAGGACCCGTTCAGGCTGTAGATGACTCTTTGAACTTAAATGTTCAAACAGGTCTTAACTTGGCTCTCACTCTTGATCCGGGTGGTATGGGTTTTGGCACTCTAGGTATCGAGTCCCCCTTCGTATTGGTAGGCAATACCATTAACGTGATCGATCGCACAGGTTTGGCGATGCAAGCTGATCTTCTTGCTGATCTCTCCGATCCTATCCTCAACAACATCTATCGCCATCGGACAGCCTTTTCTTGCGCCTGCTACGATCCCTGTCAATGTGGATTTTGGGTAGAGGCAATTGGTAGCTACAGAGAGCGTGAAGAGCGGCACTTGGTCCACTATAATCTACGCCAGGGGGGCTTTATCATTGGATATGAAGCGCCGGGTGGTTTAGGACTTTTCGCAGGTGCCTCTTACGGTGAGGCAATAGTCGGTGAAAAAACCCAAAAAGCAGAAATTAGAACCAGCTTTGGTGGTGCCAGCTACGAGCGTGCTTTCTGCAACCACTTCATTGGAGCCGCCTTTGCAGCCGGATATACCCACTTTGACAACGATCGCTACATCATGAACAACCAAGTGCCGGGTGGTGTGGAAAAAGCACAAACGCAACCAGACGGCTTCTTCTTCACACCAGAGATCACCTATGCCCACTCTTTCTGTGACTGGTGGTGCGCCCCTGTCTTAAGTGGAACAATAAGGTACGCCGGTCTTTTCTTAGGCAACGATCATGAGCAAGGATCCAACTCAAACCTAACGGTTTATGATCGGGACATTCAGCTGCTCACCCTCCGTGGAGAACTGAGCGCACCGAAATGCACCTGCTTTCTAGACATCGAGCCCTATATTGGGGTTTCAGGTCGCTTCCAAGTGGCCGGTTGTGATGTCAGTGCCGAGCTTTTGGGTCAGGCGCTGAACTTTAATTCAGGGATATCGAATAATTTGGCGACCTTCTTGGTCGGATTCAGGAGCGCTAAAACAATGGGGTGTTTCGATCTTTTCTTTGATCTAGAAGCCGATTGGGACACAGGGGGTAGCTACCGCATCTTCGGCGATGCGGGTATTGGGCTGATCTTTTAAAAAATTGACCAGATGACTCTTGTTTGCGTATAAACAATTTTTTCATTTATTTGAGGAAAATACTGATGAAACTGTGGATCTTACTTTTGCTGCTTTTAACCTCTACGGCCGGCCATGGAGCCTCGTTTTTCATTCGGAATGGAGAGCCCCCTGAGACGGCTCAGCAAACCTTGAATGCCGGAGAAACGGGACTCATCGAAGCTGGTGGGATACTCGGTCCAACAGTTCCCTCTCCATCTGTTTTTATAGCGGGTCCTGCTGTGTTGACCAATTTTGGATTGATTACTCAGAATACGGGCTTTGCTGTAGACATGAATGGATTCGGTGGCCGCTTTATCAACAGAAACACAGTGAGTGTGACAGGCTCTGGTAGTGAGGCCGTTCATGTCGATAGACCCGGAACATCTATTGAAAATACGGGATTGCTGCGGGCAGTAGGAGATGGTGCAAGAGGAATTAATATAGATGGTAACCGGGGAGCGTTGATTAAAAATGATGGGGTGATTTATGCAGAAGGTGAGGCAAGTCGGGCAGTTAACCGAGGCTCGGCAGAGTTCCCCCCGATTTTGGTGAACAGAGGTCTGCTGTATGCTGTTGGAGACAATTCTTACGGACTTTTCACTTTGGCCAACGACTTTCCCTCAGAGATCAATCTGGGGTCTATTATCTCTCTAGGAAATAACTCAGAGGGATACCATACAAGAGATGCTGTTGGTGGTTTATTCGAAAACCATGGCACGATTCTTGGGCAAGGCGTGGGTGTGACAGTAGCGGACAACAGTAACGGATTTCGTTTAATCAACTCAGGAATCATCCAGTCGCTAGAGGCGCAAGCTGTTTTTTTTGACTCCCCGGGGCTTACATTGACCTTGTTACCAGGATCAACCATTCGAGGAGCCTTTTCGGCTACAGAACCATTCGATTTGAATGTGGAAAGAGGCCTCAATCTTGCCCTGACTCTCACACCGGCTAGTCCTGGCTTTGGCGCTTTGGGCATCGACGCTCCGTTTGCAGTTCTTGGCAATACGGTCCATGTGATCGATCGGACTGGGCTGGCCATGCAAGCTGATTTTGTTGCTGATATCTCGGATCCCATCTTGAACAACATCTATCGAGGGCGTACGGCTTTTTCTTGTGCCTGTTACGATTCTTGTGGTTGTGGTTTTTGGCTCGAGGCGATTGGAGCTTATAGAGAGCGAAAAGAAAGAAAACTTACACCCTATCACCTGCGTCAAGGCGGCTTTATACTGGGTTATGCAACACCAGTTTGGTGTGGTAGCCTGAACTTTTTTGCAGGAGCTTCATTTGGAGAGGGTACAGTTGGGGAGAGAACAGAGAGAGCTGATACAAAAACAGGCTTTGGTGGTTTCAGTTATGAGCGCATTGTCTCTAATCACTTTTTTGGAACAGCCTGTGCGGCAGGATACACGAACTTTAAGAGCACCCGCTATATGATGAATAACTTAGCGCCAGATGGTGTTGAGAAAGTCGTGGGCCGGCCCAACGCCTTTTTCATTTCTCCTGAAATGACTTATGCCTATGCGTTTTCTAGTTGGTGCTACTCGCCTACTCTGACGGGCCGTGTACGGTATGCCGGGCTTTTCTTGGGCGATTATGATGAGCAAGGGTCGGTCTCACGTGTAGGGATAAAAGATCGTGATATTCAACTCTTGACCCTCCGTGGAGAGTTGAGTCTGCCTAAATGCACCTGCTTTTTAGATGTTGAGCCTTATATCGGAGTTTCAAGCCGTTTTCAATTGGATGGTCGCCATGTGAGCGCTGAGCTTTTAAGTCAAGCAGTGCAGTTTGATTCGGGACTATCAGACTATTTGGCGGCGCTTTTAATTGGATTGCGGAGCGCTAAAACAATCGGTTGTTTCGATCTTTTCTTCGATCTAGAAGCGAATTGGGATAGTGGATCGAGTTATCGCCTCCTTGGTGATGTGGGAATTGAAGTTAACTTCTAGGATTGAGGTCATGAAAATCAGGTTACTATTTTTTTTGTTGTTTGCTTGTGGGGTCGTTCACGCAGAGAGCTTCATTATCAAGAACGGGGAGAGACGAACAGATCAGCTCACCTTAGATAGTGGGGAAAAAGGAGTGATCGAGGTTGGAGGCGCTTTGGGGCCTACAAGAGGGATCAATATCAGATTGCGGGGATCGGGCGCTTCGATTACGAACTGTGGTTCGATTGAGCGAGAGGGAGGTGATTCCATCTTTATTTCAGGGTCAGGCCACCGCTTTTCCAACTTTGGTGAAATGTCTTTGGGAGCGAATCGGTTTAATGCTGTTGCCTTGCGTAATGCAGACGAAGCATTCGTTCATAATGCTGGTTCTATTAAAGCAAAAGGGAATGGGTGCTTTTGCATGGATACCTTAGGCTTATCAAACAGTCGTATCATCAACGAAGGATATATCTCTAATGAGGGGCCTGAAGTGGGTGGCATCTGTTTGATTAATAGCACAAATAACCAGGTAAACAATAACGGCTTGGTCACGGTTGCCGGTGAGGATTCGAGTGGGTTATTAAGCGTGGGAGGCAGCGATAACTGCTACACGAATGCGGGATCAATTTTTGCCACTGAGAGCACGGGAAAAGGCTTATTAGGCATCTCAGGGTCTACAAATTTGACGTTTGTCAACAGCGGCGATGTTATGGCTGGTGAAAGTGGTGTGAGTACAGATAGCTCGATTGTCAACTTTCATCTCATTAATTCAGGCCTCATTTGCTCCGAAAATGCCCATGCCCTTTTTTTAGAGGGAACAAATCCGACTGTGACACTTTTGCCTGGCTCTAACCTACAGGGATTCATTCAGGTACCTAATGCGCCTTTGAACGTAAATGTGCAGGCAGGTTTAAATCTTTCACTGACTTTGACTCCAACGAGTATGGGGTTTGGTCAATTGACTAGTATGGATCCCTCTGTTCTGGTAGGAAGTACGCTCCATGTGGTCGACCGGACAGGTCTGGCACTACAAGCTGATCTTCTTGCCGATATCTCCGACCCTATTCTTAACAACATCTATCGCCACCGGACTGCTTTCCCTTGCGCCTGTTACAATCCCTGTGGGTGTGGCTTTTGGATCGAGGCGATTGGGAGCTACAGAGAGCGGGAAGAGAACCATCTTGCACGCTACAACCTCCGCCAGGGAGGCTTTATCGTAGGTTATGAGGTGCCAGGTGGTTTAGGATTGTTTGCAGGCGCCTCTTATGGAGAGGCGACAGTTGGTGAAAAGACGCAAAACGTGGACGTTAAAACGAGTTTTGGAGGGATGAGCTACGAGCATGTTTTCTGCAACCACTTCTTTGGAGCGGCGTTTGCAGCTGGATATACCCACCTTGACAATGAGCGGTACGTGATGAATAACCTTGTTGTCGGGGGGATAGAAAGAGCGCATGCTCAACCGTCTGGCTTCTTTTTCACACCGGAGATCACCTACGCTCACTCTTTTTGCAACTGGTGGTGTTCCCCTATTTTGAGTGGAACCATTCGATATGCCGGCCTTTTCTTAGGTGACTATAGCGAGCAAGGATCTAACTCAAACCTAGCGGTGCATGACCGAGATATTCAGCTGCTTACCATTCGTGGGGAGTTGAGCGCACCTAAATGCACCTGCTTTTTAGATATCGAGCCCTATATTGGAGTGGCGGGTCGATTTCAAGTAGCCGGTTGTGCTATCGATGCCGAGCTTGTGGGTCAGGCGCTGAACTTTAATTCAGGGATATCTGGCAATCTGGCGATCTTTTTGGTGGGGTTTCGTAGTGCTAAAACACTTGGCTGTTTCGATCTTTTCTTAGACGTGGAAGCCAGTTGGGATCATGGACGCAGCTACCGTATCTTTGGTGATGCCGGTATTGAATTTAGCTTCTAAGAACAGCCAACGTGCCGTGACGGCCACTTATTTGAACGCGCCTGTAAGAAAAGTAGTCTTCGGGATTGCTGAAAGTGCACTCTTCTGCTACTTCGATATGATTCGGGAGCACGCCGCACGCGATCAATTGCTGGCGAGAGATCTCCCAAAAGTCGAAGTAAGTCGGCTTGATTTGATAGGCCCAAAAAGATTCGGGCAGTTCCTCTTTGTAATGACGAAATTCAGCTGCCTCGGGTCCTAGACTGGGGGAGATGCCCACAAGAAGGTCTTGAGGGCGGCTTCCGTAGCGCGTTTTAAGGGTCTCTATCGCCTCGGAGTAGATGTTTTGGACACTACCCCTCCATCCTGAATGGACGTTTGCCAGAGCGTGCTGAATCGGATCGTAGATGATGGCCGCCTGACAGTCTGCATGTAGAATCAAGAGGCCCAGACCGGCTCTATTTGTGATCAGTCCATCCGCTTCCTCTTTGATATTAGGATCTGCCTCAACAACACGGTTGGTGTGCTTTTGATAGAGATGGGCGTAGCTCTTGACTTGGAGGATGTCACATGCTTTTTGCCGATTAAAAGAGACGTTTTGGGGATCATCACCTTGAGTAAGGCCAAAATTCAGTGTGGCAAAAGAGCCTTTGCTGACTCCTCCATGGCGCAGAAAAATCCCGTGGTGGAGACGGGGACAAGTTGACAAGTGGTCGAAGGTGAGCCACTCGACTCCCTTTTGAGTGTGACGTTTCATGAGCGTGTTATAACATAAAAAAAGCCCCTCCACAAGGAGGGGCTTTGTGTGATTAGCCACGGAACATGGAGGTAATGGTCTGTGTAATGGTATCCACAGACGATTTCAGAATGTTCATCGCGTAGTCGATGTTCTGCTGGCCCCCTTGACGTAAATCTTCCGAACGGCTGAAAGACTGGCCGTAGAACTGAGCGTACTGCTCAGATTCTTTGTTCAGCGCCTGCGCCTGTCCCTCTTCTTCCTGCTTCTCAGACTGAATGCTTTTGTACTGAGCATCAACTAATGAGGAACCACCATTAGCCAACATAGTCATCCCTGAACTCACGTGAGAAAATTTTGTTAGGATAGTTGACAAAAGCTTTGGTCCTTTCCCTCCGATCTCTTGCATTTTCTTGAATGCACCTTTGATTTGCGCTTTTTTACCGTTGGTTTCCTGGGCGCGGACCTCATCTGCCAATTCGTCGTTTTGTCTTTGCTCGGCTATTTTTTCGTTGTTTCCTGATTCTTCTAGCTCGGCGCTCTGTGCGTCTGCTCCTGCTTGAGCAGTCTCTTCTGTTGCCTTTGCATCATTTTGGCTAGGTCCACTCTCTCCTGTCTCGTCGCGCAATCCCATATAGGTACCAATCACGACCGTAGCGCCAAACATAACGAGGTTAATCGTACCGGTAAGGCGAGCTGAGGTTGCCTGCGCTTGTGTCGACTGTGCTTGTGCCTCATAAGAGCATTTAATGGCTTTCGCAATCACCGGAGCAAACTTCACCTGCATCATCATACTGGTAGACGCTTGCTTCCACATGGTACTCCAGAAGTTCGAGTTACTCTTCGCCTGAAGAGCCATCACCTCTCCAATAATCGCAATCAAACCCATTGTTTTTCCCTCTTCACCCTGATCATCCCCTTTCAAGCCAGAAAAAGGAGTCTTTGGTGTGGGCAGCTTGGGCTTGGTCTCTCCTTTCTTAGGCAGCACAGGTTTAGTGTCACCTGTTGAAGGAAGGACGTAGTCTTTTCCTACTTTCCCTTTAGCCGCAGTACGGTGTGCGTGGGCAATCCGCTCTTGTCCACGCTTCTCTGCTTGAGCGTGGTGACGAACTGTTTCTGAAATTTGGTTATTAATAGTACTACTCATTCACTTACCTTATTTATTATTATTTAATTTGTTTAAACAGCGCTAGCCAATCCATAACTAATTTGCTTGTAGGCGCTCGCCACGTCGTTAAAGGTCTCTACAACCTGCGAGGCATCGTTCCCTTGTTCTTGTACCACTCCGCTAGCCCGTCTCAGTAGCTGCTGATAAAACTGGAAGGTCATCTGGTTGGCCTGCATGGTGGCCATGGCATCTCCTGTCTCTTTCTGCGTTTGTGCGACCTTGTCTAACATGTCGCCTGTGTGTAGCTTTTCAATCCCTTCTACAAGCATGGGAGAGGCGAGAACAGTGCCAACACCAAACTGAACTCCTTTTTTAAAGCCCTTGGTTTTCAGCATGTCAGCCACTTTGCTTTTAAAGCTCGTTTCACTGTTTACCTCGTCGCTCACACCCTCTTGTGCTGTTGATTCCACTTCACTACCTAGATCTTCTGTAAAACCAGCAACGTTGCTAGCTGCTTCTTCACCGACGTCTATAGCTGCTCCAACCCCTTCACTAGTTGCTGTCGCCCCAAAGTCCGCCATTTCAATCATCCCAGCTTCAGCAGGAACAGCTGCTAATGAAGCTCCAAAGTCAAACACAGAACTGGCTACTGTGACGACCATCAGAACAATTCCAATCGCGAACATGGTCCATTGAAAAATGGTGTTCGCTTGACCCATCTTCTCTTGGTACGCTTTCACGCTTGCGGCCATTTTGATCTGAGCCTGCTGCTTATCAATGGCGTTTTTTGTCGTCTGTAAAACCGCTTGTGACATCGTCTGGTCGAGTTTCTGCAAAGCGGCAAAGTCTTGCGACTGGGAAATGGTTCCTTGAGACATCGCACTAAATGATCTTGAAAAAGCCTCGGCAACAAAAGCCAAAAAGTCAGGATGCTTTGATGAAGCCGCTGCCGGTAGAATAGGACGCTCTCCAACCTCTACCTGACTTTTTGTGTGCTTTTTTTCTGATTCGGTAATCGTATCTTGAGTGCGCGCGATCTCTTTGGCCAAAATGTGCTGAGTATCTAAGCGTCCAAGAGGCGCAGCGGGCGCACTACTGACGCTATAATGATTGTTTGGAAGAAAACTTGACATATTAAAAAAGGTCCTTTTTATTATTTTTTTAGTGACTTTTTAATCAGATCACATCTCTCTTGAATGTTTCGGTACTCGGGGCGGTTGTCACAGATTTCAATGGTGAGCTCAGCAAACTCAGCTGCCTCTTCTACGCAGTTCTGCTTTAAAAAGCAGTCAGTGACGTAATAAGCAGGAATCGGATTCTCCGGTTCAATATTCAAAGCGCAGTAAAACCCCACAGCTGCCTCCTCAAAAGCACCGATCTGATGAAAAGAAGAGGCAAGCCCCAAAACGTATTTGTAGGTTCTAGGTGAGGCTCCTGCTAGAAAGTGGAATAAACTCACCGCTTCTTTGTACTTTCCCTGGTCGTAATAGCCATAAGCTAGGTTATAAATCTCCTCCAATGTCTCATCACTCACACCTGTCGCCTCTTGGAGTGTCATCCCCTCTTCCATGAGGTTAAGCACCTCTTTAGCAATGGTTTGGGCTCCCTCTTTGTCCAAAAGATCAAATCTAAAAGTTTGTTTATTATTCATGTATTACCACTTAAAATTTAAAGTCTGCAACTATTATAGCAAATAAATATTTAACTATCAATGACTTTTTAAAGATTTGGTTATTTTTTTTAATAAATCTTAATAATTGTTACTATTTAATTTAGTTTATATAATAATGATATGAAGCAACTACGTACTCTCTATCAAAAAGCAGTCCACGGGGGGTATCTCCTTGTCTACAATTTTAGACGCTGGGCGCGGATTGTGTGGGAGCGCTTTACCTGTTGTTTACAAAAACTATCTGAAACGCTCCGCATTCACGAAGTTGTCTTCTTTTTCTTCTTTTTGATTCATCGGTATCGACCTGGCCAGATGGATTTGTTGCATGTCCCTTCCAATATCCATGCGCTATTCAGGGCGGGCAAGGAGGGGTGGCTCTCGGCCAACGCCAAAGGAGAGCTGAGAGTACTCAGCTCACCCTTGCAAAAACAGCTTTTTTCCCTGTGGAATAGCCTCCTTCTGGGGGCGCCTCAGAGTCGCGTGGAGAAGGTGATTTACTACACCTACATTACGATCACTCTGGAGCTGAACAACCCCTTTGACAAGAAGATTTTGCCTTTTTTCTTGAAAAAGAAGGTGGCCCTGCTCTCACGCATGCTCAAGCGAGTGGAGCGGATTAATGGGAAAAAATGGGATCAAAGCAACATTAAGGAGCACATTGATCTTTTTCATCGCCACTCCTTGCTTCAGTATCAAGTGATCCAAAATATGCATCTTGCTGTCCGTAGGCAGAAAGTCCCTGAGGTGATTCAAGAGGCACGCAAGGCGCTTGAGAAGGGGCTCTATCCGATTCTGATCACGGTAGGGTGTTCAGGGGCGTATTGGATGCGCGGGCCGGATCGACAGATTGTGGGGCTTTTTAAGCCCTTTGATGAGGAAATACACGCTCCCCACAACCCTGTGGGTCCTAGCTTTCAGGGAGCGCTAGGGCAGCGTAGGACGCGGTGGGGGTGTCGCGTCGGTGAGGCGGCACACCATGAGGTAGGGGCTTTTTTGGTCGATGCTTTTTTTGGTTTTGGAATTGTGCCCCGCACCTATTATGCAGCCTTTACGCATCGTACCTTCTTTTTAGCGCGTGAAGATCGACTTGCCTCCAACCGACCAAAAAAGACCAAATACGGCTCTTTTCAGGAGTTTGTAGGCGGGTTTGTTCCTTTTTTAGAGATCTACCAGGATGAGAAGGATGTGCTTCCATTAGTGGAGTATCAGCTTTTGATTGTTTTGGATGTGATTATTGGGAATACCGACCGGCATGCGGGCAATATTTTGGTTGGGGACGAAAAAATTGCGGCGATTGACCATGGTTTATGTTTTCCGGACCGGAATGTAGACCTGAGTTATTGGTATTGGAAGTTGGAGATGGGCAAAGAGCCTTTGATCCCCTCGCTTGTGGATTTGCTGACCCATTTTCCATTTGAGCGCCTTCTCTGGAAGTTAAAAAAGAACTGCTTTTTGACGCAAAACAGTTTGGATCGTGTGCGGGAGCGGGTGGTTTTGTTTACGGAGGGAGTGAAGGCGGGATTGCTTCCGCATCAGTTGGCTGGTCTGATGGAGCCTGACTATTTGCTTCCTCTCATGGAATTTAACACGACGTTGCCTTCAAAAGCTCAAAAGCAGGTCGAACTCTACCGAGCGACTCAAAAATCGTTTGATTTGGAATTTGTAAACACCTCTAAGGTTTAGCCGTGCTTTCTGTCTTCACGATTGTCGTAACCCAGGTAGTCCACTTTGACGTTGATGGCGGAGCACTCTTTTTCAAGACCGCTTAATCGAGCCTCTAAAGCGCGTATATCCCCCTTCAAGCTTGATTCCAAAGAGCGCATATCTTCTTTTACAGACCGAATATCTCCTTTCAAACCCGCCTCTAAAGCGTGCATATCTCCCTTCAAGTCGGATTTTACAGAGCGGATTTCCTCCTTGATGCTACGCATGATGGCCCACATTCCTAGGAAAATGGGAACCAGGATAGACAAAACGGGATAGATGCTATTCCAATTCATTTTAAAACCTCGACTTATTGGCCCGATTGTAAATCATTAAAGGTATTTATGCTAGTAAATACTTTTTTTATTTATAGATACTTTGGGCGATGGACGTGTACATTTGGTTGAGAACCTGCAAAGAGGTGGAAACCACCGTCCACTCCTGCTGAATCTCGGTCATCCGCATCTGCAGCTGCATCTGCTGGTTCTGTCCCTGATCTGAATAGGTCTGCTGAAATGTATTCACATCTGCAGCAATCTGAACCAGACCTCCCCCCTCAGTAAGCCCTGGCTTATTGGAGCCTGATTTTGTCACTCCATTGATCACGGCATCTTCAGCTTGACCGAGCTTCTTCTGCCAGCCGAATGGGCCGGAAATTTTACAGTGTTTGCTGTCAGATCCTTTTGTAATTTTAAGACCCAGAAGTTGCGTGATGAGCGTGTGGATATTTTTTTGGGCTGCCGCCAAATTCTTATCAATGGCATTCAACTTATCGATCAGCTCTTTTTTTTGAGCTGCGGTGAGGTTCGGATTGTTTTTGATGGCGTTGACTTTATCTTTGATCGTCTGCCGTGCATCCCCAAGCGCCTTTTGATCTTTTTCTGCCTGGCTGATCTCCTTGCTCAGCTGATTTTGCTTCTCTGTGGCAGAGCCGGTAAATTGTCCCTTTCCATCCTTATGAAGACTGTTGCTGAAATCGTAGTTGCTGGCAGCCCCACTAAAGTCGGTGATGTGTGAGAGCAGAGCGTTGCCGATTTGGGCTCCCATGTTATCAAACATCAAGAGCTCAGCAAGCTCCATGAGATATTTTTCTTGTGAGGGCATGTACTTATTGAGAATGGCGTGTTGAAATTGATTGGGTAGAGCGCCGGAGGCGGCTTTTTTTGCCACAGCTCCTGCCATGGCTTTACCCACCACTTTGCCGTGCTTGCTCAATTGGTCAATGGCTTTTTGTGTGCCGGCCTGAGTTTTCAGAGCTTTGATCGACTCTGCGTTAGAAGTGAGCATCTGCCCATACATTTCACTCACTTCATGCCAGTACGCTCCCTGGGCGGGACCCGTGGTCTGGTTGGCAAGGGTATTGAGTTTGGTCGCAAGCGTGTTGAGCGTATTGATTTGTTGTTCAGAGAGATGAGGAAAGCCTTTGGCCATCCCTTCAAGCTCACCGAGGAAGGCGTCGAGCGCTTCACCCTCTTCTGGATGCTCGGCTTTTAATAGGGCGATTTGCTTGATCAGGGATTGGATTTCAATGCCCACATGCGATTGTAGGGCATTGTAGGTTCCAATGTTGGCTTTCTGCGTCGCATTTCCCTCCATAGGGAGAGGCTGTTGCTTGAGCTTAACTGACTTACCTTCGGCACGTGCTTTTTGGAGTTGTTTGTGGACCATATTTTGGGCTACAGAGAGAATCGCCTCGAGCTGCTGGATCTCTTCATGTGTTTGAACATATTGCTCAACATCTTTAGGAGCAATGGGTGAAGTTTTATTCTCTTCGCTCCGTTTAGGGGGCTGAGGGCCGGAAACGTCTTGTGTCATGTTGGTTCTCCTACTTGTAAATGCCTTGGGCAACTGTCATATACATTTGGTTTAGAAGCTGAAGGGATGTGGACACCACAGTCCACTCTTGCTGAATCTCCGTCATCCGCATTTGAAGTTGCATCTGCTGGTTCTGTCCTTGATCTGAATAGGTTTGCTGAAAGGTGTTGATCTCAGCGGCAATATTGACAAGGCCCCCATTGGGGTCACTTTTGGGATCTCCGTTAATGGCCTTGTCTTCAGCATGTGAGAGCGCTTTTTGCCACCCTTGAGGACCGCTGACTTTAAAGTGCTTACTATCAGATCCTGGGTGAATATGAAGCTGCTTTAACAATGTGTAGAGATTCTGCAGCTGCCCTTCACTGACCTTGAGATCAGCATGGATATGCTGCAGTTTGGAGATCATCTCCTTTTTCTGAGAAGGGGTCAGATTCTTGTTGTTCTGAATCTTTTTGATCTCATCTTCAATTTTTTTGAGGGCCTCTTCCACTCTCTTTAAGTCGTGATAGGCTTGGGTGGTCTCTTTACTCAGTTGATTCTGCGCCCGAGTCGCAGAGCCACTAAATTGCCCCTTCCCATCTCCGTGCAGAGAATTGCTGAAATCGTAGTTGGAAGCGGCTGCGGAAAAGTCTGTGATCATGGATAACAGGGCATTACCGATTTGAGCTCCCATGTTGGCAAACATGAGAAGCTCAGCCAGCTCCATTAAATATTTCTCCTGATTGGGCATGTAGTGATGCAAAATGGCGCGCGAAAAATCATTAGGAAGCGATCCTGATGCCAGGGCGTGTCCAGTTGCTCCAGCCGCTGCTTTACCTAGGTTTTTACCGACCTCACCCATCGCCTGAACGCCTTTTTTTAGGCCATGGACGTGCGCTTGATATTGAGTGTGTTGCTCAGTAAAGTGCCCTTGTATGTCGTCGTCTGAAGCCATATCAAGCTGAGCCGTTTCCTCGAGCTTGGCGGGAAAATCAGGATCTTCGATCTGTTTATGGATTTGACTGACAAAGTCGGCCATAAAGGGAGGCGTCACTCCGTCAAACGGAGGCTCATCTAACTGCTTCTGGATATACTGGATCAACTCCTCACGACTCGGTTTTCCCCCCAGCTGCTTGATCCACTGATGGATTTGCCCCTGCGCAATTTGCTTGGCAAAAGGAGCCGCTTTTTTGAGCAGGGCATTGAGTATCTTTTTTGATTCAGGAGGAAGCTGTTTGTAGTTTTTCAGAAGCACCACGAGTTGAGAGAGAGCTTCAGGCACTTTTCCCTCACGGAAAAGGGTAAAAAGCGACGAGCACTGCTTTTGGAAACGTTGCAGCTCCCGTTGTTTTCCCTCTGTGGTTGTGATCTCAGATTCATACCCCTCTTGTGCCGATTGATGCGTTTTCATCATCTTTTCTAGCATGCGACACTCCTCTTCCCAAAACTTCTGCTGAGTAGAGGGAGGCGCTTTTTTGATCTGCTCATTGAGCCGCGCGAGTAAAGTGGTGAGGATATTCAGCTGCTCCTCTGAGAGCTGAGGAAATCCCTTGACTAGCGTATTGAGTTGATCCAGCGCCTCATCGAGTTCTTGGGCCATTGCTGGATTTTCCTCTTTCATGGTCGCAATTAGTTTAACCAGAAACTGAATCTCAGTGCCTACATGTGTTTGAAGGGTATTGAAAGTGGCGGCATCCGCAATCTTCTCTTCTCCACCTTCCTCTGGGGCATAGGCAAACTCAAGAACCTGTTTTCCCTCCTGCTTGGTTTTCGTCAATTTTTCGGCTGCAGCTTGCTGTAGAAAGGAGACAAAGTCGGTGAGAAACTCCTTTTGACTCTTCACCTGAAAATAGTGGACGATATTGGTGTTGAACCAGCTGGTCGGAGGAGGCTTTCCTTCAAAAAGTTTTAAAGTGGGTGGTGTAAAACGAACCTTGTCTTGCATCTTCTAGAATCCCCCAGTATCATTATTTCTATTCTATCAAATAATGTTTTTAATATGTCAGACCAAAGAATCCGTATCCTCGATGAGCACACAATCAACCAAATCGCCGCGGGCGAAGTGATTGAAAACCCAGCTTCTGTTGTTAAAGAACTAGTAGAAAACGCGTTAGATTCAGGAGCGCGCTCGGTAAAGATCGAAACCAAAGGGGGAGGCCGTGGACTAATCCGTATTTCAGATGATGGATGCGGGATGAGTCAGGATGATCTACTCCTCTCTTTAGAGCGACATGCAACTTCAAAACTCTCTCAGGTTGAAGATCTTAATACAATAGCCTCGCTTGGGTTTCGCGGAGAGGCTCTCCCTTCGATTGCCTCTGTTTCCAAACTTTCGATTCACACGGCCAGCGGTGAGCAGGGGCGTCTGTTGCAAGCGGAAGGGGGACGTATCCTCACTATAAAAACCTTACCGCGCCAGCAAGGAACGACCGTTGAGGTTAGGTCTCTTTTTTACAATGTGCCAGTGCGCAAGAATTTTCAGAAAAGTGTGGGATGGGACCGTGCAGAGATACATAAGATTTTGACAAAGATGGCATTATGTCATCAAGGAATTGCGTTTTCGTGGATTTCTGAAGGGGAGTTCACAATCGATCTAGCAGCTGAATCGACTCTAGAGGAAAGAGCGCAAATTCTTCTTGGAGAAGAGTTTGCAAATTCAATGCTTCCCGTGGAACATCACGATGCCTCTTTTGGGCTGGCGGGTTTGTGCAGCCGTGTCTCGTTTCATCGTCCAAACCGGACGGGACAATATCTTTTTGTGAATGGCCGTGCAGTGGTTTCCCCTTTTATTGCGCGTAAGGTTCTAGAGGGGTATGGAACCCGCCTCTCTACACATCGTTTTCCCTTGTTTGTGTTGCACTTAAGTATTCCTTCTTCTTTGATTGATGTGAATGTGCATCCGCAAAAAAAGGAGATTCGTCTCAGGGAAGAGAGGGAGCTGGAGCCTTTTCTTCTCCAGGCGATTGAAAAAAGTTTAGCGCCCAAAAAACAGTCTACGGTTGTGATGCCCACAGATTTTAGGGTTGCAGAGCCAAAACTTGAGTATGAACCGATCTTGATGAAGCCACCCGAGCAGGCTGAACCTCTCCTATTTACCCCTGTTCGAAGGGTTTTGGCTCAGGTAGGGAGTTGTCTTTTGCTAGAGGATCCAGAGGGGATTCGGGTGGTCAACGGGAGTGCGGCTCGGCTGCGTATTGCCTATGAGGAGTTAATGCAAGATGAGAAAAAAAAGGCGATTCAACAACTTCTGATCCCTTTGCACATGGAGGTGACGGGGGCGGAAAAGCTCGTGATGGAGACAAATCTCGCTCTTTTTGAAGAGGTGGGGATTTCCATACGCCATTTTGGAGACAACACGTTCATTGTGGATGCGATTCCAGCTTTTTTTGAGAGCGAAGAGATTTCTACTTTTGTGCACGCCTTTCTAGAAAATGGGGATCTACCCAAAGAGAAAAAAATTGCGATTGCTCTGCGTAAAACGTTAAAAGGGGAGGCAAGAGGGGTAACAGAGCGACTTGTGGAGCGGCTATTTCTTTGCCAGGAACCTGACTACACACCTGATGGAAAACCCACACATTATGTGCTTACGGAAAATACATTAATGCAGAAGTTTAGATGAATAGAATTGAGAAAGTACAACGCAAGCTCAAAGAGTGGGAAGTGGATCTACTGGTTGTGGACAATCCAGTGGATTTGTTCTATTTGACAGGTCAAGAGCTCTCAGCCGGCCGCCTTTTTATTTTTGAAACTGAGGCTGCTCTCTATGTAGATGGAAGGTACTTTGAGACCTGCAAGCAAGTGGCTTCCATTCCTGTTTTTCTGCAAGAAAAGCAGAGCGCGTTTCCGACTTTTGAGGAGAAACGGATGGGCTTTGATGCGACGTTCACAACGTATGAAGCCTTTGAAAAATTGGCTAGTTTGAAGGGAGAAAGAGTGGCGTTAACCTCTCCTGTTCTTGGCATTCGGATGGTCAAAGAGGCAGAAGAGGTGTCCTATTTGCGCAAGGCAGCAGCGCTCGGTTCCCAAGGATATGATTATGTACGCACGCTCCTTAAAGAGGGGATCACAGAGGAAGAGGTAGCCGTAGAGCTGGAGCTTTTTTGGCGTCGAGCTGGAGGTGAGCGTGTCGCTTTTTCCCCTCATATTGCCTTTGGAGCGCACTCGGCCTATCCTCACTACCATGCGGGTCCCTATCCCCTCAAAAGACAAGAGAATGTTTTGATTGATATAGGCGTGGTTTTAGATCACTATCACTCTGATATGAGTCGGGTTGTGTTTTTCGGGGATCCTGATCCACAGTTAGCCGCCATCTATGAAGTGGTTAAAAAAGCTCAAGAAGCTGCTTTAGAGCGTTGCAAGCCTGGAACCAGGGTAGCTGAAGTAGACGGTGCTGCGCGCCGCTTGATCGAAGCAGAGGGGTATGGAGCGCAGTTTTTGCATAGCACAGGGCATGGTGTGGGATTGGAAATCCACGAACTTCCTTGGGTGCGTAAGCAGGGAGAGGGCGTTTTGGAGCCCGGAATGGTCCTCACAGTGGAGCCGGGAATTTATGTACCCGAGCTTGGAGGCATTCGTCTTGAAGATACGGTGGTGATTACGCCTGAAGGATACGACAATTTGACTAACCGTCCCACTCACCTTGAGATTTTATAATTTCCGAATACGCCTCCCATTTGGTACAAGATAAGGTGATATGAAATTACGCACTAAGCTTCTTCTGGGGGTCGGCCTTCTTCTCTTTGCGATGGTGATCGTGATGTACAGTCTCCCCGCCTACCTTGTTCAGAAAGATATCTACACGGCAGCAACCTCCATTCATGAGCTTTTGATTGAAGATCACAGACAACTAGTGCGCAGTCAGCAACTCTGGTTACGAGACGAGGTAGGGCGCTCGGCTCAAAATATCGACTCCATTCTTTTTATGATCTATGAAGAGCCCTCATTTGCCTCCACGCTTCTTTTTAATCAGGAAAACTCAGTAGTCAATGTATGGCGGGGCATTTCACGGATTGCCGGTTATGATCCTGAAATTGGATTTGTACAAGCCCACTCGCCGCGGGCGAATCAAACGGCATTGATTTCCCCGCATACAGCAGAATTTTATCCCATTGCCCACATCACCGAAGAGGGTGAGCTTGCCGTTTTTACGTTGCATGATCCCGATCCTACAACCGAAGAGGATCAAGTCTATGTCGGGATGCCTCTACCAGAAAAGCTTCAATCGGAAGAGGGGTACACACTCTACGCTTTGATGGATGGGGATAAAGTAGCTGAGCAGCAGGCAGAAATTGAAGAGGAGATCAAAAAACTCTCCGATGAGGAACTGAAAGTCTACGCTGATCGAGCCAAGCAGCTTGTATTTACTCAAGTTGAGGTGAATGCTCCAGCATATTATTGGGCGGTCAAGATGAATCTCATCCGCCTACTAGCGCCTCTTGTGATAGAAGGGATGATAATGAAGCGTCCCGAGCAAACATTTTTACCCGAAGGAATTGCACGGATCGATGCCAGTGGAAATGGCGTGGCTCTTTTGACAAAGGATGTGATTCATACCACCCCCCTCTTTGATGATCAGGCAAACTATGAGATGCATCCCCCTGAGGCAGGTGCTCCTCCTCTATCTGGGGGCTCTATCTTAGTGACTCAAAAAGAGGGCAATCACGCTTTTCTTGCCAATACACTGAAGTTAGAAGAGACTTTCCTTTCGATCGGCATTCCTTTTAGTCATGCGATCAAAAAACTGGCTCTTTCCTCGAACAAGACCATTTTGCTTCAGATTAGAGATGATTTTTGGATTGGGTTCGACGGTGAGGGAAATAAGCTATCATCTAGTCAAATGGATGAAATCGTGCAGAGCGGAATCTTAGATCAAAAAAGAGGTGTGGTGACCATTGGGGGTAAGACCTATTTCTTTGATCGCATTAGTTCTATCGACAGAGGCAATCTTCTGTTCTATGAGTTCGATCCCTCCGGTGGCGAGCAATCGATTATCAACACGCTCTTAAGGTTAGAAGAGCGTCTTTCTAAGAAGATTTCTCTTCAAATGGCGTTGATCTCCATTGGGACCATGCTGCTTGTTCTACTCTTTATTGGGCGCATGATACTCAACATCATCGCTCCGATCACCAAGCTTGCCCAGGCAACCGAACGTGTTGTTGCAGGCGAATATGCCGAGGTGACCCTCCCCGATGTGGGAAAACGGAAAGACGAGGTTGCCACGCTCACCCATGCCTTTGGGAGTATGGTCGAAGGGTTGCAGGAGAAAGAGAAGATACGTGGTGTTTTGAATAAAGTGGTTTCCAAAGATGTAGCTGAGGAGATTTTGCGTACGCAGATTCATTTGGGAGGAGAGGATCGCGTGGTAACCATGTTGTTTAGCGACATTCGTGGCTTTTCCGAGCTAACCGAAAATGTGACTCCTCAGTCAACCATTCAAATGCTCAACAGCTGCATGACAAAAATCTCTCGCGTCATTGAGGGTGAAGGAGGGGTGATCGATAAGTATGTGGGTGATGAGGTGATGGCGATTTTTGGTGCCCCTGCTACACATGCTGACCACGCTCTGCGCGCTGTTTCAAGTGGAATGTTGATTATCGAAACCTTAAAGCGATGGAATCAAGAGAGAGCTCGAGAGGGAGAGACATTGGTTGAAATGGGAATCGGGATCCATACAGGGATTGTCGTAGCGGGAAATATGGGGGCGGAAGACCGCCTGAATTATACTGTTCTGGGAGCCAATGTGAACTTAGCGGCTCGTCTTTGCTCAGCAGCAAAGAGCAATCAGCTGTTGATTTCAGAGTTAACCCTCTCTGAGCCGAGTATCCGAGACTCTTTTTATGTGAATCCACTAGCACCGATTCGTTTGAAAGGATTTTCTGATCCAGTTATGGTTTACGAGGTAACTGGCTTTAAATGGGAAGAAGTCTAAAGAATGCGCTTTCGTCAAAAGATCCTTATTAGCTTTCTGATCATCTTTTTGATTTTCACAGTCTTTATGTATCCCGTTGTCACTCGATTAATTGGAGTGATTCAAGAGAGAAATCTACGTAATCGAACAATTGAGTTAATTCAAAGTCTCGAATCAGCTCCCACATTTAAAAATTTAATCGAGCGCTTGAGCCAGCGAGAGAAGTTTCTTTTCTTTCGAGTGAGCCTTCTCGATCCCTATGAGGGGTATCTCTATGACTCTCACCGGGAGACAGGTGGTTTTGACAACGAGCGTCTTTTGACACACCATGAAGTGAAAGATGCGCTTGTAATGGGCAGCGGCTATGATGTGCGTTTTTCGCCTCTTTTTGGTCAGGAGATGGCGTACATGGCAGTCAGCTTCCAGTTTAGGGATAAAGAGTATGTGATGCGCACAGCCTTCCCTTATGGTCAGATCTCCACCATGACCCATGATTTGACTTTAACGTTTCTCATACTTGGGATCGGTGTTCTGCTCCTCTTTAGTTTTCTGGCATGGTTCATCATTCACATCCTCACCCGTCCTGTGCAGCATATTATTGAAGCTATTAAGCCCTATCAACTTGGGAAAGTGGATCACATTCCTGAAATTAAGCTAGGCAAAGATATTCGTCCAGGAGATGAGTTTGGTAATTTGGCTGAAACCTTTAACTCGCTTTCGCGCCATATTGATCATCAAATTTCTTCCCTGACACATGAAAGAAATGAAAAAAGTGCTATTTTAGAATCTCTTGTAGAAGGAGTCATTGCTGTTGACGAGACGCTGACGGTGATTTACATGAACCGGATGGCCGGAGTGTTTTTGGGGATTGAAGAGAAAAGCCTTGTAGGACAGAATTTTTCCGAGGCGAATCAGCCCAGCTGCTCTACGCTGATTTTGGAAGCGCAGAAAAAAGGGCAGCCTGTTGTTTTGGTCATCAAGCCTGAACGTAAGCAAAAACGGTATCTCGATGCCGTTGCCGTTCCCCGCGGAAAAGGTGGAGCGATTTTGGTTTTACAAGACAAAACAAGTTTACACAAGGTGATTGAGCTGGGTCGCGATTTTATTGCGAATGCTTCTCATGAGTTGAAGACGCCGATTACCATTATTCGCGGTTTTGCTGAGACATTGCACGATCACCCTGAGTTGACTCGGGAGGTGTATGGGGAGATCACCCAAAAAATTGTCAGCAATTGCCAGCGGATGGACACGCTTGTCAAGAATCTCCTCACGCTTGCGGCAGTCGATGAGGGGTTGCCACGTTCAAGGCTTCAGGAGTGCGATTTATTTGATATTGCTGAGCAGGCTAAGATCACTTTGTTGGTTGTGCATCCGGATGCAAAGATTGAGATTGAAACGAAGGGAGAAGAGCCCTTCTCGCTCTTAGCGGATAGTGATCTCTTTTATCAGGCGATTCTCAATCTCTTAGACAATGCGGTTAAGTATTCAGCGCCTCCGGCTGTGGTGACAGTCTTAATTGAGAAGGGGCCAGCCGAATTCCATATTCATGTTTCAGACAGGGGTGTGGGGATTCCTGGTGAGGATTTGGATCGCGTTTTTGAGCGTTTTTATGCAGTGGACAAGAGTCATTCACGCAGTTTGGGGGGGTCAGGCTTAGGTCTTTCAATCGTGGAGCGCATTGTGGAGAAACATCAGGGGCGCATCGAGGTAGAGTCAGAGTTTGGCAAGGGCACCACATTTACAATTACGTTGCCCATCCTCGATGATTAATTGCAGTGCACTCGCTTCGCTCGTTTACTGCAATTTCTCGCGGTAAACGTAGCCTGTATCTGGATCCTCAATGAATAAGACAGACCCCATCTCCCCTAAGCCCAAATCAAAAACAGTAGGCACAAAAAAATCAAACTGAAGACCGCTCTCGTCAAATAGATTTTTCAACTTTGCTTTGAATTCTTTTTTGAAATCATCGCGCCCTTTGCATTGGTCTTTGGTGCGCTTTAAGCGATTCTTCTCCTGATCGAGAATCTCCTCCCAAAGCGTACTCCGTAAAGCCACAATTTTCTCGGTCAACTGACTGTTTTCAACCAGCGCCTGAATCAGGCAAGGGGCAGCGAACATGAGGTAGACCTTAGACTTTTTGTCTGGATCATAGGTGAGGTAATGAAGAAGGGAGGGGCTTCCTTCCGCTCCTTTAAGCATGGAATAGAACACATACTGTAAAGCCTCATCTTGAAAGGTGAGGGTGCTCAACTCATCGGGCGTGGTGAAAGAAGTGGTCTCCTCTTTCAAGGCAATGAGTGCATCTAAAATGCGGTACTCATCTCCTGGTCGATAAAATGATGCCTCTGCATAGAGGTGACGCATTAAGCGCGCTCCCACTTCATACGTAGAAAGGGGATAGTTTTTGGCTGCGTTTTCATGAATGAGAGCTTCCATATTCAAACGGGAGCCATTCGGAGGGCGCGAGAGGTTGAACTTGAGCGAGGCTGACCTGCGGATGGCAGGAGCTTTTTTAGGCTTTCTTGGCTTCTCATTTTTTTCCTCAACAGTTTCCACTTTATCTTTCCGAAAGTCCTCTAAAGCGGCAAAAGAGCGGAGCTCTTCGGCTGTGGCAAGTGACTCTTGATAGTGCGCACGGAAATGGCTGCCGATATGCCCTTGGGAAAAGCGGGCCACCTCACTTGAGGTGAGCACACTCATGAGCATCAAAAAGGTGAGGGTGATCAAGTAAGGATTCATCCGATCTCCGCTGGGTAGATGATGGGCTGATTGAGATCGAAATAGAGCGCGCGTTCCTTGCCTTCTCTCTCAATCACTAAACAGACAAGAGCAGGAAGTGTCTCATATTCGGCTAGCCACGTATTTTGCCACGTGGGGATGGGACGTGGTTTGCCGATCTGTTCGGGATCGACGGGCTTTGGAAAGGGATCAGGAGGTGAGTAGAGCGCAAACTTGAAAGAGTCGACATTGTCGACAAGAGTGAATGTTTGACAGGGAGTGCGGACTTCTTCTTGCTTGGGATCGGGCCAAATTCCCAAACAAAGGGTTTGTAGCCTGGAATCGAAGTAGATTTTTCCAAGAACGGTTTCGGAAAGGAGAGGATCAGAGTGAAGGCCACGGTCAAAGCGGAAAACAAGAGCATCATCTTCTGCATAGAAGGGAGCTTGAGCTTTGGGAAGGATCTGCTCCAATCGTTGCCACACGTAGTACTCTTCTAGATGAGCGCGCTTGCATTTTTCGAGCTCTCCTTTTCTTCCCGTGAGATGGTGATACCAAGAAAAAAGAGAGCCCAACAATAACATCAACAGAGTCATGGCGATGAGAACTTCAATGAGTGAGACTGCGCGTCTTCGTAACATAAACGGTCCGTTCATAAGTTGTGTCTTCTCCAAAAAAGAAAGTGGCCAGAAGAACAAGGCCACTCTCAGGAGCTCCTTTTTTGGTCGATTGCTCTAGCTTGGTTAGAGTAAAGTTCTCATCTCCCACACTATGCATCAACTGTTCCCAAGTAAACTCATGCTCATAGAGCCTCTCTTTTAGTTTGCAAATAGCTTCTTGGACGTAAAACTTTTGCTCGAGAGTCTCGATTGCGGCTCGCTCTGCTTTTGCCATTCCTATATGCGTTTGAATGAGGGGAAATAGGCAGAGTAAAACAAGTCCCATGGAGAGCAAAAGCTCAAATAAAAGAAAGGACTGTTTCCGGATAGGTCGCTTGCGAGTCTTCCGTGACATGGTCTCCTCTTAAAATATGAGAGGGAAATCCTTTTAAAGTGAGAATCACCTCTCGATTGCCACCCTTAATCAAGAGCGTTCCTTTGGGGGATGCCCCTAGTGTGCCGTCAAAATGTAGAACTCTTGGCTCCACTCTATCTACTCCTTTAATGTGTGCGTGCCTCTCGATTTCACGGGTGAGCCTGGAGGGAACAGGCTTATCTGTTTTGAGCTTGCAGATGAGCCCTTTTCCCTGCTCTTCGGGCTCAAAGGTAAGCTGCACATCGGTTTGGCAATTAAGCATGAGCTCCTCGGCAAGGGCGATTCGGGTTTTCACCTGATCAATCCCGCTCTCAAAGGTCTCACCTTTGAGTGCTTTAGGTGCTTGAATGGCAACCACACCCAATGTCAAGCCAACCAGAGCAATGACCAAAAGCATTTCCAGTAAAGTAAAAGAGCGTTTACTGGTATTCATGCTGTTGTTTCCAGTTTTCCATGTGGGTCGAGGTCACGACAAGCTCGTCATCCTCGATGCGCACTTCCAGATTGTTGCCCCACGCATCTCTGAGAAGAGCTTCTCCATTTTTAACAAAGGGGCACTTGCGCATGATCTCCCGCTTATCTTCTACAATTTGAGCAAGGCTTCTGTCGCCTTTTGCCTGTTCCATCAAAAGGGCGTCTTGCACACGGCCGATATTTTGCTCGGTTTTAAAGACGCGCCCTTTGTCCATGCTTCCGCGCATATTGAAGGCCAAGGCGCCTCCGATAAGACCGATCAGCAGAATCACAATCATGATCTCAATCAGTGTGACAGGCCGTTTTTTACGTTTTGCTTGCATTTTTTTCTCCTATAAAAAGGCGCTCACATCCGTTAGCGGAAGGAGCACGGCAATCATAATTAAACCCACAATGCCTCCCATCAACACCAAAATGACGGGCTGTGCCAATGCGGTGAGGCGCGTTAAGCTTTTTTCCACCTCGTCTTCATACAAATCAGCAATCTTTTGAAGCATGTCCTGGGCATTTCCTCCCTCTTCGCCAATGGCTAACATGCGTGGCACTAATGTCGGAATTAAGGGGGATTTTTTTAACTCTAAACTGAGAAGGCTCCCTTCAATGATCTTCGTCTCAGCCTTTTCAATCACCTCTTCAAAAAAGGGATTACGCATCACTTTGCGAGAAATTTGCAAGGCTTGGATTAAAGAGACACCTCCTTGAAGAAGTGTGCCCATTGTGCGGGCGAAACGTGCAATCGCAGTCTGCGTAATCAATGTTTTAAGAAAAGGAAGGCGCAGTAGATTTCTTTGCACCCACCTTTTACCCTTAGCAGAGGTAAGGGCGAGGTAACTTCCTAACCCAGTTCCCACCATTAGGGGGAGATAATAGGGCCATTTGTGGGTAAGAAAACGGCTGAAATGCATCACAAGGCCTGTAAAGCGGTTGACTTGTCGGTCTTCAAACAGCATTTCCAGCGAAGGGATCACAAAGGTGAGTAGGAGGAGCATGACCACCCCTGAAAAGGCAAGAAGAAGAGCGGGGTAGATGAGCGCTGTGATGATCTGTTTTTTTAGCTTACTCTGTTTATTGAGCAGAGTCGAGAGCTTCTCAAGTGTGAGATCGAGAGAACCGACTGATTCACCCGCGGCGACCATGCTGCAGTAGAGGCGGTTAAAGCTATCTGGATAGAGTCCCATGGCTTCAGAAAGGGAGCCTCCCTCCTTGATCTGTGAACATAAGCTGAGGAGGATGGGGTGGAAAGAGTCTTGGCGGTACTGTTCTTCGAGGGAGAGAAGGCTTTCATAGAGGGGAAGGCCCGCCTTTAGGAGGCTGTAGAGCTGAGTGGTAAAGTTGATGAGAGCCTGTTTGCCGATCTGGTGCCCTTTTTTCTTCTGGGAGGTGGTTGACACCAAGGATGTGAGAAGAATCTTTTGCGCGCGGAGTTTCTCTTTGGCGTCCTCAAAGTGCACGGCATCGATCAACCCTTTTCTCTTCCGTCCTTTGCTGTCGATGTAGCGATATTGAAACAACATATTACTCAAACTTTCTGGAAACGCGCAGAACTTCTGCGACAGTGGTTACACCAGCGCGCACAAGATGGGCTCCATGGGCGCGTAGGCACGTCATATCTTTCGAGCGAGCAGCTTGGCGCAAATCAGAAATATCTGCATTTTTGGCAATGCAAGACTGTAGTGTCGAGTCGATAGTCAAAAGTTCATAGATTCCGTGCCGCCCTTTATAACCAGATCCAAAGCACTGTCCGCACCCTCGCCCCTTGTAAAGATAGCCGCCGTTGAGCTTATCTGAGCTCAGCCCAATTTCTGCAAGTTCGGCTTCATCGGGTTTATAGCGTTCTCGACAATTGGGACAGACACGGCGGACAAGCCGTTGTGCAAGAACCCCGACAACAGTGGAAGAGAGAAGATAGGGTTCCACACCCATGTCGATCAAGCGTGGAATGGCAGAGGCAGCGTCATTTGTGTGCAGGGTGCTAAAGACTAAGTGGCCTGTCAAAGCAGCTTGGATGGCAATATCAGCGGTTTCCGTGTCTCGAATCTCTCCAATCATCACCACATCAGGATCTTGCCTAAGGATATGGCGGAGCCCGGCAGCAAAATTGAGACCAATTTTCGGATGGACGGCGATTTGAGCGATTCCTTTGAGTTTGTATTCGACCGGATCTTCAATGGTCATGATGTTAGTCTCTTCGTTATAGATCTCCCAAAGGGCACTATAAAGAGAGGTTGTTTTCCCGCTCCCAGTGGGTCCTGTAACGAGGACAATTCCCTCTGAAAGGGTGATCAGGCGGCGAAAATCGTCTAAAACCGAAGGGAGCATACCCAATTGATCAAGCCCTAAAACCACATTTCCTTTATCTAGAATCCGCAAGACAATCCGCTCTCCATGTAGAGCGGGAACGGTGCTGACTCGAAAATCGATCTCTCGCCCCCCCATTTTGAGTTTGATGCGTCCATCTTGGGGAAGACGGTGTTCAGCGATGTCTAGTTTGGCTAAAACTTTGATGCGCGTGAGAAGTTGGGATTGGTATTCGCGAGGCGGAGAGTGGCGTGACTGGAGCACTCCATCGATGCGGTAGCGTACTTTTAAATCGTTTTCAAAAGGTTCAAAGTGGATGTCCGAGGCGCCCTGTTGGATGGCTTCGCTTAAAATGAGATTGAGCAGACGGACGATGGGCGCTTCATTTTTGTTTTCCAAAAGATCATAGACATCAAAATCGTCTTGTTTCTGAGTCTCTTCTCCTGTGTCGGAGAGATTGGCTAAAAATTCAGAGGCAGCTCCCTCTTGCGTGTGGTAACAGGAGTTAATGGCATTGAGCAAAACGTCTTCTGGTGTGTAGACAGCCTTGACCTCTTTGTCAAGCATGAGTCTAAGCTCATCAAGTGCATCTAAATTTAAAGGGTCTGCTGAGGCAGCGATCATCATTTCATCGCTCTCTTCGATCGGGAGAATGCGGTTTTTACGGACAAAAGAGTAAGGAACGCGCTCTGGCAGCCGTTCAGGAAGATTGGTGAGGGAAAGCTTTTCTCGTATCTCAATTCCCAGTTCAGTGGCAAGCTGTAGAGGCGACTCAACGGCCATCATATTCCCCTGTGCGTTTTCGATTGTTGATCGTAGCCGTTGGATTGAGATCTCTACCAAAAAGAGCGGTCAAACTCTGCTCAAAGAGGCATTTTCTTTCCCGGCTTTGCGCCTCTACAAGCTCGTGCAAAAACTCGGGAACGTCTCCAGGACGCTTTTTGAGCTCATCGCGCCGGAATTTTTCTGCATCTTCGATTGGGTCGGCAATAATTTTTGGTGTAATGAATACAAACATTTCCGTACTGCTGTCAACCATTTCAGTGTGACTAAAGAGTTTTCCAATTCCAGGAATTTCACCTAAAAAGGGGATGCTATCTTTAGAGTCTTGCGAATTTTTACGACGCAAACCCCCTAGAATCACGGTTTGTCCGTCAGCGATACGGACATGGTTTTTAATATGACGCCGCGTGACATCAGGGCGATCGTTGGTGCTTTTTTTGGTTGTATCAAAGGTGATATCTGTGTCCAAAGTGATAAAGCTCTCACTCAAATCGCCCTCATCCATGTTGATGGTGGGTGTGATCTGCAAGGTAATTCCGTACTGAGCGCGATCGTAGATGCGGTTATCTTTTTTATCCGCTCCCTTATCAATCGAAATTTCTTCCACAATGGCGATGGTGGCAGGCGTTTGGTTGATTGTGGTTACAGAAGGGCTTGCATTGATCTGCACATCCTCTTGTCCCAGCATAAACTGATAGGCCAGATCGTAGGCGGGGATACCGCTTCCCTTAGATCTGGAGATCAGAAATTCTAAGATTCCAGCTCCACCAGTGCCCCAATTCAGTCCAGTTGAGGCGACCTGACCCGCTTGTGAACCGAGGCGGAGGAGGTTGAGTCCAAATTTGTTGCTGTTAGAGACTTTCTTTTCTAAAAGAAGCACTTCGATTTGGACCATTTTCTTAGGCACGTCGAGTTTTTTGAGAAGTTCCTTAATTTTAGGAAGGGCTTCTTGCTCCACGACCATAATGATGGCCCCCGTTTTGGGATCGACGATGAAGTTGTTTTGACCATCGGCAGTTTTATGTGAGGTGCGTTTGTCGCTGCTAGGGCCCACGTTAATGGCAGGAACAACAAGATGGGAGTCTTTCGTTTTCTCGCTCTTCTCTCCATTGACTGTTTTGATACTTTCGGTTCCCACTAAAAGGTCATAGACTTTAGCTAAAACAGTGGCCAGCTCTTCGGCCTCAGAGTGCTTTGTTGTGTACCAGAAAACGGTTTTTTCCTGAGGATCTTCGATTTGAGATTCGACATCCTGAATCAAGCGTTGCGCTTTTTTTACATCTTCCTTGGTGCCTGTTAAAAAAAGAGATTGAGAGAGATTGTTTAGGGGAATGACCCGGAGAGTGGATCCATCGACGCTAATATTTCCGTCGTGAAAGGCAGAGTTTAAGATGGTTTCCATCTCGCTAGCATCGATTTTTGAAAGAGAAACAAGCTGGAAATCCTGCCCTCGGTTCCCCGATTTTGCGAATGAATAGAGCTTTAAAAGCTCCTGAATGGTGTCTACAGAGGCAGTGATAAAAATTTTGCCTCCCAGGATTTCGACTTTAGTCGTACTGGGATTAGAGAATTTTTCCAAAAAGAACAGATCGCCGCGCGGGTCCGTTCCGTCTGGAGAGAGGAGGTAGCAGACGCGCGCTTGTGGAGAGTAGAAGTCCAGTTGTTCGGTTTGATCCACGATTGCTTTGATTCCAGAAGGGTCATTGCGTACGATAAACAGCTCTCTCAAATAGGGATTGAGTTCTCGAATGCCGATTCCATATTGAGCCAAGATGAGCTCTAAGCACTCTCCCCAAGATTCGCGGGGGATCGGTAGGCTAGAGTTTAGGCTCATGCGCATGCCTCCCACCTCTGGAGGGACAAGGTAGATGAAATCAGGCGCCCCATAATCCATGACAAGCTGCTGCAAAGTCGTTTCAGGCTGGTGCCAGAGGGCATACTCTTCATTCGGCATAAAAGCAGCCGTTTCCAAACGCCACATCCGCTGGGTTTCTGCAATTTCCTCTTTGATTAGCGCTGCTTTTTGTAAAATAGGAAGGTATCTCTGTTTGTCAGCATGTGTGTGGTAGAGCTGAAGTGCCTGGTCATAAAGGCGTTTGAGTGTATGCCGTTTCTCATCCAGCTCTTCATTAATGGAACGGAGCTGCTCGAGAGTGACCGAATCCATCTCGTTATCTGAGCGTTGAAAGCTCTCTTTTTTTTCAGCAATCGTTTGGGCTTGCCCAGTTACCACGAGCAGCAGCGCCATTAGTAGAAAAAATCGTCTTTTCATTCCTCGTCACCTTCTATTAAGGGTTTGATGGGGGGAGCAATAGGAATGGTGCGGTAGTAATTGGCAAGAGAAGTGTTCGGTGTAGCCTTAAGCTCAATCTCTTCCACATCTGTTCGCGACGTGTTGAAAAGATGCCCGGCAAGAACCTGGTGTCCATTTTGTTTGTGCATTTTATCGAGAATAAAGAGAGGGCCTGTTAGTTGCCCTTCGACATAAGCATCGATCTCATCTGGTGAGTCGAGCTTTTTCCATCCATCTTGTGTTAAAACGAGCCAATCGTGAGGTTTAAGAGTTAACCGTTCTCCATTTCGGCACTCTACAATAAATTGTGCCCACGTTTTGGCTCCGACAAATTTAAATTCGTGTGAGAGATTCGGGGTTTTGTGGTGATCTTTGGCCCGAATCAAGCTCAGGGTGGTTTTGGCACGCCCTTGAGCATCCCATAATTCAAGAGAGAGAATCTTCTCGTCGATCTTGCGCACGCAAAGAAGAGGAAGACCTTCAGTAGAATCTCCTGCTTTGGGGTTGGTCCAACGATTTTCTTTCCATACCAAAAAGCTTTTTGCGCCAAGGAAACAAGAGTAGAGGGCCTCTCCATCAAAGAAATCGACCCGTTCTAGGCCAACAAAATGGGAAAAATCGTCTCCCCCGTGCATTTCCAAGAAACGATCTGAACCAATCCACCGTGCCTTTTGGCGAACGAGAAGCGTTGAGTCTACGCGATAGCCTCCAAGCTCCCAGCCTACAGTCTGAGATTTAGGAAAATCCTGAGCGTTCAGGGTGATCTTTTGCAGCTGCTCAGGTGTGTTAACAAGGGCTCCTTTTTCATCGAGCATATGCACGTGAAGCAAGAGAGTTCCTGCGGAGGTTGGGCGGGCCTCTAGCCATAAGGGAGTGGGTTGATTACCAGGGCTAAAAGCATAACTACCTCGGTTAACAGAGGTGCGCTCTCCCCAAAGAGGTCTTTGAGAGGGAGCAATAGATTCGCGCTCATTGTGCTGAGAGGAAGAGTGGCCCTGATAGGCCAAATAGATGCGGTCTGATTCGCAAACAGAACGGCACTCTCCAGAGCTTCTAAGCCCAACATGAAAAGAGGGTTCGTCTTGAGTGGCATCGGGGCGGCCATTTTGTCCAAAAAATTGCAACTCAGCTCTTAGATCAGGCAGCTGCATCTTTGGAGGGACCCAGCTGAGCGCCAAGGGTCCTTCGCCAAGGTCAAGGTCTTCGGCTTGTGCAAACGTGCTGCGAGGGAGCTCCGTTTTTTCCACTTGGGGAAGAAAAGGAGGAATTGTGCTTTTTTCAGGAGAGCAAACAAAGAAAAGTGCCCCAATCAAAACAAGGGCTGCAACAAGGACTAAATTAAGGTACGAAAGCCAACGCATAGACCAGCTAAATTAAGTTTCAATGTAGAGAGGATATAGAAATAGTAAAAAAAAAGCAATTCGTTGGTTTATTTAATTAAGAAAGTCGTTTCGTCTTTAAAACTCAGCGTTTTAAATAATTTATTGAAAGTAGAGTCTGTTTTATCGTATTATGGGTGTGGAGGTTAATATGAGAAAGGACCCAGATAAAACACCTGACTTTTGGAATGGCTTGAAAGAGGCCGTTTGGGGGTTGCGTGTGGAAATTTTTGCGGGGGTTCTCTTATTAGTCGGTCTGATACTCTCGTTTTTTTACTTCCGAATTGGGGGTGCGCTTGTCGGCCTGGGATTTGGAATCTGTTTTTTTGAAGAGATGCATCAATACTTTATACAGCTTCGGGACATTTATGTTGAGCACGGACTGTTTAGATCCGTCATGCTTGTTGGGGTTGTGATTTATTTTTTAATTACCATTCCGTCGTTTGTCGTTGCGGCGGCGGTTGGTTATGGTGCGATGTATCTCATTCGTTGGATAGTAAAAAAATGAATTAGTATGACACATCTTAATTAATGCCACTTTCACGACTAAATCGATTTAGGCGTTCTACGTTTGATACGTGGCCGTTTAAAGAAACTCTTGTTTTTCCTTTGGGTCTTTTAGGATTCGAGGCGTATACGCGCTACGATCTGATTGGGCACAAGGGTGAGGCTCCTTTTTTGCGCTTAGAGTCGAAGGAGAATGCGGCGATTGCGTTTACCTTGATGGATCCTTTTCCTGTGGTTCCAGACTATGAGCCTTTGATTACCAAGCGCGATCTTCAGGATTTGAGTGTGACGGGTGAGGCGAAGTTGATTTTGCTGACGATAGTGGATTCATTGGAGTGTCCTTCTACGGTGAACTTGGAGTTACCTCTTTTGATTCACTGGCACAAGCGTCGCGGCAAGCAGCTTCAGTTTCCCAACAACTCTGCTCACCCCATCGATTGGTAGGAGTTGGGAGAGGAAGGGATAAAGGTAATCTTTTAGGGCTTAAGTTCTCCGTTTCAACAATCTTCCGGCTCCACCTTGGCTTCGCAGGTGAAAGAATTAACTTGTCGGGGCTGCGCCCCCGCGCCCCCTGGACCCAGATTGTCCTCTAAATCTCCTTCTGGGCTTGCTGCAGTACTCCATCTACTTCCAATCGCGTCGATTTACAATCGACAGAATAAGAAAAAGAATGGAGGGAATTTACCATCCCCCTCTTGGCAGCCGATTTCTAAATTGCATCTGTCTTTCCCGCAAGAACTGATTCATACGGGCCTGTTCCCTTGCCATCTCTGCAGCTATTCGAGCTTCCTGCTGTCTTTGATGTTCCGCTTGTGCTGCGGCTTGAGCTTGTTGAGCATGAGCAATAGCAGCTTGTTGGGCTTGTGCAGCAGCTTGAGCTTGAGAGGCTCTCTGCCTCTCCTGTTCAGCACGTGCTGCAGCTTGAGCTGCTTCCACTTCTGCCTCCCGCGTTCTGATCCGGCCAAGAGCCCCTTCAACCTCTCCTTTGGCATTGGTGGCAGCTAATTTTATCGACTCAATTGAGCTTTGGAGCGTCAATGGATTTTTTGTAAATGGCGTGAAGACGTTCAGTGCTTCAGCTAGCTCCTTTAACGGAGGTAGTTCCAAAGATGCGTTGCAAAGGCGCGCGATTTCTTGGCAGCTTTCGATTGTCTCAAGACAGTTCTCTCTTGAGATGAAGCTATTGAGCTTGGACAAAATTTCCTCTAGAGCTTGTTTTGAACTTCGTTCTTGCGCGGCGAATGCCCCTACATATGCCTCAAACTGATTAGCAAAAGCCTTAGACTCTTTAACATGGTCATCACGCAAACGGGCACTTGCTTGGTCGATCTCAGTGAGACAACGCGGTGAGGGAGCTAGATGTGCTACAACTCCCGCTGCATAAGGCATTGAATTGATCTTAGCCAGAATACCGTCGCAAAGCTGACTCACATCTAGATCAACAGCCCCCGCCTCAACTCTTGGAAAGAGATGGATTGGTTGGCTCCTGATTGCCTCTAATAGAGTTCGTTTTGGATCTCCATCTTGGGTTTGTTCCTCAACTACACGTCCGATCTGCGCTTTAACATGATCTTCAGTTGTTCCTGAGGGAGTCTTGGATACGCACAGGGAGATAGATGCCTTGACAAGGTTGATATGATTTGCAAACAAGCGGGCTAGGATATCAGCACATGTCATCAGTCCCTCACCTTTGTCGTCGTCCATTACATTTGCATTTGTTCCCATGACAAGAACCTTGACCTCTTTGGATGCGTTGATCACTCGCTGAATCAACATGGCGTTGGACATTTCCTGGGCTATGCCTCGATTATCATCATCGCCTGGGCAATCCCAGAAGGGAGTCCCACCTATGGAGCTCTTACCCGGAATAGAGGTTTCAGATCGAGTTGTGTGCCCCACTCCTGATGTAGCGCCCCCATGGCCATGGAGAAAAGACAAATCCTTTGTTGCTAAGAGGGTTACAAGGGATGTTTTTCCGGCACCTGTTTTTCCGATGACAATCACAGATCGTCCTCCAAGCTGTGCACCATATGTGCGTTCAAATGCATCTGATCTCTCGCTTATGAGAGCTGATGCTTCTTTTGCTATTGGTATAGCCATAATAGCCTCCATTTAAATTACTTTTTTTCGAAATCACTTGAGCAGACCAGCCACTCTCAAAGCTGTGTCGGACCGAGACACCTAAACCAATCGTGGTGCGGACACAACTTTTGATTATACTTAACTTGCATAAGGCATTGAATCAATCGTAGCCAGAATACCGTCGCAAAGCTGACTTACATCTAGGTGAACACCCCCCGCCTCAACTTTTGGAAAAAGAAGAATTGGCCGCGTTCTAATTGCCTCTAGTAGGGTGCGTTTTGGATCTCCAGCTGGGATTCCTTCGTCAATCACACGTCTCATTTGTGCTTTAATATGTGCTTCCGTCCTATCAGAGGGACTCTTGGATACACACAAACAAGCGGATATCTCGACTTGGCCAGTATGATCTGCAAACAGACGAGTGAGGGTGTCCGCGCACCTTATGAGTGTTATACCCCTGTCATCCATAATGTTACAATCGTTTACCATGATAAGAACCTTTACCTCTGGGGATGCATTGATTACCCGCTTGATCAAGACGGCATTGGCCATCGCATGAGTTATGCCTTGACTATCATCATATTGGCAATCCCAGAAGAGAGTTTCAGCAATCAGGGACCTAACCGGAATCGTGGGTTCAGATCGCATTGTGTGCACCACTCCTCGTGCACCACCCTCATTGCCAGGTAGGAAAGATAACTCCCTGGTCGCTAAGAGAGTTACAAGAGATGTTTTTCCGACGCCTGTTTCCCCGATGACGACCACAGCTCGTCCTCCAAGCTCTGCACCATATGTGCGTTCAAATGCGTCTGATCTCTTGCTATGAGTGTTGATGCTTCTTTTGCTACAGATATAGCCATTATAACCTCTATTTAAATTACTTTTTCCCCGTAGCTACATCAAAAGACCAGCCCTTATCCGAACTGTACCCGACGGAGACGTCTACACCCATTGTGTTGCGAGCAGAGGCCGCACCTCCACCTCCTCCATATTTTTGGTTGTAAAGTGCTTTATTCCTCGCCTCTAAATCCCGTAACAGTTGCTCAGAAGCTTGACGCTTTCTGACCTCTTCGTCTGCTCTGGTTTTTTCATTCTTAGCCCGTTCCGTTTCCAATCTAGCCTTCTCCTCTGCATCTTTTGCTTTGATCTCAATCACAGCCTTTTCGACTTCGATACGAACACTCTTTACGGCCGCTCGAATTGAGGCGACAATATCAAGAGCCAGGCATAAGTCTTGGTGCATGAATTTCTCTAGGATGTGGAGAGTTTCCACTTTCTTTACTAAGGATTCCGAGCAATCTTCTACAGTGCCCTCACAACTCTGCACAATCTCCAAGCATGCCTGAACTATTTGTGGAACTGCCGCTATCGCATAATCCTTTTCAAAAATACTATTCAGCTTTGCTAAAATCGCTTCCAATGCTTGTTGGGTGTTGCCACCTCTATTCACAAAATCATGTGTTGCCCCTGTGAATCTAGTAGCAAACGTGCCAACGAGTTCAGAAACTTGACCATGAAGACCTTTATACAAGGCGTTAAGGGTTAAGTAACCTTGAGGGGAAATCGTGAGGTTAGCCGAAACATCTCGTGCATATGGAGTGGCTTCTATATTTCTTAGTATCGCCTCTCGTGCAGAATCTACAAACGCGCTCTCTTGATCTTTGACGGGCTTAGGAAACAGGCTAATGGGATTACTGTTTAGTCCATGAAGCAATGTGTGCTCAGGCTGTCCTGCTTGTAGCTGCTCATTGATCACACGCTGAATCATAGTTTGGATAGGCTCTGGTCTATCGTCAGCTCCAGCACAGGTAGCCACTAAGGTTGTAGAAGAGTGTATTTCTCCTCTAGTCATGGAGTTCAGAGTTTTGACAAGTTCAATGATTACAGTCCCTCTATCATCATCCTGTATTTCGCTATGTTTCACCACTAGTACGATCTTTACCTCTTGGGATTCGTTAAATACCTTCTGCGTCAAAACGGCATTTGCAATTTCATGAGTGACACCTCGGTTATCAAAAAAACCTGGACAGTCCCAAACAGTCATTTCGCCTACCGTCAGTCTACGCGGAACAGAGGTCTTTGATAGGGTATTCTCCCCAATTTCAAAACCAGGAACAGGGGGTTCGGCTTTAATGCGCATTTTGTTGACGGGCTTATCATAAACAGCCTTTAAAGTTTTCCCTGCAATCATGAGTATCAGAGTGGTTTTCCCCTTCCCTGTTTTGCCGACTAAAACGACAGACCGCCCTCTTAACTCGCCCCTGCCATTGGCTGTTGTAAACTCATCTAATCCTCTTTCAATTAAAGCTTGTGTTTCGGTTGCCATCCGTAATGCGTCGTCTGCTGCTGCCGTCATAATTATCTCTTTTAGAAGTTTAAGTGGGTGGTTTTGAAAGAAAGTGTAAAGATACGAATAAAATTTTTCAAGGGAATTAAGTAAGAAAAATTTACCCTTCCTAAACTTGATCAACGGCCAAAAAGCCTCAACATACATTCACCCTAAATCAGAATGTACGGACGATTTTGGCGTAGGACTTGAGCCAGCTGGTCGCCTGGAAGTCGAGCTGCTTGATCGCCAGCCACCACGCCAAAAAGAGCATCGCAATCCCAATAAATGCCTTAAACGACCAAAGCAGAAACGAAATCTGTACTTGAGGCGCCATCCGGTTGGCGATCCCTAAGAAAAGATCGGAAAGCAACATTCCTATTAGTGAAGGCGCACTCAGCTGAAGCGCAATCTTCACAACGGTTGTGAAAATCCCAACCATGGTGATCCAAAAAGGATGACTCAAAGAGAAAAACTGGGGAGGAAAGAAAGACTCAAGCGGAACTAGCGAAAATGAAGTGAAAATCCCATCAAAAAAGAAAATCGGACCGCTCATCGAAAAGAAAATGACGAGCATCATGTCATTATAGAGCGTTCCTGTTGGAGAGGTCTGCATCTGGGTGGTCGGATCCATCACCTGCAAACTCTGACTTCCCCGCTGGTGGTCAATCAGTGCCCCCGCACCTTGAGAGTAGTAGAAAGGAATAGCGATGAAAAGCCCTAGCATAGAGCCAATGACGATCTCTTTGACCATGAGAAGCAAAAATGTGATGTCTTGAGGAAAAGCCGGGGGATCGAGCGCAATGAGAAAGGGGAGAAAAATAAATGTGACACAAACACCCAATCCTACTTTCACCACATCGCCAATCATCTTGCCACCAAAAAAAGGGGCGATAGCAATCGCGGGGACAATGCGCGCTAAACCAAGCAAAAAAATACTCCAGACATCTGAAAGAGGACGGCTCAGAATAAAGGAGAGGTAGGTGTCAGTAGGAGCTGCCACCTTTAGGTCCACTTGTAAAAGTTTTGGAATATTTGCAGAGCAAACTGATAAACAAGTCCACCCAACCAGCCACCCATGAGAATCACCGTTCCCATCACGGTGACCATTTTCACAGCAAAAGCAAGCGTCTGCTCCTGAATCTGTGTGGCTGCTTGAAAAATCGCCACAAAAATCCCAATAATGGAGGCAAAAATAATCGGAGGCCCTGAGATGATCAAGATCAACAGAAGCGCCTCGTACGAGTACTCAAAGATGATCGAGCGAAAGGTAGCAGCTAACCACATGAACATATCCTCAATTGAAGCTTAATACCAATCCTTGTACTAGGATGGTCCATCCGTCAATCATTACCACAAGCAAAAGTTTCAGCGGCAAAGAGATAGAGAGGGGTGAGAGCATCATCATCTGCATGGCAAGCAAGATGTTGGATGTCACAAGATCAATCACAAAAAAGGGCAAATAAATCAGTACGCCAATCTCAAATGCTGCCCGAATCTGACTCGTGATAAAACCTGGAACGGCCACAATAAAATCGGTCCGCGTGAGGGTGCGCGCTGCCTCCTCTGGAAAGGTTTTCATGGCAATCTTGTAAAATCCATCTAAATGATTTTTCTTGGTGTTGCGCACCAAAAACTCCTTTAAAGGCTCCTTGGCTGTCTCAATCACTGCAATGGCAACGGCTGCTGAGTTGGTGGAAAAAAGTTCTTTGGGAAGCTCATTGTCAAGGATATGCTTTGATCTGTTATACATTTCTAAACCAGTTGGATACATCACATATAACGTTAAAATCAGAGCAATTCCATTGATCACCTGGTTCGGGGGTGTCTGCTGCACGCCAAGAGCACTTCTCAAAAGTGCTAGTGTGATCACCATTTTCAAAAAGGAGGTGAGCAACATCACCAGAAAGGGAAGCAGAGCAAGAAAAATAAGAAGAGCGGCTTGAGAGGCTAAATCAGGGTAGGCGGTTCCTCCTTCAGGAGGTGTGACTCCTTGAGACGTCTGCCCATTTTGTTTGAGAAGAGCTTCAAGAGCTTGAAGCTCTTCTGTTTGCGCATAAGCTTGAGAGGACATAAAACAGAATGCAGAGAGAAGGGCTAGAGTGACGAGAAAAAAGCGCACGGTGTTTCAGCCTCCTTTTTTCTTATTTTGGTTTTGAAAAAAGGTATGAAAGGCGGCCTCTAGAGCTTTGAGCTGACTTTCAAGTTGGGCATTGATAATCCCTGCCTCTGTTTCAATAATGCATCCCCCTTCGGTGATGTCAGCACGAGGTGCGATGGTGAGGCTATCTAAGTGTTCAAACAAGCTCTTTAATTGAGGGCGCGCTTTTTCTATTGCAGGAAGCTCACTTGGATTGACATAGATTTGGATTTTTCTATGTTGCACAACGGCTTTCAGCGCGGTGGAAACGATGTCTACAATGGTTTCAGGTGCTGCTTTTAGCTCTCTTCCAAGTATCTTTTTAATGGCTGTTAAAGCCAGGGGCACAATCGAGTTTTCCACCTCTTCTCGCATGGTTTTCATTTCGCGCTCAAGCAGCTCGATTTGCTGATTCCATTTTTTTAACCCCTCTTCAAAACCGGCTAGTTCGGCCTGTTCTTTGAGCTTTTCACACTCTTGGGAGACCAGATGGCGATACTCAGCCTCTTCTTTTTGAGTCTGTTTGAGGATAGCATCTGCTGTAACGAGTTTGGAAAACTCTTTAGCAGGAATTGTTTTCCGTTCTGGTGCAATGTGCACAGCTTCTTTTTCAATTAAGCTAAAAAATTTCATGCCTGGTACCGCTTTACAATATGGAGCGTTTGGTTTTTAAAATAAGGAAGCAGGCTCAGGTCTTGTTTTTGTCTGAGCGCTTTTTCTACGATCTCTCCTCGACCGGTATCGAGTTGATGTAGCAGATGCCATTTAAGGCTTTCATCTTCCTCATAAAGCGCGCGCGCAAGTCGGACCAGGCCACGTGTGTGTAGCATATGCTGGAGTGTTTTTTTAGTGCCATCCCACGCAAGCAACCCTAATTTTGGGGAAACCCATTTAGTCGGTTGCTTTGAGCAGTAGTGCAGAAACCGCAGCTGCTCTGCTGAGAGTGCGGCGTAGATCTTTTGCAATAGTTCCTTATCCACAACTTGGCGCAAATCGGCAGAAAGGTCGTGCACTCCTAGCAGGTCGATGCTGGTGAACAGCTGATTTTTATCCAAAAAAAGAAGGATATTGAGCTCAGAGGGGGGTAGGTAAGCTTTATCAATGACCTCGACTCCCCGAAAAATTTTCTTTTTGAGCTCGTCCACTAAAAAAGGAGTCATAAAAGGGGAGAAGGGGCGTGGTGTAAAGTGTAATCCCAGCATGCGCGCAACGGAGTGCGCTTTTTTTGTATCAAGCAGGGAAAGGAAAACCTGTTGTGTTTCTGGCTGAAGATCTGCCAAAGGTTCTCGAAACCAAGAGAAGTGGATGGTTTGAGCCCATTGCTTTTGGGATAAGAGCTTGGAAAAATCGGCTGGTGCGGAGGAAGGCCAGGCCTCGATCTCCTCTTCTACTTGTTGAGGGAGGTAGCGCAGGAGATGGTCTCCTCCAGATGCGCGCGTCAACAGAGCACGGAGCAGAGCCTTCTCTTGGAGCTTCACTCCTCACCTCCTCCTTTTTCAAGAGGCTTTTCTTGTGACCCAAAATCGTATTGATGCGGATGAAAAAGGGATTTGAAGCCCCCCTTACTTTTCATGATCGGCAGACATTTCCAAATCATCCAAGCAAGGGCACAAGCAATGATAAAAAGAAGAATGATAAAGAGGTAAAAAATGAGACGGAAACGCGATACCGATTCTTTAGCCACCACGACAGTCCAAATAGAGGCAAAATTGCGCTCCTCTTGCATCTGCTGAAGCGGTTCAAGGGAGATGTCGGCATAAAGGGCACGGTCAGTGACAACTGAGACATTCTCAACTGTCAGACCAGGAATCGCGCTTGAGACAAGGCGTTTAATTTTAGTGATGGTTAAACTATTGGGGTTATCTAAAATGCCCCGGTGTTTCACATAGACAGAGGCTGTCATCTGCTCGGTGCTCTCATCATCGTCATGAGGAAGTGTGATTTGCACATTGGCATCAATAATTCCATCCATCTTTCGAATGGTCATGGCCATTTGTTCAGAGAGGCCTTCTTGGTAGCGAATACGATCCTGTAGGTCTGATGGCACAAGGCCTTGAGAACCAAATAAATCTAGCAAACTCGTTCCTTTCAGCCGGGGAAGACCTGCTTGATTGAGGATACCTAAGGCTTCTGTAATTTGACTTGAATTCACCCGGACATCCCACTTCTGCTCTCCAGTCGCGCCGACAGCTGCTGTAGCGGGAACCTTTTCAGCTTCGATTCCTTTGCTAGAGAGAAGAACAATGATTTCGTTGGCTTCCCTTTCGGGGAGGCCGTTGATGATCATGGTTTGTGTTTGGCACCCTGCACACAAAAACAGAAGCGCGACCCATAAAAAAAGACGATGACGATACACGTAAATTACCCTTTCAACTCACCTAAATCGCGACGATAGCACAAGGGAACTTTAGAGGATAGCTATTCCAGAGATATGGAAAAAAGATACTTTGTGGGCCTATTTGCAAGAACACGCGTCAGCGCGACCGAGCGAACCTCTCTCCCCAGGCCATAATACGTTAGATAAATATCTCATAAAATTGACATTTGCTGATCTTATGAGGTAGTATTGGGAATTAATTTTACATCATAAGAATGACATGAAGTTCATAGGTCGCAAGAAAGAACTCGAATCACTAGAGCTACTTTTTGATAAAGGGTCGGCTAGTATGGTCGTGATTCGGGGAAGAAGAAGGGTTGGAAAAAGTCGGCTCATTAAAGAGTTTGTATCGTCGAAAAAAAACTGGAATTTTTCAGGACTTCCACCTGTCCCTGGAATTACCAAACAACGTCAACTAGATGCGTTTTCGACCCAGATAGCTCAAAACCTGAACATGCCAAAAATACAGGTATCTGAATGGATCGAGCACTTCACCTTTTTGGGGAATCAAGCCAAAGGGCAAAAAATTGTTATAGTCCTGGATGAAATCTCGTGGATGGGATCAGAAGACAAAGATTTCCTGGGCCAGCTGAAGACTGCCTGGGATATGCACTTTTCAGACAATCACAACCTGATTCTCATTTTATGTGGGTCAGTTTCTAGCTGGATTGAAGAAAATATTCTTAGGAGCACAGGCTTTGTAGGACGAGTTTCTGTAGACATGGTCCTTGACGAGCTTTCTATAGCTGAAAGCAGTGAATTTTGGAGAGCCCAAAGAGATAAAGTGAGTGCCTATGAGAAATTTAAGATGCTATCTGTTACTGGAGGCATCCCAAAGTATCTCGAAGAAATTATTCCTACACAATCAGCTGAGGACAATATTCATAGACTATGTTTCCAGTCGGACGGATTGTTATTCAGAGAATTTGATCAGATTTTCTCGGATTTATTTTCCAGAAGAGCACAAACATATAGTAATATCATTAAAACTCTTACACACGCCTCTCTTACCCTCAATGAGGTTTGTGAAAAGCTAAACCTAGAAAAAAGTGGCTCTATATCCCGATGCCTGGACGACCTTGCCCTCGCTGGATTTGTTCAAGAGGATTGTACTTGGAGCCTTTCAACAAAGAAAGAATCTCGTCTCAAGAAGTTTAGGTTAAAGGATAATTACTTAAGGTTCTACTTGCGATACATAGAGCCCAACAAAGACCGCATTTCCAAGGGTCTATTCGAATCACAGTCATTCATGAACATGCCTGGATGGGAATCGGTGATGGGTTTGCAATTCGAGAACCTTGTGATCAATAACTTGAAAATCCTTTGTAAAGCGCTTCGCATCGATCTTCTTGAAGTGTCAAATGCTGGGCCGTTCTTTCAAAGAGCTACAAAACGACAGAAAGGCTGTCAAATCGACTTGATGATCCAGACAAGGCATAACACCCTCTATGTATGCGAAATCAAGTTCAGCACTTCTGAAATAAAAAGCAGAGTTATTGAAGAGATGAAAAAAAAGATAAAAGCTTTATCAGTTCCCAAGGGATTTTCCATTAGACCTGTACTTATCCATGTAAATGGAGTTAGTCAGGCTATAAAAGAGAGTGAAACTTTCAATGACATCGTTAATTTTTCTGACTTTTTGAATCCTGGGCGGTAACAGAAAGAAATAGCTTGTTGGGCACGCTTTGCAAGTCAGATATTGTGGGAGCGTTGAAAAATGTAATACGCCCATCTTCAGTCATCTTTGCCTGCTATTTTGCCCTCTAATCGCTCAAAAGTAGCGCTTTGGCTACCTTTTTCGCTCTTAGAGCTTAAACTAGCCGGCAAATCTAACTAAATCTGAACATCTTACATTTTTCAACACTCCCATTGTGAGCGCATGAATTTTTACAGGTGAGTTTAGTTTGGTGGATAGAGTTCTTGGAGGCGTTTTTTCATAATTAGTTCTGTTTATTGCCAGCTACGGATCAAATTTTGGATTTCTGTCTGGAAATCAGAAGGGATTTCTGGATCATGTCCCATTTCTTCCAGAGCTTTTTGGAGTGGAGTGTTGCGTAGACCCTCACAATTATTGAGAAGGTAAGATCTTAAAAGAGAATGCTCAATCACATCTTTGTCACGTAACTGCTCGAAACAGGCGTGTGCCACTTCAACCTGATCGGCAAACACAGCAAGTGCATAAGCAGCTTGGATGACGTCTTTAGTGATCGGTCTTCCCTGTAACACATCGAGCAAAAAGGTCTGGGCAGGTGCATCTATTTCTCTCAAAGCTCCAAGAATCACCTCTTCATCAAAGGCCATCTCACGCCCTAAAGTCTCAAAAAGAGGAATGATGGCGCTTGGATCCTTGATTTTTCCAAGACAGATGATGGCCAAGTAAGGAGCGTAGCCGTAGCCAGGAAAGAGTGGATCGTACGTTTCATCAGAACGCACCATTTGAATCAATTCAGGAACAATACGGGAACCTTGAGAAACCACGGCCTCTATTTCCTGTTCGGGCTCCTCACTCTCTGTAAGAATGAGGTCGGCTAAAAGACGGGGAAAAGGACTTTTTTCTTCCTCTTCTTGCTCATAGATCTCTTTGAGCATCTCATAGGCACGTCTTGCTCGAGCCACTTTTTCCGCCTCTGCAACAGTTAAAATCACGGAGGCAAGATTTTGTCCCAGTTGCGCTTCCACTTCAGCTAAGTAGGCAATCCGATCAAGATCAAATTCTGGATAAACGCCAAGGTGCTCTTCTTGATAGTAGGTGAGCATGACCTTGAAATCGCCACCGAAATGCGCGTCTCTGTGCATCAGTACCTGATGATCGAGCTCGTCTGTTAAATTCGCCTCCCCTTCATCAAAGTAATGCGCTTCCTCTTCTTCTCCAACTCCGGGAAAGGCGTGTCCATTTTTCTCCGTGGAAGAAGAGTGATCTAGGGATAGTTCTTCAAAAATAGACTGGTAGGATTTTTTTTTATCTGGATCGTTCATGGGTGACGACTTCGTTGAATAAGGAAGAAGCATTATAGCTGGAACGGACAAAAGGACCAGCATAGATATGCTCGATCCCGATACTTTTTCCATATTGAGCGTAAGCATCGAATTGAGCAGGGGAAACAAAATTTTTAACACGTAATTTGTGGCGGTTTGCCTGCAGATAGTGGCCAATTGTGATGATTTGGCAACCAACCTCTTTCAAATCTCGAATCGTCTCTTGAACCTGCTCGTCACTCTCTCCGAGCCCGACCATGAGCCCCGATTTTACGTAGCAATCCTCCGCATACTCCCGAACAGCGCGGAGAAGCGAGAGCGTGCGCTCATAGGTGGCGCGGTGGCGGACGCGCGGTGTCAGGGCGCGGACTGTTTCGATATTGTGATTAAAAATCTCAGGCTTTTCATCTAAAACAGTGTGCAGAGCTTCTAAACTTCCGTGAAAATCTGAGGTTAAGACCTCAATGGTGACATCTCTGTTTTGTGCGCGCACAGCCCGGATGATCTTAGCCAGGTGGTCAGCACCTCCATCGGGGATGTCGTCACGCGCGACCATCGTGATGACAACATGTTTTAAACCGAGCTTGGCAACAGAATCGGCAAGTCTTTGAGGTTCATCGGCTTCTAGAGGTTTGGGCTGCTTGGAAAAATCGATGTCGCAAAAGCCGCAGCTGCGGGTACATGTTTTGCCCATCGCTAAAAAAGTAGCTGTTTTTTTTGACCAACATTCCAGAAGATTGGGACATTTAGCCTCCTCGCAAACAGTGGGGAGACGGCTTTCAGCGAGCACATCTTGAGTTTTCCAAAGAGCGTTCCCGTTAGGTAGCTTTCGGTGTAACCACTTGGGGAATCTTCCTGGTCCTACGGCATTGCCACTCTCTTTTTCATCGGGGTTATCAGGTAAAACGTTGAGTTTGCGCATGGCTTAAGATTTTTTGGGTTTAGGAGGCAAATGTAGAGGCATGTCATCGGCCAAAAAGGCGGCTTCCATCCATGCTTCAGCAATTGTTGGGTGCGCGTGGATGGTCTCCCCAATCGATTGAATAGTGAGCTCATTGCCGATGGCCACAGCCATTTCTGCGATTAAGGTGGCAGCTCCATAGCCCACGACTTGAGCGCCTAAAATTTGTCCCGTTGCCTTGTCAATGATCACCTGAGCAAATCCTTCTGTTTCGATGGTTGCTTGTGACTTGCCCAGAGCTTGAAAGGGAAATTTTCCTGTGGTGGCGTCATATCCAGCCTCGATGGCGCGCTCAAGAGTCAGACCGATTGTGCCTACTTCTGGGTTAGTGAAGATGACAGCGGGAACAGCATTGTAGTTCATGTGAGCAGGCACTCCAGCTGCGTTATCTGCCGCAATCATCCCTTGGTGTGAGGCAACGTGTGCTAAGATCCACTTTCCCGTGATATCTCCAATGGCAAAAATATGGGGCACATTGGTGCGTAGGGTTTCATCTGTAGGGATAGAGCCATCACGTTCGACAATTACCCCTGCCTTTTCCAATCCAATCGCATCGGTGTTGTATTTCCGTCCCGTTGAGATGAGCGCACTATCAGCTTCCACAGTACGTCCATCGGAAAGATGCACCTCAATACCTCTCTCTTTATGTTCTACACGCTCTACAACGACACCTGTCTCAATGTTAATTCCTTTCTTTTTGAACGAGGCTGTCAATGTGTCTGAAACGTTTTTGCCCTCGGTGGGAAGAATTGTAGGAAGAAGCTCGAGAATGGTGACATCGACACCAAATGCGTTGTGGAGGCAGGCAAACTCACACCCGATGACACCGCCGCCAATAATCGCGATGCGCTTGGGAAGTTTGGTGATATTTAGAAGTGAGGTAGAGTCATGAATCCGTTCGTAGTCAAAGGGGATTCCCGGGAGCGCACGCGGCTCAGAACCGGTGGCTAGGATAATGGATTTGCCTTCCAAAACCACTTCATCTTTTCCGGTGACAGTCACCTCATGAGGAGAGATCAATTTTCCATAGCCCTGGAAAACCGTGATTTGATTGCTTTTGATCAACCCTTCTAGCCCCTTACGGATGCCCCCTACCACATGATCTTTTCTCTCTTTCATCTGTGCATAATCAAAAGAAAAGGAGTCGACGGAGATACCAAAACGATCGGCCTCTTGAATTTTACGTAAAACCTCAGCATTGGCGATCAATGCTTTGGATGGAATACAGCCGCGGTTTAGGCAGGTGCCGCCCATTTCTCTTGCTTCGATCAGAGCTGTTTTGAGTCCACGTTGTGCGGCTCGGATCGCTGCGACATACCCGCCAGGTCCGCTTCCGACCACGACACAATCAAAGAGTTGTTTGTTCATCTCATGCACCTGTATCTATTTCTGTAGAGATCGGATTATACGCGATCCATTATTTTATTTCTCCGATTCGGGATAAATCTTTGATTTTCCTTGGCGCATATGTAAAAATTAGAGTTTAGATTCAAAGAGCGTTCTGGGAGTGGCGGATGACAAAGAAAAATGATAAGAGATTGTGCTGGAATTGCGACGGAAGTGTGGCGCTGCATCTCACGCAGTGTCCCTATTGTGGTGTCGACCTCTCACAAGAGCCAGAAAACATGCCCTACAACGGGTTTGCCAGCCCCTTCCAGAGCCATGCCCCCGCCGCAGGTGCTCGAGAGGCGATTCCTTCTCCTCCCTATTCAAATCTTTTTAACAAAGATATGTCAGTCAGCGAAGAGGAATGGGATCAAGCCCTAGGAGAAGAAGCTGAGCCGTTGAAAGAAGAAGAAGAAGAAGATATCTCTACGACAACAAAACGCGAAATGATCGCCCTGCTGCTCCTTCTTCCTGGAGTTGTTTTCTCCCTCTTTGGGCTCGCGCTCCTTCTGTTTTCTTCTGAAGGAGTGCTTACCCTAAAATGGAATCAGAGCTTCGCCTATTTCTACTTTATGGGAGCCATCCCTCTTCTTTTCCTCGGCTGGCGCGCTCTTCGCTAGCGAATCGTTGGGCACTCACACGTATTTTTCGGATTGAGTGGCCGTCTGCAATAAAAACAACGGACCGCATCTTCATTAAAGTAGATACCACCCTGATCCACGAGGAGTGTATCAATTTCAACTAGATTTCTATCTAGATGGACTAAAATGACGGCATCATTTAGCTCTACCTGCTCAGCAGAGCAGTAGTGTTTCTGTGCGCTGGTTTCTTCAGCAAAGGTAGGAAAACTCAATAGGGCGAATAGAGATAACAATAAACTTGCATATTTCAACATAAGCACTCCTTGTCATGAGTAGTTTTATTTCCCTCGCTGAGTAATTCAAAGAATGACACAACAAGGGCGTTTACAGAAAGTTCACAATAGCCAAGCAATTCTTTAAAGAAAAGATTAATTTTAATAGGAGGTCTTTTTTCACTAAAGAGAGCAGGATTCAACCCATTTTAAATCCTTTAGTGTCTGACATCTATTTTTAATAAATGTGTACTAAATTTTTTCTGAAAGTCCGCAGCAATGCTTGTATTTTTTGCCACTTTTGCAAGGACAGGGGTCGTTACGTCCTACCTTAGGTTCTGCCAGAGCAGGAATGCCGACAGGTTTGCGGTCGGCATGAGAAACCTCTTCTTCAGGTGGGTTTTGGGGGGCTCGATCAGGCATCTCGTCAAACATCATCCGATTGGTTTCTAGATTGATCTCGTTGAGGAGTTCTTGGAAGAGGCCTGGGTGCATGGTAGAGATCTCGATTTTGAACAAGTTACGTGCCGCTTCGACGTGAAGACGATGGGTAAGTTCGTGGAAAAGGCGGAAGGCCTCATGTTTAAATTCAAGAAGCGGGTCACGCTGAGCAACCGTGCGGAGACTCACTTCTGAGCGTAAATGATCCATGGTGAGCAGATGCTCTTGCCATAGTTCATCGATTTTATGGATCACAACGGCCCGTACACCGTTTTGTGCTAATTTTTCCGCATCCACTTCTGGATTGCTCTGCTCTGCTTTGGCTTTCTCGTGGGCATATTTGTGCTCGAAGGCCTCTATGATTTTGTCAGTGGCCATCTGCTCGATCTGCTCTAAGGTGTAGTGATCGCTATCAAAATACCCCTCTTCAAAACTAACAGGGAATTGACTCATGAGCTTTTGGCGAAACTCTTCGGGATTCCATCCTCCTTCTTGTGAACGGGACTGAAAGTGCTCAGCTGCTTCAATTGCGCAGACCTCACTTAACAGATCATGGGCGTTAGGAAGCAGGTCACCGCTACGTAGAATTTCGTTGCGGAAGCTGTAGATCTCTTGACGTTGCTTATTCATCACATCGTCATACTCAAGTGTATGTTTGCGGACTGTGTAATTACGCCCCTCGACCCGTTTTTGGGCCGTTTCAATCGAGCGGTTTAAAATATTTGCTGAGATAGCCTCGCCTTCAGGAGGACGAAAACGTTGAATTAGCGCGTTGAGCTTAGGTGAGGCAAATAGACGCATCAATTGGTCTTCAAAGGAGATAAAGAATTTAGAAGAGCCCGGATCGCCCAATCGAGCACTCCGTCCTCTGAGCTGCCTATCGATGCGGCGTGATTGGTGGCGTGTGGTTCCAATGACATGCATTCCGCCCAATTGTGCGACGCCCTCTTTGAGTTTAATGTCTGTTCCACGACCTGCCATGTTGGTGGAGACGGTTACAGCATCTTTGCTTCCGGCATCAGCGATGATTTCGGCCTCACTGGCATGGTGCTTGGCATTCAAGACTGTGTGTTCGATTTGGTTTTGACGTAAAATACGGGAGAGCTTTTCTGAAACCTCAACGGTCTCCGTTCCAATCAGGATCGGGCGTCCTTTGCCATGCACATCCTTAATTTCTTTAAGAATCGCGTTATATTTTTCCCGCTCGGTCATGTAAATTTCATCATTGAAATCATCACGCTGACACGCTTTATAGGTGGGAATCTGCAGAACATCGAGCTTGTAGATCTCTTTGAACTCGTTTGCCTCAGTAATGGCAGTTCCTGTCATTCCTGCGAGCTTGTTGTACATGCGGAAGTAGTTTTGCAACGTAATGGTGGCGTAGGTTTGCGTTTCGCGCTGAATCGCCACGCCCTCTTTAGCTTCGATCGCTTGGTGCAGACCATCGGAAAACCGTCTTCCAGGCTGGGGACGACCGGTGTGCTCATCAATAATCACAATTTTGTCGGCATCGACAATGTAGTCGACATCTTTTTCCATCAGTAGGTGAGCACGCAGCAGCTGTCGAATATTATGGGAGCGCTCTTTTCTATGCGCATCTTCCTCATTCAAAGCGAGTTTTTTCTCAAGCTTCTCTTCTTCACTAGCCTTTGGATCTTGATCGACTTGAGCGTACTCGTGGCCTAGGTCGAGCATTACAAAGTCATTCACAGAGCCACCTGTCAGCTCGGCCCAAGAGGTGATTCCTTTGTCTGTTAGTTCAAACTCGCTTCCCTTTTCATCGACAACCATGAAAAGCTCTGCCAACGTCTCAATTTTCTCTTCTTTGTTTTGATCCGAGTGAAAATAGACATCCCATTTGTCGATCTCGGCACGCAAATCAGGATTTTCACGTGCGCGTCTGAGCACACGGTTGTGGGGCATTCCTTTGCTCACCATCCATAAGCGGCGGCACCCCTCACGCACCTTCTCCAATTCTTTTTTGTCCTTTGGAAGCTCTGCATCATTCAGGTAGGGGTCGAGCACTTTGCGTGCCTCATTTCCCAGGCGGCTACACAGATCACGCTGCATCCTAACAAGAGTGGCCACTCCACTCTTAAGCTGATCGTACATTTGAAGGCTTTTGGGGGTGGGCCCCGAAATAATCAGGGGGGTGCGCGCTTCATCAATTAAAATAGAGTCAATCTCATCTACAATAGCAAAGAAGTAGCCGCGCTGGACCTGCTCCTCCTCTGTTGAGGCCATTGAGTTATCACGGAGGTAATCAAAACCAAACTCAGAAGCTGTTCCATACACAACATCTGATCCGTAGATCTCTTTTCTTAAGTGCTGGGGTGTATCATTGGTTAAAACGCCTGTCGTGAGTCCCAGCCAGCGTAAGATGGATCCCACCCATTGGCAATCTCGATTACAAAGATAGTCGTTGACCGTGACCAAGTGAACCGGGTCTCCCGCAAGAGCGTTTAAGTAGAGAGGCATGGTCGCAGTGAGTGTTTTTCCCTCACCTGTTTGCATTTCTGAGATGTAGCCCATATGCAGGGCGATGGCGCCGATGACCTGCACATCATAGGGAATCATATCCCACTTTTGGTCGTATCCGGAGACATGGACATCAGAACCACATAAACGGCGACAGGTGTTTTTAACGACAGCGTACGCCTCGGGTAGGAGTTGATCAAGAGATTCTCCCTTCTGGTAACGCTCTTTAAATTCGGTCGTCTTGGCTCGCAATTGCTCGTCAGAAAGTTGCTGATATTTCTCTTCCCATTGATTGACCTCCGCCACCATTTTTCGGAAGCGCTTGATCGTTCTTTCTTGCGATGTGCCAAAAACTTTTTTTAAAAATCCGAACATGTCTCTTTAGCCCTATATAATTTGTATTATTATAACCGATTTCGAGTTATGCGACAAGAGAACGAGTGACTTGATGTCCATCCAAAGGATGTTGTTTCCGCAAATTTCTCAACGCTTGCTGTCTCAGAATGCGTTTCTCTTTGGAGTCATCATGGGTGGCGAGAGACATTTGAATCTGATAGGCGCGCTCGAAGTTTCCGGTTCTAGCTTCGCATGCGCTCAAGATTTCCCAGGATACGGGATCGCTATTTAGGTTTAAAGCGACATGAGCAAAACTTACTCCCTGCTCTTGAGAGAGTGTTTGTGTGAGCCCCACTCCAAACATCCATGCCAGAGCGCGATAGCCGTGGGGATAAGAGGGAAATAGAAGAGTGAGTTGCAAGTAGACCTGCTCAGCCTCCTGCCATTTATGCTGATTTTCAAGGGCCAAAGCGTAATGGGAGTAGATGAGCGGGTCTGATTTTTCGTACTGCAAGACCCTGGACAAGTAGCGTTCGGCTTGCTCATTTTTTCCTGTTCGCAACGCGCACCATCCAGCCTCTTTGAGTAGACGTGCGTCTCCACTTTGCCATGCGCCGCTCGCTTGGTAGATAAGAAGCGCTTTTAAATCGTGTCCTCGCTCCCGAGTGCAGGCGCCTAAGCCCAGCGTGGCAATCACATCAGAAGAGTCTTTTTCCAGAAGGCGGCGGAAAATTTTTTCTGCCTCAGAGAGGTTGCCTAAACGGCGGAAAGCGTGGCCTAATTGCACGGTAACCAAGTGCGTCTGGTGTCCAAGCTCAAAGGCGCGCAAATAGAATGGAATCGCTTGTTGAAATTGCTTCCGTTCGAAGCAAATATCTCCGACAAGGGCGATCAGCGCTCCACTCTGAGTCTGCTCAATCCACGGTTCTAGCAGTTCAAAAGCTTCTGATATGTAGCCTGTTTGCTTTAAAGCGGTTGCAAGATGGATAGAGGGTTTTTCCCCACGCATAATAGGAGCGCAGACCTTAAACGCATCCAATGCTTCTTTCGACTGCCCCATTTCTAATAGAATGAGCCCCTCTTCCATGCGGAACAAAAGTTCTTCTGGATAACGGCGTGCTGATTGAATGGCTGTTGTGAGTGCTTTTTCGTATTGGCCTGTTCCCCGAAGAACTTGTAGGTGCAAAAGAGAGGCCTCTTTTCCTCTGTACCGACTGGCAATAATAGGTTTAAGTAGGGCCTGCGCCTCTTGCCAATTCTCCAAAAGGATATGGCGAGAGACCACTTTGAGCGTTTTTTGAATTGATCTGACGGAGAAGCGAGGCGTGCGTGTTCTGTCACGGATAGTGAGGTAGATGACAAAAGCGAGAGTAAACAAGGCTATTATGATGAACACATCTTATGTAATACCAAAATTATAGATTTAAATAGAACAATTATTTTACAGATTCTATGGTCTGTCCAAAAAGACACAGAGTTTCAATGCCTTGAGAAGAGTTAGTTAATAAAGAGGGATCAATTTGAATTTGATCTGATTGAAAAAGAAGAATGAGTGAGGAGCCACCAAAAGAGAAAAAGCCTTTTTCATCCCCTTTTTGATAAGGCTGATTTGCAGTAAATGTTTGATGAATAGAGCCCACATTAGTCGCGCCCACTTCGATAAAGAGGATTTCACCTCTCTCTTTTGTTTGTAAGTGTGTGATCATCCGTTTGTTTTCGGCAAGAATGTCGATTCTCTCTCTTGTGGCAAGAGGGTTGACAGAGTAGAGTGGGCCGTTGATCAGACGTGAGGGGCCAGGTGTGCAGTCGCAGGGAAAGTGGAAACGATGGTAGTCGGTAGGACAGAGGCGAGCGAGGATCATGCTTCCACTGGCATATGAGTGGGCCAAAGCTCGATCTCCTAGGATTTGTTCTAGGGAAAACTTCTTTCCCTTCACAACAAATCCGTCACACGTCTCGATATTTTGGTAAAAAAAGTAGCGGCCATCGGCTGGAAGAATCAAACCATTTCCGATAGGGCGTGCTTCTGGCTTCAGCTTGCGGGTAAAAAACGCGTTGAAAGAAGAGTAGGCCGATAAAGGAAGCTCAAATTCGCCTGGATCGAGTTCAAACTTTTTGACAAAAGGAGCGATTTTTCCTTTTGTGAGCGGTAGTGACTGCCACCAACCGTATAGCTTCGAAAAAAGGGGAACTCCTGCCACAATGCGTGCAAAAAAACGACCAAAGGGCGAGCCGTAGAGAAAGCGGATAGCCGGCTCGCAATAGACTTTTTCCGTCCGCAGTTCACCAGATTGTCTATCGAGATAACGGATGGGCTTGTTCAAGGTTTTTGTTGGGTGCCGAGTTGGTTAAAAAAATGCAGTTCAGTCAAAAAATCAGACTCAAAAAGGTGAGCGAGGTGCTCTGTTTCAATTTGTTTTTGTACACACATCGAGGCCTTTACGAGCTTGGTAGCTAGCTTGCGACTAGTTGGTTCCTCGACGAACGCATGGCGCGCTTGCTTAAACTGGACAAGGGCCGTTAGCAGCTCTTTTTGGGCTTGAAGATTTTTTTGAGTGACCGCGATGAGCTCTTGGACCACCTCAATTTCTTCATCAGCCAGAAGAGGCAAGGCGCTGAATACAAAAAAGATTGGGATTAGAAGTTTCATTGTTATAGAATATAACCCTTCTAGTAAAGGTTGTAAATGGACTTTATTCATAACCCCTATCAATCGGGAGAAACAATTGCCGCGATTGCCACCCCTCCTGGGGAGGGTGGAATCAGCATCATTCGCATCTCAGGCAAAGAGGCTGTAGCTGTGGCTGAGCGGATCTTTTCGGGCCCTGTTTCAACATACCCCTCTCACACGGCTCATCTGGGTGTGATCTCCGATCTTGAAGGGAATCGAGTGGACGAAGCGCTCCTTTTAGTGATGCGCGCCCCTAAGTCTTACACAGGCGAAGATACCGTCGAACTGCAGTGTCATGGAGGGATGATTGCTTCTCAAAAAGTCCTTGAGGCTACTCTTGCCGCAGGCGCTCGCCCCGCTTCTCCGGGGGAATTCACCTTTAAGGCTTTCATGAACGGAAAACTCGATTTAAGCCAGGCCGAAGCAGTTCAGAAAGTGATCAGTGCCAAAAGTGAGCAAGCTTTCACAGCCGCTGGCAAACATCTAGAGGGAGGGCTCGCACGTAAAGTGCGCCTTTTTCAAGAGGAGCTCACCCGCATTGCTGCGATCTTAGAAGCGTGGGTGGACTTCCCAGAAGAGGGACTGGCCTTTGCCTCGCATGAAGAGCTTGTTGCCGATCTCTGCCGGTTGCGTCAAGAGATGGAGCGGCTGATGGCGACATTTCATGACGGACAAAAAATTGAGCAGGGAATTGCCCTTTGTATTGCCGGCACGCCTAACGCAGGTAAATCCTCATTAATGAACGCGCTGCTTGAAAAAGAGCGGGCCATTGTGACTCCTGTTGCCGGGACAACGCGCGACCTTTTGCATGAGGAGATGACGCTTGGCGGTCTTCCGTTTCGCTTGATTGACACGGCGGGCATTCGAGAGACCGAAGAGATTGTCGAAAAAGAGGGGATTCGTCGTTCAAAAGAGGCTCTGGAAGAGGCTGATCTCATTCTACTCGTGATCGACACAGCCAAAAAGTTGGGAGTTGAGGAAAAAGAACTTCTAGGGAGCGTTCCCAAAGAGAAAACGATTGTCGTCTGGAACAAAACGGACCTGCCTAAAAAAGCACATAGCGACTCTTCATATCCTTACGAAGTGGCGCTTTCGGCAAAAGAGAAAGTGGGCTTGCATCAGCTCAAAGAGACGGTTCACCGGTTGATTTGGAGTGAGGGAGCCCCTCCAAAAGATGAAGTGTTGATCACATCAGCACGTCATCAGCAGGCGCTCAAAAGTGCTGTAGAGGCGCTCACAGCTCTTATCAATGGTTTAGAAGCGGCTCTTTCCCCCGAGTTTTTAGCTGCAGACATGCGTCAAGCATTGAGGGAGCTCGGACAGATTATTGGAACAAATATTGGAGAAGATATACTCTCTTCTATTTTCTCCCAGTTTTGTGTAGGTAAATGACACCAGCTACGATTCGCCGCCTTCTTAACCAATACATTCCCGATCCGCCGATTCCCCTGCGGCACAAAGATTCCTACACGCTTTTGATCGCCGTGCTTCTCTCAGCCCGCTCGACCGATGCCATGGTAAACCGCGTCACTCCCGAGCTATTTGAGAGAGCTTCGACGCCAGAGGAGATGGTTCAGCTAACCGTGGCGCAGATTCGCAAAATCATTCAACCAGTCGGCCTCTCCCCACAAAAGGCCCGGGCAATCAAAGAGCTTTCCAGTTTGCTTTTAGAGGAGCATAATGGGGAAGTTCCGCAAACGTTTCATGAACTAGAAGCTTTCCCTGGTGTAGGGCACAAAACAGCTTCAGTGGTCATGGTGCAGGCGTTTGGCCATCCTGCGTTTCCTGTGGATACGCATATTTATCGCTGTGCACGTCGTTGGGGACTCTCAAAAGGCACGACTGTCGCGGCTGTCGAAAAGGATTTGAAGGCACTTTTCAAAGAGGAAGAGTGGGGACGGATTCACTTGCAGATCATCCATTTCGCCCGCAAATACTGCCCCGCTCGGCGCCATAATCCAGAGGAGTGCCCTATTTGCCAGCGATTGAGTAGTGAAAATGCTTGTTAAGCACCATCATCACTGTCTGATTCTCAATCATCATCGCACTCGTGTTGACTCCCGATCACAAACGTTGCTTGATGGTTGCCAAGAGTTTCGCCCAATGTTGGATGTCGATGCAAACGGAGGTAATTATCTTGTAGATCGACCACTCGAAGAGCGGGTAAACCTGCAGTCGCAGCCGCAAGTGCCAGGGCTCCCTCATTACGAATAGTGTTGCTCCTAAGGAAAAGCTTTTCAAGAGATCGAGGTAAATGCTGAGCAAGTAAAGTGACCCCTTCATCACTGATTTTATTCCAATTGAGATTCAAAATTTTCAGATTGTTGAGATTAGGTAATACTCTTGCCAAATCACGAAGATTGTGAAGTTTAGATTCCAAGATTTTCAGCGTAGATAGTTCAGTGAGTCCAGGGATCTCTTGTGCAAGGTGACTAAGTGTATCACCTGCGCAATCAATAAAAATGAGCTCCAACTCTTCAAGATGATGGAGCGGTTTAAGTGAAAGATGTTCAAAGTTGTCATTGTGGAAAAGCCCCAATTTTTTAAGCTGGGTACACGATTCGATTACTTTATTTAATCCAACGATATCCTCAGCTCCAGACATAACCAAATAGTTCAGCGACGAGGGCAATCCAGCTGCTCGCTCTTTTGGAGAGAAGGAATCATTTGCAGCATTCATGAACAAGGTTTTGAGTTTTGGACAGTAACTGCGAAGTAAGTGGAATGAGAAAGAAACTGATGATATATTGTGATAAAGGCTGCAGTGCCATCTGTTGATACGCACAAATTTTTTCCCGTGTGCACAAAGAGCAAAAGAGAGTTCTCTTGGTAAAAATCCTCTTTGAGGTAGGTTCACACGGCGGAAAGCATGAACGCTTAGTTGATACAATTGGGTGGAGCAGCGTAGAAGCCTGGATTGGGTGCGTTGATGGCAGTGAGTGATGATCCCTTCCCAACAACGTTGTCGTGGCGACATCTGGGGGCTGGCCTCTTGTTGAATGGTTGCCCGCACTCCTTGGAAAGGGAGCGTGCCCTCATTGAAGTAGGCCTGAATAAGCTGCTGATCACTCGGTTGTAGCTCACATGGTTGCCTATCAACAGTTATCCCAACCCGTGTGAAGGCGGCTTCGTTTCCGTAAATCCCCAAGCGTATGATTAAGGCTTTAACTGTCTCCTCTAGTGGGCCATCTGCTTTTAGGAACACGCAGCGTCCTCTCTGTCTGAGGTTAACAGTAGGCATCCCTGGCTGACTGGATGGTGAAGAAACTGGACTAACCATGATTTTTCCTTCATTTAGTTGTATAAGTTACCTATTATAAGCTTTTTAAATTAAGATTATATTAATCTATCAGCGGTTGCTTGACAGGGCCAGATTACGGGTAAACTCCACAAAATTGTCAAAATTTGTGGAGTTTGACTCCACATTTTTACCGAAATTTGTGGATTATTAAGAAAATATAAAATTTCCTACGCCTGTTCTTGCTTCGAAATGGAAATTCATGTAACATACTCGCAAATGTTTCGCACAACACACGCCATTCTCCGCCGCCTTGTCATTATTGTCCCGTAGGGGACTATATTCTTTTGTATTCTATCACACCCTGTTTGTAAGCAAATTCAATTAAGAAACATTTTAAAATGAAGGATAGAAAGATGGAAACCACGCTGGAGTCCACAGATCAAAAACCGAGCATATGGGCAACTGGATTGGCCATGTTCTCCATGTTTTTTGGTGCAGGAAATATCGTTTTCCCCCTAGCTCTTGGGCAACTCACCCAAAATAAAAGTTTTTTTGGTGTCTCTGGACTCATTATCACAGCTGTTTTCGTCCCACTCATGGGTCTACTCGCCATGCTCCTCTTTAATGGAGACTACATGGCCTTTTTTCGGCGCATTGGACGGTTGCCAGGATCGATCGTGGCCGTGATGATTCTAGGCATGATCGGCCCCTTTGCAGGCATTCCCAGATGTATCACGATCTCGTTTTCCACTCTAAATGCTTTTGGCTTGGAAGAAATTAAAGGGGTGAATTTGACGACCTTTAGTTTGGTCTCCTGCTTCGTCATCTTCCTATTTACTTTTAAACCAAATAAAATTTTGACCCTTCTGGGCTATGTGCTCACTCCAGTCCTTCTTCTCTCCTTAGGCTTCATCTTGGTGAAGGGCTTATTTCAGATGCCTTCGGCCGAGGCCTCTTCCTATACGGGGTGGCAAACGTTTTCTATGGGAGTCCTAGAGGGCTACAACACGATGGACTTGTTGGCAGCCTTTTTCTTCTCCTCCGTTGTCCTACTTTGTCTACGTAAAGGACAGAGCATAAAAGAAGTTTCTGTTCAAAACAGTCGCCGCCTCATTACAGTTGCTTGTATTGGTAGCTTGATCGCGGCCTCTTTGCTGGCTCTTATTTACCTCTGTTTCTCCCATATTGCAGCTGGGTATAGTCGAGATCTCAGCAATGCGGCTAATCACGAAATGTTGGGCACGTTGGCCTATCAGATTTTAGGACCCTATGCAGGAATGATTGCCTCGGTTGCGGTCTCTTTTGCCTGTTTAACCACAGAAATCGCGTTGACAGCCGTTTTTGCCGAGTTTTTGCACGAAACGGTTTTTAAGGAGAAATTGCCTTTCTCTGTTTCCATCTTGCTCACCCTTTCTTTGGCCTTTTTGGTGTCGACGCTGCACTTTGAAGGGATCAGCGCCTTTATGGGACCGATTTTGAAGGTGTGTTATCCAGCGCTGATTCTACTTTCGGTCTTGAATATTCTGCACAAGCTCTATGGGTTTCAAAATGTGAAGCGTCTCTTCTACGGAACATTGACGCTCACATTTGTTCTCCAGCTTCTTACGTAGAATGGGGTAAGTTTTTCTAAGGTCTCAAATCTTATTTTGTGTTAAGATGGGGGGTTATGGAGATCGAGCCCTATAGAATGGATGCTGAAGGGGCCCTTGCAAAAGGGTGTGTTAGGGATGTGACCTTTTCTGGTTCAACCTATCAACTTGAAGTTCATGATGATGGATGTCATGAAAGCTTTTGGCCTTTTATTCAATTGGATGAAAAAAGCGCAATCCAAGACGCCTTCTGTTCATGCTCTTCGGAGGATGAACGGGGGTGTCTCCACCTCGCCATTGCGTATCTGAAGATCTTTAACGGAAATGAAAAGCCTCTGCACGCCCGTTTTGAGCCCTCTTTTTGGAATGTTCTCTCCGCTCTTTCTGCGGACTATATGCAATATGACGAGCGCTTGTTTAAGAAAAGTTCAGCAGGCCGTTATCAATTTGATGGAGAAATGCGCTTTTCGATTCAAGCCAAAGAGGAGATAGGAAAAAAACTGCTTAAAGGGTGGATTGAAGAGCGGCCCCGCGAAACTCCTGAAAATTCGATTAAATTTTCTAACCTTTCTGCAGAAGAGATTTCATGGTGGAAGGAGGGCAGGCCGAGTCCGACCCTTCGCTATACGCTCTGTTTTTGGTCTGACCTTGCTAAGTGGATGCTCGCTCACCAAGAAGAGGCAGAGATTCGGTTTGAAGAGGATTCTGAGGGGTTTCCTACGCGAGTTCATGTGACCTTTCCTTTCTTTTCAATGGACTGGAATTTGAGTGTGAAGGATTTAGAGCAAGTGATACCGAGTCTCACCACGGTGCGCTCCCCCTTTAAATTCCTCCAGTCTTCAGAAGAAAAAGTGGAGTCGATCACCTACGACGAAAAAGAAGAGTGCCTCCACATCAAGCATGGTGAAGTAGGACCCAGCCGTAGTGAAACGCGTGCCAGCAAACAAATCGGAATCTGGACCTATTACCCAGGCGTTGGGTTTTCTACAAAAACTAGCGCCTCTTTGCTCTCCTGTTCACTCGTGGAAAAAGAGCGTATCCCCGAATGTTTAGAAGAGTTTGCCAATGAAATAAAACCCTTTATTTCTGTTTCAGACCAGCCGCAAAAACTTTCCTATGCCATGCATTTCGATGGAAACTGGAGCTGGCATTTTGCAGCTTATCTTTTTGAGCCGGGTGATCTTCAACGTGCAAGAGCGGCCCTCTTCGACGGGTGGGCTTACTTGCCGCAGAAGGGGTTTTTCCCCGTTCTTGATCTCTTGTTTGAAGAGAAAGAGGCTGTTTTACCCGGTCCAGAGGTTTCCAAATTTGTGAATCATCATCGTATTTGGTTAAATGGCCAGGAAGGGTTCCAAACCCACCTTGCGAGTATTGAATCTCATCTCACGTATACCGTCACAGATGAGGGAGTGCTCCGTTTTCATACGAAAAAACACCCAGAATCGGTCGATTCGCACGATTTTGGTGACTGGATTTACTACGCCAAACAGGGTTTTTTTTCTAAGAAACATGCACGGCTTGGACTCGTTGTCCGCCCTGGTATTGAGGTATTAGCTGAGGAGGTGGCGCGCTTTATCAGAAAAAATCAAGAAGAGATCGAAAATATTCCTAACTTTTTTACAACGCGGTTACCACTCACAGCTAGGGGACTGGCAGTCAATGTGGTCTCTGAGACATCGATTCGAATCAAGCCGATTTACAAAGGAGAGAAGGGACTGAAGTTTTTTGGTGATTTTGTGTTTATAGATGGTGAGGGATTTTGTGAACTTCCGGTTCAGATGCGCCTTCCGGAAGGGTATCAAGCTGAGAAAATCGTTGGTTCTCATCACTTAACTCGTTTTTTAACAGAGGAGTTTCCTAGGCTAAAAAAATCTATCCTAGAGTGGGATAAACGGTTGAAAGTCCCTCTGAAATGTGATCTTGAGCTGCATTACTTAGTTCGTACAGCAGGGGGAGGCTTAAAGGCTCAGTTCACCTTTCATACTGAGCATGGCCAGATCCCGCTTTCACAGATCTCTAAGGCATATGAAAAAAAACAGCGCTTTGTTTTTACCGATGGAGGACTGATCGATCTACACGACTCCAATTTTAGTTGGATTCCTCAACTTACCCATCCGGTTGACTCTGATTTACAAACCGTGCAGCTGACCACTTTAGAATTTATGCGCTTGGATGCGTTGCTTGCTTTACGGGCTCCTTCTGAAGATGTTCCTATGGCTCAAATTACATGCAATTTGCTAAATGAGCTCCGTTCATTTACCTCCCATGAAGCGCCTAGTACCAAAGGGTTAGAGAGTGAGTTGCGTCTCTATCAGCAAACGGGTCTACAGTGGCTCTGGTTTTTGTACAAAAATGGGCTCTCAGCTCTTTTGTGCGATGATATGGGTTTGGGAAAAACGCACCAAGCGATGGCGCTCATAGCGGCGACACTGAACCAAAAGGAGAGTGCGCATAAACGCTTTTTAGTGGTTTGTCCTACTTCTGTGATCTATCACTGGCAAGATAAGCTGGCGACCTTCTTGCCTAAAATGAAAGTCCACACATTTCATGGATTAAACCGCTCTTTGAAACGCCTTCCCAAAGAGGGGCTGATTCTCACGACCTATGGCATTCTCCGTATGGAAAAGAAGTCGATTGAAAAAATCCCCTTCGAGGTCGCGGTTTTTGATGAAATTCAAGTCGCAAAAAATCCATCAAGTCGTGTGCACACCGCTCTCACCCATGTCAATGCACGCATGCGTCTCGGATTAACAGGAACTCCCATTGAGAATAATTTACGTGAATTGAAGGCCCTTTTTGATATTGTTTTGCCAGGATATATGCCCTCAGAAGCTCGTTTTCGCGAGATGTTTATCAATCCGATTGAGAGAGATTTTGATGTTGAGCAAAGAAATCGCCTTTCTCAATTCATTCGTCCTTTTGTTTTGCGCAGGAAGAAGGTCGAGGTGCTCCAAGAGCTTCCTGAAAAGAGCGAAGATAAGTCGTATTGTGACCTCTCTTCTGATCAATTGACGCTTTATAAAGAGATGCTCTCTCAGAATCGAGATGAATTGATTGCTCAATTACGTGACCGAGAGACCTCGGTCAACTATATGCACGTTTTTGCCCTTCTCTCCCGTCTCAAGCAGATTTGCAACCATCCTGCTCTTGTTGAGAAAGATCCTGGCAACTACAAAAAGTATAGTTCCAGCAAGTGGGATCTTTTTGTCGAGCTTCTGGAAGAGGCGCGCGAAAGTCAGCAGAAAGTGGTTGTCTTCTCCCAGTATCTTCACATGCTCGATATTATGGAAAATTACTTGCAGGAGCAGGGGTGGGGGTATGCGCATATTCGAGGAGATACGGTTAATCGACGTGAAGAGTTAAAACGCTTTCAGGAAGATCCCGAGTGTGTGGTTTTTATCGGATCTCTTCAGGCGGCGGGTTTAGGAATTGATTTAACGGCGGCCAGTGTGGTGGTCATGTATGACAGGTGGTGGAATGCCGCGCGCGAAAATCAGGCCATCGACCGTGTTCACCGGATTGGGCAGAAGTGGGGAGTGCAAGTTTACAAGCTGATTACCAAGGGGACGATTGAGGAAAAGATCGATGCCATGATCACCAAAAAGGGGCAGTTGATGGAAGACGTTGTTGCATCTGATGATCAGGCTGTGCTCAAGAAGTTTTCTCGTTCAGAGCTTATCGACCTACTCAGCTACCAAGAGCCCTCGGATTAAGGGCTGAGCTGAAAAACTTGCAAAATTTATCGATTTACGATAAAATAGGAATAAGTGATTAAGAGTTTTGGCAACAAGTGCGCTGAAGACCTCTACGATGGTATAAATTCTAAAGCTGCTCGTCAGTTGCCACGCCATTTGCATACACTTGCACGTGAAAAACTTGATATTTTAGACGCTGCTCAAGAACTGAATGATCTAAGAGTTCCACCAGGAAATCGCTTAGAAAAGCTCAAAGGAGATCTAAAGAGTAAACATAGTATTCGGATCAACAATCAATGGCGCATCGTTTTTTTGTGGCGCGATGGCCACTCTCAAGAAGTTGAAATCATTGATTACCACTAAAGGAGATAATTATGGTTCCTAAAAAACGACAGCCTACTCATCCTGGGAAGATCTTACTAGATCACTTCTTAAAGCCCATGGGCATTAGTCAAGCCCAGTTTGTCCGCCATTTAGGAGGATCTTGGACAAATGCTAAATTAAGTGAAATTATTCATGGAAAACGCGGAGTTACGGTGGAAACGGCGCTCTATTTTGCCCAGGCTTTGGGAACTTCTCCCCAGTTCTGGCTTAATTTACAAATGAATCATGACCTGTGGGAGGCATTGCAGTATGTAGAGGAAGTCCCACTAGTCCAAGAAGCTATTTAACCCGAATTTCAGGTTAATCCGCTCTAGCGGCGCCTTTTTTCCCGCGTAGATGGAGCTGCAGGGGAGTTCCCGAAAAAGTATACTTTTTCCTAAACTGATTTACAAGATACCGCTTATATGTTTCGGGCATCAAAGAAGGATTATTCACAAAAAGAACAAAGCGAGGTGGCTGCACATCGACTTGGGTCATGTAGTAGACCCGTAGTCTTTTTCCAGTAAGCATAGGTGGATGATTGAGCTGCATGGCTCTTTCCACAAATGTGTTGAGCTGGTGTGTAGAAATCCGCGTTTTAGAAGCCGCATAAACCTCCTCAACTGTCTGGAAAATCTTATCGAGGTTTCGCTTCTCTTTTGCTGAAATAAAAAGTACTGGACAATGCGTCAAAAACGGACACTCTTGATAGAGCGCCTGAAGGGCGTGCTCCATCCGGTATCCGGTCACCAGATCCCACTTATTCATCAATACAATACAGCTTTTTCCCTCTTTTTCGATCTGAGAGACGATCCGCTTCTCTTGGGTGGTGATCCCCTCTTGCACATCAAAAAGAAGAAGACAGACATTCGAGCGGGTAATCGCTCTTTCTGTGCGCAGCGCAGCAAATTTGTCGACGACCTCATGCTCTGCTTTTTTGCGACGGATTCCAGCTGTGTCAATCAAAGTGTAAAGAGTCTCTCCCACCTGAATCGGGATGTCGACGCTGTCGCGCGTTGTGCCGGCAATCGCACTCACAACGCATCTGGGCTCATCGAGCAGGGCATTGACTAGAGTCGATTTTCCTGTATTCGCCCGGCCGACAACAGCCAAACCGATTCCTTGATCTGCTTTCTCCTCTTCTCGCTTGGTAAAGCCTTCCCACGCGATTTCGAGCAGCTCAGCAATTTGATACCCCTGCGCTGCAGAGATGGCGATCATGTGTGAGATGCCAAGAGAGTAAAAGGCATGCACACACTCTTCATGCTTCTGGTCGTCAATCTTATTGATCGCAAGTGTAAGAGGCTTCCCTGTTTTAAGAAGAAGATGGGCAAGCTCTTCATCAAGAGCCGTCAAGCCTGCTCGACCATCGACCACCATCACCAACGTGTCAGCTTCTGAGATGGCAATTTCGGCTTGCTGCCGAATTTCCTCACGAAACTGATCAGCCGATTGAGGATCAATTCCACCGGTATCGATCACTTCAAAGGGAGTGCCAAAAGCGTCGGCCTCAGCGTAGAGGCGATCACGCGTGATCCCTTCCGCCTCATCCACAATGGCAATTCTTTTACTGCAGATGCGATTAAAAAGGGCTGATTTCCCTACATTTGGTCTTCCGACAATTGCGAGCTTATACATAGTAGAAAGATTATAAAGGAAAAGGGTAATTGAAACTATTCAAAGTTTTTGATGATATGGGGTCATGCACGACCTCAACCCCCTTCCCTTTTGGGCAGATTTAAAAAAATATCAGCTACCGTTTCTAAGAGGGGATCTCCTTGCTGCTCTATCTGTTGCTTTAATGGCTCTGCCTCAAGCGATGGCCTACGCTTTTTTAGCCGATCTTCCTACCTCGGCAGGGATCTGGTCGGTGATTTTTGGCACTATTTTTACTGCAGCCTTTGGCCAGTCTCGTTTTTTGGTCTCTGGAACCACCAATATGGTGGCCATTTTGATTCAGTCTGGAGCCTCAGAGATTCTTCACACCCACTTCAGAGATGCCACAGGTACGGAGCGCGACCTAATTGCACTGAGTATTATTTTGCAAATTGTGCTCTTAGTTGGTGTTTTTCAAATTTTCGCCGGTTTGCTAAGACTTGGCAGGTTAACGCAGTTCACGAGTCGTTCGGTTGTTGTGGGGTATGTAGCTGGAGGTGCGGTGGCCATCGTGGTGACGCAGCTTTTTCCTTTTTTCGGCGTGCGTGAACTTGACGGCTATCATCCGATCTATCAACACGGATCGTACTTGATTTCCCAGATTAATCATCTGCATATTCCGACAACACTGCTCGCGGTGGGTTGTTTAGCGCTGCTGATTGTCCTCTATCGAACCTCCCAAAAGATTCCAGGCGCCGCGATCGTATTCATTGTTGCTGGTGGACTTGTCGCCCTTTTTAATTTGGCGCCTGAAGAGGCACAAGGCGCTTTTGATGTCATGGAAGGAGAGCCTGTGGAGCGCGTGAGCCTGCTGCAAGATATCGGTCCCGTTTTCACAGATTTTCCCAAGTTTAAGCCCCCTTCCTTTGATTTTCGTATTGTGATCAAGATGATCCCTTTGGCGCTTGCAGTGACGCTTTTAACTATTTTGGAAGCCACGGCAATTGGACGCGGCTACACGCGTTCAAAAGAGCCTTTGTACAATGATAATCAAGAGATTTACGGGCTAGGAATGAGCAACTTTCTCTCTGCCTTTTTTGGAGCTATGCCCAGCTCAGGGAGTTTTTCTAGAAGCGCTCTTAACAAGACAGCAGGGGCTCAAACTCGGTTTGCCGCCATCTTGAGCGGGGGATTTGTTTTTCTATTTGTGGTTTCTTTGGGTTTTTTGGTGAATCGCATTCCGATTGCTGCTTTAAGTGCTCTGATGATCTTCACGGCCTACACAATGGTGAATTTCAAACACTTTTTCATTTGTTTGAAGGCAACCAGAGGAGATGCCTTTATCGTCGTGATCACCCTTTTTTCAACAATGGTTTTCACGCTAGATGTCGCGCTCTATATTGGCATTGCACTCTCCATCGTGCTCTACTTAAAGCGCGCTGCTGCTCCCGACCTGATCGAGTACGCTTTTAACAACGTCGGCAAGTTAAGACGGGTCGAGTGGGAAGAAGAGCGTCCTGATCCACGTATTTGTATTTTACAAGCAGAAGGGGAGCTCTTTTTTGGAGCGGCTGATGTTGTGCAGACAAAGCTGCGTAACATTGCCGAAGATGAGGCGATTAAAGTGGTGATCATCCAGCTTTTAAACACGCGCTACATAGATGCCTCTATCTGCTTGGCTCTCAGGCAGGTCTTTAAGTACTTAAATGGCACGCACAGGAGATTAATGCTCAGTGGCGTCGCTCCGGAAGTATGGAAAGTGCTTGAGGAGGCCGGATTGATCCACGAGTTTGGGGAGGAAAACTGCTTTCCAGCAAACAAGCAACTCCCGAGCGAACCCACACGCAACGCTTATGCTTTAGCTAAGTTTCACACTTAGTGTTGACTAGCGTTTTCAACACAGTCTATTTTGGCTTTTTTCCTGATTTCGGTTGCTTAAATATTTCTTAACAAAGTACTTTTTTGGGTTCGTAATACTAAAAGTCGCGCGATGTTGCGTTTTTTTTGTCTCATTTCCCTGTTGTTTGTTCCTTTGGGAGGGATGCACTCTCTTTCTGCGGATCCCCTTGCGGATGTTGACTTTCCTAAGGTGGGCAGTTGCGATCCTCCGCGTCCAGGCCCCCCTGGTCCAACGGGTCCCACCGGCCCTGCAGGTTCAGGTACGGGGACAACAGGTCCTACCGGTCCGACAGGACCTGCTGGTTCGGGTACAGGAACTACTGGACCCACAGGTCCTACTGGCCCAACAGGAGCCCAGGGACTAGTTGGGCCCACAGGTCCCACAGGTGCAGATGGAGCTACTGGACCCACAGGTCCTACTGGCCCAACAGGAGCCCAGGGACTAGTTGGGCCCACAGGTCCCACAGGTGCAGATG
>JAJACP010000002.1:64173-122607 GCA_022601445.1 Chlamydiales bacterium | reverse complement strand
GGAGCTACTGGACCCACAGGTCCTACGGGTCCTACTGGACCAACAGGTCCTACTGGACACACAGGTCCTACTGGACCAACAGGTCCCACAGGTGCAGATGGAGCTACTGGACCTACAGGCCCCACCGGACCGACTGGTCCAACTGGACCCACAGGTCCTACTGGCCCTACCGGATCGACTGGTCCTACTGGACCAACAGGTCCAACTGGACACACAGGTCCTACTGGACACACAGGTCCTACTGGACCCACAGGTCCTACCGGACCGACTGGTCCAACTGGACCCACAGGTCCTACCGGACCGACTGGTCCAACTGGACCCACAGGTCCTACTGGCCCTACAGGTCCTACGGGACCAACGGGCCCTACCGGACCCACAGGCCCGACTGGGCCAACAGGTCCTACTGGACCCACAGGCCCGACTGGGCCAACAGGTCCTACTGGACCCACAGGTCCTACGGGACCAACGGGCCCTACCGGACCCACAGGCCCGACTGGGCCAACAGGTCCTACTGGACCAACGGGTCCTACGGGACCCACAGGCCCGACTGGGCCAACAGGTCCTACTGGACCAACGGGTCCTACTGGACCAACGGGTCCTACGGGACCCACAGGCCCTACTGGTCCAACTGGGCCAACTGGCCCCACAGGTCCTACTGGACCTACAGGCCCGACTGGGTCAACAGGTCCTACCGGACCCACAGGTCCTACAGGTCCTACGGGGCCAACAGGTCCTACTGGACCAACGGGTCCTACTGGACCCACAGGTCCAACAGGCCCTACAGGCCCTACAGGTCCAACTGGTCCTACCGGACCTACAGGCCCTACGGGACCTACAGGTCCTACTGGACCCACAGGTCCTACGGGACCCACAGGTCCTACGGGACCAACAGGAGCTAGTAGTAGCGGCTCAACCGATTTTGCCTACATCTACCTTTTGGGTAGGGATTCTTTGAATTACGATCTTTTGGATGGGGCAGTTGTAGAGTTTGAAGATCAAATCATTAGAGCTGGCAGCATTTTTCAATACACGAACAATTCTGGCGTGCTTAACGTAAATGATACAGGATACTTCGCGGTCACTTTTGGGATTGCCCCAGCAAATTTCAATGGTCTTGCCGTCCCACTTTTTGACTTAACAATCAATAACGCACCGGTTGCGAATGGAACGCAGCAGCTGACTGGGCAGTGTGGTGTTTCGTATCCGCCCGAAGACGACTTTCGCCTGACGCAGATCACAACAGTCATTGAAATAACGACTAACCCATCTTCCATTAGGGTTGTCAATGAAACAGGGGTGACTCTTGAAATCAATAATAACTTTGCTGAAAGCAACGATGTCGATGTTGGAGTTGCAGCCTATTTGTATATTCAAAAATTAAGTGATTTATAAATGAAGATGATACAAGCAATTTTGGTCCTATTTTGTCTTTTTTTCCCCATGCTTCATTTAAGTGGAGCTCGCTACAGTTTAAATGTAGATATGGATTGCCAATTCAACTCTATTGCGGTATGGATAGATGCACCTCCTGGAAATGTTTACGCAGCTTACTTACCTAAAAATGGTGTGTGGAGTAAACCAACCATAATTTCTGATGTAGGGCATCATTGCCTTAACGTTCAAGTTTGTTTTGATGATCAGGGGAATTGTGTAGCTTATTGGTTTGCTCAAGATCGCCAAAGTGGGCTTTATTTGCTGTGTGCTGCTGAGCTGCCTAAAGGAGATAGTTGGCAGAAACCAGCGGTTGTTTCTTCTCCTGGTGAACCTCTCTCATCTACTGCATTTTTAAAAATGGATCATGAAGGGAATATGGTCATGATGTGGGAGTCCACAAACTTGACCAATAAGCAGGCAAAAATCCGGTTTGCGCAAGGGGTATTTGGCGTTGGATGGAAGCAGCCTCAAACACTTTATGAGTAAGGTGGTTCATCATCTATCAAAAAAGAGAGTGGCATGCCTCTTGCTTGTGTGACTAAGTAAGCTTGTTTAAACAAAGGAACAGAAATGAAAAAAGTCATTTTTACTAGCTGCTTGGCACTGATTCCCTTATACGTCATGGCTCAGTATGGAAATTCCAATTCCAATGCAATGAACGTAAATGGAAATCAACAAAGTACGCAGCAAGAAAGTGCTTATCAGCCTGAGATCATCTACCCAGGAGATCTCCTGCGCTATGTCCAGACACAAAAATCATGGGCGATGCGTGAACGCGACTATGCTAAAAAACGCCAAATTGAGCAAGAGATGAGCGCCTATCTCTCTTCATACTACCAGCAGTACTTAAATGAGCAAGACCCTGTTAGGAAACAACAGATGAAAGAAGAAATCGATAGAGTGGTCTCTGCCTATGGTTCACAACCTGAGCTGGAGCCTCCACAACAACGGGCTAGAGAGCGTCGTGAAAGACAAGCTCAACCAGAACCAAGCATTCAGGATTCAGTTCCAGAAGATCCCTATTATACCTACTAAAGCTTCAATGGGTTGAGCTTGTCACCGAACAGGATCAACCTTACGCTCTATCCCATATTTGTCAGTACGCTCATACACCCACTCTTCATCATTTTCACGCATTAAACGGTCGCAGCCAAGTGAAATGCCTTGAAAGACTCCGTACTTTTGAATTGCATCAAGAGCGTATTGCGAGCTGGTAGGATAAAAACTGCTCCGTGGTCCGTCTATGGGTGAAATGTAATCCTGAAAAAAACGGATCAGCGCTCTGCAAGCGAGTTGCCCTTTATGTTTTTGGGGTGCCTGGGTTTGTGGATTTTTACGCTCGATATAGACGAGCTCGGAATCCATTCCCCACGGTTCTATATTAATACCGTTTAAAGAAATGGTAAATAAAGAGAAAGTTAAGATTAAAATTAGATGTCTCATAATTCATTGGACGATTATGTTAAGATGAACAAAAATAAATAATGTAGAGGAAGTGTTTTTGCAAGTGTTAAAGCAATTTATTGATCAACTGAGTGAGGAGATGGTAGCAGCCGACTCGATTTCTGCCAATGAGGATGGATCGTACTCGCTTTACCTGGAGCCCAATTTGCATATCTCCTTGAGAGAAAATGCTCACTCAGGCATTTGTTTGGTTACGCCTGTGGCTCCGCTCCCAGAAAAGAAAAAAGAGGAATTTTTGCTTAAAGCAATGACAGCCAATCTTTTTGGTAGAGAAACGGGGGGGGCGGCTCTGGGATTGGATCGGGAGGGGAAACAAGTGACCCTACTTACCTTTCTTCCTGAGCAACTGAATTATCGAGATTTTCATGATTATCTTGAAGACTTTGTCAATTACGCGGACGCGTGGAGAGCGGAAACAACTGAATTCATCGAACAACCAACTGATTAGGGATTAGAGAATGAGTGCTGAATTCATCGCCGAAGAAGGAGTGCTGAAGGGGTTAATCCTCTCTCTCGATAATGGCGAGGAATGGACTATTGGACGTGATCCGGAGCAGGTGACACTTGTTGTTGAGGATGCTCAAGTGGCGCGCAAACACTTCGTCTGTCGCAAGACCGGCGAAGGGTATGTGATTGAGAATCTAAGTGAGCGCACGCCTGTTTTGGTCAATGATCTTGGCTTTGAAGGAGAAAAACTCCTTCAAGAGGGAGATCGTGTGACCCTGGGTGAAACCGTTTTTCATTTTTACCCAGAGGGAGCGCCTCCTGCAGCTTCTTATGAGCCCGAATATGCGTTTGAGGTAGAGGGCGCTTTTCTTGATGAAGAGGAAGAGAAAGAAGAGGAACTTTCTCCCCCTCCGGAAGAGGAAAGTAAAGAGGAATTAAAAGAAATAGAAGAAGAAGAGGAAGGGGAAGCCGAAGAGGAAGAGCTTGCACGCGAAGAGATTTTTGAGGAGATCGAAACACCGGATGTGACGATCGATCTGACACCGACAACGCGTTTTGTGATTAAGGTGATTGCCGGCCCTAATACGGGAGCAGAGTTTGCCCTAGACAGTGACAGAAACTACTTGGTTGGGACGGATCCTGCGACTTGTGATTTGATTTTCAATGATTTAAGTGTTTCTCGTGAGCATGCGCGCCTCTTGATTGATCAAGAGGGCGTGGTGTATGTCGAAGATCTTGATAGTCGCAACGGAGTGGTTGTCGACAAGGAACGGATTGTGGGCAGCCAGCAGCTTTTGCCCAATACGGTGGTGGCGCTGGGCACCTCGGCTTTTCTGCTGATCGACAGAGAGGCGCCTTCAGAGACAATTATGGCTCCTGTCTTTGAAACGCCTCCTGAGCCAGAAGAGAAGGAGCCAGAAGAAGCGCTTCTAGAGGAGCCCCCTGAGCCAGCTAAAAAACCGTCTCGCCCCTCTCTTTCGGCAGGAACCTTTATTTTGGCACTGATTGTGGCTGGGTTTGCGGTTCTATTTGGAATTGGGATGGTCTCTTTGCTGCAGACGGATGAAGTTGTGACGGAAAAAAAGGATTATCTTGCTGATATTCAAGAGGTGCTTAAGGAATTTCCAGCTGTGCGTTCTACCTACAATTCCTCAAGCGGCAAGCTCTTTTTAATGGGGCATGTTGAGACGGGTATTCAGCTAAACGAGTTACTTTATAAGCTCAATGGGCTCACGTTCATTCGTGGCATCGATAATAATGTGGTCAATGACGAAGCGATTTGGCAGGAGATGAACATTTTGATGTCAAAAATCCCTGCGTTTAAGGGGGTGAATATGCACGCCCCAGAGGCTGGGGTTTTTGTGATCTCTGGTTATCTTAAGACAGATAAGCAGTCTGCTGATCTAATCGACTATTTGAATGTGAACTTTAACTATCTCAATTTGCTCCAAAATCGGGTGATTGTTGAGCAGCAGATTACAGATGAGGTGACGGCTCATCTGGTTCAACATGGATTTGGAGCTGTGACTGTTGCCTTTTCTACTGGAGAGCTTCTTTTGACAGGTTATGTGAGCTCGACGCAGGTTTATGAATACGAAAGCTTGGTTGAGTCTTTTGAGAAAATTCCTGGCATCCGCTCGATCAAGAATTTTGTTGTGGCTGTCTCACCTGAGCAGGGGGTGATCGATCTCAATAAGCGCTATCCTGGCAAGTATCGCGTGACAGGTTTTTCGAAACATGGTGATGTGAATATTAACGTGGTGATTAATGGTAGAATCTTGACCCGTGGCGATCAACTGGATGAGATGACGATTACAAGTATTCAGCCGAACGCGATCTTTTTAGAGAAAGATGGTTTGAAGTATAAGATTGAATATAATAAATAGTGAAACGAGTTTAAGAGGTTTAAATTATGTTTGGAATGGAAAGCGATAAAAAAAAGAATAAGGTCGCTGATTATTCTTTCGATCTAGAGGTGGATTTAAAAGATCCAGGAAAACTGCGTGCAATCAAGGAGCAAGTTGAAGAGCGTGTGACTCAACTGAAAACTCTATTGCGACAGGGGGAAGATAAGAAAAGTTTTGATCAAACACAGACGTTGCTTCATGGGTATTTGGCCCTTCAAAAGGTCGTGCAGCGTAGTAATCGTAAAATGTTTTAAGGGGGGAATTTTATGGGCGAAGGCGCAGCATCGTTCGATTTTACTAAGATGCTCGGCGGACTGGAAAAGTATGTGCAGTCTGTGAAGTCGTACTTAAGTCAGTTGGAATCTTCAACGGGCGGTACGGTCAATTTAGGAACTATGTTTAACATGCAGTTCCATATGCAAATTATGTCACAGTACGTTGAGGCTGTTTCAAATACACTAAGCGCAGTGAACAACGAGATGGTTACCATGGCTCGTGCGACTAAAGGACAATAAAAAAGCTAGAGGAATATGGATATGGCAACACTTCAAGATTTCAGAGAGGATCTTCCGCTGTTGGTGGAGGGTGGTCTTGTTGCAATTAAGCAGGGAGACGAGGAGAGCGCGAAAAAACTATTCAATGCCATTGGGGTGGTAGACCCACAGAATATGGCGCGAAAAATGGGCTATGGGCTGATTGCTCTGCACAAAATGGATATCAAAGTAGCGCAAAAGAATTTCAATGAGATTCTCCAAGTGGAGCAGACCAACTGGCGGGCGCAGGCTTTTTTAGCTTTTTCGCATATTTTGTCTGTTTTGCAAGATGGCTCTTCAAAAGAAAAGCAAACTGCGCTGGAAGCAGGGGCTCAATTGGCTCAAGAAGTGCTGGATAAAAGTGATGCAGAATCGACTCGGCAGCTTGCACAGTCTCTGCTCGATTGGGAGAAGGAGTTGCAAGATAAAGTACAAACGGGTCCAGAGTAAAGGGAGAGTGTAAGTATGGTTGAAGACATTAACAATCCGGGTGTCACTCCGACTCCCCCTACGCCTGAGTATGGACGTGATAAGCCTGGACTCGGTTCTGGGGAAGAGGCCCAGGAGCCTAAACCGTTCTCTCTTCCGCCTGAAGCAGGCAAAGAGGGCGCGCCTGTTGAGGCAAATCCGAGCGAAAAGCCCTCTCCCATGGATATGGCACGTGAAAATGCCGGAAAAACAATGGAACAGATGTCTCCTGAGCAACTCGGTGACCATCTTAACAAACTTAAAACCCAACTGAGCACAGCACAGAACAATCTTCAGGATCCTAGTGTCACGAGCAAGTTTGCAGATGAGCACTATCAGGCTCTCAATAAGCTTGTCGACAAGATGAACCCAGACATACGCAACATTGCTAAAAACAGCCAGGGTGAATTTAATCCGCCGCAACATATGTCTGGAGAACCTGCTCTCAACTATATTACGAGATGGATCAATGGCTCGCAGGAGACATTGAGCTCGGCTCTTAACTATGTGGGAAAGCAAAAAGATCCCAATCCGGCCGATTTTTTGAAGCTGCAGTATTCCGTGCAGCGTGCGGTTCAGAGAGGAGAGCTATTTGCCAGCATCGTGGGAGGAACGGTTTCAGGGATTAAAACACTCATGAGTACGCAGCTTGGATAACAAGGACGATCCGACCAAAGATTTCGAGCACCTGCTTTCTCGACTGGAAGATGTGCAGCTCACAACCGTGATGGGACGTATCACAGAGGTTGTGGGGATGTTGATCAAGGCTGTTGTGCCGCAGGTGCGTATTGGAGAGGTCTGTTTGGTGAAAAGAGAGGGTATTGCGCCTCTTCTCACCGAAGTAGTCGGCTTTACTCAAGATCAGGTCTATCTCTCGCCTCTGGGTGAGATGACGGGAGTTGGTCCCTCTTCTGAGGTGATTCCCACCCGTCTTGCTTTACACATTAAAGTGGGGCCGGAGCTTTTAGGAAGGGTTCTCAACGGGCTAGGAGAGCCTCTTGATGTGGATACAAAAGGGCCTCTCAATCTCACAGAAACCTGTCCGATTTTTCGTGCTCCCCCCGATCCCTTAACGCGTGAGCGGATTACACAGCCGATTTCAACCGGTGTACGGTGTATCGACGGCCTTTTGACGTGCGGACGGGGCCAAAGAATTGGAATTTTTGCCGGAGCCGGTGTCGGTAAATCGACTCTTCTGGGGATGATTGCGCGCAACGCTGAGGCCGATATCAATGTGATTGCACTGATTGGTGAGCGGGGTCGTGAGGTGCGCGAATTTATCGAAAAAGATTTAGGTGAAGAGGGCATTGCCCGTTCGGTGATTGTAGTTTCGACCTCGGATCAGGCATCTCAACTCCGTTTAAACGCAGCTTATGTGGGTACGGCGATCGCTGAATATTTCCGTGATCAGGGAAAAACGGTTGTTTTGATGATGGACTCAGTGACCCGTTTTGCACGCGCACTGCGTGAGGTGGGGTTGGCAGCGGGAGAACCTCCGGCACGTGCGGGCTACACACCTTCTGTTTTTTCGACTTTGCCCCGTCTTCTAGAGCGGTCCGGAAACTCTGAAAAAGGGTCGATCACTGCTTTCTACACGGTTCTTGTGGCTGGAGATGATATGAATGAACCTGTAGCCGATGAGGTGAAATCGATTTTAGATGGGCATATCGTTCTGTCCAATCAGTTGGCCCAAGCCTACCACTATCCGGCGATTGATGTTTTGGCCTCGATCAGCCGCCTCTTAACGGAAGTCGCTCCTGAAGATCAGCTGAAGGTGGTAAGTAAAGCGCGCGAGGTGCTAGCCAACTACAGGAAAAACGAAATGCTCATCCGCATCGGAGAGTATAAAAGAGGCTCTGATCGCGACGCAGACTATGCGATTGACCACATTGACAAACTCAATCGTTTTTTGAAGCAAACCATTGAGGATAAAAGTTCTTTAGAAGAGACGGTTCAGCAGCTAAAAGCTCTTTTTAGGTAGGATATGCGTAAGCTGAAATATCCTCTTGAACAAGTGCTTGCTGTTAAAAAAGATCGGGTTGAAAAGGCTGAGAGGGTCGTTGAAGAGAAAAAACGCGCCTTGGAAGTAGAAGAAGAAAAATTGAAAAAAGTTGAAGCCGAGCGCGACGCTGTTTTAAATCATCACAATGATAAGCTCGCTCAGCTGCGTCAGGTTCTTGATGTAGGGACCACAAGTGATGAAGTCCTCCAGATGAAGGCTTATCTCAAGGTGGTCAAAGAGAAATTAGCCAAAGAAGAAGAGAAAGTGCAGCAGCAACAACAGCACGTGCGTGCTGCTGAGAGTGAGCTTGAAGCGGCAAAAGAAGAGCTGAACCAGAGACGCATTGAAGAAAAAAAGATCGAAACTCACAAAAAAGAGTGGGAAAAAGAGGCTCGTATAGAGCTGGCTAAAGAAGAGGCCAAAGAGCAAGACGAGATTGGCCAGGTTCTGTACGAATCGCACCGCAAAAAGAAAAAGGAGTCTTAAGTCATGTCTGTTCCTCCCCCAAGCAGATCATCAAGCACCCCTCCCTCAAAGGATGATGGGGAACCAAAAGAGAGCAAAAAAAGCGGAAAAGATTTCAAAATGCCAAAAAAAGATGAGAAAACGGGCGAAGAGAAGAAGAAAAATTTGTTCGATATTGCCGGAGAAGGGCACGAGATCAAAGAGCTGAAACAGCAGGTTGGCCAACAGGAAGAATTGGGAGCGATAGAAGAGGCCTCTCAGATAGATGCGACCCAGGTCAAAGCCTCTATTGAGGCTGTGGGTAAATTGATTTCAACCATGGTTGCAGACATGAAAGTGGGCCAGGTGGGGGGCAAAGACTTCGCTTCCATGACCCTCTCTAGTACGGCTGAAGTGCCCCAAGCGTTTGCGGGTAGTAACCTCACCTTGAGTTATCAAGACAATGCACTGGTCATCCATTTTGACAATTTCATGACACCGCAGCAGGAAAATACGGCCATTACAATGGTGGAAAAAAACAAAGAGCAGCTCTTGGATATGGTTCAAGCGTTGCAGGCTAAAAACATCACCGTGCATGAAATGAGCATTGGGAAACACGTGGTGGCGCTGCCACGTGCAGAACCTCTTCCATCTCCCTTTCAGCCACTGGAAGCGGGAGCGGGCGAGACGCGTCGGGAAGCGGATCAACAGAGACAAAGAAGTGAAGAAGAGGGCGCTGGCCCGGAATAATGGGTTACGCTATAGTGACACCAAATAGATAGAATCGTGAAAATGGCAACAGAAAAACCCCTCGACTGGATCAAACAAGTGGACCTAGCTCTTTTTGAGCTCGAGGAGAAACCACAGTTCGGTAACCCGGCCCTTTTTGACTGGGGGCTTTTAGAAAAGCGGCTTCAGGAGCTGTTTAAGACCTCTTTGCTCAAGATAAAGCACCATGAAAAAGGGTGGCTGAATGAAGGTGAGCTTGTCTCAGAAATAGGTGAAAACCCTCTGTTGTTGACCTTTGAGTGGGCACCACTTGCTGCACCAGCTTATTTCGTCACAACCGATCACGATCTCAAGCGGCTGATGGCTGAGTTACTCGCAGGAGAGAAAGAGGCAGCCTATTTTTACGATCCCTCACTCATTCAAGGATTTTATCACTATTTTGCCGCCGAAATGCTTCACGTGTTAGAAGAGCTTGGGTTTGCTTCTCCTCTATCCCCACGTCTTAAGGGAGTAGAAGGAGTGATACAAGAGGGGGTAGGGTCAGAAGCCTGTTTTGTGGTTGATGTCTCTTGTGCGATCGGGAAGCAAAATTTTTGGGGCAAGGTGCTTGTACCTGACAGTTTTCGACGTGACTGGAAGAGTTACTTTTCCAATCTTCCTCCTCCCTCCCTTTCAGATGAGCTGCGTGAAAAAATTTCTGTTGATGTGAGCTTGGAAGTAGGGCACACCCAGTTGAGCTTTCAAGATTGGAAAGAGGTGCGTGCCGGCGACTTTATCTTACTCGATCACTGCTCGTACGACCCTGCAGAGGGAAAAGGAGGGGTCGTTTTGGCCCTCAATCAAACCCCACTCTTTCGAGGACGTTTTAAAGATAAGGGGATCAAACTTACTGAATACCCCAGCTATGAAGAGGTAGGCCACGCTATGGATGAAAACCCATTTGAAGAAGAGAGCGAACAAGAAGAAGATCTTTATGGAGATCCACTTCCTACCGAGGAGGGGGAAGAAGAGGGGGTAGCCACGACTCTTGCTCCTTCTGAGCCCATTCTATCCGCTGAGCAGCTTCCGATTCAACTTACGGTAGAGGTAGGGCGACTGCGGATGACGGCCAAAGAGCTGATGGACCTGGCTCCAGGCAATCTACTGGAGATCAATGCAGCACCTGAGCAAGGAGTCGATCTGGTTGTAAACGGGAAGAAAGTCGGGCGAGGGGAATTAATTCGATTAGGCGAGACCCTTGGTGTCCGTATCCTCTCTCTATGATGGAAGAGTCTACCGCTAGACCTGCTACACTCCCGCGTCAGATTGGAGGGTATAAAATTGAGAGCTTGCTCGACAAAGGGGGAATGAGCCTTCTCTATTTGGGTATCCATCCCGAAACGTTTGAGCCTATTGCAATCAAAGTGCTCTCCTCTAAATATGTTTCTCATCCCGAAATGGTTGAACGCTTTTTACGTGAAGCTGAAATCATCGAGCTCACCAATCACCCTAACATTGTTAAGTTATTTGGGCATGGAAAGTGGGAGGGAGGCGTCTACATTGCCATGGAGTTTATTCAGGGCATCTCCCTTCGGCAGATGATCCTGCAAGAGGCTATGTCATTAAAGCGGGCCATAGAGGTTGTGATCCAAATTGGGCACGCCTTAACCCATCTACATGCTCACGGGATTATACATCGCGATTTGAAGCCAGAAAACATTTTGCTCACCGCCCAAGGAGGAGTAAAAGTGATCGATTTTGGCATCTCCCAGATGTATACCGAAAAAGAGGCACCGCAAAGAGCGCGCGCGCTGGGAACCCCTGTTTATATGAGCCCAGAGCAACGCGACAACCCCCTTGAAGTTAGCTTTTCCACAGACGTGTATGCATTGGGTGTGATCACTTATGAGCTTGTTTTGGGACGGCTTTGCCACGGTGTTGTCCACCTTTCGAATGTGCCGCGCGGTTTGCAAAAGATGTTGGCACAAGCACTACAGCCTAACCCCAAAGATCGTTACGAAGATATTGTCGACTTTATTGCAGCGGCCTCCACCTATCTCACCTCGGATCTTTTGAAAAAAGATATGCGGGGCAGTGATTATCTCGGAGAGTTAACCGACAGCTTGCGCGAGGCGCAGTCGATCTTGATTCCTCAAAAAGCACCCTCATGGCCGCGGGTAAAAACCGCTCTTGCCTCCAATTGCAGTACAGCGCTCTCATCGGTCTACTACGACTTCTTTCAACAGCGAGATGGGGTCTTTAATTTGGTGATGGGCGAGTCGCTGACAACAGGTGTAGAAGGGCTTTTGCAAATTGCTGTTCTCAAAGGAATGGTGCGCGCTCTAGCACACACTATAGACCGTCCTACCGATTTTGTCGGCGCTCTGAACAAAGAAATTTTAAAAGAGAGACAAGGATGGAGTTTTTCTTTCTCCCTTCTCTCCCTTTTCCCTTCTGAAAGCCGCTTTTCTTACATTTCATGTGGGTATAGCCCACTTTGGTATCTTCCGGAGGGAGGTGATTCACCCCGCCGTTTAACGGCTGACAACCCCCCACTGGGTACTCTGACCCCCACAGAGTTCATTGAGGTTGACTCAAATTGGAATGTAGGCGATACCCTTGTTTTACACACATTCCAGGCAGGACAGGCGAAACATGTCGAAGAAATTGAACTGGATGAGGCTCAGTTTTTAGAAGCATTAATGGAAAATTTGTTTCTCAATCCTCAGCAGCAGGTGGAGGCAATTTTCAGAAAAGTTTCGCATAAGGAGGGACGCTCCTTTTTTGAGCGACCTGTGACAGTGATTAGTATGGCAAGAATCGAGTGAGAAAAAAAGAGATTTTGGCTATACCCAATTTTAAAAGGCGAGTTATAATTAGGCAAATGCGACTGAGTCATTTTTATCGAAATTGTGTGTGCGTAGTTCTCTGTGGTTTGACCCTGCATCTTTCTGCTGGAGAGAGTGCTCCAGAGTGTGAAGAGCTCTCTCTCATTTCCGCTTGTCCCTCTGCTCCAGACTCGCACGAAGCTCCCAAGCCTTCTGCGCCTGCGTCTGTGCCTCCAGCCAACGATATCCAACGTCTTGGTTCTGAATTTCATTTTGATCACCTCGAAGATATCAAGTTTGATCAACAAGGGCTCTATCCCAAGCCCAACTGTGCACCTGAATCAAGAGGGGAAGGATATACAGTCAATTTCGAGGATATTTCTGTGATCGAGCTGATTCAGTTTATCAGCAAAATCTCCGGTACCAATTTTGTTTTTGATAAAGCGGATTTGCAGTTTGGCATCACCATTATTTCAGAGGATGCCACCTCTGTTGAAGATCTTTCGGCAGCACTTCTTCAGGTACTGAAAATGCACGGTCTCTCTGTTGTTGAGCAGGGTAACAATGTGTTGATTTATAAAAATCAAAATCTGTCGAAAGTATCCAAGGTGATCACGGATAACAACGTAGACGATGCTTGCGATGCCGCTGTAATCACCCGTGTCTTTCGTTTGTATAATGTCGATCCAACCAAAATTCAGGGTATTGTCCGTCCTCTGCTCTCAACCGATGCGATCGTGGAGGTCTCAGTGGAGACACGCCATCTCATCGTTTCAGACATTACCTCCAATGTCGAGCGCATCGCTGATCTACTCAGCGCACTCGACACGCCCAATGCAGCCTTTGATATTGTGGAATACCATGTCAAAAGCGCGTATCCAACGGCACTTGTGGCGTATGCTCAAGAAATTTTAGCTCCTTTGTCTCAAGACAATCCGATGCAGATTATTGCGCAACCCTCTTCGCAGAAAATCTTTGTAGTTTCCACTCCTTATCTCAATCACAAAGCGCTTCAAGTGCTCTCGGCGCTTGATACTGCTGATATTACAGAAGTTGTGGATCTCCCCCCTCAGGCAATGGCAAACAACAACTTCCACATGTACAAACTCAAGTACCAGCCCGGAGATAAGATTGCTGAAGCCATCCAAGAAATTGGTTCAAGCTTGCAGTTTGCAGGTATCGCAAACGTGGAATTTGTGAATGCGATTTCCAGTATTCAGTGGCTAGCTGTGAATAACTCCATCATTATCACGGGTTCTAGCGCAGCAGTAGAAAAAATCGTCGATCTTTTGGATGACCTCGACCAAGCCCCTAAGCAGGTTTTTGTAGAAGTTCTCATTATCGACACCACCTTAACTAATTCCTTAGACTTTGGTGTGCAATGGATTGCATTGGGCGATGAGCAAAACAAACTCGCTTACGCTTCAGGTCTACTCTCAAATGCTCCTCCAAGTCCTAACTTGCAGGCACCTGCTCGCTTTGTGGCGGCGAACCCTGCGGCAAACCCTCCCTCGATTCCCAACCCTGGACGCGACGTCGCGCTTCCTACCCCTCCTCAACTGCAAGGCAATGTCAATTCAGATGCCACCTCTGCTTTTGGTTTGGGGATTATTGGAAATATTCTGCGTCACAATGGGCAGTCTTTCTTAACGTTAGGAGCTTTGGTGAGTGCGCTAGATGAAGAGGCGCAGACCAAAATTGTACTCAATCCCCGCTTGATGGTAGAAGATACCGTACCTGCCAGCTTCTTTGTGGGGCAAAACATTCCCTACCAAACCACAAGTACGGTGATCCAGCAAACGGGATCGGTGACACAGAACATTCAGTATGAAGATATTGGTGTGGGTTTGTATGTCACACCGACGATTGCGCCCAATAATGTCGTGACTCTGCAGATCGACCAAACCATTGCAGAAGTAGATGGAACTTCTGGTGCGTCCAACTTAACGCCTACCACGAATAAAACCCTCACTACAACCCGTGTGCATGTCCCTGACGGCTGCTTTTTGGTCATGAGTGGACATATTCGAGATAATACCTTGGATATTCGCTCAGGAATCCCTTGTTTAGGGACACTTCCTTTAATTGGGCCGCTTTTTGCGCGCAATGTTGAGCAGCGGACCAAGCGGAATCTCATTCTGTTCATCCGTCCCAAAGTTGTCACCAACGTGCATGAGGCGCTTGAGCTCACCAACCAAGAAGGGTATGACTACAATTTTGAGAGTCATCCCTGCTCAATCTATGATTGTGGCACCGAGCTGGCTCCTGAGTGTGAAACTTACCCCCCTCCCCGTTGTCCAGATCACTAGGGAACAAAAATACGGGACGTCTGAATCAGGCCGGTGGGAAAATTCTGCCAAATCGCAATCCCTGTATTGTTATTATCGAGCGCAAATCCAGCCGGATTGGTGTTCGATAAAAAAGTTGTGGGAGTCGAAAAGGCAAACGTGTTGGGATTAAAGCTTGAAGCAAGCACCTGATTGGTACCCTGCAGCCACACCACAAGAGCGACTCCATTTCCATTCATTGCAATCTGAGGAAACGTATTCACGCCTCCTGTTGAGGAGACTAAAACGGCTGCTGACCACGTCTGCGAGGCGACGTCAAATCGAGAAGCATTAATCTGGCTGGTGGAGGTGACCCACACGACAATTGCATTGCCCGTTCCGTCGATGGCCAGTTGCGGTGCGTTTCCCAGCGTGAGCGTGATTGGCCCGCTCCACAGCCCAGTGGCAGCTGTAAAGTTGGAGACAAAAATTTGATTGGGGAATGCTGTCCAAAGGGCCACGGCATTTCCATTGTCTGCGAGTGCAATTTGTGGACTGCTATTGCCCCCTACTGAGGAGATGTTGACAGGCGCGCTTGTGGAAACGCCCCACACAAGAGAGGGTAGCATGAGTAGAATGAGAAATCGAAACATGTAGGCTCCATTTTTTGCTCACATCCTAACGAAGCTTTATGTTTTCTTAAAATACAATTTTCAAAACATGCCTAAACTTTTGTTGCAATTCACTATAGGATAGCATAGATTCAAAGCTCTTAGTTTGTGGGAAGAAAAGCATGACTTATCAAATACCACTCCTTCCTCTTCAAATCGAATTAGAAACGAAGCAGGTGCTGAGAAAACTCACTCTTGCTCGTAGTGCTTTAGGAGAACTTAAAGGGGTTGCTAATAGCGTTCCCAACCAGGCAATTCTCATTAACACGCTCTCACTTCAAGAAGCTAAAGATAGTTCTGCTATTGAAAACATCATCACTACGCACGACGAACTTTTTAAAAGTGACCTATCCACCCAACAGTTCAGTAGTGTAGCAGCCAAAGAAGTCTACAATTATGTGAAAGCCCTTGAAAGTGGGTATAAAAAAGTCTTAAAAACGGGTCTGCTCACTAGCAATGATATCATCTCTCTCCACGCATCTATTATCGAAAACAATGCTGGGTTTCGTAAGTTGCCAGGCACTGATCTAAAAAATGAGCAGACCGGTGAAATTGTATATACTCCTCCTCAAGAGGAAGTTAAGGTCATTAAGCTCATGAATAACTTGGAACAATTCATTAATAATAATGCTCTGGATGAGACTGATTCCTTGGTTAAGATGGCAATCATTCATCATCAATTTGAAAGTATTCATCCCTTTTATGATGGTAATGGTAGAGCTGGACGCATTATTAATGTTCTCTACCTGGTCAAAGAAGGGCTGCTGAATATCCCCGTTTTATATCTTTCACGCTATATCAACCAAAATAAAGCTGAGTACTATCGTTTGTTGCAGGCTGTACGCATGTCTCAAGCCTGGGAGGAGTGGGTTTTATTCATGCTAGAGGGAGTGGCTCAAACTTCGCTGCAAACCATTCAATTAGTCCAAAGTATTAAAGCTCTCATGAATCATCATAAGGTAAAAATACGTGAGCACTTACCCAAAATTTACAGTCAAGACCTCTTGAATAACTTATTTCGCCACCCCTATACTAAAATTGACTTTGTTACTGAAGAGCTTAAAGTGCATCGAAACACGGCTGGTAAGTACCTTGATGAACTTGTTGCTGTTGGAGTTCTGTTTAAGCATCGAATAGGGAAGGAAAATTTTTATATCAACAAGGATCTTTTTGATTTGCTAAGTAATTGGAATTCAAGGTTAGATAATTTGTAGTTCAATAACGTGCACACAAAAGCACTGTTTTGTGTGCACGTTAGGCACTCATGCACACAAAAGCATCGTTTTGTGTGCATGAGACTAGTGCTTGCCATGTTCTTAAGCAGAAAGCTTGGTAACTTATACAAAGATATAGCTGGTTATAGCAGTTTTCTGCTGTAAGTATAACTTTTGATGTGAGTCAGAATGGACCCTGTTAAAAATCCCTATTCCCCTGGAGCAGGGGCTCCGCCACCCGAGTTAGTGGGTAGAGATCCTGTCCTTAGACAAGCAGAAATTTTGCTAGGCAGAATTAAGGCGCGTAAACCAGAAAAGAGCTTATTACTGACTGGTTTGCGAGGTGTGGGAAAAACAGTATTGCTAAATGAGATCCAAAGGAGGGCTGAACAGACAGGTTTCAAAACAATTTTTATAGAAGCTCACGAAGCTAAACCCCTTGGTGCTCTACTGGTGCCTTATTTGAGAACACTACTTTTCAGTCTAGATAAGATGGCAGGAGTCGGGAATAAAGCAAAACAGGCTCTTGCTGTTTTAAAAAGTTTTGTGGGAGTTTTGAAAATCAGTTATGGTGAAATCTCGCTGAGCTTGGATGTGGAACCTGAGTTAGGTTCTGCCGATAGTGGTGATTTAGAAATAGACTTACCTCAGCTGTTTACTGCTATAGGAGAGGCTGTTTTTGATCGAAACAGTGCTGTTGCTGTTTTGGTAGACGAAATTCAGTATCTTTCAAGGCAGGAACTGGGCGCTTTGATTATGTCTATGCATAAACTTCAACAAAAACAGCTTCCTGTGCTGTTACTTGGGGCAGGACTCCCTGTTTTGCCTGGTCTTGCGGGAGAATCAAGGTCTTATGCTGAACGCTTATTTAATTTCCCCATCATCGGTGAACTATCAAGAGAAGATACGTACAAAGCGTTAAGAGATCCCGCTCTTGCTGCCTTAGTAGAGTTTGATGAGCAAGCGCTTGAAAACATTTATGTGCATACTAAGGGCTACCCTTACTTTGTCCAGGAGTGGGGATATAAGGTTTGGAATCAAGCTGAGTCAAGTCCCATTACGTTAGATGTGGTTGAAAAAACGACAAATGAAGTCATTGATCAGCTGGATCATAATTTTTTCAGATTGCGTTTTGATCGATTAACGCCTAAAGAGAGAGAGTTTTTAAGGATGATGGCGTCTTTGGGAAAAGAGCCTTATAAAGTTGCCGATATCGCATATAAATTCGACTCAAAAGTCTCTGGGTTAAGTCCTGTGAGGGCGAATCTTATGAAGAAAGGGATGATTTATAGCCCCTCCTACGGATATATTGCCTTCACGGTTCCATTGTTTGATGAGTTTATGGTCAGAACCATTCCCGACTTTTCCTAGCTTGTCACTAGTGCTCGCCTAAAATTAAGAAAATCATGAAAATGACAGCATGTTTAAACGCTTAATCCTCCTCATCACACTCGTCTCTTTTGTATCCGGATGCTACCACAGAGTGCCCAATACGATCGAACCCGTTATCTCTGAGCCTCCTCATCCTAAGGAAGTACAAAGAGAAAAGAGAATCGCTCTCTACCTGCCACAAGACTTCTCTGTTTCCCCCTTTTCCCCTCTTTCGGCTAAAGAGTACCAGAGTGACTGGGGAAAAGAGTACGCGATTGCCCTCACCTTTGCCCAAGATTTTGATCTTTATCGCGCCATCACAGGCTTTAAACGGGCGCTTTGCCTCATCCCTCTAGAGGCTAAAGCTAGGAGGCAAGAGATCGAATATGCCACTGCGCTTGCCTACTATCTGGGGAAAAAGTATGGAGAGGTGGTCTACTTAGTGGAGTCAACCGATCTTGCCTGCGCCGATCAGACGTTTCCTGCCTTCTCTGATCTTCTTTTGATTCTGTATGATAGCTATCAGCAGGTGGGAAAATGTGATCACGCCCATCAGATTCTCAATCTCATTGAATCGGACTCTCCTGATCATGCTAAACGGTTGACGTTGCTGAGTGTGATTAAACAAGCTGACTTTGATGAGCTTTGCCAAAATTATGACTATGAAAACATTGTTTGTGGCTATCGAAAAGAGGCAAAATCGATTCGCAAAGCCCAAATGCTCAATGCAGTTTTGCCGGGAGCCGGTTACTGGTATGTGGGAATGAAACAGACAGCTGTCACAGCTCTTTTGATCAATGCCCTTTTTATTGGCGCAGCAGCCCATTTTATCAGCAATGGCAACACCGCAGCGGGTATCATCACCCTAAGTTTGGAGGGGGGATGGTACTTTGGGGGGATTAGTGGAGCTGGACTCGCAGCTAAGCAGTACAACGAGCAGCTCTACTGCATGTACGCAGACAAAATCACTCAAAGGGAAGAACTCTTTCCTTGTCTAATGCTGAAGTATTCATTTTAGGAGAAGTCATGTCATCTTTCTGGAAAGAGTTTAAGCAGTTTGTATTGCGCGGTAACGTGGTCGACCTAGCCGTTGCGGTAGTTGTAGGAGGCGCTTTTGGAAAGGTGGTGAGCTCGTTTGTATCGGACATCTTGATGCCGCCGATTGGACTTTTGATTGATGGGATTGACTTTACCCATTGGGAAGTGAAACTGCACGAGAGAGTCATTTTACGTTATGGCGCCTTTATCAATGCGGTTGTCAATTTTCTGATCATTGCCTTCTGTGTTTTTCTGGCGATTAAGTTCCTATCTAGGTTACACAAGAAAAAAGAAGAGACGCCGGACACCAAAGAGTGTCCTGAATGTTGTTTCAAGATTCCACTCGCAGCAAAAAAATGTGGACAGTGCGGCTCTTTGTTGTAAGGAGGCTGTTTGCGCATTATTTTCCCCGCTTTTTTGGCCATTATTGTAGATCTAATGGGATTTGGCCTCGTCTACCCCCTAGTGACCGAGCTATTTGCAGGTGATCAAGGGGTGCATATGGCAGAAGGCCTATCGCAAGGGGCGCGCTACTTCTATCTCGGACTCAGTTTTCTTCTCTACCCCTTAGCTGCGTTTTTTGGCGCTCCTTTGATGGAGGATTTGGCCCAAAAGTGGGGGAAAAAAAGTACTTTACTTCTCTGTATGGGAGGGATCACATTTAGCTTTTTTCTGATGGGAATGGGTGTGGAGTTTTTTAGCATCCCGCTACTTTTGATCGGCAGAGGGCTTTCCGGAATCATGGCGGGAAGTCAACCCTTAGCCCAAGAGGCAATTATCCAGGCTAAACCCGACTGCATGAAAGGAGTCACCGCCATTGTCAGCATCGGCATCGTCTTGGGTCCTCTCATTGGGGGAATTTTTTCCGATTCCGCGCTTGTCCCTTGGTTCACTCTCTCCACTCCTTTCTATCTCGCCGCTCTTTTAGGCTTTGTCACGACTTTTTGGATAGTGCGGGCTTTTCCCTCCCAAAAAGAGGAAAGAAAGTCTTTTGCTAGAACACGCCCGTTGCAAACGTTGATTCAAGGATTTAAACGAAAAGAGACCTCGATTTTGGCACTTGTATTTCTCTGCATGCAGATCGGCTTTAGTCTCTTTTTTCAGCTGATTCAGATCTTTGTCTCGACGATCTATGATTTTCAAAGCTGGGAAATAGGGCTTTTTAACGGCTACTTGGGAGTCGCCTTTGCCCTGGTTGTGCTCGTGGGAATAAAGATTTGCTTGCGCAAGATGCGCGCAGAAAAACTTGCCTTCGCCTCTCTTTTACTCACCGGAGCCTGTTTGATCGCGCCCATGCTCTATCCTGCCCAGGTTTTTCTTTGGATCATGGCCTTTTTGGTCGCCGGTTTTGATATGATTGCCTATGGCTCGTTGATGATTAGCTTTGCTCACGCCAGTCGAGTACAACACGTTGGATTTTTTGGCGCCGTTCTCTCAGCAACCTGGGCCATCACCGGATTTGCGATCAATCTCATCCCCTTCCTGGGGTTAAGAGGACTGATTTCGATCGGTGCCCTCTTTCTTTTCTTAGCCGCTTTTCTGATGACTTATCATAGTAGGCAGAAAGAAGTTAACTTTGAATTTTAATCACCGCTAGTCTATAATGCGCTTGCATTCAGAATGCTAGGAACAGGTAATGGAATTTTTTAAAGCGTTTGGCGATTTCTTTTTATTTTTGACAACACCGATTGTTTTGGGCGCCAGCTTGCTCTTAACGATTAAGACGCGTGGTGTCCAATTCCGCAAACTACCTCACATGCTCCGCCTCTTTTTTGGACTGATGTTTGGTCGTCAGAAAAAAGAAGAAGGGGCAGCCACAATTCATGCGCATAAGGCTCTTTTCACGGCGATGTCGACCACAATTGGAATTTCCACGATTGTATCACCGATTATTGCGATTCGGATTGGAGGGCCGGGGGCTATTCTAGGATTTCTCGTTGCGACTCTGCTAGGAGCCGCTGTCAATTTCACTGAGGTCACCTTCGCTCTTTCCTACCGAAAACACCATCCTAAGAGGGGTGTTGTCGGAGGGCCAATGCAATACATGCAAGATGAGATCCACCCCTTTCTAGCTAAAGGGTACGCTTTTTTTACCTTCATCATGTTGCTGGGGTGGTCTGCTGCGCAAGCAAATCAGCTAGGAGAAATCTTAAGCCGGCCTCTCATCGGTACTTTTTATGTTCCCCATTGGGTGACAGGCGTGGTTTTGGCGGTGACGATTTCCACTATCTTAATTGGAGGCATTAAGCGAGTAGCCAATTTTTCGGCCAAGCTGGTGCCGGCCATGTTTTTGATCTATGTGGGGGGATCGCTTTGGATCATTCTCCTTAACCTCGATATGATGCCTTCTATCGTCCATATGGTGTTCAAATCAGCCTTTGCGCCCCAATCTTTTGCTACCGGCGTGACAGTCGGGGGGATTGTCTCTGCTCTCCGTTGGGGAGTATTCAAAGGGCTTCAATCGAGCGAGGCGGGTGTAGGCACTCAAACGATTCCACACTCGATGGCGGAAACAGAAGAGGCGGTGGATCAGGGGATTTTGGCGATGATTGCCACCTATTCAGCTGGTTTTATCTGTGTTTTATCAAGTCTGGTGGCCCTGATTACCCAAACTTGGCTCGATCCCACGCTCTCACTTGGTATTAATATGGTGGCAGCCTCCTTCCAGAGCTACTTCTCCACAGTTGGGCTGCTCATTGTGGCAGCCAGTGCGCTTCTCTTTGCCTTTGGAACGATTTTGGGTAATAGCTACAACGGGAGCCAATGCTTTAGTTATTTGACCAAACAGCGAGGCATGCGGCTCTACTTTGGAGCGACGGCTGTGCTGATTTTCTTTGGGGCGATTTTAGATGTGACCGTTGTCTGGTCCTTGATCGACTATTTGCTTGCGCCTGTTGTGGTGCCGCACATCTTAAGTATTGTCTATCTTTCGTATAAGCAGGGCGATCTACTCCGAGAAGAGTTGCCACTACCTGAAGCGGCTTGACGATCGAGTTTAATCCATTGGGCGAGCTCAGCTAAGAGAATCTGGGCGCGCCCTTGGATACTTTCTGCAGTAAATCCTTCTCCAATCGGTTCTGTTCCTGGGATATAGAGATCAAAAACCGCACCTTGCCGATAGACAAAGGGCTGATCAGAGATGACAAGCATCGTTCCAGGAGGCGGCTCTGTGGCTAGCCAGTATTCGATCGTGTGGTAAGTATGGGGGCGGCGCATTCCTTCTGGGCGCGGTGTATCCACAATAGTCAGATTGGTGTGCCACTCTTGGGGCAGGTCCATCTCCTGCAAAAGCTCTTTGATCATCTCGGTTTCGTTTTTTGCTTGGCTCGTTTCAAATTCGGTAAGAGGGCGATCTCCAGTGAGGATCACGAGCTCTTCAAAGCGCACACCTCTGTCCCACTCGTTTTTTAGAAAGAGCAACCGCTTTCGTACAATCTTTTGCGTGGCCCCCAGTAAAAGAGCATAGGTGTAGGTGCATTCAGAGGCGTGAATGGTCTGTGTCATGCCAAGAGGGGTGAAGAGGGCGTATGTTTCTTCGTCAGAGGGGGCTTGGATAGGCTCAATTTCCCATAGCTCGACATGCCTCCCTTTTAGCCACGCTTTTTCGGTCTCTTCCTGAATCGATTCCCACGATCCATCATGGACAATACCAAATCGATCCAAGACCTCAAGAAGTGGTTTGGAGGGAGATCCCCAGCAGGGCGTGCAGAGAAAGAAAACAAATAGAAAAAAGCGTAGCATCAAACAGAAAGTTTAAGCTGGCTGCTGATTTCTTGCAAGTACTCAGCTCGTCTACGGGGAAGCTCAGGAACTTCCACTGATGCAGCGGAGAGGTTCATCAGGTGCGCCCGGCGGCAGTTGAATAAAACCTGGTTTAGGTTGAGTTTTGGGGGGGCTAAGATCCAACCGATTTCGACACCCAGTTTCACCAAGCTAAGTGCGTTTAATGCCTCAATCACCTCGAGCTGATAGGAGTGAGTTAAAAGCCCAAGTGCGCGCGTGACTTTGTTTTTGATCTGCTCGTCATTACTTTCCATCAACTTTTTGCGGATGCTGATTTCCGCGACAACGGCTCTTGTAGCCCACATGCGCATGGTGGTCAAAATATACTCTTCGGTCAACCCAATCGTACACGTGTTGCGAGCTACTAAAATGTCTCCGATCATGTCCGTGGTTTTTCCTTGTAATCCAACTGCTTCGACCTCTTCCTCTTTCTCTTTTTCGAGTAGTTCAGAGAGCTCTCCAGTGTGAATGACCGCCGGGATGTGTAGGAAAAGAGAAACGACAAGACCTGTCCCCGAATGAGCGGGATCTGCAGTTAAAAAACCAAAGCGAGGCGTGAAGGCAAAATCGAGACTTTTACCTAGGTGTCCCTCTAGCTTAACCAAGTGGTTCCATGATTTTTCAATTTCCTGCTGCGTGTCAATGAAGTGCATTTGGAGGTGGTCTTGTTGATTGACAACACCGAGAAAATTCGCCTCCTCATCCACGATAAAGCCCCCTCCGACATGTCCTTGGTGAAAGGCATCGAGGATTAAAAAATGCTCCAGTAGAAATTCTTTTTGCAACGGGCCGATCTCTTCTGAGCGGTGGAGAGTGGGGTGGATCAGTTGAGGAGCCTCTTTTGCCCCTTCCCAAATCAGGGAGAGAATTTGCTCTTCACGCGTTTTGTCTAGCTTTGCTGGGAACTTAAATTTGCTTAAGTTTCTGGAAACAGAGAGAGTGGAGGCCAGCCAGACATTGTGTGAGTGGGTCTCCCAGGGATTTTCCATCTTAAAAATGGGGTGGCTCTCACTTTTTCCCTTCTTCATCCTTGGCCTTCTCCTTTATCGCGCGGATCTGATCTCTTAGCAGCGCAGCTTGTTCATAGTCTTCTCGAATCAACGTTTCATCAAGCGCTTCATTGAGCGCGATCAGGCGCAGAGTAGGACTGACCTCAGTGACCTCGCCCGGAGCGCGTCCAATATGGAGTGGTTGTGTCCGCTTATTTGAGGTGAGATGGCGAGAGATTCTTTTTTCTTTGAGCAGTTCCTCGATGAGGACATCCGCAAAAACTTCATAGCACTCCACACAACCGAGGGGATGGCCCATACGGATAGACTCAAGTGAGGTGCCACAATTTCCGCAGGCAAGGCTTGTGGTTTTCGACTCTTTTTCAGATCCCTCTTTACGGGCGGTACCGTAGAGCTTTCTTTCAAGATGGGGGCAATCTACACACATGATGGTACGCGTGACTTTGCTTCCCACCACTTCTGTGTAGCAGACAGTAGTGGGCTTTTTGCATTCGGTGCAGTCTAGTGGGCGATCAGGCATATTTTTTAGGCGCAATTAAAATCCAGAGCTTACTCATGACCTTCAATATTCTCAACTGAATCTATTATCCTTCTAAACTGAACGAGGCGGATAAGAGCGGTAAGAAAGACCAGAGAAAAAAAGAGGAGACTGAAAAAAGGGAAAAGAGAGGGAAAAATCGCCATTACAATGAAAAAAAGAAACGCCTCACCTCGTTCAATAAATCCGGGACTATAAAAAAACCCTTTCTCTGAAGTATTAGGACTGAAAATCCCCACAACTAAAAAAGACGTAATGCAGATTAAAATGCTCATCAGCATCAGGAGGCAGAGAAGTCCGCGACTCTCTGGAGTATAAAGATAGAGGCCAATGACAAAGGCTCCTTCTACAATTCGGTCCGCAATGATGTCGTAGACAGTTCCTAAAGCAGAAGTTTGCTTTTTCAACCGAGCAACTGTCCCGTCCAGTGTGTCAAAAAGACCTGAAAGAAGTAAAAAAGTGAGTGCGAACCAGATGCTTTTAAGCGCGATGAGAGTAGCAGCTATGAGGCCAAGACCGCACCCTAATAAGGTGAGAACTGAGGGTGAAAGCCAGCAGAGCCTGCGAGCAAGAGGATCCACAAAAAACGCTTGGTAAGGAGCGCGTAAGTACTTCTCAATCATAAGGCAAAAAAGAGAGTGGCAAGGAATGCCACTCTCTAAAAATGGGTCTTGATGGACTCGAACCATCGACCCCCTCATTAAAAGTGAGGTGCTCTAACCAACTGAGCTAAAGACCCTATGACCCCAAGGGGATTCGAACCCCTGTTGTCGGAATGAAAATCCGGTGTCCTAGGCCAGACTAGACGATGGGGCCTAAAAGGGACACAATCCCTAAAAGGTGTGGCCATTCTACAGGACCACTCCATAATGCGCAACAGGAACTCGCATCCTAAAGCGTTAGAATCTCTTTTTCTTTCTCTTCTGTCAAGTTATCTGCGCTTTTGCAGTAGGTATCGGTCAATTCCTGGATCTTTTTCTCCAGCTTTTTCATCACATCTTCAGGAATGTCTCCATCTGCTTTTTGCTTCTTAACCTGCTCATTACCATCACGACGTGCGTTGCGGATGCTGATCTTGGCCTCTTCGCACTTACGCTTAGCCTGCTTGACCATATCCTGTCTAACAGATTGATCCATCTCTGGGATTTTAATGCGTACGACATTGCCATCCACGATCGGTTGAAGGTTGAGGTTGGCTGCCTCAACCCCTTTGGCAATGGCGTGCACATTCTGAGCGTCGAAAGGGGAAATTAAGAGCTGCCTTGACTCTGGAACAGAAATTGTCGCCACATCCTGAATACGCATTTGCGCTCCATATACTTCGACAAAAACCGTTTCTAAAACAGAAGGGTTGGCCCGTCCTGTTCGTAACCCCTTTAGATCATTTTTGAGATGATCGAGGGCTCCTTGCATCTTTTTCTCTGTCTCTTTCATTGTATCCATTCGCGTTATTTCTCTTGTATGAGTGTTCCAATTGGCTGGTCAGTCAGTGCATCTGTTAAAGAGGCTTTGTAAAAATTGAAGACACGGATCGGAATTTTTGCCTGCATGCACATCGTGACAGCAGAAAGATCCATAATTCCGAGCTGTTTTTCTAAAACTTCATGAAAAGTAATGGTTGAATAGGGGGTGGCATCAGGATGCTGCCTGGGATCTTTATCAAAAACACCATCGACACGGGTCGTCGCTTTAAGAAGAATATCGGCTTTCATTTCACATGCGCGAAGCGCTGCATTTGTGTCGGTGGTAAAATAAGGATGCCCTGTACCTCCTACAAAAAGGACAATGATGCCCTCATTGAGGTACTCCATTACCCGATCCCATTGGTAGGATTCGGCAATTTTAGGACAGTCGAGAGCCGAAATCATCCGAACGGTGCATCCAGCATCAGTGAGCGCACTCTTTAGAGCGACTCCATTGATTAGTGTGGAGAGCATGCCCATTTGGTCCGCGGGGGTACGTTCAATGCCGAGCTCAGGACCTCGTTGAATGCCGCGATAAAGGTTGCCTCCACCGACAACAACACCAACTTGATACCCCTCTTTTTGCAAGGCGCAGATTCTGCTTGCGACATGAGAAGAAGCTTCATGAGAAATACCAAATGGCTGGTCTCCCATAAGAGCTTCACCCGAGAGTTTGAGCAGAATCCTGCGGTAGGCGCCCATGTTATTCGCCCACTCTCCAACGTAGAAACTGCGAGACGACAAGTGACTTGCCGCACTCTTTGCCTCGCTGCTCGACAAGTGCTTGGATGGTGAGATCAGGGTTTTTCACAAAGTGCTGGTTAAGCAGACAAACTTGATCAAAATAGGCCCGTAGTTTCCCTTCGAGAATTTTCTCGATGATATTTTCGGGCTTGTTTTTGACCTGAGCTTTTGCAATTTCTTTTTCATGTTCAATCACACGCTCGGGGATCTCTTTTGCAGAGAGATATTCAGGCGCTTCTGCAGCGACATGCATAGCAATATCTTTAGCTAGCGCCTCTTCCTCGTTTGATCCGCTCACCTCTACAAGCGTGACGAGTTTACCGCCGGCGTGGGTGTAAACCGCAAGAGAGCTCTCCGCTTTTTTGGGAAAGAGCTCAATCCGACGAATCTGAATGTTCTCTCCAAGGCTCTGAACAATAGTGGCGCGGTATTGATCAATGGTAACGCTGCCGTCTTTTGAATAGCTTTGGGCTAGAAAATCTTCTACATTAGCCGGCTGAGTCTGACACACCTCTTGTGCTAAATTGGCAGCAAACTCTTGAAAACGTTCGTTGTTCACTACAAAGTCGGTTTCGGCATTGACTTCCACAAGAGCAACTGTTTTCCCATTATCTGCGCTGCGAATGACACCTTCGTTGGTTTCGCGCCCCTCTTTTTTGACAGCAGAGGCCATGCCTGCTTTACGTAGATTGGCAATCGCAAGCTCGACATCACCGCCAGACTCTTGCAAAGCTTCCTTACACTTGCCCATGCCGATTCCAGTTCGGTCGCGGAGTTGTTTCAACATTTGGGGAGTAATTTGTGTCATGAGGCTACCTCCTCTCCCTCTTTTTGCAGGGAGAAATTAGAATCATTTTTTTGGTCAATAGCGGCTTGTGTGAGAGCCTGTACAATGAGTTTAACGCTTTTTAAAGCGTCATCATTACAAGGAATGACATGATCAACCGAGTCAGGATCGCAGTTTGTATCAACAAGACCCAAAATAGGGATGCCCAATTTACGTGCTTCTGCTACAGCGATGTGTTCATGGCTGGGATCAACAACAACCAAGAGACCAGGAGTTTTACGCATCGAGCGGATACCGGAGAGGTTGCGTTCGAGTTTTTCCTGCTTTTTAGTGAGCAAGACCATTTCTTTTTTAGTGAATCCCTCACCACCGGTCGCCAGGTTATGTTCTACTTTCTCAAGTGTTTTAATAGAGTTGCGGATGGTACTCATGTTTGTGAGCATTCCACCGAGCCAACGCTCGCAGACATAAAATTCGCCGCACGCCTCAGCGCACTCACGGATCACTGATTTGGCTTGTTTTTTTGTTCCCACAAAGAGAATGGACTTCTTGTCGGAGACAGTTTGTGTGATCAGCTCAATTCCTTTTCTTAGGAGTTGTAGCGTCTTTGCCAAATCTATAATATAGAGCCCGTTGCGCACCTCTAAGATGAAGCGGCTCATCTTAGGGTTCCAGCGCCTTTTCTGGTGGCCAAAATGCGCCCCAGCTTCTAATAAATCTTTAATACTGACATCTTTTTTCATAGATACCAAGCCTTGTCCCTTCTTTTTGACGCGGCATCCCAACAGAGTTAGGATTTCGGTCTTGGTTAAAAATACTGTTTGAGTGTAAGCGCCTGATCAGAATCGAACTGACACCAGAAGCTTGGAAGGCTTCTGCTCTACCATTGAGCTACAGGCGCGAAACAGGGGAACTATAGCCTATAGGTGTTTTTTGTTCAAACCAAAGTATTTTTCACCTAGTATGGGTGTGTGAGAAAGCGGCGCGTAAACAAAGACAACATCCCCGAGAAAGCAAATCGGATCCTAAACGGCATTCTAGTAGTCATCCTCCTGATCCTTTTTAAGGTATGGCATGTGGCCATCGTCCAGCACGACGAGAAGGTCGATGAGGCACGTAGACCCCAGACGCGAGAGGTGGCCGAAAGGGCCGAGAGAGCAACGATCTGCGACCGTTTTCAGATTCCTTTGGCAATCAATAAAACGCAGTATAATGCCGGAGTTTGCTACGGAGGCATTCGAGAGCTTCCCCGAACCGTCTGGGAAAAAGATTTGGAAGGAAAGCGAATCAAACGATCGTTTCGGAAAGAGTATATTACGGCTCTGTCTAAGAAGCTGGGAGAAGAGCTGCATTTGGAGCCCGGGCGAGTTGAAGATCAGATTCATGCAAAAGCGGCTATTTTGGGAAATGTCCCTTGTCTATTAAAAGAAAATATATCTGAACAAGAGTACTTTCGACTCAAAATGCTCGAAAAAGATTGGCCAGGGATTCACGCTGAGATTGCTGCCAAAAGATGCTACCCTCTCGGTCGGGTTGGAGGGGAGGTGATTGGCTACCTAGGCCCCATCAGCCGACCTCAGTATCAAGCGATCACAAATGAGTTGCAAGAGCTTAGAGAGTGCCTTGCTTCCCAAGAAGAGGGAGAAAAGCCCACTCTGCCTGATGGATATGCAACTGTTGAAGAGGTAGAGCTTAGACTGCATCAGTTAGAAAAAACGGCCTACACGATCAATGATTTTGTGGGAAAAATGGGGGTGGAAGCTGCGTTTGATACTCGCCTTAGAGGGTTAAGAGGTAAGCACATCTATCTTTCGGATACACGTGGAAATTTTGTACAAGAACTGCCTGGATCAAAGCCCCCTGTGCCAGGAAAGAGAGTTGAGCTCACGCTTTCAGCTGAACTTCAAGCGTATGCAGAAAAACTTTTAGCCGAGTATGACCAACATCCTCCCAGCATGCGCCCCGCAGCGGTCAAAAAACGGGAGAAGATTCCTGAAAATCAACCCTGGATCCGAGGAGGAGCGATTGTGGCCATGGAGCCCCATACAGGGGAAGTCTATGCGATGGCCTCGTTTCCTCGCTTTGATCCCAATGATTTTATCCGTTCCGGCGCGCAGCAAGAGGTAGCTGATAAAAAAGCGCGTGTGAATCAATGGCTTGAGTCCGAGCACTATATAGCCAGTGTTTGGGATCTGAAGCAACCCCTGACACGCGAACGGTATGACCCTTATTCTGAGACGTTCTATGAAGAACAACTAGAGCTTGATTGGGAGACTTTTTTGAGTTGCACGCTTCCCGAGTCCTCTCTTGTCAGACACATGCTGGAAACAAAAGCGACGATCGGGGAGGCTGTTTGGATACAGAGAAAAGTGGAGCAGCTCGTTGCTCTGTTTGAGACGGATCAATTTGCCATCACCCCAGCTAAGGTATTTGATGTTGTCTATCAGAGCGCACAAGACGTTCCGACCGGCGTGATGTTGACTCTCCAAGAAAGAGATTTTTTTGAAGAGACAATCTCTCAGCTTCAGCCTCAGATTGAAAGCATTTGTCTTGAACTCTCCCCTTATTTCAAGTTTCTGCCGCTTAACTATGAAAAACTTTTACTCACCGATCTCTATCGCTTGGTCGTGGACGCCGGTCGCTTTACTCCTGTTTTGACTGAGCTAATGGGGCAGATCACACTCAAGGAGTATCGGGAGGCGGCAGGCAGAATGGTGTCGGTTGATGAGGCTGTTTGTGAGATTGTGCGTGCCCTCTATCGGGAGCATGACTTTAAACAGTGGAGAGAAGAAGAGTTTAAGGGGTATCTAGCGAGTCGGCGAGAAGAAGAGAGCGCGGCGGGCCGCAAGTATGCCCGTCCCTATATTGATTATCTGGATCAAGCAGAAAATGAACGGTTTGCTCTTTTTTGGGAGGAGTATCGTTGGGAGTTTATGGCTCTTTTTCTTACAGGAGAGAAAGCATCTACCAGAGTGGGCCTTGAGCCCTATTTGGATACTCTGTCTAGCTGGGCAAAAGAGCTCTCTGATGGAGCACATTGTGCTCTTCCCTGGGTCTATCATTATCATCGCCTGAAAGATTTAATTCAGCCGCTTGCACAAACCTCCCTGCTTTTCCCTTACTTGAAAGGTTTGCGTCGCTTTACAGAATTAGATCGTCCTCTTGTAGGGAATTACTCTGGTTTGCACGGCTCTTGTGAGAAAAACCTAGCTTCTGCCTTTTATCCCACTTATGGCTATGGGTTTGCTCGTTCTCACGCCTTTCGTCAGGCGACAATGATTGGGTCTATTTTTAAACTCATTCCGGCTTATGAGGCGTTGCGTCAACGGTATGAGCAAAATGTTGCCGATCTTAACCCCTTAACTATTATAGATGATAAGCATCGTACCTGGGGAAAGGGAGGAGGATGGAATGTCGGTTATACGCTTGATGGGCGCACCATTCCCATTTACTATCGAGGAGGCAGGCTGCCCCGCTCAGAGCATGCTGGAGTGGGGCGAGTGGACGTAGTTAAGGCGCTAGAAACCTCGAGCAACCCCTATTTTGCTCTACTGGCTGGCGACATTTTGGAAGATCCTGAGGATCTTTGTGCGGCCGCGGCTCAATTTGGATTTGGCTGTAAGACAGGCATTGACCTTCCCGGAGAGTATATCGGCAGCATTCCCAAAGATGTGGCCTACAACCGAACAGGTCTTTATGCGATGTCGATTGGGCAGCATACGATGATTGGAACGCCGTTGCAAACAGCGGTGATGCTATCGGCTTTAGCAAATGGGGGAGAGGTTTTAAAGCCGCAAATCGTGCAAGCTGAGAAGCAGGTGCGCTGGACAGTCTTTATGCCCGGCCAAGTGCAGAGTTTGCTTTTAGAAGGGCTGCGCCAGGTGGTAATGGGAGGTAGAGGAACAGCGCGTTCCCTTAAAAATCAGTTTTCCAACGACTTAGTTAAGCAGATTGTAGGAAAGACGAGCACAGCTGACATTGTGGAACGGTTTAGTTTGGATGGGAAGTCGGGAAAGTTGGCCTCCAAAGATGTTTGGTTTGGGGCGATTTCATATGAGAGCGATGACTTTTCCAAGCCCGAACTGGTTGTGATTGTCTATTTAAAGCAGGGAGAGTGGGGTAAGGATGCCGCTCCCTTGGTGGCCAAGATTGTGCAAAAATGGAGAGAAATCAAGGATAGGCATTCGTAGGAGCTTGTCGAAGCTTTTCTTCGGCTTGCGAACCCGCAGACCTTTTATAGCGAGCGAGTTATCTAATTATTTCGTCATGAAAAACAACTAAAGACTCAATAAAGCTATATAACGCACTAAAATCTGCTAAATCGAATTTTAGTGCGCGATATGGAGTGATGTATATCGCGCACTAAAACAGATAGAAAGTAATTTTAGTGCGTTATATAATGGGGTTATATCGCGCACTAAAGTGAGAAAAATTCGAATTTAGTGCGTAGTAAGCCAAGATTTAGGGTGTGATGAAAAAACAAAAAACGCAACTGGTAGGTAGAGCTGAAGAGCAAAAAATTTTAAAAGATGCTTATAGATCAAGCAAAGCAGAGTTTGTAGCCATATATGGCAGAAGAAGAGTTGGAAAAACGTTTTTAGTAAAAACTTTATTTGAAGATCTAGATTGCTTTTTTGTTTCTGTTTCAGGGATGAAAGATGGGAATCTTAAGCAGCAAATCAAAAATTTTATGCGCTCTATTGAAAGAGCTCTTTACAAGGGAGCAAATGTATTGAAGCCACCAGCTTCCTGGATGGATGTCTTTGAACTTCTTACAAACTTACTTGAAAAAGAGGCTGCTTCAAAAAAAATAGTCTTGTTTTTGGATGAACTTCCTTGGTTGGCTTCAAGACGGTCAAACTGTTTACAAGCATTGGATTACTATTGGAATCAGCATTGGTCTAGAGATCCAAGGTTTAAGTTAATTGTGTGTGGATCTACTGCTTCATGGATTATCAAAAACATCATTAACAATAAGGGGGGACTATACAACCGCATCACCAGCCAATTTCGCCTTAATCCCTTCACCCTAAAAGAAGCGTCTAATTTTTTAAGATCAAAAAAAATCCAGTTAAGCAAAAGGCAGGTTCTAGAGCTATATCTAGCCATAGGAGGGATTCCTTATTATCTTGAGCAAGTTAAAGAAAACGAATCCGCAGCTCAAGCAATCGAGCGAATGGCTTTTTCAAGAAATGGAGTGTTATTCAATGACTTTGACAACTTATTCAGCGCTCTTTTTGAAAATGCAGGCATCTATATCGATATGATTCAAAAAATTGCCCAACATCGGTATGGCATTGAGCAGAAAATATTGTTTTCGCAGATTGAAATCCCAAAAGGAGGGCATGCTACACAAATTATAAAAGATTTAGAAGAGGCTGGCTTTGTCATCACATTTGTACCTCACGGCCACAAAAAGCGAGGCAAGTACATTCGAATCATTGATGAGTATGTGAGTTTCTATCTTAAGTGGATCAGCCCGTATAAGGAATCTGTCCAAAAACTGACACAAGTAAAAAAGAGCTGGTTGGTCCAAAGAAACAGTCAAAGTTGGCGCGCTTGGTCAGGATACGCGTTTGAAAACGTTTGCTATAAGCACATCGACCAAATCCATGCTGCACTCGATTTAGATTCGTCAGCAATTGCCACAACATGGAGACATGATGGGAAGTCAGGAGAGGATGGAGCGCAGATCGATCTGCTGTTTGATCGTCAGGATGACTCTATTACCGTATGTGAAATTAAGCATACAGATCAACCTTTCCAAATTGATAAATCTTACTGCCAGCAGCTTAAAAGAAAAGTTGCGACATACAAAAAGGTAACAAAAACTCATAAAGAAATCTTTCTAGCGTTCATCACTTCTTCAGGACTGAAAAAGACTCTTTATTCAGAAGAGTATGTTTCAGGATTGGTTATGCTGGAGGATCTTTTCAAATGAATCCACTCTAATTACTTAGAATGCGTTTACAAATTCCAAATGAACAACATTTGTTATTTTTCGCCATTCCCATGATTGGCATTGAATTTGCATTGAAACAAGCAGCGAAAAAACGTGTTAGGGGCTGCATATGGGAAATTCACTGCCGGCAAGAGAAACACAACTTGCCAAAGAACACTTTTGTTCAGGCGTCGGAAAATTTTTAGATGGAAGATACGAGGAGGCGCAAACAGAGTTTCAGGAGGCGATTAAGTATGATCCTTCTCTGCCTCTTGCCTACTGCTACTTGGGGATCATCTCCTTAGAATTGGGTGATGTTAATTTGGGAATGCGCTGGTGTGAACAGGGGCTGGAAATTGACCCCGATAATGGCTATCTTCACTACTGCTTGGGCGCTGCTTTTGAGAGGCAGGGAGATCCGCAAGAGGCTATTAAGCAATATGAGATTTATTTAAAAGACCATCCACGTGACGCAGAGTGTCTCTTTAGCCTAGGCTGTGCCTATGATCAGGCTGGCCAGTTTGAAGAGGCCCAAGCTCATTACCACAAAGCAGTTGAACACGATCCCACTCACTATAAGGCCTCCTATAATTTAGCTCTTGTTCTGAGTGAACAAGGGGATATGGTTCAGGCAATCGAGTGTCTCAATAAAACAGTTGAGATCAATCCTTCCTATTGGAAGGGATGGATTAAGTTGGGACTTTTCCACTCGTATGACAAAAAGTGGAAAGAGGCCATCCAAGCGTATGAGAGAGCGACACAGCTGCGTCCGGATGTATCAGATAGCTACTACAACTTGGGACTCTGTTACTTGATGATTGGCAAGCCAAAAAAAGCGATTAAAGTGTTTAAGTGCGCCATTGGCCTCAATCCCCATGATGTAGAGACCTCCTTTTATCTGGCAATTGCCTACATCGATATGAAAGAGGATATGCAGGCGATCGATGCGCTGCATGACACTCTGATGATCGATCTAGAGCATGAAAAAACGCATTATTTACTGGGCAGACTCTACTACTTGCGCGGAGAAAAAAAGAAAGGGGACAAAGAACTGAAGTTCCTTAAGGGACGTGATTCTCAGTTTGTTGAGGCTCTTGAGTCGTGTGTGGGGGAAAAGAAATAACTTTTTCTAAGAAAGGGACAATTTGCGCAAGTTTCAGAGGGGCTCTGGGAGGAGATTCCACTACGATTAGGGCGCTCTCAGGCAGAGGAGGAAGCGCGCTCCACCTCTCTCCACAGACTTGAATCGTCGCTTGATCAGCTGCCTGGATGAGCAACTGCGCCTCTAGGCTGTTAAGGGCCCCTTTTGAGAAGAGTACAATCCGGTCATAGGAGTTTTTTTTCTCTTTGAGCATCTCTTCAAAGCGCTCACTGCCTAAAAAAACCTCTTTGAAGTCTGCTTCCAATTTAAGAGTGAGCTGCTCCCCAAACTCTGTATCGGTCGCTGTCTCGTGTGTTGTGAAGCGAGTCAAGTCGATCAGAAGCACTCTCTGCCCTGCTTTTGCAAATAGGAGGCAAAGATCATGTGCAAAGGTGGAATGGGGCGTGATAACTGAAAGAAGGGACCCTCCTTTTTGCAGATGGTAGTGGATCTGTTTCAGATCTTCTAAGCGGTGGTGGTAGCTAAGCACCTTTTTTCCTCCGCTTTTGAGATTCTCATAGGAGGCTGTGGGCCCCAGCCAGACTTCGCGTAAAAATACAAAAGCGCTCACAAGACATCCTCCCAATAAAGAGCCGATGATCCACTTAAGAAAAAGTTTAGGGCTATCGGGAATAAGGGGGGCAGAGGCCTTCATCAAAGGTAGAGCTGAAAGATAGTCGAGGTGATAGCCAATGTTTTTTGCCTCGATCATTTTGGTGATCGATTCGATCATATCTCGGTTCATCTTAGTGTTAAGCGCAATTTTCTGCTCTGTTAGCCACTTTTCAGGAAAATGCGCAGCATTTTTGGAAAGAGCATGCAAATTCTTTTCTCCTCGCTCAAATTGATCATGTAACAGAAAGAGCAGAGATTCTTGAAGTTCGTGGAGACGCTTGGAGAGAACGGTTTGTTTTAGGAATGCACCCTCTTTAAGGTCATGGAGGTGCTTGATGAGAAAATTTTTCTCTGTTGCGAGTTCAGCGTGCAGCTGTGTGCGTTCTTTTTCCGTCCAGTTTTTTTGATCAACTAAATTTCTATGAATCGCGTGAATGGCATTAAAACGGTTCTTAAGAGTGGCATCGTCGATGACCTTAGAAAGAGAGGAGGCATCAAAATCAGACTCATCCAGCTTAGCTAAACAATAGTCATATTGCTCTTGTTCCATACGCATGTGGTCTAAAGAGAGTTCGTGCTCTCGAATCAACGCACGAGCAGTTTCAAGAGTTAACGTTTGCGTGGTTTTGTTAGGCTCTCTTCTCACTTTTTCTAAAATAGAGGGATCGCCTGAAAGCGCGACCATTTCGTTTGCAATGCTATCGAGTTGACGGCGCCGCTCTCCCTGTTTTTGTGCCATAAAAGAGAGCTCATTTTCGAGCATAAGCATCTCGCCTGCATCTAAATGAGAGGCAAGATAGTGTTTATGCGTATCCATAATCTCTTCGAGATTGTCAAGGGTCTCTTGTTGCCTTTGCTGCAGGTAACCGAGCTGGTGCGTAATCTTCTGCCTACCTTCATTTTTCAAATAGTGCTGGAAACGGTCCATTGCGCAGTTGACAATAGCCGCTGCCAGATGGCGGTCAGAATGAGTGAAGGTGACGTGGACTAAGGACTTGCTCTCTTTACTCCGCTTAACCTGGAGGGTTTTTTGCAAACTTTTTGCAGCCGCTTCAAGAGGAATACAGGTCAAAAAGAACGTTTTTCCTTCAACGGGCATCGTTTCGGCAAGGGTAAAAAAGCCACCGTGGTAGGCAAAGGGAAGACCCAACTCACCTACTCCGAGCCGCTTTTTTTTCTCCCACACCTCAAAGTGGACAGGGTCTATAAAAGTGAGCTTTAAGCGAGCGCTGACATCTCCTGGATAGTGGAGGTCTAAGCAACAAAGCGCCTCTTCGGCATCGGGAATAATGGGTTTGGAGGCTACCGGAACCCTCAAAATGGAAGAGGAAGGCCGTTTGCTTTTTAAGAGGCGGCCTGCGCGCTCTGCTTTCAAGGTGTGCCAGATCTGCCGTAGGTGACCTCTACTTTTGGCCGCAGTGATGTGCATCTGCAGGTTGAGCGTGCGCACCACATCTTCCATCACCGGATAGCAATGCAAAAAAGCAACTGGATCGTCTGATGTGGAATAAGATTCGTCTCCACCTAAAAATTCGAGAGCCTTTGTAAAAGAAGAGCCAGCTGGTTGAGAGCCGCCTTTGAATACACCCTCGGCCGTAAAACGAGGAGGCTTTAAGAGGCTATAGCCAAAAAAAACGGCTCCTACTACTAAAGCGGCGCTTACAATCAACCATCTCACCCGCTTAAGTGCTTGATACCAGTCAGTAAGAGAGAGGATCAGCTGTGTCTCGCCCATTAATGGAACACTCCTCGCGTTTTGATCCCTAAATCGATCAGTAGAGAGCTTGGCAAAAGCTGCTCGATGAAACGGTTCCACTTGGTGATCGGCTTTTCAGAGATGTAAACCGTATCGCCTGGCATGAGTAGCAAGCTGTTGTTGGGCAGATAGGTAATGTGGTTCCAAGAGAGTTTATAGATCTTGGGGTTCACAATATTTCCACGGATCACCTGAATACACCGTTTATCCCCGGTAAAGGGAATGCCACCCGCTGCCGCAATCGCCTCTCTAAGAGAGATGGAGCCGCTCGGCACAGGAATGATTTGTGCCAGTCCCACCTCGCCTAAGACCGTTACAGTAGAGGCCATTGGATTGGCGATAAAGACCTTGTCTTTGGGACGCATCACAATATTTTGGCTCATGTCGCCCTGATGAACGAGTTTGTAAAGATCGATTGGAAGAATCTCGCCTTCGCGCACAACATAGCTTTTAAAGTAGTTGGCATCCGGTGGGACTCCGGCTAGCGAGAGCACTTCATACAAACGGATGCGCCCATTAATTGGCACTTCAGGTACTTTTACCGCACCGATCAGTTCCACTTTACTGTGGAGGCGTCCTGCGTACTCCAGAAAGACATTCACGTTTGAAATCTCTTGCGTGTAGAGCGCTTGGATATGGGCGCGCGCCTCGTCAAGAGTAAGACCACACACACAGACAGGATCTAGACCAGGGAGGTGAATGCAGCCGTTTACGACTCGGTAGCCAACAGAACTGCCAATAGAGTTCACAGAATCCACTAAATCTTTGCGAGTTGGGTGAAACAGGGCGATTTTAAGCACATCATCTTCATCGATGAGATCGTCATACTCCATCAAATAGAGGCAGGGCAAGCAGTCTACGCACTCACCTTCAAGCTCAAGGATCGAGGATTTTCCTTGGGCAATTTGGTACGAGTCGAGCACAAATTCTTGCGCCCCTTCCATACAGTAGTCGTATTTGCACGGATTGCAGGCACATAAAATCAGTAGAAAGAGTAAAAACCAGCGCATAAGTAGGTTTTTTCTATCACTAAACCGCTTTTTTGTCTTACAAATTCAAGTATGACTGCATTGATTCTTTTTTTTACCCTCTCTCATGTGATTTCCTTTCTCTGTTCTATTTTTGAGGCCGTGCTTTTATCCTACACCCCTAACTATATCTCCCTTCTCAAAAAGCGGGGCTCTAAAGTGGCGCCTCTGCTAGCTGATTTGAAAGCTCGGATCGACCGTCCTCTTGCTGCGATTTTAACTCTCAATACCATCTCGCACACGATTGGTGCAGCGGGTGTGGGCGCTAGCATCGTGGAGTTATATGGGGATAAGTGGTTGGCTTTGGGATCGATTTTTTTAACTCTCACCATGCTCTAATGGACAGAGATGATTCCTAAAACTGTTGGCGCTCTCTACTGGAAGCGGCTCGCTCCGTTTTGCGCCCGTCCAATCCAGCTCTTGATTTTTCTCACCTACCCATTTGTGGTCTCTTTCAATTTATTTGCTCGATTGCTCTCCCGGGGTAAAGGGATTGAAGGGATTACCGAGGAGGATATTTTGGTGGCTCTGGAGAGCGGCGCAAAAGCAGGAGTGATTGAGGAGAAAGAGCAAGATATGGTCGAAAATATCTTTCGACTAGGTGATCGCCATGTCGGCATGCTCATGCAGCCCCGCGTCGACATTGAGTGGCTTGATGTGCATGCTCCTGATGAGGAAATCCGCAACAAGATCATTTCATCCACTCATCACCGTTTCCTGGTGTGTGAAGGAGATATTGATCAGGTGATAGGAATTGTGCATGCGCATGATTTGTTGGAGAGAGCGTGGCTGGGGGAGAAAGTTGAGATCAAAGAGCTCGCCTCACCCCCACTTTTTGTGAATGAGCATCAGCATATTTTTGAACTGTTGGATCTTTTTCGCCATCAGCACGCCACTTTTGCGCTTGTTACAGACGAGTATGGCTCCATTCAGGGGATGATCACGACCGGTGATGTCATGAATGCCATTGTCTGCGATATGGAAGATCAGACGCAGAGCGCTGCTGTTAAGGTGGATGCTAAATCTTGGGTGTTAGATGGGAGCTATCCGATAGATGAATTTAAGGAAAATTTTCATTTTGAGGAGTTGCCGGATGAGGAGCGGGCGCGGTATCGGACACTTTCGGGGTTGTGCATGAGTCAGCTCGGTTCGATTCCCAAGAAGGGAGAGTGTTTTTCTATTGGGGCTTACCGTTTTGAAATTCTCAAAATGCAGCGCCGTCGTGTAGAAAAACTTTTAGTAACCAGGCTGTCTGATAATGTCTAATTTTAGGAAATATCCTCTAAGTCTTTGTTCCGCTCAGCATCTATTTCAACCTCTTGGAGAGGCGCATTTTTAAAAAAATCAATCAAGGAGCGCAAAGGCTGTGTTAAATCTTCGTCCTCTTTCTCCGAGCTTTTTCTTTGTAGCATGCTAATCCCGAAATAGTTTAATTAAAGAATATTATTTCCTTTGTCGAGATTTTTTCAAGTTTTAGGCATGTTTGCTCTTCTTTTAAATTTGGGATCATAGAACTTTTTGGGGTTTTTGCTTCAGTTGATTGATCTCGAGCGAAGCCAGTGTAACTGATACGGCGAACGAGAGATCGATCAACTGAAGTAAAAAGAATCAAAAAGAGGTGTCAATTTTTGATATTTCCCACATTTTTCTGGAGATTTACCTCTGTAGATAGTATGATCTGCCCTTATGTCATCCAGCACAGAAGAGCTTTTACAAGAACAAGCCGACTACAAGTACGGCTTTGTCACTAACGTCGAGAGCGAGTCTATTCCCAAAGGGCTCAATGAAGAGACCATTCGCCTCATCTCTGAAAAGAAAGAAGAGCCCCCCTTCATGCTTGCTTTTAGGCTTAAGGCGTATAAGAAATGGCTCCAGTCTAAGGAGCCCGAATGGGCGAATGTTCACTATCCGCCCATTGACTACCAAGACATCACGTACTACTCAGCCCCCAAGACAAAACCTCAACTGGGCAGTCTCGACGAAGTCGATCCCGAAGTGCTGAAAACCTTTGAGCGCCTCGGCATTCCTCTAGACGAACAGAAGCGGCTTGCCAATGTCGCCGTCGATATGGTCTTCGACTCGGTCTCCATCGGCACAACCTTTAAAAAGAAGCTCGAAGAGGCTGGAGTCGTTCTCTGTTCGATCTCAGAAGCGGTTCATCTCTATCCAGAGCTGGTTGAAAAATACCTGGGTAGCGTTGTTCCCATTGGCGACAACTACTTTGCCACCCTCAACTCGGCGGTCTTTACAGATGGATCGTTTGTCTACGTTCCAAAAGGAGTGAGAGCGCCCATGGAGCTCTCCACCTACTTCCGCATCAATGATCAAGAATCTGGACAGTTTGAGCGCACCCTGATTATCGCCGAAGAGGGATCGCACGTCAGCTACCTCGAGGGGTGCACGGCTCCCGCTTTTTCCAAAAACCAACTCCATGCTGCTGTTGTGGAACTTGTGGCGGATAAACGGGCTGAGATCAAGTACTCAACGGTGCAAAACTGGTACGCTGGAGATCGGAAAACAGGAGAGGGAGGCGTCTACAACTTTGTAACCAAGCGTGGACGGTGCGCCGATTATGCTAAAATTTCGTGGACGCAAGTCGAGGTCGGGGCGGCCATTACCTGGAAGTATCCCAGCTGTATTTTGGAGGGAGACCACTCTGTTGGAGAGTTTTACTCGATCGCTTTGACAAATGGAAAGATGCAAGCCGATACGGGCACTAAAATGATTCACCTCGGTAAAAATACCCGTTCGACTATCATCTCGAAGGGGATTTCGGCCGATAAGTCGCACAACAGCTATCGCGGACTTGTCAAAATGGCGCCACGTGCAGAGGGGGCACGCAACTACACGCAATGCGACTCGATGCTTGTTGGTGATCAATGCTCGGCCAATACTTTCCCCTACATCGAAGTGGGAAATGAGACCTCTCAGGTGGAGCACGAAGCCTCGACTTCCAAAATGAATGAGGAGCAACTCTTTTATCTTCAATCCCGTGGGATTGATAGAGAAGATGCCATTAATCTCGTTGTGAATGGCTTTGGAAAAGAGGTGATTCAAGAGCTTCCTTTGGAATTTGCGGAAGAAGCCAAAAAATTATTAACCTTAAAACTCGAAAACTCTGTGGGTTAAAATGTTAGAAATCATAGATTTACATGCAACAGTTGAAGAGGTTCCTATTTTAAAGGGAATCAACCTCACCATTCGGGCTGGGGAGATTCATGCTATTATGGGGCCCAATGGCGCAGGGAAGTCGACTTTGGCGAAAATCATTGCCGGCCATCCTGCTTATGAAGTGACTCAAGGGGACATTCTTTTTGAAGGGAAGAGCATCTTAGAGCTTGAGCCAGAAGAGAGAGCTCATTTGGGTCTTTTCATGAGCTTCCAGTATCCTCCTGAGATTGCGGGTGTTTCCAATTTCCAGTTTTTGCACCATGCACTCAACGCGAAGCTGGAAAAACCTCTCTCAGAGGAGGCGTTTGCGACTCTTCTTGATGAAAAGATGGAGCAGGTTAAAATGCGTGGCTCTTTTAAAGAGCGGCATCTTAACGAGGGCTTCTCGGGAGGAGAGAAGAAGCGAAATGAGATCTTACAGATGGCTGTTTTAGAGCCAAAATTAGCCATTTTAGATGAGACCGATTCAGGTTTAGATATCGACGCGATGCGGATTGTAGCGGATGGGGTGAACGGCTTGATGAATGCAGAGCGTGGTCTACTGTTGATTACGCACTATCAACGCCTTCTCGACTACATTCGTCCCCATTTTGTGCATGTTTTGGCAGAAGGAAAGATTATCCGATCAGGCGACGCTTCACTAGCACTTGAGCTTGAAGCACAAGGGTACGCAGATGCTTGAGCAGTTGGAGCAAGGAGTTGTGGATCAGCGTGCTTGGGAGCAGTTTAATGCTCTGGGTCTCCCTTCTAAGGAACGGGAAGTCTATCGGTACGTCCGTTTAAGTGATTTATACTCCCATTCTTTTAGACTTGCCGATCGAGTCATTCCTTCACTGGCCTCTCAGGATGGACGGCTTGTTTTTGTCAACGGACGTTATGTAGAAGCGCTCTCTACACCTCCCTCAGAAATTGTGGTGCTCCCCTTTAAAGCAGCCTTGAAAACGTACGGTGCCTTTCTCAACCCTCGCCATGCCTCACAAATCAAAGAGGAGAGTGATCCTTTTGCAGCTCTCAATGGCGCTCTTGCTGAAGAGGCGCTTTTTGTCTATCTCCCGCCTAAATCAGTCAGTCGTTTTGAGGTGGTCCATTTAGTAACCGAGCATGCAGCTCCGGTTGTTACCACACCTCGGTTACATATTTGTGCCGGCAAAGAGGCGGAGGCTAAGTGCTTTCTGATTCACAAAGGGCCACACTGGGTAAACAGCTTTGTCGATATCGCTCTTGACGAGCGCGCAGCGGTTACCATGACCACGATCATGGATCACACGACCGAAAGTTGGCAATTTGATGCCATTCGGGCGACGCTCAAACGGGAGAGCCGACTGAAAACCTACGCCGTTTCTAACGGAGGCGCAACTGTCAGACAGGATTATAAAGTTCAATTACTCGAAGAGGGAGCTGAAGCGGCTCTTTATGGAGTGTGTCAGGTTGCAGAGAGACGTCACCACCATGTGCATGTCTTAATGGAGCATAGGGCCCCTCACTGCCGCTCTTTTCAGCACTTCAAAAATGTATTGAAGGGGACTTCTCGGACGAGTTTCGAGGGAAAAATCTACGTTCACCAAGCTGCTCAAAAAACAGAAGCGTTTCAGAGCAATCCCAATTTGATTTTGGGTAGACACGCCTTTGCCAACAGTAAACCCAACCTTGAGATTTTTGCTGATGATGTAAAAGCGTCTCACGGCTCTACAGTCGGGCAGCTGGATGAGGAGCAGCTCTTTTATCTAAAGACGCGAGGCGTGCCCCAAAAGGCAGCTAAGAGTCTTTTAGTGCATGGATTTTGTCAGGAGATTTTAGATCAAATAGAGAAGCCGTATGCAGACCTCTGTCGATTTTCGTAGTGATTTTCCGATGATTTGCGAAGGGCAGATCTATTTCGACACGGCCGCTACTGCACAGAAACCACAAGTCGTGATTGATGCCATCACCGATTTTTATACGCACCATTACGGGACGGTCAATCGCAGCGTCTACAAGCACGCTCGTGAAGCGACCGATCTTTATCAGGAAGCACGTCGAAAGGTGCACCGCTTCCTTCGGACCTCTCATCCTGAGGAGATTATCTTTACCCGTGGTACGACCGCCTCTTTAAATCTACTTGCCCGCTCGTATGGAAAGGCTTTTTTACGTCCAGGCGATGCGATTATGATCTCAGAGATTGAGCACCACTCCAACATTGTGCCGTGGCAAATGATATGCGAAGAACGTGGCGCTGTTTTGCGCATTGTCCCTGTCAACGACGCTGGAGAGCTTATTTTCGAAGAATTTCTCGATCAGCTCGATGAGAAAGTGAAGCTCGTCAGTGTTGCGCATGTTTCTAATGTCATTGGGACGGTTCATCCGGTGGAAAAGATTATTGAAGCAGCTCACCAGGTGGGCGCCCACGTCTGTTTAGATGGAGCGCAGGCTGCTGGACATTTTTCTATTGATGTACGTGCTTTGGATGTCGACTTCTACGCCTTTTCAGGGCACAAAGTTTATGGTCCCACGGGGATTGGGGTTTTGTATGGTAAACGGGAATTGCTTGAGCAAATGCCTCCGGTTGAAGGGGGAGGGGATATGATCGAAGAGGTGACGCTTTTGAAAAGCACCTACACGCAGCTTCCCACCAAGTTTGAAGCGGGGACACCAATGGTTGCTGAGGCAATTGGATTGGGAGCTGCTATTGACTACTTAAGTGAGATGGGGTTGGACATAGTTGAAGTGTGGGAGCAAGAATTACTTGCGTATGCAACCAAAAAGCTCAAGCAGATAGAGGGGTTGAGATTGATTGGGACCGCTGCACATAAAGGAGCGATTATCAGCTTTGTGATTGAGGGGGTGCATCCATTGGATTTAGCGACCCTTTTAGATTGTAGAGGGATTGCGATTCGGACTGGCCACCACTGTAATCAACCGGCTATGGACCGTTTTGGGGTCAAAAGCACAGCACGCATCTCTTTTGGCATGTACAACACTTTTGAGGAGATTGACCAATTTATCTCTTCGCTTACCTCGATTTTAAGTTTTTTAGGGTAGGGCTGTGAACATGCAGGCCGTGCATCTCAACTTCCACAGTAACTACTTTGATGAGATACAAGTCAGGAAGTGCTGGCGCAGTTGGGGTCTTAAATGAAAAAGTTAATCTGCTTGGGATTTCTACTACTCTCAATTCCCTTTATTGGGGCTCAAGAGGGCGGCTATGTTGGAGTTCGATTTGGTGGAAATATCATGTCCGGGGAAGAAAAAGGTCTCTCTACAGGTAATTACAATCCCTTTTTTATCGATTCAGATTACGTGAACAGATGGGAAACCGATTTAACTGATCGCGCGCTTCTTGGATCCATTTTTGCTGGCTACACAACTCGGTTGGGGTCTTGCTGTTTAGGCTTAGAAGGTTTTTTGCAGTATGGTCCTACTGTTCTAAAGAACTTCGATCAAGGAAGTATTGGCTTTGGAACAGCAGCTACTTTTTTTCTCGATTCAGAGACCACGACAAAGATTCAGGGAGTTCAGTATGGACTTGATTTTCTTCCAGGTTGGACCCTGCCGCAGCAAGCTACGCTCTATTTTCGGTTGGGTGTTGCAGGTGTCTATACCAAGCAGGAGGTTGTTGATATCAATTTTGGAGATGCTCTTGGTGATGTATGGGAGTTGCCTCTTTCCAAAACGGAAAAACAATGGCGCCCGGCGTTGCGGTTGGGGGGAGGTTTGGAAAAAGACCTAAATTCTAGATTATCTATGCGAGCGGACTATATTTTTTCGGATTACGGCCGTTACTCGTTGGAAATAACTGGAGCAGGGGTTTCGGCTTTTAATGCACCAATTGAATCTGCTTTTTCTGTTACACAACGTGTCTGCAATCATGCTTTTACGCTCTCGCTAGCCTACTATTACTGTTCTCAAGTCTCTGTATTTCCTCAGATTGAGTATTTAAAGCCTTCATTTACTGGTCTCTATATTGGAGGAGGCTTCGGTGGAGCTTTTTGCATCAAGTCTCAAGATGGACTAGCAGAGGGGCTGCAAGCTCAAAATCCTATCAATAAAACAACAGAACCCTCTCCCTATTTGAATGATGTTCCGTTTCAAGGGCGTCTTTTTATGGGCTGGGGATGTAAAAAATCTCTTTTTTATATGAGCGCCGAGATCTCTGCTCAGTTTTTAAATACTGATACCCAAGAGAGCTTCGATGATACTGTCTATAACGATGAGCCCAATAACAACTTATTTGCCATCCTTGTAACAAACCGCTTTCGTCTCTCTCCGATTCAGTGCAGCCTAGATTTTCGTCCCGGCTTTTTTGTTCTTCCCACAACGCTTTTTTATGGGCGAGCTGGAACCACGATTGGGAGAGTCAGTGTTTATTCAGATGCGCGTATAGATGGAGCTATTCCGCTTATTCCTGAAACATGGGGATTGTTTATCCCTCTTGAAAAGAAAAAGACGCGAGCTGCTCTACACTTGGGTGGTGGGATTGAGCAGCAGCTCACCTCAAAGATACATTTAGGCCTTGATTATGCCTTCACTCAGTACAGAAAAATTGAGCTGATGGGCTTTGACTCGGGTCTCTCTACCATCGGAAACCCCCACTCTTTAATCACCAAAATGAATGACGAGATCACCTCTCATACTGTTTTGCTCTCCCTTTCTTGGCATTTTCGGTAGTCATGGTTGTGCACGCATACTTCAATAGCTTAAAGGTAGAGAAGGGAGCTAGGTGGTCGGCTGCAATCCGATTTAAAGGCTTTTTACCGTTTCCCCACCCCCAATTGAGCGCTGAGCTTATCTGAAAGGCGTAAGGGTAGTGCTCGGCAACATAATCATGTAGACCTGGATTTGTCTTACCGAACGGATAAATAAAAGAGCTAACTGGCTGAGATAGATTAGCTTCAATCATTTTCTTAGAGGTGACAACTTCTCGATTAAGATCGACAAAATCAAAGGTGAGATTGCAAAGCATATACGAATGAGAGGCAATTTCGACAAAACCAGACTGTACCATCTCAGAGAGCTCTTCCCATGTGCAGTAGGTCGCCTTTTTGTCAAAAAAGCCATCCTGCATAGCCAAAGCAGGCGGAACACTTAGTCTCTCTTCAGGACACACATCCGTTTTTTTGAGAGCATAACGTGATGCCACCCCAACCAAAGCCCGTATCTGTAACTTTTTAAGAATCGGAAAAACCGAGTGATAAAAGTCATAGAACGCATCATCAAAAGTTAAACAAACAGCAACTTTGCGTTTTGGAAGTGGGTCACCTGGTAGCACAATTGGGTAACGCTCTTTTAAAGAGCGGAGCCTCTCCTCAGATGGAGCACACTTGAACATCAACGTGAGGAGCATTTGTTCGCCTCATAGAGTTTTAAATACTTATAAAAAGCGGTGTGTCCATTGTAGGCAGAGATTAAAAATCCTTCGTATCCACCCAAAAAGCCCCGTTTTAAAATAAAGCTCTTAAAAAACGCGGTCATGCCATGGAGGTAGGCCGTCAATGGAGAGGATTTGCGCTTATGTTGGTACTGTTGGGCAAAAAGAGTTGAGTAGTGCTCCATTTTTTGTAAAAAATCAGAAACTGAGGCATAAGAATAGTGGCGCAGGGGCTGGAAGAAGCGCATTTTTTTAAGTCCTTTATCCTCTACTTTTTCATGCACCATTGCCTCTGAGAAAGCTGTGATCTGCTTGTTATAGAGTCGGATTACAGACTCTGGGTGCCATCCGCACCACTTGATATGTCTTCCATTGTAGTAGTTGTGTCTGGGGAGGGAGTAGACCGTGTGAGGATCGAGAGAAGTACTGAGTATTTCATTTGCTAGCTCTTCAGACAGCACTTCATCGGCATCGATCGACAAAATCCAATCGTGCTGAGCCTGAGCAGCTGCCGCGTTGTGATCAGGTCCAAAGCCGGTAAAAGGTTGTTGAATGATCCTGACATTAGGATAGCTTTTTGCGAGGGTCAGAGTGTCGTCTGTTGAGCCGGTGTCGTAAACCACGATCTCATCGAATTTCTGCAGGGAATCCAGCACTTCTTTGAGACACCGTTCACCATTTTTCACTAAAATTGTCACACTAATCATAGCGAAAGCCAGTATAGCAAAGCCCTCGCCAAAAGGCGAGGGCTTAGGTAAAAGATGGGTGGTGGATTACGGTGATACCGTAAGGGTCCCGCTAATTAAAACAATCTCTTCGGTCGCTTCCTGACCTAAAGATAGCTCATACTCAGTTGTTTCTAGGACCTCGTATCCACTTCCTACCTCTAATGTGAGTAGGTTTGTTGGTGTACTCAAGGTTATAACTCCTAATCTTCCAATCCAAGCAAAGCCGGATTCCGCTTTGCGAGGCTCCTATTTCATCAAAATTCCAGGCTCGATCTTTGTGGCTTTGAGCACCAGTCGTCTGCTCACCTCCCTTTTTGCCCTTTCCATCCACCTTGATCAAGTATTGTCTAACAATAAATGTGCAGTTTTTATAAAACCGCTATTAAAAATATAAATAGCACTCTCTGCTTAATTACTCAAGCGATCCGAATGCCAATCTTCAAAAGAGAGGTGTCCCTCCTGAAAAAGAGAAGCGATAGACGCATAAGCAGGGTGTGCTTTCAGCTCATCCCATGCACTCGATTTTGTGCCGATCTCTTTTTCCAAACTCACGATGCGCAGCAGATTCATGGCTTGTAAGGTGGAGTGGGCTTCGCTATCTTGAAGTTGGGCGTACAAGTTTTGTGCCTCACTATACGCTTCTGTATACCTTTTTTCGGCAATCAAAAGAGAGGTCTGCGCATACTTTTTGTAAACGGAAGAGAGATCAGAGGAGAGGTGCTCAAGAGGCGCTTTGGCGTAAGGAATTGCTCTGGATACATTGCGCTGGGCTAAAAAGGTCATTGCAAGCATCCGATCGTATTTTGGATGAAGCTCAGGGTGTCGCTTCAAAATTATCTCAGTGGTCTCAATAGACTCGAGGGCAAGAGGTTCCCCCGTCTGAAACCGCTCTAAAATTTGGTTGCCAATCAAAAAGTCCTGCTTAGAATGAGAACGGTTCGAGGTTAAAAAACGCTCTGCCCAAGCAGCCATTGAGGCAATTGCCAAAAAGCCGAGCAGCAGTTTGGACCAGTGTTGGCGCAGAAAATTAAGAAACTTGTGTGCTTCCATAAGATTTAGACGACATTATACCGCTTATGAAAAAAATCGCAATAGTAAGAAGAAATGGACTGGGAGATCTTTTATGCGCCTTCCCACTTGTCCGTTTTTTTCAGATGTATGAGCCTGAAACAAAGATCACTCTTTTTGTGGATCGCCGTAACTCTTCTTTAATTCCCTATTTGCCTGCTGTGGATCAAGTTGTTGTGCTCCCTGCACGTGGAAATAAGCTGCTGAATACATGGCGTGTTGCGTGTCGTTTTCGCCATCAATTTCAATGTGCTTATTCAGCTAAAACGTCGCCTATGAAGCTGATGAATTTCTTTTTGTACCTATTAAAAGCAGAGGAGCGATTTGCTTATGTTGATGATAGTTGGCACAGTCGCCTTGTGAACCGTCCGCTCCATTTTGATTCGGGGCGGATGTTGCACCAAGCAGTAAAAAGTCTGCGGCTGGTCGATCCTAATTGTAAAGAGGTGCCAGAAGAACTGTATCCCGTGTTAACGGTTCCTAAAAACTCCTGTTCATTGCCTTCTCCCACAGTTTTGGTTAGCGCCACAACAACACGTCCTGCGAGCCGTTTAGATACTGATCGGTATGCAGCTCTTCTAAATCGATTGCATGCTTGCAAGCCGATTAGCGTGCTCATTGTAGGCCAACCGAAGGATGCCTCACGTGCCCAAGCTCTCGCTACTCAGTTGAACATGCACCACCTCGTGCATTTTCCTCGAAATTTTGAGGAGTTTATGGTATTTCTTGATGCAGCAGATTATTATTTTGTCGAAGATGGAGGAGTGGCACATATCGGCGCTGCTCTTGGGAAAAGGGGTGTGATTCTTTATGGTGAGACCAATCCAATCGAGTGGGCTCCTTTGAGTAAAAAAGTGACAACCTTTTACCATCCTGTTCATGTCAATCATTTGGAGGATGAAAAGATCTTCGAAGCGTTAAAAAGGATGAGAGATTAGTGGAAGAGACAATTGAGAGTGTGGATTTAGAAGTTATTCGGGTGAGTCCGTTTCAACCCAGGCGTCATTTTTCTGAAGAAGAGCTCGATGAGCTGGCCAGATCGATTCAGGCGGTGGGACTGATTCATCCTCCTGTTGTACGCAAGGTTGTGAGTGGGGGGAAGGTTTTGTATTACGAGCTGATTGCCGGTGAGCGGCGTTGGCGTGCAGCCAAGCGTGCAGGATTAAAAAAACTCTCTGTTTTGGTGCGTGACTCCAATGATGAGCATGCGGCTAAGTCGACTCTAATTGAGAATGTGCAGCGGGTGAATTTAGATCCAATGGAGATGGCTGAAGCGTTTCAGAAATTGATTACTGTGTTTCGTATGACGCAAGAAGAAGTTGCGGAGAAAGTGGGGAAAAAGCGTTCGACAGTAGCGAATTATCTCCGTTTGCTCACCTTGCCCCAAACCATTCAGAAAACCTTATCGCAGGGGGAGATTTCGATGGGGCATGCCAAAGCGATTCTCTCTTTAGAGGGCTCTGAATTGCAAGATATGTTGACAAAGTTAATTGTGGATAAGCAGTTGACCGTACGCGATGCAGAAAATGAGAGTCGCAAACTTTCGCATAAAAAGAAAAAGGCTGCAGAGGGAGGACGCGATCCACATATTGATGAGATGGAAGAGCACTTAAAAGAGCGATTTGGGACTAAAGTGGAGATTAATCCTGCCCGTCGGGGAGGTAAAATCACGCTCCACTATTATAGCGCAGAAGATTTAGAGCGCCTCTCGGAGCTGCTAGTCGTTAAAGCAGAGTCTTAGCCAGATAGCAAAGAGAGGATCGTCAAAAAGAACGCGCCCCTGCCTTGTTCCCTCTTCATCAAGCAATCCTTTTGCTTTCAAGGCATGGATTGACGAATGAAGAGCCGGAGCGCTTGTGATTTCGTACTTAAGAAGTCTCTCTTTCTGAAATAAAGACTCTTTCTCATTGGCTGCTAGACGCAAGGCTCGTTGTTGAGCCAAAGTGAGGGAGTTTAGAAGCGTTTGGTAAGCATATGCGTTTTGGCGAACGACTGTTTCCAAAACTTCTTCGATCTCCTTGAACCCTATCTGTGCTCTTGCTTGTGCAACTAGATGAAAACAAACCATTTGCACATAGTTTGGTGTGTCTTGTACCAGGTGGCGGAGGTGTTCAATAGCCGTTTTGTCACAGTCGATTCCAATAGTAGAAAAGCGCCCTATAACCCAGTTGGTAAACTCGTCTCCAAAAGTGGGAAATTCAATTACCTGGCACGAGCGATATAGAGGACGCGAGGGGGTGTTCAACATCTCGGAGATCAAACTTTTTCGAGATCCTGTAAAAAGAAAAGCAACATTTTTGAGATGTTGAAAATGAGAGCGGAGAGTAGCTTCCAGCCAGCCTTTATCATCAATTTCGGATATTTTTTGAAATTCATCGATTGCAACCACCACCTTTGCGCCAAGATGAGATAGCTTTTCCAGAATATCCTGAATGGCGATTTTGATATTTTCCTCACCTAAAGAAGCGAGGGTAGGGTGGAATTTGGGATGTCCACTGCTGGGGTCAATTTCGGCAGAGATTTGCGGTCCGAGCCGCTTGACTTTTGCTAGCCATGACTTGATTGCCTTCCAAAAGGGCTCTTTAGTTTTCAAAGCGCGCAGAAGTTGGTGGAGAAAGTCTTTGTGGGAGGTGATATTAAAAATATCTACGAAAAGAGTGTGGTATCCTGCTTCTTCGAGCTGTTGTAACAAATTTAAAGAAAAGGAGGTTTTTCCGAACCGACGTGGGCCCATTAGAACAGTGTGGATACGGTTTTCCAAAAAGTGGCAGACTGTGGCAGAAAGCTCAGGCCGTGGAAGATAAAAATCACCTTCAACGGGATCTCCAAATTTAAATGGATTTGCTGGTAGACTTCGTTTCATATCCCAATTTTTAATAAAATGCTTAATTAATGGATGCAGTGGTAGGTGTGGCCATTGCTGCCCTTTTGGGGGGGAAGATTCAGTTCACAGCCTGATTTTGCAACAGGACAACGACTAAAAAAGGGACACCCCGAAAATTGTGTGGCTCTTTCCACTTTCTGCGGCAATGGAGCTTGTCTATCTTGGGGGTGTTTTCTTGGAACAGAGGCGAGAAGCAGCTGTGTATACGGGTGCTTGGGATTTTCAAAGAGCGCTTCGGTTGGTCCCTCTTCCACAATCTTTCCCCGATACATGACCAGGATCCGATCACAAAGGTGTCGAACAACTGAAAGATCATGAGAAATAAAGAGATAACTCAACTTAAAGGCCTGCTTCAAGTCGATAAGTAGATTCAAAATCTGTGCCTGAACCGAAAGGTCAAGAGCCGACACGGCCTCATCACAAACAATCAACTGGGGCTGGAGCCCGAGTGCCCGCCCGATAGAGAGGCGTTGCTGCTGTCCTCCAGAAAACTGGTGAGGATAGTGATCAAGCGCAGAAGGCGGGATGCCTACTTTCGTGAGAATTTTTTCAACAGCGGAGATCTGCTCTTCAAATGAGTGGACCTGTTTGTGATAAAGTAGAGGCTCGCCTAAATTTTCCAAAACAGTTTTACGCGGATTGAGTGAAGCAAGAGGGTCTTGAAACACCATTTGAACTTTACGGCGTAAGAGTCGCAACTGGCGGCTAGAGGCGGCGTGGAAGTTTTCATTTAAAAACTCAATCTCTCCCTCTGTCGGTTCGATGAGTCGAATCGCCGCCCTACCTACGGTACTTTTTCCTGAGCCTGATTCTCCAACCAGCCCGACGATTTCGCCTTCGTGAATGGAGAAAGAGACACCATCGACAGCTTTTACATCACCCACATGCCGTCGAAAAATTCCCCGTTTGATGGGGAAAAATTTCTTCAGATTAGTCACTTTCAAAAGTTTCTTCATCTGCGAGCTTCCATTTTAAGTCTTTGTCATAGAGCCAGCAGCGAGCCTTATGTTCCTTCTCTGGCAAGGGAAAAGAGGAGGGTTTGTGCATCCGGCATACATCCATTGCATACTGGCAGCGAGGGTGAAAAGAACACCCTTTAGGAAGTTCTCCCACCCTGGGAACTGCGCCTTCGATTGTGGGAAGCTTTCCGTGGTGGACTCCCGCTGGCCTTGCTGCAAAAAGGCCTTGGGTATAAGGATGAGAAGGGTTGTCAAAAAGAGCCTCTACATCTCCCTCCTCCACTTGAGCACCCCCATACATCACGATCACTTCGTCAGCAATTTCAGCAACCACCCCCATGTCATGGGTAATCATCAGCGTGCCCATTCCTTTCTTAGCTTGGAGTTCTTTGAGTAAATGGAGAATCTGCGCCTGAATCGTGACATCCAAAGCCGTGGTCGGCTCATCGGCAATCAGAACATCTGGTGAGCAGAGCAGCGCCATGGCAATCATCACTCTTTGGAGCATCCCTCCCGAAAGCTGGTGAGGGTAGGCGCTCATCAGATCTTTTGGATTGTTAAGATGAACGTCCTCAAAAGCTTGTAAAACAGTTGCTTCGGCTTCTGCTTGTCCCTGCATGAGGTGAGTGATTGCGACTTCAAACAGTTGATCACCAATTGTGTAAACAGGATTGAGCGCTGTCATGGGATCTTGAAAGATCATCGCAATTTTTTGGCCACGGATTTGGCGCATTTTGGCTTCTGATAGAGAGAGGAGGTTGACATCGCGGTAGAGAACTTCTCCTTGAGAGGGAAGAGCGGGAGGTTCGGGCAGGATGCGAAGCAAAGAGTGGGCCGTCAACGATTTTCCGCACCCTGACTCACCTACAAGGGCAAGTGTTTGCCCCGCTTTCAGCTCAAAAGAAAGATTATCTACAACCGTGTGGCATTTACCTTTGAGCCTCAGTTTGGTTGTCAAATTGCGTACGTGTAGCATAGAAACTATACATTATCGAGCGGATCTATTATTATCACGGCAAAAAGGTAACTCATGCAGACTTTAGCACGTCTTTTTGGTCGCTCTCCTTTTGATCCACTTCAAATCCATATGGAGAAAGTGGCTGCCTGCGTCAGACAGATGCTCGTTCTTTTTGAGGCTCTTGCGAAAAAAGATTATGCTCTTGTGGGTGAGTTGGCTAAGACCATTTCCAAGCTTGAGCATGAAGCTGATCTGACCAAAAATGAGATCCGTAATAACCTTCCAACCGGTCTCTTTCTTCCCATTGCGCGTGGCAGTCTACTCGAAATTCTTGCTTTACAAGACAATATCGCCGACCGAATGGAAGATACGGCCCTCTTGTTAACTTTCAAAGATCTAGAAATCCTTCCCGCCTTTGAGAAAGAGTTTCACGCCTTTTTAGCCAAAAATCTTGAGACTTTCGATGGTGTCTATCTTATTATTAAAGAGATGGGGCAGCTGTTGGAAAGTTCATTTGGGGGAAAAGAGGCAGAAAAGGTGCGCGCTATGGTCGAGCAAGTCGCCTTTCTGGAGCACGAGTGCGATGTGGTGCAGCGCGATCTACTTAAAAAGATGTTTCAAGAGTCTGACTCTATGTCCAATCCCACCTTTTTCTTGTGGATGAAAGTGATTCAAGAGCTTGCTTCTCTTTCAGATGAGTCTGAAAAGCTGGCTAATCGAGTAAGAATGATACTCGAGGTTAAATAACTCAATGTCCGTTACCCTGATTCTCATTCTTTTAGCTGTTCTTTGTGGTTTTTATGTGGCGTGGAATATTGGTGCTAATGATGTAGCCAATGCCGTCGGTACTTCAGTGGGTTCTGGAGCGCTCACCCTGAAGCAAGCGGTTCTCATTGCTGCCATTTTTGAGTTTGCCGGCGCCTTTCTCTTAGGGGGAGGCGTTTCTGAAACCATTGAATCTGGGATTGTCAATCCGGGGATTTTTTCTCATGACAAAGCCGATTATGTGTATGGAATGCTTGCCTCTCTTTTGGCAACAGGGATGTGGCTGCAAACCGCCTCCTTTTTTGGGTGGCCCGTCTCCACAACTCACTCCATTGTCGGCGCGGTTTTAGGCTTTGGGCTTGTTTTGGGCGGCTTTGACGCGATCTATTGGGGACAAATCGGCTCGATTGCCGCCAGTTGGGTCACTTCTCCCCTTTTGGGTGGCGCTCTTGCCTATTTAATTTTCTCCATCATACGCCGCAAAATTCTTTACCATCACAATCCGATTTTAGCCGCTAAAAGGCTCACCCCTTATTTAGTTTTTGTGATCTTTTTTGTTCTGTCAATGATCATTCTTTTCGGCGGCCTTTCCAACCTCGACATGCACCTCAATATCTTCAACGTCTTCCTGATCGCGTGTGGATTGGGCTTGGTATGCGGGGTTGTCTCTTACCTGCTTGTAAAGCGCATTCGAGAGCCTAAAGTTCCCATTCGACAGCACAATCTAGATGTGGAAATTGGCTTAAAAAAGGCCCAAAAGCACTTAAGGCGTGTAGAAGTGGCCTCTTTGGGAGTGATGCAAGACAAAGTGCATGCCCTTTTAGATGAGGTACACGCCCTTTCAGAAAAAATAGAGACCCCGGAGGTGAAATCTGATGACTACGTTGTAGTTGAACGCATTTTCATCTACCTGCAGATCATCATCGCCTGCTTTATGGCCTTTGCGCATGGATCTAATGATGTCGCCAATGCGATTGGACCGCTTTCGGCTATTTTCAATGTGCTGCAAGGCAACGCTATTTTAGGGCAGAGTGTTCCCATTTGGCTTTTATTACTCGGAGGAGTGGGGATCATAGTCGGTTTAGCTACATGGGGATGGCGTGTCATTGAAACGGTGGGTAGAAAAATCACAGAACTCACCCCCTCGCGTGGTTTTGCTGCCGGCTTTGGAGCTGCTCTAACCATTGTTTTGGCTTCTAAACTTGGCCTGCCTATTTCCACAACACATGTTTTGGTAGGAGCTGTTTTAGGAGTCGGATTTGCACGTGGAATAGGCGCGATTAATCTCAATACCATCCGAGATATCGTCATCTCTTGGGTCGTCACTGTTCCAGCTGGTGCCGTTTTGTCTGTCTTTTTCTTTTGGGTGCTAAGAATGGTTTTTGCTGGTCATCTATAGACCGTTAAAATATTCTCTATGGTCTAAACAGCATTCAACTGGATCATGATGAAAAACACTTCTACCTTACTTACACTCCTGACTCTTCCTATTATGGGAGGAGCAATGACCTGGGGGCCTCCCATCAACCTGGAGGGGAATGCCTCGACACTTGGTTTAGAACTTGATCCTGCTTTAGGTCTCATTGTATTTGGTCAAAATGCGCAAGGTCTTTACCAAGCAGAAGATTTTTCTCCGTTCACTACATTTTTCATTGAAAGAGAGCGTCTGATCGAACCTCTTGAAGTGACTCGAAGTGAAGGGGAGACAGTTGTGGCTTGGATCGACAAACAAGAAGGGCATTTAGTAGTCAAAGTTACAGATGGTAGTGAGCCCTTCATTCTCTCCTCTCCGTTCAGTGATACCCGTCTTGTGCGCATGACCTCAGGACGGGCTGGAGAGATATGGATTGTATGGCAAGAGGAAGAAGCAGAACACCAAGTGATCAAAGTCGCTCAGTACAGCAAAGGGACCTGGGGAACTGGCTTGACTCTATCTTCAGTCGATCGCGATGCCAGCGATCCCCAAATCGTTGCTAACGAAACAGGAGAGGTGCTTGTTGCCTGGGTGGTGCATGATATGAGCAGAAATAAACGGATCCAAGTGTCCCACTATCAGCACGGTTTGTGGAGTGGTATCCAGACTTTATCTGCTTGTGGTCTCCATAGCAGACCCGCTATTGCGCTTAATCAACAGGGAGATGCGGGTATTGTATGGCAGCACTTCAATGGAGAGTACAACGAAGTTCAGGGTACCTGCTACAGATCTGGAAGGTGGGAGTCTCCTTGCGTCCTTTCTTTTTGTTCAGACGCAGACCACCCTTGCCTTGCAATCGATGAAAGGGGAAACACTCTGGCTGTTTGGGAGTGCTTTGATTCTATTCACGCGATCCAGAGTGCTCATCTCACTAATGGAGAATGGAGTGCTCCGCACACAATTTCTTCTTTTGGCCAGCGCCCAGCCGTTGCGTTCAATTTAACTGGCGAAGCGCTCGTTTTATTTCAGTCACTGAATAGGGTACACACCACTCTGTTTCATCGAGGTAGATGGGATTCACCACAATCCCTTTCTGACCCTTTAGAGCCTGCTTACGATCCCAAAATGCTTTTTCTAGATCGCGCCTATGTAGCCTGGACAAGAGACTTGGATGCTGAAGCTCTTGTCCAGGTTTCTGTATCAGTTGATCCTAACTAGGTGCAGATTCGCTGATTCAACTTGCAATGTGGGGGTTCCTCCTCCACTTCTTGAAACAAACACTGAGATAAAGTCACCGTCTGCCAAGTCAATGATTCCGGAGACAGCGCCTGCTTGTCTATCCGTTCCTGTTCCCTCAGTCGACATTTGCAAATCGAGGTTGGGTTGTGCCGTCACATTATTCACAAAGACTTGGAAGAACCAGTCACGGTTGTTGGGACCTTCAATCGAAATACTAAGTGATACTAGATACGTTCCTCCATTGTTGGCATTGACCGTGATACGGTCCAGAGCATTGCTAGGGGTCGTTCCCACAGCTGCCACGGGCCCATTATTGTTAAAGGTTGTCAGCAAAGACGTTCCGCCTCCTACTACCTGGGTGACAGTTCCTATCGTGTAAATCTCGCCAAAGGCCGTTGTAAATGCAGGCCCCGTAGGACCTGTCGGCCCAGTTGGTCCCGTGGGTCCTGTTGGCCCAGTCGGGCCTGTGGGTCCCGTAGGCCCCGTTGGTCCTGTAGGACCTGTAGGCCCCGTTGGTCCGGTAGGTCCCGTTGGTCCAGTCGGGCCTGTTGGTCCAGTCGGACCTGTTGGTCCAGTCGGGCCTGTTGGTCCCGTAGGACCCGTTGGTCCAGTTGGGCCTGTTGGCCCGGTAGGACCTGTGGGTCCTGTTGGCCCGGTAGGACCTGTTGGTCCCGTAGGACCTGTGGGTCCTGTTGGCCCGGTAGGACCTGTTGGTCCCGTAGGACCTGTAGGCCCAGTCGGTCCTGTTGGTCCTGTAGGACCTGTTGGTCCCGTGGGTCCCGTGGGTCCCGTTGGACCTGTAGGACCTGTGGGTCCCGTTGGCCCAGTCGGGCCTGTTGGTCCAGTCGGACCTGTTGGTCCAGTTGGTCCAGTAGGACCTGTTGGCCCGGTAGGACCTGTTGGCCCCGTTGGTCCCGTGGGTCCAGTCGGGCCTGTTGGTCCAGTCGGACCCGTTGGTCCAGTAGGACCTGTTGGTCCAGTAGGACCTGTTGGCCCGGTAGGACCTGTGGGTCCCGTTGGCCCAGTCGGACCTGTGGGTCCAGTCGGGCCTGTTGGTCCAGTCGGGCCTGTTGGCCCCGTTGGTCCTGTAGGACCTGTTGGCCCAGTTGGTCCCGTAGGCCCTGTGGGTCCAGTAGGACCTGTTGGCCCGGTAGGACCTGTGGGTCCCGTTGGCCCGGTAGGGCCTGTTGGCCCCGTTGGCCCGGTAGGACCTGTTGGCCCAGTTGGTCCCGTGGGTCCAGTCGGGCCTGTTGGTCCCGTGGGTCCAGTCGGGCCTGTTGGTCCAGTAGGACCCGTTGGTCCAGTCGGACCTGTTGGTCCCGTAGGCCCTGTGGGTCCAGTAGGACCTGTTGGCCCGGTAGGCCCTGTGGGTCCCGTTGGTCCAGTCGGACCTGTTGGTCCTGTAGGACCTGTTGGCCCAGTTGGTCCCGTGGGTCCAGTCGGGCCTGTTGGTCCAGTAGGACCCGTGGGTCCCGTTGGCCCGGTAGGACCTGTTGGCCCAGTTGGTCCCGTGGGTCCAGTCGGGCCTGTTGGTCCAGTAGGACCCGTGGGTCCGGTAGGACCTGTTGGTCCCGTGGGTCCCGTTGGCCCAGTAGGACCTGTTGGTCCAGTAGGACCTGTTGGCCCCGTTGGCCCAGTAGGACCTGTGGGTCCCGTTGGCCCAGTTGGTCCCGTAGGCCCTGTAGGCCCAGTCGGGCCTGTTGGTCCCGTTGGCCCCGTAGGACCTGTCGGTCCCGTGGGTCCAGTCGGGCCTGTTGGCCCAGTAGGACCTGTTGGTCCAGTAGGACCTGTTGGCCCGGTAGGACCCGTTGGTCCAGTCGGACCTGTTGGCCCAGTCGGTCCCGTGGGTCCAGTCGGACCTGTTGGCCCAGTCGGTCCCGTGGGTCCAGTCGGTCCTGTGGGTCCCGTTGGACCCGTTGGCCCGGTAGGGCCTGTTGGCCCCGTTGGTCCTGTGGGTCCCGTTGGCCCGGTAGGGCCTGTTGGCCCCGTTGGTCCTGTGGGTCCCGTTGGCCCGGTAGGACCTGTTGGCCCAGTTGGTCCCGTGGGTCCAGTCGGGCCTGTTGGTCCAGTCGGACCTGTTGGTCCCGTAGGCCCTGTGGGTCCAGTAGGACCTGTTGGCCCGGTAGGACCTGTTGGTCCCGTAGGCCCTGTGGGTCCAGTAGGACCTGTTGGCCCGGTAGGACCTGTGGGTCCCGTTGGTCCAGTCGGACCTGTTGGTCCTGTAGGACCTGTTGGCCCCGTAGGACCTGTTGGCCCAGTTGGTCCCGTGGGTCCAGTCGGGCCTGTTGGTCCAGTAGGACCA
>JAJACP010000002.1:0-64166 GCA_022601445.1 Chlamydiales bacterium | reverse complement strand
TGGGTCCAGTCGGGCCTGTTGGCCCAGTAGGACCTGTTGGTCCCGTAGGCCCTGTAGGCCCAGTCGGGCCTGTTGGTCCTGTAGGACCCGTTGGTCCAGTCGGCCCCGTTGGCCCAGTAGGACCTGTTGGTCCAGTAGGACCTGTTGGTCCCGTAGGACCTGTCGGCCCAGTCGGGCCTGTTGGTCCGGTAGGACCTGTTGGTCCCGTTCTACCATCGCCTCCTATGCCTGTCGGCCCAGTCGGCCCAGTAGGGCCTGTCGCCCCAGGAGGTCCAGGACGTGGCGGATCGCAACTACCTAAAGAAGGTGAGTCGATCCTAGGACCATCCTCTCCTATAAGAGGCTGGGCCTGCCCAAATAGGCTAAACAGGAAAAAGAGTAGAACGATAAGCCGCGACATACGAAATATGAATTCTTAAAAAATTGAGGACGTAGTTTAATATGTAAAGAAATATTTAAGCAAGATACTCGTTAAATGAGTTGGCAAGCATCCTGCTTCCTACCTTTGTAGAAAAAATGGAATCTAATCAGGACTGCTGCATTTTGAAACGCTTGATGTGTGCTATAATTTTGGGAGTGTTAACGCTTAGTTTTTCATCACTAGTAGGATATGAAAACTGCATACCTGCTTGTTCGCAATCAAATCCGTGGGCACTCGCTTTTATCCCGAGCGTGGGATACACAGGGGGGCGAGGCATTAGCTATAATGGAGGGTATGCATCTGCGGAAGGATTTTTAGCTTTATACCACGAACAGCTGCAGTGCTATCCTTTTCTTGATTTTCAATTCAACCGAATCAGTAACGGCCGCCAAACATATAATGTAGGTGTTGGGTGGAGAACATTGACCTCGAATCGCCAAGAGATGTTAGGCATCAATCTCTATTATGACGGGCGCAAGGCCTTCAATGACTATTTGCAGCAGATGAGTGTGGGAGTCGAGTTTTTAGGGAGGTGCTTGGACCTAAGAGCAAATGGGTATTGGCCCATTGGCGATAAAAGAGCGCTAGTGGAAACAACTGTATTTGAATATCCAGGTGATTTTATTGCAATTAGAGATGAATTTCGAGGGGCAAGGTGGGGATTCGATTTGGAAGTGGGACGGTGTCTTTTTTCTTGTGGCTGCCTCTCTTTCTATGGAGCCGTTGGCCCCTACTTTTATGGGGCTAAGTGCTGCGAATCTCTTGTGGGCGCGATGGGACGGGTGGAGACGTGGATATGCAATCAATTTCGCTTGGAAGGGGTGATCTATCATGACCGCATTTATGGAACCAATTTGCAAGGGGCGCTTTACCTTTATCTTCCCTTTCCTTTATGCCTCCGAAAGTGCTGGCTCTGTTTATTTCCTCCCGTTCAAAGAAATCCCATTCCTGTGCTAGAAAGATTCTGTGATTTCGAGACGAACTTCTAAGCTTCTCGTTTTTTCCTTCATTTAAAACAAAAAAAAACGCTAGCATACTCTTTTTTGATTAAAACTGATGCTACCTATAATGACAAAAACCAAACGTTTCTTTTGCCTGTTTCTTGTACTTTTTGTGTCAGCGAGCTTAGCCTACGGTGCTGAGTCTAAGCTCTGCTTGACTATGATCGTAAAAAACGAGTCGCGCATTATCGAACGGTGCTTGAATAGCGTGAAAGATGTAATTGACTACATCGTGATTTGTGATACGGGCTCAACAGACAATACGGTAGAAATCGTTGAACAATTCCTACAAGAGCATGAGATTCCAGGCGCTGTTCATCGCCATGAGTGGCGCAATTTTGGATACAATCGCACCCTCTCTGTCCAAGCTGCCCAAGAGACTCTAGCTAAGCATCAGTGCGAGCTTGATCAGACTTACCTGCTTTTGCTCGATGCCGACATGCTACTGGTAGCCGATGAACAGTTTACTAAAAATGCACTCCAAACCGATAGCTACCTTGTCTTGCAACAATCTTCTTCCTTGGCCTACTACAATACACGGTTGATACGCGCTTCACTTCCTTGGGAAAGCCGTGGGGTGACGCATGAGTATTGGGCGTGCCCCTCTCTAGTTGCGCAGGGAACTCTTTCCACATTGATGATTAATGATCAAGGTGATGGAGGGTGTAAAGAGGATAAATTTACGCGCGATTTAGAGTTGTTGACTCAAGGGCTGGAAGATGAACCGCACAATCCGCGCTATATGTTTTATCTCGCTCAAACATACAAATGCCTGCGTAATTACAACGAAGCGATTCACTGGTATAAAAGCCGTATCGACAGAGGGGGATGGAGAGAAGAGGTTTGGTACTCAAAATACATGATCGCAGAGTGTTATGAAGAGTTGGGCTACTGGAATCATGCGCTCACGTGTTATCTGGATGCTTATGATTACCATCCAACCCGCGCAGAGCCTCTTTGGAAAATAGCCAATCATTACAGGTTAAGTGGAGAGAGCGCACTGGCCTGTCTTTTTGCTAAGCAGGGAAAGGCCATTCCTTACCCTAAAGACGACCTTCTGTTTATCTCGCACCCGGTTTATACGTATCAATTTGACGAAGAGCTTGCTGTTGCAGCTTACTATACTCCATTCAAAGAGGAAGGGATGGAGGCGGTTAATCGACTTCTTCTCAATCGTGAGGTACCTCAATCAGTCAAGGAGTGGGCGCATCGCACGGCACTGTATTATGTGCAAAATTTGCCTGATGCTTCCTATGAGCCAATTGCTGTTGAGCTCCCTCCTCTCAGAGAGGGGTCTGATGCTTATTACTGTCCCTTGAATCCCAGTATTCAGAAAACGGATCGCGGCTACAACTTGATTTGCCGAGCTGTTAATTATACTCAAAAAGGGGGCACTGGGCATCGATCGCGAGATCCTGATGATTCTACAATACGGACAAAAAACTTTTTCCTAGAGTATGACAAAAAACTCAAGCTTCTCTCCCAAAAAGAGATCACAGAAACGCTTTCTCGCCCAAGACACTCCTCTCAGGTAGAGGGGTTGGAGGACTGTCGTCTGGTTGAGATGAATGGAGAGAGTTGGTTTACCTGCTCCACTTTTGATTACCGCCCAGCCACCGTATCTCAAGTGCTTTGCAAGTTAGGTGGAAAGGCGAGCGCTCAACGTATGCAGGTCAAGACATTTGTGCCGATGGATGGAGGGAAAAACTGGTGTGAAAAGAATTGGCTTCCGTTTTCCTATCAAGGAGAGCTTTGTGTGGTGTATTTGTGCGATCCGTTTACGGTTTATCAGGTGGATAAGAAAACGGGCGCGTGCAAGCTGATCAAAGAGTATATGCCTCCTCTTGATCTCTCCCGTTTTAGAGGATCTGCAGCTCCAATTGCCTTTGAGGATGGCTATCTGATGATGATTCATGAAGTGGTCGTGGGCCAAGAACGTACCTACCTCCATCGCTTTGTCTATCTCGACCAAGAATTAAATCTCAAAAAACTCTCTAAGCCATTTACTTTTCAGCATCAAGGTGTAGAGTATTGCTGTGGGATGGCTACTGATCATAGCCAAACAGAGTGCATCTTGTCAGTGGGAATTGAAGATCGAGAAGCTCATCTTTGCCGGTTGAGTTTGGAGACGATTCGCTCTTTACTAGAGCCGGTCAATAATTGTCTCCAAAACGCGAGATAAAAAAAGAAGAGCATGAGAGTTACGCTTTTTAGGCAACCCCTCTTGGTCTATCTCTTCGACGGTACCAGATGCGATGAAATCGGAAAAGGGCATCTCAGCGTGTCCAAGTAACGGGTTTGCGCGCAGAGTTAAGTTTTCAGCTTGATATTTTTCTAAAAGAGTAAAAGACTGTGTCAGCTTCATCAGTGCAGCAGGGGGGCTCACCACATTACGAAATATTCCCTCATCTTCTTCAGTTGTGAGGGTCGCAAAAAAGTCGGGTGTGTTCACAATCTCCAAAATATCGGCAAGGCAAAATAGAGCGCATTCACTTCCTCCCTGCTGTCGCTTGGGTCGCATCAGGTAAACTGTTTCAATTGAATCAGATAATGGGTAAAAACACTTCATAATAGTCGATTGGAAATTGATGATTCCATTGCCTTCTGTTCCAAGAGAGTCAGAGATAAAGATCCTGAGTTTTCCTGCGTTGTTTTTTTCCATATACACGGTTGAAAAATGCCCTGTAAGCTGCTTCGATGAGTTCACAAAAAAAGCCGCTTTTTGGTGAGATGAGGTCATGAACTTCTGCGTTTGACGCGCGAGGTCTCCCACCCAAAAAGTGGGACAAATCTCAACATCTGTCTGAAGCGCACAGCTTTGAATAAAAAGGTCGATTCCGGGGCCTGTTAAAAAAAGAGCCGGCATTTCTGAGGTCGTATCGATCGCTTCATAGATGTAATTTTTAGTGCTTGGGGGCTGCGTACGAAAACGGTCTAGAAGCGTTTCGACACTAGGAGGAAGCGGAGCCTCTTGAGAGCCCGCTGCACCAGGAGATGTGCAAGATGAAACAGCCATGGAGAATATTCTAAGACACTTAGAATTAAACTTCAAGAACGCATTTTGGGGTCGATAGCATCCCGCAAGGCGTCTCCCACAAGCGCAATACAAATCAACAAAAGGGTCAACAAAAGAGCGGGAGGCCATAGAAGATAGCTCTCCCCAGGAAAAACGGAGCGCCCTTCATCCATCAGGACTCCCCAAGAGGTTGATCCCTCTTCACCAAGACCAAGAAAGGAGATCCCCGCCTCGCTTGTGATAGCGGCCATCATGGAGAAAGGGAGCAGAGTTAGAATAGGGGGAATGGCGTTGGGTAAAATGTGGGAAAACATAATCCGTCCACTCGGATATCCAATACTTTTACACGCCATCACATAGGGCAAAGAGCGCTGTTTGAGTACTTCTCCACGAATAAAGCGACCAAAACTTGTCCACCCAAAAATGCCTAAAACAGCGATCACCAAAAAGATCGATTTACTCTGCGTAATGGCGACGACGAGCAGTAGCATAAAGAAGGTGGGCATGGCCTCCCAGATTTCAATGAAGCGGCAGATCACCAGGTCCGATTTTCCTGCGAAATAGCCAGCGAGCATCCCTAGAGGAATGCCGATGATCAGTGAAAGACCCACAGCCGTTGCCCCCACAAGCAGTGAAATACGGATCCCAAAAAGCAGGCTCGAGACCAAATCCTTTCGGTTGATGCGCGTGAGCTCCCACCAGGGCAAGTGGGTGTTAAAGTGTTGAGAGCCACCGGCATCATCTTCCCAGTGAAAATCCCGAAAAAAGGGAGCTGCTAAGATGCGGAGTTGGTTGCTTTCCCGCGCAAACCACGCTTGTTTGTTATTGAGATAAGCGAGCTGAGCTGCTGCTTTGCGGTAGGCCTCAATCTCCTTTCTTGCCTGGGCAAGAGGGAGGCGGACGTTGGCAGATTCTTCCAGTACTTTTTGATAACGTGCCTCGCTCTCTTGGTTCGGTGCATGTTCCAAATCGTATTTGGCCATGATGTAGGCGTGGGAAAAGGGACGATAGGCTTCCATCAGAGCTGGCAAGCGGTCGAGACTCTCTTGATAGCTCTCTTTCAGCTCGGTGGTGGTTTTTTCTAGCTGATGACGCGCTTCGTTTTCATGACGGCTCGCCACAGCAAAAAGGGTCGGTGCATCATTCCCTGTTGCTTGCAGATGTGCATAGGCATAGGAGCTGAGTCTGCTCTCCTGTTTTTTTTGCTGCTGGTAGCGCAGTAATGCATTGAGTTTGTCGTAGGGGGTCATATGCTTGAGCTCAAACTCCCATGTGAGATGAGAGGAGAGAGGAGTGAGAAGCGGGTCTTCTCGGTAGCTGGCCTTGGCTGCAATGGCCTCTTGGCGCGCTTGTTTGAGTTGGGGATCGCTGCTTGGATTTTTGATCCATCCGGTTGCAGCCATTCCAAATAAAATCCCTTGTAGTCCCACCATCACCACTAAAAACAGTTTTCGCCATCGCCTTCCCATCAGCCACATACCCACTAAAGTGACGGGGAGGGTAAACATCAGTAGATTGTAGAAAAGGTCGATCGGCTTCGTATAAAAGCCAGGGTAGAAAAGGTAGCGCAAGAGAGGAGAGAAAAGCTTGCCATGCCACATCACAAGCAGTGGTTTGCTGGAGGCAAAAAGCGGAGCGTAGAGGCCGATAAGAAAAAACAGTGCCAAGATACAAAGAGCCGCGATTCCCGTTTTCCGTTTTCGGTATTGATTCCAAACCAGGCGCCAGTAGCTATAGGGATTCATTCTAGATTTATCCTCGGATCAAGTAGGGTATAGGCAATATCGGCGAGCAGATACCCAATCAGGGTGAGAAAAGAGCCGGCAAAGGCGGAGAATAGAACAACGTTGTAATCGCGATTTAAAATGGCCTCGTAAAAAAAACGACCAAATCCGTTGATCTCAAAAATCGTCTCCACAATTAAGGAGCCTCCCAAAACCACACCCAGCGAGGCAGCAAGGGAGGTGACAATGGTTATCGCTCCGTTTCTTCCGACGTGTTTGATTAAAATGCGCCCCCATGAAAGCCCTTTAGCTCGCGCTGTGCGCACATAATCTTGCCTCAGCACCTCCAAAAAAGCTGTTCTGGAGAGACGTGCTTGCATCGCAAGTGTTCCATACATGATCGCAATAAGTGGTAAAAAAAGGTGGCGAACAGTATCGGCAAGACGGCTTGATGAGGTGAGTGTATCGTAAACTTCAGCTGAGCTGTGAAAGCCGCTGTAGGGGATGGGAATTGAGGTGAACGGAAACGTGTGGTGAAGGGCCACTTTTTCGATCAAAAAGGGAGCGATTACAAAAATAGGAATCGCAAAGAGCATAAGAAAAGTAATGTTTAATGCATAGTCAGGCCACCTATTTTGCTTAACGGCCATGATCATCCCAAAGACCTGGCAGAGAGCAAAGGTGATCAGCATAGGGATCACAGCCAGTGTCAGAGAGTACTTGATACGGCTTGCCACCTCGTGGATGACAGGCTTATTGCTATCATTGCGCAACGTTCCAAAATCGAGTGTCATCACGCGGCTTAAGTAGCGAAAAAAACGGGTTTGGAAGAAGAGCGTTTTTACTTTTCCCCACCCTTCCTCTAAAAAGGCGCTCTCCCCCCCACTCTGTTCAAACCAACGAGCCAGCTCGGACACCTTGTTTTCAAGAGAGATCTCCGTATCACTTTCAAAAACGCGTAGTCCACTTAAAAAGAGATTGGTGTTGGAAATCTCCCTATTTTCAGTTCGTTTTTCTGAGGAGAGAGTAGGCCCAATGTGTCCTTGGCGAATCGCTCCTCGGACGAAAAGATTAGCTGCAATACGCCGTTTTGCAGCAGGATTTTCAGGATTACGCGCCTCTTCGAGCAAGTGAGGAAGAAGAAATTTTGCGCGATCTCCCCAAAGCGTTTGGAGTTCATGGTACTTTTGGACGCTCATCTGTTCTTTGCCGTTACTTAAGTGCTCAATCCCCGCTTGAATCGACTCTTTGGGCAAAGAGGGCCACGTATTGAGTAAAATAGGCAGGGTGAGTCCATAATGCTCTCGAAACAGTAGATACTGATTCTCTCCTGTCACTCCAGACTCGTCTGTGGCACGTGTTGCTTCACCTGTTGCTCCCAGATTGGCTTGATTCACAGGATCACCAGGAGCCAAATTGAGGATGACAAAATTGACTAAAATGATCGCAAACAGAGTAAGCGGAAGTAGAAGTGTACGGCGAACTAAATAGGCAATCACGATTTTTTATCTTTCCAAACAATTTCAGTATTAGGTTCAGGAATATCGGCACCCGGCACCAGATCCTGTCTCTCTCGCGGAATAAAGACGTTGTGGATGTACTCTCGATAGAGAAGGCGTACTTTTGGGGTATAGAGAAATGTATAGGGAGATTCGGAGTGGATGATCTGGTGGAATTGGTGATAGAGTGAGACTCGCTTATCTTTATCGTACTCGTAGTTGAGCGCATCGATAATCTGATCGATTTCAGGATTAGCAAATCCAATGGCGTTTGAAGATCCCTTTTCGTGTGCTCCAGAGGAGTGCCAAAGCTGTCTAGGGTCTTCAGGAGGAGTGCCCAGCTTCCATCCCATGCAGATGGCATCAAAGTTTTTGTCGTCAAATTGCCTGGATAAATCAGCTAGATCCAATCCCGTGAGCTGGCAGTCGACACCGATCTCACGTAGTGCCGTGGCAATGTAGTCAACAATCACTTTTGACGAGAGGCTTTTGACAAAATAGTAGAGCTTAAAGCGAAATGCAACCCGTTTGCCATCGATGATTTTGTCACGGATTCCGTCTCCATCCAGATCCACCCATCCATCTGCATCCAAGAGCGCGCGCGCCTCATCTGGGTCAAAGGGCCACGCAGCTACCTGATCATCGTAAGAGGGAGAGAAGCGGAAAAAGGGTCCCGAGATGGAAATGGCCATATCATTGAGATTCTGTTCAATAATGCGGTTACGGTCAATGGCAAGAGTCATGGCTTTGCGTAAAAGAGGATGAGAAAAGAAAGGCTTAGTCGTATTCCAACCCAGGTAATAAAAGCTCAAATCGACATAGTCGATCATCTCGATGCCAGCCCCTTCTTTTTCCTGCCTGGCGTACTCGTCGCTGGCTAAAAACGTTTTTAGCTCGAGCAGCTGGTTGGGAGAGAGCGTACAAAAATCGATTTTTCCGGTTTTAAAATCTTGCCATGCTGCATCAAAGCTCTCTTTAAACCGATACTGCACTCCTTCGACAAGTACACGGTAGGGTTGGTAGTGTTCAGGATTCCGTTTAAATGTGATTCCCTCATCATTCATTCCATCAAACAAATAGGGGCCGCAGCTCACAATCACATTTTTTGCCCAATGGTGGGCAAAATTTTGCGCCCAAATCGAATTGGTACGGTATGTATCGGGATCCGTATCGTCTTCAACAATTTTATGTCCGTCGGCGAAATACTGGTAGACAAAGCAAGGCAGAGGTTGCAGAGCTGCTGTCAAGCCCAGAGAAGTGTATTTGACTTTTTGCGTTTTTTCAGGCGTGACGTGTGGTGTCCAGCGAATAACAAACGTATAGGGGTCAACGACTCGAAATTCTTCGATGTCATTAAAGTAGGTTCTTAGAGAGGCCGCTTTGGACTCTGAAACATAGGCGTTATTGACAGCATCGAAGAAAAATTTAAAATCATATGCCGTAACAGGATGCTTTTCCAAAAACTGAGGGGCAAGCTCCAAAGAGGAGGGAAAGTGAGCGGGATTAAGTGGCTGCCAATAGACATCATCTCGCAGAAAAATCCAATATTCTTGTATGTCTGGGTTATCGGCGCGTGGCCTTGTTTCGATTCGAGTGGCCATGTCGGGTGCAAGCGTCTCATACTGACCGAACTTTAAATCTCCCACGCGGACGGTACACATTTGGTACATGTTTGAAACATCCCGAAAGCCGTTGAAGGGGTGAAGCGTATCAGGCCTGCCGATGATTGCATTTTTGACCATCCCCTTCGGCTGGAAGTTCTCTCCAACTTGTGTGGGAAGGGTTTGGGTCAAATAAGTATCTGCTTCGAGTAGATTAGGGAAGGCTGTTTTAGTTGCTTGCGCTGGTCTGGTAGGTGTACTGACCATCTGAGCGGTACGCAATTTTTGACCCAGACGCGAGATCTCCGATCGCATTTGCTTCATTTCTATACGAATCGACTTAAGGTCGCTCTCCAATAGAGAAGAGGACCAGTAGATCATCGCAAAAAGCGCGATCAATCCCAGAGCGAAAACACTTTTGACTAGAGTCCATCCTTTCATAGTTGTGGTTCACCATAATCAGACATCCATCAAAGATCAAGCTACTTTACTTTATGTCCCGCCAAGTTGCCCAAGCCATCATAAGCAGCGTACTTATAGAGATCGTGTAACGTAGGAAAGTTGTAAACTTTTCCAATCACATCAATCACCGTTTTATTTCCCTCAATCAGCCCCATTCCGTGGTGGATCAACTCAGTTGCCAAGTGTCCAATCACATGCACCCCGCGAATGATTAAATCATCGCGAGTGAAGACGAGCTTAAGCATCCCTCTTTCTGCGCCCATGATCTTCCCGCGCGGCATGTCTTTATGATACGCCACACCCGTGCAGTAAGAGAGCCCTTGTTCTTTTGCTTCCTCTTCTGTCAAACCCGCTGTTGAAATCTCGGGTACGGTATAGATTCCAAAGGGAAGAATACGTGCAATCTGTTCGATATCTTTGGTTTGAAAGATATGAGCCACGGCTACACGTCCCTGGTCCATTCCCGTGCTAGCCAGAGCCGGGAAGCCAATCACATCGCCCACAGCATAGATATTGGGTACACTTGTTTGGTAGTTGTCGTTGACCTCTATGGTTTCACGTTTCGTGACTTCTATCCCTACTTTGTCAAGGTTGAGCCCTCGGGTATTTCCGTTACGCCCGGCGGCAAAAAGAAACATATCGACGTGCAGCTTCTCCCCAGAGTCTAGATTCACTGCGAGATGCTCTTTTTCAGTTTGAGGAATATCAATGCTCTCGACACCCTTGTTAAAGAGAAGATCGATTTGATCGTGACGCATATGGTCGATAAAGTGGTCGACAATTTCCTTATCGATAAAAGGGAGGATTTGATCGCTGCGGTTAATTAAAAAGACCTTGGTCCCCATGGTCGAAAAGATCGTAGCATACTCACAGCCAATCACTCCAGCTCCTAAAACCGCTACTGATTGGGGAAAACGGGTGATGTTCAAAATCGTATCTGAATCGTGCACGCGCTTGTTGTCAAAAGGGATGTTTGTGGGGTGGAAAGGGTACGATCCGGTGGCAATCATGATGTAGCCCCCTTTGAGAGAGACCTCCTTGGGTCCTTTGACTTCCACCGTGTTAGCGTCCACAAAGCTAGCGGTTCCGTGGTAGATATCGACACCATGGCGGATTAGGTTTTGCCGCACTTCTTCCGATTCGGTCTGAATGACGAAATTTTTTCGATACATAAAGGTTTCGACATTTGTATCGCCTTCTAGATCTCTTTCCACTCCGTAGAGTCCCTTGTCATATTTACCAGACAGAAAAAGCGCCGTTTCCTTGAGCGTTTTCGAGGGAAGCGTTCCCGTGTTGACTCCTGCACCGCCGTAGGAGGGCTCTTTTTCAATGATGGCTACTTTATGCCCAAAGTAGGCCGCTTTCACTGCTGCTTTTTCTCCTGCTGGCCCTGTTCCAATGACAATAAGGTCGTATTGATCCATAAAAAAACTCCCGCTAACTATCTGTTTGTTTAGCGGGAGTTTCTACACTTTCTCGTGTAAGATCAAGTCTTAATTTTAGTGGGACAAGTTCATTCCACATTCACATTTGATCCAAAAGTTATCTAGGAAGTAGTCGAAATAGTCTTTTGAGCCATTTGGTTTTACACATTGAAGAATGTAGCCGTTAAAAGGTGTGATGATCGCACGTGCCTTGAGAATCAGGTTCTGCAAGTAATCATGCGCGACGTAGTCCATCATCCAATCGCCATTGGAAGCTTGGAAAATCTTGTGGCTAACCAAATTGTAGGGATGATCACTGACATTGAAGAGAATCTCGTCAAACCACGCAATCGGATCGATGTGCCCAAGAGGAGGGTAGTAGCCAGCAAAGGAATACATAACCGCATAATCATAAGCGTAAGCAGTTAACAAAGATTGACTTTGGCTGATGGCGGGTTGTTGAGGGAAGCGCATGAAAAGTTTTTCCATGCCAAAACTCGTTTTATACCGTTTCCACCTGCAGTAGTTAGCGTGGCAGCAGTTTTGGTTGTTGTAGTGATAGCAAAAGGTGGGAGCGTAGGAGGAGGATCCAAGTGGTGTAGATTGATTATCTTGACGCTCTTCTTCATCGGAGCAATAGGAAGCAGCCTCATCGGCCTCTTTTTCTTCATCAGTTGAGAGTTTGTATCCCTCTTCATCTTCTTCGAAAATCGGTTCATTGGCAACAAAGGGGATCGGAGAGAAGATACGGCATTCGTTTTCACCGGCTTCATCGAAGACAGGTGTATCATCAGCAGCAAGCGTTGCGGCGCAGCAGACTAGGAAAAGTGAAAAAATCTTTTTCATTGTTCGTCAACCTCTTAAGGAAGTTTTGCTAAAAAACAACCAGCCTAATCTCATCTTCACAATTTCTTCAACAAAAATTAGGTGTCCGAAAAAATCTGTTGATTATATTGTATCCTGTAAGATGCAGAAAAAATCCACTGCGAACTTGGGATTAGGATTTATTTAGGGTAGAGTTGTTTTCACTTTAATAACCACAGAGATCACAGAGTACACAGAGAGAGGATGTTAAAACAAACTTCTTGTCTAATATGCTTAATAAATAAGAGTGGAACAGAACTGTTGAGACAAGGAGCTTAGTCAATCGTTGCGCCCGGCCCCGTAGGGGCTTTCTTAAAAGAGAAGAGGGGTTTATGCAAGTAAACTTGAGCAAACCCCTCTTCTCTTTTAAGAAGCGTCACATACGTGACGCATGAACGCAACCTATTCTATCTGTGTGCTCTGTGGTTATCTTTTTGGTCTAATTCAACAACAAGATGGTTTCCCGTGCTTAGAGGTATAGAGCAAAGGGGTATTTGAAAGATTATCAATCAAGAGAGAGGGTCTATGAAAAAAAGTAAAAAGTATCAAGATTTCTTGATGGAACATTTAAAAGATCACGATGAAGCTGTCGCTTATTTAAACGCAGCATTAGAAGAAAGTCTCAAAGGTGATGAAGAGTCGCACCATCTTTTTTTGATTGCTCTTCGAAATGTTGCTGAAGCACAAGGTGGTATTGGCGCACTGGCCAAAAAAGCTTGTGTGGGGCGTGAGAGCCTTTACAAAACTCTTTCTGGACAGGGTAATCCTAAATGGCACACACTCGTCTCTTTATGTGTGGCAATGGGATTGAACTTAAGACTATCATGAGCTTTGTTGCCGTATTTAGTATAAGACAATGTGAAACGCATTGGAGGCATTTGGGTTGAGAACAAGATGGTCGACCACCTCAAGGTCAGCAAGCCCACGCAAAAGAGCAAGCGCCCCCACAAGGAGCGTCGCACATCCCATCCAGATATGATAGTGCGTCCGCAACTTTTTAAACGCACTCATGCTCACAATCAGAGAAGGAGAGGTGAGCAGCGCAAACAAAAAACCATTCATCAGTCCGGTTAAGGGCCGTGCATCTAAAGCACAAGCAGAAAAGACTACAAGCGTCTGACCGCAAGGAAGTAAAAGCGTGCATACCCCAAAAAGAAATACAGGAAGCGGACCGTAAGAGGCAAGCAATCGAGAAAGAAGAGCCGAGATTCCCGCGGTTTTTTTCGCCAGCCAACGCGCCCCTGGATAGGAGAGTCGCAAAAATGAGAGCAGGCCCAATCCAATGATCACACCACCAAAAAGAAGAGAAAGAAATGCAGAGAGATGATAGCGACCTAAGGTATGAAAAAAAAGCATCCCAATCTCAGCAGAAAGAAGCCCAGCAAGGGTATAAGAGAGCATCCGCCCGATCAAATAGGCGTGGCGGTACTTGTTTTTAGCCAGTAGCGCCATCAAGGGACCACACATTCCCGCACAATGGAGATTTCCAAAAAGATAAATCGGGAGCAACGTGAAAAAAAGGGTCATCTTCGGGCAAGTTCACGGATTTTTCCAATCTGAGCCGGATCCAACCCCGTCGAGTTGGAGTGGCGCATAAACGCCACTGCTGCTACACATCCCATTACCAGAACAAAAAAGGCAATCAACGTATAAACAGTTAAATGAAAACTTCTCATTGCTCGGGAATCACACCAAATTTGTTCAGGAGCATGTCATAGCTGCCCTCGTCCTGCATTTTTTTCAATCCAGCATTAAAGTGTTTGAGTAGAGAGGGGTGTTTTCCTTTTAACGTGATTACCTTAAGTCCTTTATTGGTTAATGGAGCCGTGACAATTTTCAGCTTATCTTTGTAAAGAGCGGGAATCAGCGTACGCGCCTGCAGATTGGGAACCAACGCGCCAGCAACGTTTCCACTAGCCACCTCTTCAAACGCGCCTGTGACACTCTCATAGAGGGAGATCAAAATAGAAGGATAGCGTTGAGCCACTAAAACAGAATCGTCAAATCGATAGACGCTCACTGTTTCCCCTTCAAGATCAGCAAGGGAATCTACAGGCGAGTCTTTGGGTACGACCAAAACTGGTCCAAGTAATAGAAAGGGATCCGAAAACGCATACTTCTCTTCCGAGATGACATTTTGGGGAAGCGAGGTAAAAACAGCCGCATAAGCGTTTTGTTCAAGCCCTTCATAGAGCTGACTCCAGTCGGTATCAATCAGGTGGAAGTTTTTCTTCTCTACTTCCGCAAGTTCTAAAACAAGTGCATTTGTAAAGCCATTGATATTCAATGTCATTTGCTCTAAGTTTAGAGGAAACCAGTAGGGGTCGCGCGCGATTGAGTAGCGGCCTTCTTTCGGTTGAGAAGAACTGCACCCTGCTAAAAAAACAAGAAAACAGAGAAGAAGTCTTTTCATAATTCCCATCATACATTAAATAGTGTTTCATGACAGCTTATCTGATCGTCAATTTTGGTGGTCCCCGCTCATTAGATGAGATCGAACCATTTTTATCGGCTCTGCTCACCGATCGCGATGTTGTGCGTACAAAACTGCCGCGTGTATTGAATCATTACCTCTTTCGACGAGTTGCACGCAAGCGTTCGGTGAAAATTTCCCAAGATTATCTCTCCATTGGGGGGAGCTCTCCGATTTACTCTGACACAGAATATGTGGCCAGCCAACTTCGACTTAAGTATAAGAGCCCAGTTTTGACCTTTCATCGCTATCTGCCTGCCACGCATGCTGACTCGCTGGCTGCCTTAGAAGCGCTTGACTACGAGGAGATTCGGGTCTTTCCCATGTTCCCACAGTTTACGTATGCCACAACAGGGAGCGTCGCCCGTTTTTTTCAAGATCGTCTCTCAGAAAAGACTCTCAACAAGCTCAAATGGGTCAAGTCTTATCCCTCTCATCCTGCCTTCATTCAGGCCACTCAAGCGGCGATCCGAGAGTTTTTAAAAGAGCGCTCCCTCAAAGAGGAAGAAACGCTCTTTTTTTTCTCAGCGCACGGTGTGCCCCAAACATTTGTCGATCAGGGAGACCTTTACGCCTACGAGTGTCAACTTTCGTACAAAAACGTGATGAAAGGATTTTCCAATGTGGAGAGCCTTTTAGCCTATCAGTCAAAATTTGGTCCGGGAGAGTGGCTTCGCCCGTATACCCAGGAGGTGTGCGAGCAGATCCAAAAGTATCAAAAGGGGCGACAGACCATTCTTTTTATTCCCATCAGCTTCACCTCGGATCACATTGAGACTCTCTTTGAGATTGAGCAAGAATATCTACCCATCATACTAGAGCAGGGACTTGCAGCTTATCGATTGCCTGCGCTCAATCGTCGTCCCGACTGGATTGAGGCAATTGCCACCATTCTTGAGAACTACACCCCCTCCTCGACCTCTATGCTAGTAAGAAGTCGTTAAAGTCACTTGTATAGCTCGTAATAACTCTCTTTTTTCCACTCATAAGGGTAGCTATTTCCGTGGCGAGAGCTGTGGAAGAGTCCCAGTTCATTATGCCCAAAGTGGGCCCAAGGATACGCTTCGGATGTATTAGAGACCTTAATTCGATATACCGAATCCAGTTGTTCAATAAGCGTATGGGTTAAATAGGGCTCTGTATAAGGTGAGGAGTGAGGAAAAGAGTGAATCAAAGGGAGATTTAAAGAGGGATGAGAGAAGGCCTTTCTCACTGCCCCCACTTTGATAAAAAATCCATTGGTCATGGCAAGGTCGCCATCAGGAAAGGGGATGTACCGGATGACAGCCTCGTGCCCTTCGCTTATTTTTTTCACTGCTTGTTTGACCAAGTAGAGATCATTGATAAAGCTCGACTCATGCTTATACAAGATAATATCATCGGGTTCACACGCAGGGTCATGTGCGGCTCGGTACAGGCTATCAAAAATCGAGTTTGTGCAGTCTAGTTGGTGTCCTTGACAGGGAATTAAGTTGGCAGTGGGTCTGTTTCCGTTCACATCTAGTTGAAGATTATTAGGATCATTTGTGGACAGAAAGATTTTTTTAAAAGGAATGAGCTTAAGATCGTTTTCCGTTACGGCCTTCAAATCCACGTATTGATTAAGAGAGGGTCCTGTGCATAAAATCATCCGCTCTTTGAGTAGCGCCTCCACCTTTGGGTCCTCGTTTTGCGCGTTTGCCGCCAGTCCAGTTCGCTTGAGTACGGTGAAACCATGATTGTTTTTCCGACGCTCGTATAGACACCACTCCGGGTGTGTGCTAAGAAAGTCCACAACAGCAGCCCACAGCCCTCTTTTTGTTCGATCGATCGAGGGAGGATACTCAGAAAAGTCTCCTGGATACTCATCGTAGTCCTTTGTCCCCCAAGGTTCTGAAGTGTCATGTATCGCAATATACGTGCTCACTTGGGGAGAAAATTTTTCCAGCTCATACATTAGGTGGCAGTAGGTATGCAGAGAATCGATAAAGAGCAGATCCACGGGGGGAAGCTCGATGTCCATGTCATTGCTTAACCAAAAGTTATAGGTAATTCCAGCCGCTTCGGCTAATGTTTTGGCCCTGTTTAAGGTGTGATAGGGAGGAAGATCGAGATCGATCCCAATATAGGTTTTGGGAGACGAAGAAGAGGACTCTGTTAGACCTTGTAGTATAGCCCAACTCGAGACGACTGAACGCACGCCAATTTCCGCCACACGTGAGCACTCAGAAGCGAGTTGCTTGAGAGGAGGTAGATGCTCGTAAATATCCGAGCGCGTGTCGCCGCAGTGGAGTTGGTACATGGCTTCGATTTCTTGTGCAAAAGTGGGGGAGCACAACAAAACAAAGCTGATGTAAAAGATGTATTTCATTTCAACGTTCCCAGTTATATAACTCAAAATAGTTCTCTTTTTTCCACTCAAAGGGGTAACTACTCCCGAATCGATAGCTGTGAAAAAATCCAAGTTCAGTATGGCCCCATTGGGTCCAAGGGCAATCCTGACAGGCATTGGAAAGCTCGATTCGGTAGATAGGCCCAAGATGTTCCATTAAGGTATGAGTGAGATAGGCTTCTGTATAAGGCGAGGTTGTAGGGAAAGTGTTAACCAAAGAGAAAAGTAAAGAGGGGTGAGAGAGTACTTTTCTTAGTGCGCCCACTTTGATGAAAAACCCATTACTCATATCCACTCCATCAAATACCCAGGGTGTGGTACGTGTGACAGCTGCATACCCCTCGTTGATTTTTCGAATCGCCTGTTTGACCAGATACATGTCATTGATAAAACTAGATTCGTGCCTGTATAGGATGATGTCATCACTCTCACACGAGGGATCAGTAGCGGCTTGATAGAGGCTGTCAAAAATCGAATTGGTGCAATCCAGCTGATGACCTTGACACGGGATAAGACTGACTACCGGTTTTTTACCGTTAAAATCGATAGGCGAATTGTTTGGGTCGTTTGTTGAGAGAAAGATCTTTTTAAAGGGAATGAGTTTTAGGTCATTTTCGGTGGTTAATTTTAAGTCAGTATACTTGTTTAAAGAGGGGCCAGTACATAAAATCATGCGCTGTTTGAGCGTGGCTTCTGTATCGGGGTCACTATTTTGAACGCCGGCTACTAAGGCAGTGCGCTTCAGCACAGTCAATCCATTCTTATTCTTCCGATTTTCATATAAACACCATTCAGGGTGATGACTAAGAAAGTCCACAACAGCAGCCCATACCCCCTTTTTTGATCTATCTATGGAGGGATCATACTCAGAAAAATCTCCAGAGTATTTAAGATCATCGCGAGCACTCCAAGGACCGTGGGTTTCATGTAAAACAATGTACCGACTCACTTGAGGAGAAAATTTTTCTAGTTCATGCATGAGGTGACAGTAGGTGTGCAGAGAGTCGATAAACAGCAGATCCACAGGGGGGAGGTTGATCGTCATGTCATTGCTTAGCCAAAAATTGTACGTGATCCCCGCTGTTTGAGCCGCCGTTTTTACTCTGCTGAGGGCTTGGTAGGGAGGCAAATCCAACTCGATTCTTGTGTAGGTTTTGTGAGAGGAAGCGGCCTCGGATAGTCCACACAGAAGAGCCCATGTTGAAACAACGGAGCGAATGCCTATTTCCGCCACACTTGAGCACTCAGAAGCGAGTTGTTTAAGAGGGGGCAGGTGCTCGTAAATGTCGGAGCGCGTATCTTCACAGCTCTCTTGGTACCGCGCCTCGATCTCTTGTGCAAGTGGGTTAGAGAGCGGGCAAAACAATAGAGCAAAACTGATGTAAAAGGCGTATTTCATCTCATGTAATGGATCGTTTTGGAGGGAGTTTAGGTTTGGGTTTTTTTATTGACAACCAAACTTTTCAGGCGAGCTTAATTCCATCTTAATAAAAAATCCGTAACTATAAATAGATTTTTTTAATTAATTGTGTTATAATACATATTATTTTTATAAAAATGGAGTAATTATGTTTCTTTCAAGAGTTGATGGTGGACCACGTCCAGCCTCAAAAACGGGTTCAGATACAGGGATCAACTACACGAAATGCGCGGCATACGGCGTCGCTGCGATTGCGGGTCTTGGACTGATTGTAGCCGCCGCCGCCGCCGCGCTTGCTGTCCCTGGCCTCAATCCTTGGCAAATCGGAGGCTTGGCTGCAGCGGGAGTTGCAGGAGCTGGCTTAGGAGGCACAAGCATCTCTCTCATGATTCGTGGTGTGGCAAAGGAGCAGAAACAACATCGTCTAAAAGAGAAGCTCGAAAAAGCGCAAGAGAAAGTCATGAATGGCAAGGCAAAAATGGCCGATTGGCAAACAGTCACCCAAAACATGAGTCACTCAGAGCTTCGCAATTTTATTGTTGCACTCAGAGAGCAAAGAGGAAAAGCGGATTTTTCTGAGAACGAGCGCACATGTTTAGGACCTCTTGTAGGGGGGCGTCTTATCAACTTACTGAGGAGAGAAGATGAGAGTTCTATTGCGTTTCAAAAGCTCTCAAACCTCTATACAAACTGGTTTGGAGGAAGTGTGGGTAATCTTAAAAGCATGGTGATCAGTGAAAAACGGGAACAAGAAGAGCGACTGGCTGCAGCTCGGGAAGAGAGGGATCATGCAGATAATCTTAGCTCTTACACTTAATAAAAAAAGGATTAATGAAATGGCAATTTCAAGGGCAGAAGCGAGCCTTTCGTGTGGATTCTCAGGTACTAAAGAGAACGCTGATGAGAACCAGCTCAGCTCTTTTGGGTTAAGGTTAAAGGGGTGCTTGCTGCAGTAGGCAAGGTGGCACAGAGGACCGTAAATGGGGCATGGAAAGACAAGAGAGTCGAAGACTCGGTGGAAGAGGGAGTCGAATGGACGGCTGTCTTTACCGAAGATATATCCGACGAGAGTGTTTTTGAGAGTATCGATCGCTATTGGGCGGAAAAAGGTATGCTGGATGAGGGAGAGATCAGAGGTTTTAAGAGAGTCATCGAAAAGCGGCTCGCCGGAGCTGATCGGGCCTCTGTTTCTGCTAAGAGACTTTTTATCCTGCTGAATGATCTGAGTGCCGGTTGATAAAGCTTGATCGGAAAAGGGCGTTAGGGTAAACTTCTCCCTAATGAAGCCGAAATTTTTTAAAAGTTTTGACCCTCAAGCCATCCTCTAAACAGGATGGCTTTTTTTTATGATGAAGCCAAGCTATTTAATTCTTGAAAATGGGCAGACCCTACAAGGGGAGTCTCCTGATTGGCAGACCGGAACTTATGCTGGAGAGGTGGTCTTTACCACCGGCATGTGCGGCTACTACGAAAGCCTCACAGACCCTTCCTTTGCAGGCCAAATTCTTTTGTTTACCTACCCTCTCATCGGCAACTACGGCGTGGCAGACCCTTCCTTCTGGGAGTCCAAAAAGATTCACGCTGCCGGTGTGATTGTGAGCACATGCTGTTCAGAGTGGAGCCATCACGCTGGACTCCGCTCCCTCGAAGAGTGGCTGAAAGCGGAAGGGGTTCCCTTGATTACAGGAATCGACACGCGCGCGGTGACCAAAATGCTCCGCTCTCAAGGCGCTCTTTTGGGTGTCATTTCCGATGCGTCTGCAAACCCAACTTTTGTGGATCCGAATCTCGAGCATCTCGTTGCTAAGGTTTCGATTGAGGCACCGGTTACACAGGGAAAAGGGAAAAAACGGGTCATCGCTGTCGACTGCGGCATGAAGGAAAGCATGCTCCGCTGGTTGGCGAAATACCCTGTTGAGATTGTCCGAGTTCCTCATGACTATGATTACTCAGAAGAGCCTTTTGATGGAGTTTTTCTCTCCAATGGCCCAGGCGATCCGGTTCGCTCTGCCGAGACGCTAGCTATTTTGAAAAAGGCGATGACAAAGGGTAAACCGATTTTTGGTGTCTGTCTCGGCTCTCAAATGCTTGCTCTGGCGGCAGGAGCTAAGACCTATAAGCTTCCGTTCGGTCATCGCGGGCAGAATCAGCCTTGCATGGATCTGGAGACGGGCAAGTGCTACATTACGAGTCAAAATCACGGCTATGCTGTAGATGAAACAACGCTTCCATCTGATTGGAAGGTGACATTTCGGAATTTAAATGATGGGTCGGTGGAAGGGGTTGCGCACACGTCTCTTCCTTTTTATGCGGTTCAGTTCCATCCTGAGGCCTCACCTGGGCCCACCGATACCCGTTGGTTTTTTGAAAGGTTTTATACATGTCTAAACGAAAGATCTTAATTCTTGGCTCTGGCGGCTTGCGCATTGGACAGGCGGGTGAGTTTGATTACTCAGGCTCTCAGGCGATCAAAGCGCTGAAGGAAGAGGGACACTATACGATTCTGGTCAACCCTAACATCGCCACCGTACAAACAGATAAGGGGATGGCTGATCAGGTCTATTTGCTTCCCCTCAATGAAAAAACAGTCACTGAAATCATTCAAAAAGAGCGTCCTGATGCGATTTTGCTGAGTTTTGGAGGGCAAACAGCGCTCAATTTGGGTTTGCAGTTGGATGCAAGTGGCGTGCTGGCTTACTACGAGGTGGAGGTGCTAGGCACACAGGTCTCTACGGTGCAAATTACGGAGGATCGGCAGCTTTTTAAAGAAGCGCTTGATGAAATCGGTGTGAAAACGGCTCTGAGCTATACGGCGACAACTGTTGAAGAGGCAAAAGAAGCGGCGCAAAAAGTGGGCTATCCAGTGATGCTGCGCTCGGGCTTCTCTTTAGGGGGGATGGGCTCTGGAAGAGTGCGTGATGAAGAAGAGCTAGTTCTGCGCGCCTCTGAAGCATTAAGCCATGCTCCTCAAATTTTGATCGAAGAGTACCTGGCAGGTTGGAAAGAGATCGAATATGAAGTGGTGCGCGATAGCGAAGACAACACGATCACAGTCTGTAATATGGAGAACTTTGATCCGATGGGCATCCATACGGGCGAAAGTATTGTGGTGGCTCCCTCGCAGACCTTGAGTAACGAAGAGTATCACATGCTCCGCGAGGTGGCGATCAAAACGGTGCGTCATCTGGGTGTGGTCGGTGAGTGTAACATTCAGTATGCCGTGCATCCGAATCAGGTGGATTATCGGGTGATCGAGGTCAACGCACGTCTCTCACGTTCTAGCGCCTTAGCCTCAAAAGCCACAGGGTATCCACTCGCTTTTGTCGCAGCTAAACTGGCGCTGGGATACAAGCTTCATGAAATCAAAAACTCGGTTACAAAACAGACCTCGGCATTTTTCGAGCCGGCTCTCGACTACATTGTCGTGAAAATGCCCCGCTGGGATACCAATAAACTGCGCGCAGCTGAAAGAACCATCGGTTCTGAGATGAAGAGCGTGGGTGAGGTGATGGCCATTGGCAGATCCTTTCCTGAAGCCCTTCAGAAGGCGATTCGGATGCTCAACATCGGCTGCAGCTCCCTTTTTGACTATCCCTACTCGATTCCTAGTCCCACGCTTGAGATCGAAAATGCCACTGACAGACGCCTCTATGCAATTGGAAACGCGATGCGTGAGGGAATGGGGGTTGAAGAGGTTCATGCGCTTTCTAAAATTGACAAGTGGTTTTTACACCATCTAAAAGCGCTTGTGATGATGGAAGAGGAGATCCGAGAGCAACCTCTGGACGTGGTAATGAAACGCGCCAAAAAAATGGGCTTTTCAGATCAAGCGCTGGCACGTCTGAAAAATACAGATGAGCAAACCATCCGCTCCAAAAGACTTGAAATGGGTATACGCCCTGTTGTGAAGCAGATCGACACGCTTGCGGGCGAATTTGATGCAGAGACAAATTACCTCTATCTCACCTATCACGGCACACACAACGACCTAGAGCCTTCTCAGAACTCTCCTACCCTTGTGATGGGATCGGGTCCTTATGCAATCGGCTCCTCTGTTGAGTTTGATTGGTGCGCAGTGAATACGGCCAGAACTCTGCGTAAGCAGGGCATGCCGGCGATTATGCTCAACTCTAATCCTGAGACTGTTTCGACCGACTACGATGAGTCTGATCGTCTCTATTTTGAAGAGCTTACACTTGAACGGGTGCGGGATATCGCCGATTTTGAGTCGCCCAAAGGGATCGTGATCTCTGTAGGAGGACAAATCGCCAATAATTTGGCTCTTCCTCTCCATAATGCTGGCTACCCGATCTTAGGTACACCGCCTCCTTCGATTGATATGGCCGAAAATCGACAGAAATTCTCCTCGCTTCTCAATGATTTAGAGATCGACCAACCTGCTTGGGCTGAAGTCACGACTTTGGAAAAAGCGCGCGCTTTTGCTGGTGAGGTAGGCTATCCGATTCTAGTGCGCCCCTCTTATGTCCTTTCTGGCGCAGCTATGAATGTGATTTACAACCCAGGTGAGCTCAATCGCTATTTGGAAGAGGCGACAGTAGTCTCGCGAGAGCACCCTGTTGTGCTCTCCCAGTTTATTTTGCATGCCAAAGAGCTTGAAATCGATGGAGTGGCCTCTAATGGAGAGATCGTCATCGAGGCGATCTCAGAGCACATTGAAAATGCGGGTGTCCACTCAGGGGATGCAACGATTGTATTGCCTCCACAGAAACTCTATCTTGAGACGATCAGGCGGACGAAAGCGATTACACGCCAAATTGTCAAAGCGCTGAAAATTACAGGCCCTTTCAACATTCAGTTCATTGCCAAAGAGAATGCAATCAAGGTAATTGAGCTCAATGTGCGTGCCTCCAGGTCTTTCCCCTTTGTTTCTAAGGTAACGGGGCACAATTTTATTGAAATTGCTGCTGAGGTGATGCTAGGAACGTATCAAAAACGAGACTACAATACTCTAGATCTTGACTATGTAGGGATCAAAACCCCACAGTTTTCTTATAGCCGTCTGAAAGGGGCAAATCCGGTAGCCCATGTAGAGATGGCTTCTACAGGTGAGGTTGCCTGTTTAGGAGGAAATCTCTTGGAGGCCTTTTTCCGCTCGTGGGAAGCCACTGAGCAGTCTGTGAAGGGAAAACGGCTACTGGTGAGTATTGGCGGAGCAGTGAAAGAAAAGCTTCTTGAAGAGCTAAGAGTACTCGATGCGCGTGGCTGGAAAATCTATACCACACCCGGCACGCACGACTATCTTTCGCAAAAAGGAATTGCATCTCGCTGTCTCTTTAAAGCGAGCGAAGGGTTTCATCCGAATGTCATGGATGCCATCAATGACCGAGAGGTCGATCTCATCATCAATATTCCGAGTGGAGTTGCCTCATCAAAAGCAGCAACCGACGGATTTCGGATTCGGCGTCATGCGATTGACCACAATATCCCTCTGATTACCAATCTTCAAATCGCCTCTGTATTTTTACAGTCACTGGTTGAAGTGGACACCAAAATTGCGGTTAAACCGTGGAATCAATTTATAGGAGAGGTAAATGCATAATCTTGTCTCAATTAAAGAGCTACATAGAAATGAGATCGAAATTCTTCTTCAGAAAGCGTTGGAGATGAAGCAAAAGCCTCCCGGTCCCATTTTACAAGGGCACGTGATGGGCAGCTGTTTTTTTGAGCCTTCAACACGCACACGCCTCTCTTTTGAGGCGGCAATGAAGCGACTGGGCGGAGAAGTGGTCGGTTTTTCCGATGACACGTCAACAGCCACTAAGAAAGGAGAGTCTCTGCACGATTCGATGAAGGTGATTGGACTTTACTCCGACGTCATTGTGATTCGCCATCCCTTAGAAGGTTCGGCGCGACAAGCAGCTGATTCAACCGAAAAACCGGTCATTAATGCAGGTGATGGGGCCAATGAACATCCTACACAGACACTTCTCGATCTGTTTTCCATTCAAGAGAGCTGTGGAAAAATTGATGGCTTGCACATCGCTTTTGTGGGCGATCTTCTCAATGGTAGAACGGTCCACTCTCTTGCTTATGCGCTTAAACAATTTGATATCCGCCTCTATTTTGTGGCGCCCCCCTCTCTCAGTATGCCCGATTCGGTCTGCGAAGAGCTCAAAAAAGCGGGGATTCGCTATTCGTTTCACAGCGCGATTGAAGAGATTGTCGATAAGGTAGACATTCTCTACATGACCCGTGTACAAAAAGAGAGATTCACAAGCGCAGATGAGTATCAACGTGTTAAAGATCACTTTATTCTCACAGCTGAAATGTTGGAAAATGCAAAACAGGGACTTAAGGTGCTGCACCCTTTGCCTCGTGTCAACGAGATCGACACCTCTGTTGATGCCACTGAGCACGCCTACTATTTCCAACAAGCTGAGAATGGACTCTATGTGCGGCAAGCGCTACTTTGTAAACTATTAGGTAAAGGATGAGCACAACACTATCAGTCGCTGCGATTCAAAAAGGAACCGTGATCGATCACATTCCCGCCGGACAAGGAATGCGGATTGTCCGCTTATTGAAACTAGATAGCCAGCACCATCAGGTCACACTTGGCTTAAATCTCCCAAGCAAGACTATGGGATACAAAGATTTGATCAAAGTAGAGGGGCGTGAAATCACCGAGTCCGAAGCGCAACAGATCGCTATTTTTGCCCCGAAAGCAACTCTGAACATCATCCGCGATTTTGAGCTCACGAAAAAATTTGCTGTTTCTCTGCCTAAAAAGGTGGAAAAAGTGCTCCGTTGCCCCAATGAAAAATGCATCACGAATCACGAGCAGACAAAGACCCGTTTTTCTGTGGATAAACCGGTGCGGGGCGTCCAGTTAACCTGTTATTACTGTCAAAAGAGTTTTGCCCATGACACGTTCTGAGCTTGATTTTAGTGGCCTAACCGCCCTCCCTGCTTTAATTGATCTACACGTCCACTTTCGGGTGCCTGGTGGGGAGAAAAAAGAAGATTGGAAATCAGGAGCCATCGCCGCTCTCCATGGAGGAGTGACAACGGTGTGCGATATGCCCAACAACTCTCCCCCGTGTACCACTGTGGAGGCTTTGATTGAGAAAAAGAAGGTAATCGATGCGCAGCTGAAAAGAGTCGACATTCCGCTTCGCTACGGCCTTTATCTAGGTGCAGATAAAGCGCACTTTGACCAAATTGCAGCCGCAGCTGGTCAGGTTGTGGGGCTAAAAGTGTTTATGGGATGCAGCACAGGCGGACTTGTCATTGATACGGATGAGGCTCTAGATGAAGCATTCCGTCTTGCGGGTGAAGCCGATATGCTGGTAGCTGTGCATGCGGAAGATGAAGAGTTGCTTGCAGAAAAGCGGAGAGAGTTCGCAGGCGCCACTGATCCAGCGACACACTCGATTATGCGTCCCAGAGAGGCTGCTATTCGCGCCACAACTAAGGCGATTCATTTAGCTAAAAAGCACGGCGTACGCCTTCATATTCTCCATATGAGCACCAAAGAAGAGGTGGCCCTTGTCCGTTCAGCTAAGCAAGAGGGAATCACCGTGACGGCTGAGGCGACCACCCACCATCTCTTTTTGAGCGTTGAGGATTATGCGCAGTTCGGCACTTTTGTGCAGATGAATCCTCCTTTACGTACTAAAGAGGACCAAGAGGCGCTCTGGGAAGGGATTACCGATGGGACCATCGATACCATTGGAACCGATCACGCCCCCCATACAGTAGAAGAAAAAAAGCGTCCTTTTGGAGAAGCTCCCTCGGGAATTCCGGGTGTGGAGACTCTTTTGCCCTTACTTTTGGATGCGGTTTATCACGGGCGGCTCACACTAGAGCGGGTGATTGAATTGACCCATACCAATCCCCAGAAGATCTTTAACCTCCCTCCTAACGATGACATTGTTTTGGTCGATTTGGAAATGGAATTAACGGTCACCGATAAAATGGTCAAATCCAAATGCGGTTGGTCCCCGTATCGAGGTAGAACACTGCGTGGATGGCCTGAGTATGTGATCCTAGATGGAAGAGCTTACTCGGTTAACCGACGAACAGTTGAGGGAAAACCACAACTGGGAGATTATCCACCCGAAACTCAGGACACCGCTCCTGTAGCTTAAGAAGGAAGTGCTCACACTCCGTACGGACCTCCTCCATGGTTGGATGCTCTGAGGTAAGGTAGCGGCCGAGATACTCCTTCCCTTCGTACGGAATACAGGTGAGAGAAGGGAGAGCGGGGCCGAGCTGCATTTTCAGTTCTGGAGTGAGGCGAGTGCCCACAAAAAGTTTAGTTTGCATAAGAGTATCTATATAATACGAGGGATTTATGTCTGAAACACTTCCTACATGGTGGCCGGAAAAACCGCCTATTTACGATATTCACAAAAGCTACCTCGACAATCTTGAAGAGGGTCCTTTCTTCGATGCTAAAAGGCCCGAGCGCACCTTTCCTCCTCAAGAAGAGTGGTTTGATTTTTTGGGTTTTAAGGTCGCTTCCCGCTTGGGCGTTCCAGCTGGACCTCTTCTCAACGCCCGTTGGGTTACTTTTGCCGCTGAGATGGGATTTGATATTGTGACCTATAAAACCATCCGTAGCAAGCCCCATCCGGCCCACCCCTTGCCGAATATGATCTATGTCGATACCAAGGGGACCTTAACGCCTGAGCGGTATCAAGAGACATTGAGCCAAGCAGACGTTCCACCTAAAGATATGCTTAACTTAGCGGCGACCAACTCCTTTGGGATTCCCTCACGTGACTCAGCCTTTTTAGTCGAAGATATTGCCCGAGCAAGAGCTTCTTTAGCTCCGGGTCAGGTGATGATTGTCTCTGTTGTGGGGACGCCTCGTCCCAATGAGGACTTTTTGGAAGACTTTGTGGTGGCAACACGAATCGCTTTAGAAGGAGGGGCTCAGATTGTGGAGGCCGATCTCTCGTGCCCTAATGTCTCTTCGTGCGAAGGAAGTCTTTTTACCAACGTCGATGCCGTTTACGAAATTAGCTCCCGCATGAAACGGGTGATGGGCTCTGTTCCCCTTGTGATCAAGGTGGGTGTGATTGAGGATAAAGAGGTACTTCGCTCCATTATGCTCGCGGCTGCAAGAGGGGGCGTGCAGGCAATTTGTGGAATTAATACCGTCAGCATGAATGTTGTCAAAGAAGATGGTGCGCCCGCGCTGGGAGAGAAGCGTTTACGCTCTGGTGTGTGCGGGAGTCCCATCAGAGAGGCCGCTCTCGACTTTCTTCGTAAAGCGCACGCTGTCAACCAAGAAGAAAAGCTAGGGATGACCATCATGGGAACAGGAGGCGTCACGGCTCCCGAACAATTTGATCAATTTTTACAAGCAGGGGCCGACGTAGCCATGTCCGCTGTGGGCATGATGTGGGACCCGTATTTAGCAGCGAGGTATCATGCAACTCATTAAAGAACTCTACCAAATTGGCGCTATTAAATTTGGAGATTTTACGTTGAAAAGCGGCATTCAATCGCCGATCTACATCGATCTTCGGCTTGTGGTCTCCTATCCCAAGCTTTTGGAAGAGATTGCGGAAGAGATGTGGGAGACGGTCGCTTCTCATTCATTTGATCGCGTTTGTGGCGTCCCTTATACAGCTTTGCCGATTGCAACAGCTCTTTCTCTCAAGCAGAACATGCCCATGGTCATGCGGCGTAAAGAGGCCAAAAACTATGGCACCAAAAAGATCATCGAAGGAGTCATAAAACCGGGGCAAAACTGTCTGGTTGTCGAAGATCTTGTGACAAGTGGACTCAGCGTTTTTGAGACGGTCGCTCCTCTGGAAGAAGAGGGGCTTAAGGTGACAGACATTGTCGTGCTGCTCGATCGTCAGCAGGGCGGGAAGAAGAACATTGAAAGCAAAGGGTATCGTCTTCACTCGCTTTTCACTCTCTCCGAGGTGTTGACTACGCTCCAGCAAGATAACTGCATCTCCCCTGAGATTGTCCAAGAGGTTCAAACCTTTATCGAGGCCAATCAATGCTGAGTTATTCCCAAAGAGCTAAAGAGTCGCTCAACCCAGCAGGGCAGCATCTTCTCCGTCTCATGGATGAGAAACAGACCAACTTGGCGTTAGCAGCCGATGTGACCACCTCTGCAGAGTTACTCCACATCGCTCAAACTTTAGGTCCTGAAATTGCGCTTTTAAAGACACACATCGATATCCTCGAAGATTTTACGCCTGATCTACCCCATAAGCTGCGTGCTTTGGCAGATCAGCATCACTTTCTCATTTTTGAAGATCGGAAATTTGCTGACATCGGCAATACTGTCAAGTGGCAGTATCAAGAGGGGATCTATCGCATCTCCGACTGGGCCGATATCACGAACGCTCATATCATTCCCGGTCTTGGGATTATTGAGGGACTCAAAGAGGTGGGCCTTCCCAAAGGGCGCGGTCTCCTTCTACTTGCAGAAATGAGTCCCAAGGGAAACTTAGCCAAAGGGGCTTACACGCAGCAAGCCATTCAGTGGGCCGAAGAAAATGCCGATTTTGTCATGGGCTTTATTTGCGTGCGTAAACTCAGTGATCACCCCGCCATGATCCACATGACTCCAGGTGTCAAGCTTGCAGAAGGAAGCGATGCGCTTGGTCAACAATACTTAACTCCACAAAAGGTCATTGGTGAGCTACTTAGCGACGTGATCATCGTCGGTCGAGGTATTTATCAGGCAGACAATCCGGTTGAAGAAGCTAAAAAGTATCGAACAGCTGGATGGGATAGTTACTTGCAATTAATTTAATAAACTAATTGACAAACTAACTAATTTTTACTATAAATAATTACAACGTGCTGTGTAATTAATAGTGAATAATGTTAGTTAATTTTTTCCCCGACCACTCTCATACGTCCACTCTTGCACATCCCTCTCCTGTCTCTCTTGATCGCGTCGCCGTCATCATTCTTGGTGGAGGTGAAGGAAAGCGGTTAGCGCCTCTTACTAAAAGTCGTTGTAAGCCAGCTGTTTCCTTTGGTGGGCGCTATAGCTTAATCGATGTTCCGATCTCACACTCACTCACCTCCGGGCTTTCCAAGATTTATGTGATTGGTCAGTATTTAGCCTACACCCTCCAGAAGCATCTTTTTCAAACCTATCTGTACCAAGGGATTTCGCAGAATCAGATTCAGTTGCTGGTTCCCGAGGAGAGAAATGGTGAGAAAATTTGGTACAAGGGGACGGCTGATGCGGTTCGGAAGAACCTCAACTATTTTTCTGAGATTTCAGCAGATTACTTCCTGGTACTCTCAGGCGATCAGCTCTACAACATCAACTTTCAGGAGATGATCAACTACGGTGTTGAGGTGGATGCCGGGATGTTGATTGCCTCGCAGCCAGTAACCAAAAAAGAGGCTAAGCGAATGGGTGTCATGAAGATGGCCCATGGGGGAAGCCGAATTGTCGATTTTTGTGAAAAGCCCCAAGAAGAGGCGCTTTTAGATGCCTATTCAACGGATGCCTACACCCTGCATCGCTTAGGCTATGAGGGCAACAGTGGTAGGAATTATTTGGGTTCCATGGGCATTTACTTTTTCAAGCGGCAGACCCTTTTTGATCTACTCAAAGAGGATCCGCGTGAGGATTTTGGCAAACACCTCATTGAATCCCAATTGAAGCACGGTGATGTCCATGCCTATCTCTACGATGGTTACTGGGAAGACATCGGCACCATTGAGTCCTACTACAACGCCAATCTCGCCCTGACTCAGCGCGAGTGCAACACAAAATCGGGCTTGCAGTGTTACGATGAAGAGAGCCGGATCATCACCAAACGTTACAATCTCCCTGGTGTGCAAGTCAGTGATTGCCAGGTAAAAGAGGCGCTGATTTGTGAGGGAAGTGTAGTTGCTGGAGATGAAGTGACGCATAGTATCTTAGGTGTGCGCTCACTGCTCGAGCAAGGATCTGTTGTGCGCGATTCGATTATTTTGGGTAATGAGTACTATGAGCGTCCTCCGCTTGTAACAGGTGAAAGGCTGCCCGCTCCCGGGATTGGCAAGCGGTGTCACTTAGAACGTGTGATTCTCGATGAGAATGTGACACTGGGTGAGGGTGTCCGGTTGGTCAATCAGAAAGGGCACGAGAACTTTGATTCACCAGATGGTCTTTTTGTTGTGCGCGATGGGATCGTGATCGTTCCGCGCGGCACTTACATTCCCGATAATTACAGATTCTAGTACAATCCTATGCATGACAATATGGGCGATCGCAGATCTGCACCTCTCCTTTGGTGTTCCGGAAAAAAGCATGGAAGTCTTTGGCCCTGAATGGGCTGACTATGCTGAGAAAATCCAGACTAATTGGTTAAAAGTTATTGAACCGGAAGATCTTGTTTTAATAGCAGGCGACATCTCTTGGGCAATGCGCCTAGAGGAGGCCAAGGTCGATCTCGACTGGATCGAAGAGCTGCCCGGGACCAAGGTGATCATCAAAGGGAATCACGACTATTGGTGGAGCTCGCTTTCTAAGGTGCGACAGATCTTACCTCCCTCGATCGATTTCATTCAGAATACCGCCTTCAATTGGAAAGAGTACTCGATTGGGGGCGCGCGCCTTTGGGACACGGACGAGTATGGCTTTAATGCTTACATCGATTTTCGGGAGAGTCCGGTTGCGCCTTCTAAGGAGGCCAAGCCTGACCAGGAGAAGATTTTCAACCGAGAGCTAGAGCGTTTAGAGCTCAGTTTAAAGAACCTGGATCCATCGGCTTCTAAGCGTCTTGTGATGACTCATTATCCCCCTATCAGCGCCGATCTGGCTCCCTCTCGCGCCTCGGAACTGCTTGAAAAGTATAAAGTGGATGTCTGTCTCTTTGGGCACTTGCATAATGTGCGGCGTGGGGAGCTACCTTTTGGAACATCTCGTGGAGTGGAGTATCACCTTACCTCTTGTGACTACCTCGACTTCAAGCCTCTTAAAGTCCTCTAGCCCTGAGCATATTTTATTGAAAAGTATTTTGGAGGATGATGTGAAAGCGAATAGGGAAAAGACCTCTTCCTGTCCTCCCGTTTATGGAATGAGATGAGCGGAGTCGCCTCCATAAAATCGGACTACTAACCGGTTAGTTTTTGTTCCTTTAAGTGCTCTTGTCAACGGGATTCTAAAATTGTGTATCGTGCCCCTATTTTTCGGACAGAAAAATTTCTTGTATAGCTTGACTTGACCTTGCCCCTTTTTCTGGACCATTTTGAATGCAAAAATTCGGCTTCTTTTTCATGAGACCTTGTGTTCCTGTTGCTGCCAAAAGGCTGCAGGAGAAATATTCCCAAGAGCACTATGAGGTCTGCGTTCATTGTACTCATTTCTCCAATTTTCAATACACTCTTCCGCATCTTCCCGTGACAAAAACCCATGCTGATTTAAACACTCTTCACGAAATCGCCCATTGAAACTTTCTATAAAAGCATTGTCTGTAGGCTTTCCTGGGCGGGAAAACCGCAATTCCACCTTGTGTGAATAAGCCCATAGGTCCAGCTCTGGAGTGCCCCCCATAAAAATAGGACCACCTAGCCAGCTCTAAGACATAGGAGTATTACTAGGTATATGACTAGTTCTAATCGTATCGAAGTCGTCACATCAGTCCAGAGAAGGAGACGCTGGACAGCTTATGAAAAGCGCGCAATTGTCGAGCAAACCTACCAACCTGGAATGAGTGTTTCCATTGTGGCTAGAAAACATGATATAAGTCCTAGCCAACTATTTCAATGGAGGCGACATATGGAAGAAGGTGCTTTATCTGGAGTTGGTTGTGAAGATGCTGTAGTTTCAAAAAAAGAGGTGAAAGCCCTTGAGAAACAAGTGCATGAGCTTGAAAGGATGCTAGGAAAAAAGACTTTGCAAGTTGAAATTTTGAAAGAAGCTGTGAAGATCGCACGTGAAAAAAAACTCATCTCGCGACAGCCGTTGCAAGGTGTGGACGATTTCGAATAAGGGCCATTGCCGAAACTTTTGAAATTTCACGTTCTAATTTAATACGGAGTCTTCAAATGGATACAACCAAGAGAAAAGAGAGAGGTCATAAGTCTAGGGACGAAGAACTGATGGTCTTAATCAAAGATATTGTCACAGAAAGACCAACATATGGTTATCGAAGAGTGACAGCCCTTTTAAATGGAAAACTTAAAAAGCAGCGTATACCCGTTGTCAATCATAAGCGTGTCTATCGCCTTATGAAGCTAAATGGGCTGCTTCTTCAGAAGCGGCCCCTCAGGCCCAAGAGAGCTCATACAGGAAAAGTAGAAGCCATCAGGAGCAATATCCGCTGGTGTTCAGATAGTTTTTCTATTCAATGTTTGAATGGTGAGCAGGTCCACGTAGCTTTCTCTATTGATGCTTGTGATAGAGAAGCCATGCGCTACATTTCCTCAACAAAGGGCATTGATGGTCAGGCGATAAGAGATTTGATGTTAGAGTCAATCGAATACCGTTTTGGGGTATCTGAGCTTCCCCATTCCATTCAATGGCTGAGTGATAATGGGAGCTGCTATACAGCAAGAGAAACGGTAGCGTTTGGTTACCGTCTAGGCTTAGATATCAGGACAACACCTGTTTATAGTCCTGAAAGCAATGGTCTTGCTGAAGCCTTTGTCAAAACATTTAAGAGGGATTATGTCTGGTTTGGTGATCTAGAAAATGCTGAAACAGTCATGTCCCAACTGCCTCATTGGTTTGAGGATTATAATGAAAAAGCCCCTCATAAGGCTTTGAAAATGCGCTCTCCAAGAGAGCACTTAAAGGAACAAAAACTAGCCGGTTAGTGGTCCGATTTTATAGGGGCAACTCCAAGCTCCTTAGAAACAAACTCCGGACCGTTATCAACTTGAATCGCACTGGGCATTCCAAAGCGTGCAAGCGCTTCATCCAATGACCTCACAACATCGGCTCCTTTGTAATGAAATCCCACACCAATAAAGGGACTAACACGGGTAAAGTTATCCACTATCGTTAAGAGTCGTAGGCGCTGGCCAGTGTACAGCTGATCGGTTACAAAGTCCATACTCCATATTTGATTTTTGCGTGTTGCATTGGTTTTACCTACTCGGGTAGCACAGCTTACCCGTCTCTTAGGAGGCTTAAGTCTCATCTGTAGATCTTCTTGGCGATAAACCCTCTTATGGTTGATCGACCATCCTTCTCTTTGAAGCAAAATATGGATGCGTCTATATCCGTATCTGAATCTTGTTAGAGCTATCTCCCTAATCCTTTTACGTAAAAAGGCCTGATCGCTTCTCCTAGAGCAGTAATAATAGGTCGAGCGAGGAAAGCATAGTGCTCGACAAACTTGTCGAGCACTTGTTTTGAAAGCAAATTGCAACTTCTTGACGATGGCTCTTCCAGGTCAAGCCGAAACCCTGTTTTTAATCTATGCCACCGAAATTCAATAGGATAGTGGTCACAAAATTGAAAACCTAGCTCCAAAAGCGTAGCGGCGTACTTTCATCCCCGTAAAGAATAAAAGTTGCTATCGTAATACGACTTTGTCCTTCGCTGGGTGTGATAGCATGTAAGTTTCTTGGATTAAAGAAAATCAAGTCTCCACACTCAGGAGTTATTGTTGCTGAAGGAGGGCCAAATCTCTCTGGAGAAATTCCGTAGCTATCCCCTCTGAGTCGATCATATTCTTCTGTTTCTAGAGACCTATTCCAAGTATGAAGCTCTCCCCCAGACTTAGGAGTTCTTAGGTATACATTGGCAGCAAGTTGGCCGACATAATTCAGGCTGTTAGGGATAGGTCCATGATCGCGCTCTAATTTATCTTCATGGGCCAATACTGGACCTGAAAGAACTCGAAGCAGTCCGCAGAACATTTGCCCGTCACCAAGATTAAGCAAAGAAGCCCCTGTTGGCCAGCGCTCATCTAGCTCCAATCGTAATCTGTCCAGTGGAGAAAGTTCTGGAGTGAATAAGTGGCGAGCTAGCTCTATGGAAGACTCAGCTTTTTCATAGTACTCCTGTTTGGTGTCTTTTCCAGCAGTGGTTTCAAAGTAAGCTTTACCTATCCCATCAACTTTCATGACTCCTTTTGCATTTTTGTACTCTTCTATACGGTAACGATTGAGCATTTGGAGTGAAGCTTTAGAACAAAGTTCTCGGCTGGCATATTGAGGCACACGTAGCATACTAATCTCTCCATTCATTAACTGCCTGAGCTGATCTATGTTTAGGCGGGGTGCCGTCACCACGTGCTTACAATCTGTTGTTAAAGGACGCCCTCTCATAAGGGCCTTGGCAATACGCTGTTTTACTTGTCTCGTTGTGCTGCGATTGACTGTTGCTACTGCTGTGAACATAAAGGAACCTCCCTGTTTGGTTCGATTGCAATGACTAGAAATCTTAATAAGATCTTAAATTTCTGTTCAACGACTTTTTTTAGGGTAATTTTTTCGTTTATTCTTATAATATTGATTTTTAAAGGTTTAAGCCTAAAAAACAAAAGTTAAGGAAAAATAAAGAATTTGCGGTTGCATTTATTTGGAGTCTACATACAAAATTATAAATTACATTTTCAGGAGATTTTGAATGATAAACTGTATTCGATCTGTGGCGCGTCGAGCTCCTCAAACTTTATCCCCGTTTCAGAAAAAGTCGAGAGCTTGCAGAGTCGCTTATCGTTGTTTGCCTGGTCATCAACCATCTTCCCTTGGGAGAACATGTAAAGAAGACAAAAAAATTTTAAGATTTAGATTGATACATCGTGGAGTAAGTCGTAATCGATTTTTTCTAAAGCAAATAAAAGGAGTTAGAAATATGACATCAGCAAGTTCAAGTGCAAGTGAATATTCAACCACAAGAGATTATTATTTTGATACTTACAAGAGTAGTGTCGATTCAACAATTCTTAGCAATGGCAAAGATGATACAGGTACTTATTTCGTTCCCAATAAAACAGTTTTTCATCCTCAAGGTGGTGGACAGCCCAGTGATAAAGGAACAGCAAGGATTGGAGACTGCACTTTTGATGTGACTCATTTAAAAGAGGTTGAGAAAGAAATTCGACACTATGTGGATAGTGATGGTGCTGACGCGTTGACAGGCACTGTTTTCTTAACTGTTGATATTGCAAAAAGGACACTATTCGCTCGTCTTCACAGTGGTGGACACCTTTTATCTAGTGTCGTTGGAGAATTATATCCTGCCCTACAAGGTTACAAAGGTAACCATTTTCCTGATGGCCAGGCTTTTGTGGTATTCAAAGGCAAACCTTTGCCTGATAAGACTGAGTTACAATCAGCCGTTGAAAAGAGAGTCGCTGAGTTAATAGAGTCAAGAACTCAGATGATTGTAGATAACGACAATTCTCCTCGAAGCGTTCATTTTGAGGGGTTAGAAACTTATCCCTGTGGGGGAACACATGTCAGAAATGCTTCTGAAATCATTGGTATTACTATTCGCAATGTGAAAGCTAAGAAAGGAGAGCTTAGAATAGGCTATGATGTTGTTGCTCAAGAGGAGAGTGGAGCTGCTGGAGCTGCGGCAGCTGCTAACTCTAAAGTAGATACTGAATCTAAATAAACGATAATAATTGATACTGAGTGTTTTTTAGAGCACTCAGTATGTATTTTTGAGCTAAACAAAAAATGAACCCTGTCCAACAAGTACACTCGTATGCCCGTCCTGATGGCTATAATTTTACGTGTTCGGTTACCTCTCAAGCGATTTCGCTAAAGGTTTATAACGTTGCTCAACAGTGTATTTACACAAAAGAGTGCAGTCGTACTGGGTCAATTGGTAGAGAACTTCAAGTTGCGGGAGATATGAAGCAGGCGTTGTCTGCTTTAGTTCTTGAGTTATCAGTTGAGTTATCAGTTGATTTGTCAGCAGTACAGCCCAGGATGGATTCCCCCACTGAGGCAGAGGCCATGAGAGTTAGAGAGCTGATAGAAAATGTCGATAGACGTGCTTTTGGTAGTAAGGACTGGAAAAATCACTTTGGCTTGGAAGTGGATAATTTGCCTCCACCTCCTTGCTTGAAAAGCATTTTGCAGGAGACGTGTCCATTTTTTCCAAACAAGAAGGTTGAAGATACACATGTCTTAGTTTTTATACCTAATAAAATTAATGACTGTCCTATGTCATTGAATGCATTAATTAGATTTGCGAATGAATCTGATAATCAGAAGCTTGCTGATTGCGTAAAAGAGCTTCCTCCAGATATCAAAAATGAGATTGGAGATATTCCGATTTCTTCCTCCGGCTGGGTTTTGATGACACGTAGTGTTATCCCTGACAGCAAGAATAAAACATATGATGCTCAGAGAGCTTTATTCTCAGCCCACCAAGCTGATTGTCGAGTCGATTACTCTTTACCTTCTTGTTTAGAAAGCTTCATCTGTGTTTTGGCGACCTTTCTAAAGTTTGGCGACCGTCTATTTTTTGAAACTTCCAATACATTCCCCTACACACGATGTGCTGAGACGATGCAGGGAAAATTTCCTGTTTGTGTAGGACCATTCACTAATAAAGGTTTAAGTGTTTTTAAAGATAAGTATGATTCTGATTACTATGACTTTACTTTGAGTGGAGTTGTGGGAATCCGGAGAGTGCCAGTTGGAGGCGGAGCTCTTGGCTTTTAATTCCGCGGGGTGAAAGTTCTAAGTCTCCAAAAATATGTTGCTGTCTATTCTAAGGTTGTCAAATAAATATTAGCGATTCACATCTGTGGGAGCTAGATTCTACATTAACACACTTCTCCTCATTTTTATCTTAATCAACAACAATAAATTTTTTAGGAGACCCATCGCAGATAGAGTATCACCTTACCTCTTGTGACTACCTTGACTTCAAGCCTCTCAAGATTCTGTAGCCCGTGGTGCAATTCAATACATTTGGTGCAATTGGTGCAATTATGATATGATTGGTGCAATTGGTGCAATTTCACCCGAGAGCGTTTTGAGATGAAAAAAAATATTTACCCAGAAAGAGAGTCTAAAAATCTTGAGCTGAAATCAACTCTCCCTAAATTTAGCGTATTAGTGAAGACATGCATTGCTTTTGCGAATGGATTTGGAGGACAAATTGTGATTGGCGTAGAAGATGCAACAAGGGAAATCAAAGGAATAAGCGATAGAGAGAGGGAGCGATTATACGATGAATTTCCAAATAGCTTATACGATTCGGTTTCTCCGGTGCTTGCGCCTAGAATTTGGGAGAAAGCGATTGGGGATGTTTCTGTCCTTATTGTAGATATTCCTCCAAGCCCAAAAAAACCTTACTTTTTGAAATCAGAAGGAGTTCCAAAAGGGGTATATATCAGAGTGGGCTCAAGCACAAGACAGGCGAATGAAGAGTATGTGCATGATCTGATTCGCGAGGGGCAGCGGATCACTTTTGACGAAGAGGCTTTACAAGAGTCTATGCAGATCCTTTCAAAAGAGCGTCTCCATGCATTTTACGAAAAGCGTGTGAGTGAAAAGCGGCTACTAGCAGATAAAATCGTCACAACATACCCTGCAAATCAAGAGAGATATGCCCCTACAGTCGGAGGCACTTTGTTTTTTTGTGACTCCCCGGGAGACTATATTTCGGAGGCTGCAGTTCTTTGTACACAATTTCAAGGGAACAAAGAGAGAGAAATTCTCAGAACTGAGGAATTAACAGGGCCGATCCCCCAGTTAGCTGAAAAGGCATTTGAACTTCTTGTCTCTTGGTTAAAAGGTGGGTTTGCCCTTAAGGGGGTCTATCTCAAGCGCTCGCTGCCGGTACCGAAAGAGGCTTTAAGGGAAGCGATTTTAAATGCGCTTATTCATAGAAAGTATTCCATCCCAGGAGCGATCAAAATGGCTCTTTATGAGCACCACCTTGAAATTTTCAGCCCAGGCTGTTTTCCTGGAGTGGTTGACTTACAACAACTTGGAGATGGCACAACGTACCTGAGAAATCCAGTGATTGCCAGGCTAGCTAGAAGAGCGGGGTTGGTTGAAAAGTTGGGCAGAGGCATTCGGCTTATTTTTGACAGTTGCAGACGTGCGGGTCTGCGAAAGCCCGAATATGCTGAGGGAGGAGATTTTGTGAAGGTCACCTTCTTTTTCGAACCTCAAAGGAGACGTAGTCAATCAGAAAAGCAAGATGTCTTAGATTTTGTAAAGATGCGAGGGGAGGTTAAAATCAAAGACGCCATGGAATTTCTTGGAGTTTCTAGAAATACGGCTACCCGTAGACTTAAAGAGTTAATGCAAGATGGAAAATTAAAGCGAATCGGAAAAGGTCCTTCTGTACGTTATGTATTAGGCAGCTGATAAAGAGTGGGCTTGAGCGTTCAAGCCCACCCTTTTATCCTTTACATTTGGGTGGTTGCGGCCTGCTCTTCCTTGAATTGCTCCACACTTTTAGGTAGGGCATAGCCGTTGTTTTTAACCTCTTCGATCAGTCTCAGAGCCATTCTCTGAAACTCCGGACTACCGAGCACCTCTGCTCTCCTTTGGTCAGTGAATAAACTCGGGTCTTCCAAGAGAGCCCATGCTGAGCACAAATCAATATACTTCATGTTCCTTTCGGTAACCTGCTCAGCTTGATCAGGGTACCTACGTTCAGTCTCTAAGTAGTGCACTTTTGAACGACTGTCAGACTCATATACGGGGTATTTACCTTTATGTCCTGCATACTTCACTGGAAATGTCTGCGCAGCAATGCCCTTTTCTGCTCTACCCTCGATCTTTTCAGCAGCCATGAGTGCAGGGATCTGATCGGCAATCAATACCTGAGAGTAGAGTGAGGTGCTGACATAGATGTTAAAAGAACGAGGAACGTATCCGACATTTTTTGTCCCTGCTAACAATTCCTTGAGGCAACCTTCTAGAGCATTAAGGCTCTGTTTAAACTCTGTATAGGTCTCATCATCTTTGAAAGTAGCTGTACAAAGTTGCTCTTGGACATGGTTTATATCAAATTCACCTTCATCCAAGCCCATGGTTTTGATAACGGCAAAATAACGTTCTTTGAGTTCTAACCTCTTCGTTTCGTCACCCTCATGCTGCTTTAATGCATCAATCATATACTGTTTAATGCGTCCTGCTTGCTTCATTCGGGTTCTTGCAGAATTTTCTCTACCTGCATTGACCCTCTGCAAGCCTCCCTCTGTGTCTATATGTTCTGTTACCCAACAGGTGAAAGGAGCTGTGCTTTCACTGTACTGTGTTTTGTCACCTAGAAAAGGATATCTTTCGGCCAAATAAAGAGTGGCGCCACTCCTTTCCACATGTTGAAAAAAATCTGAGAAGTCACCCTTCGGAAGCCCCCACATCATGTTGACAGAACCGTAGGTAAAAAAAGTTGCGTTGCTTAGCTGGCCATCTTGTGCGCTACTTACGATAGCGGATAAGTCCGCAAAAGAAGCTGTATGTAGAACAGTGAGCCCCTGAGAGGGAGTGTTTTGAGTTGACGCCAAGATAAGGTCTACATAGGCTTGACACGCTTTTTCTTTAGAGGGAGCTCCGGGAAAGGTGACTTTTCTGCCATAGATAGAGTCTGTCAAAGCGAGACGCGCCTCAAACTCGGCTTGAGTTGAGACCTCTTTAGTCTCTTCATCAGGTTGTGCGTGTTTAATGTCTAGGTTTCCGATGGCAGCGAATACTTGAAGTGCAGCTTGTGAGCCTTTTATGGCTGCTGCTAGAATGCCATTGGCCCGAAGATCATCCTCTTCACCATCATGGTAGGATACAAATGATACACAAGCTGAATGTGTGGCTGTAACGGCGCCCATACTATGTCCTTCGTTAAGGTAGTTTAAAGACATTATGACAAGGATGCACTAATTCTTCAATCGGAAAAGGGCTTGATCGGAGCTTGTGAATCAAAGATGGAGCTTTTGGTCGAGGAGCGCACGTAGCTTTTGAACATCTGTATCCTCTTTTGAAAGAGGTTCCTCAGAGGCAATCTCTTTACGACGGTGATAAATCTCAGAAACCACAATACCTGGATCGCGCAGCTCCAGATGATCAAAATGAATGTAGCAAATCTCCAGAAACTCCCGGAAATCTTCCTCCACTTCCATCAAGCTAAACATCTTCAGGGCCAAATCATGAAATAAGAAATAACTGCCTGCGTCCGCAAGAAAATAGAGCATCTCTTCTACAAGATCAATGCTCGTCTCTTCTGAGATTCGTCTAATCAAATTCTCAAACTCGTGAGAACCACGCTCAGGATCCTCTACAAAGTCAATGCGCGCCCGTAAATAATCGAACCAAAGCGTGTCGCTCAAGAAGGGGGAGAACCCTTCTAGAAGTTCAGAGGCATAACTCCGGTTGCTCTCTTCAATCTGAGCTAGCATGTAGTCGAAAAGAAAACTCTCTACCTCATTAGCACAATAGGTCTGAATCGTTTGAAACACTTCTTGAGGATCAAGCCCCTTGTCAGCGTTTTCTTCCAAAATCTGCAGCAAATACTCCAACGTATCTGCAATGTCGCTCTCATGCTCCAAGTCGTATTGCGTCATCTGATAATCAAGCTCGTCGCAGAAAATCGAAAGCGTGCGCTTCTCAGGAAACATACGGCGCCACAACTCAAAGATTAAAAGAAAGACGTGGTCCTGTTCCAGAGGGTCGCGCTCTTTGGCGACAGCCTCAAGCATCTCCTCAGGCTCCTCATAACCTTCAGCAAAGGCGCCAAAGTCTCCACTTCCAAATGAGATCCCCAGCGAACAGAGCTGCTCCATTAAGGTATCAGTTGACTGCAGCCGGTAATCCTGAGTTTGCCACGCCTGCAAATCAGCAACCCTAAGCTCGCCCGATTCAATGCGAGGCAAATTAATTTGAAGAAGATTATAGATCGCTTTACGTTGTAGGAACATACTACCCATTTTATGGTTTCCACCGATTTAATAGAAGAGAATTACTCACGACACAAAGCGAACTTAAGGCCATGGCTGCCCCCGCAATAATCGGGTTGAGCAAGCCAAAAGCCGCCAAAGGAATTCCCAGGCAGTTATAAAAAAAAGCAAAAAAAAGATTTTGTCGCACCTTCCGGAAGGTGGCTCGTGATAAGTCAATAGCAGCAGCGACTTGTCGCATATCATTGCGCATCAGTGTAATGTCTGAGGCTTCTAGGGCAATATCTGTCCCTGAACTCATAGCAAAACCAACGTCTGCAGCTGCAAGCGCTGGGGCGTCATTGACTCCATCTCCGACCATTCCGACACCCTTTCCGCTGTGGCGGAGTCTCTCCACATTTTCCGCTTTGTCTTGGGGTAAAATTTCGGTTTTAAAGGTAGAAATACCTGCCTCTTTGGCAATTGCTTGTGCTGTTTTTTCCTGATCTCCGGTCAGCATCACAACCTCAAGACCCAGATCCATGATTTTTTGGATGCCTTCTTTGGAGTGCGGACGCAGGGTATCAGCAACAGCTAGGTACCCAAGTATGTGTGTGTCGTCACTCAGACAGACAACGGTTTTCCCAGCACTTTCAAGAGGCCCTGTGGCGGTATCATCTACTATCAGGCCTCTCTCTTGGGCCCAGCGGAGCGAGCCGATCTGGTAGTTTTTTTCTTCGATTTTTCCTTCCACCCCTTTTCCTGGAATAGCTCTAAAATCTCTTACAGCTGCGACTGGAGAGCCCTCAACAATCGCTCTTGCCAGTGGGTGCTCCGAGTGCTCCTCTAAAGAGGCTGCCAGCTTTCGCACCGTCGGCTTGTCTGGGATCACGTTCGTGAGCACTGGCCTTCCTTCAGTGAGTGTCCCTGTTTTGTCGACCGCTAAAATAGAGAGTTTCTCTGCACGTTGGAGCGCTTCCGCATTTTTGATTAAAATGCCTGCCCGCGCTCCACGTCCGGTGGCCACCATGATCACAGTCGGTGTGGCCATGCCGAGCGCGCAGGGGCACGCAATCACCAAAACAGCCACCGCATTGATCAAAGCTTCTGTAAAATCATGGGCAAACCCCCACCAAAGGGCAAAAGCAAGAAGAGCAATGCTCACCACAATCGGGACAAAAATAGCCGAAATTTGATCGGCCAACTTCTGAATGGGGGCCCGCGACCCTTGCGCCTCGCGCACGAGTCGAATAATAGCCGAAAGAGCCGTATCCGATCCGATAGCTGTCGCCCTACCTAAGATCGAGCCCTGTTGGTTTTGTGTGCCACCGATCAGCAAGCCGCCCACCTCTTTGTGCACCGGGATGCTTTCACCCGTTAAAAGAGACTCATCAATATGGGACTCGCCTTCCACAACTTCTCCGTCAATCGGCACCTTTTCCCCGGGGCGTACGTGAAACACCTGCCCCACTTGGATCTTCTCGATGGGAAGCATGACCCACTCGCCGTCCTGTTTGACCCTAGCCAGTTTGGGCTGCAGCTTGAGAAGCGCTTTAATGGCTCCAGAGGCTCTTCTTTGGGTGCACAGCTCAAGCAGTCGCCCTAGTAGCACCAAGGTGATGATCGAGGCGCTCGCCTCAAAATAGACGTGACGGGGGAGGGCGAAGATGAACACAACAGCACTAAAAAAGTAAGCGGCAGAGGTACCCAATCCGATCAATAGATCCATGTTTCCAGTAAACGTTTTTAATGCCCAATAACTTCCTACATAAAAGCGCCAACCGAATCCAAATTGTACAACCGTGGCTAAGATAAACTGGACCCAAAGGGGGACAAAGTTGATTCCCATCTGTAAAAAGAGAGGGAGAGTGAAAAGGGCGGAGAGGATAACTAGGGCCAGTTGCACCTTGAAATTGAGAGCTTCTCCTTTTTCGATATCTTCGTCGCTAGTTCCATAAACAGAGTGTGCGTTGTAACCAACTGACTGAACTGATTTTATGAGTTCTTCAGGTAGAGCGGTTCCGGTGATAATTGCTTGTTTTGCAATGAAGCTAACCGTAGCGTCTTCAACGCCAGGCACTTTTTTAAGAGAGTCACGGATGGTTTTTTCGCAGGCGACGCAGTGCATCCCTTCGATTTTGAGTTCAGTTTTATCCATTACAACTTAAATTAATGTTTAATTAATAAATTGTCAATTTTATTATTTAATAATACAATTAGGGGAAAGTTATATGGAATCTTTATGACAGGACCAGTAGGAAAACCTGACCCATCGGCAAAACAAAGAGAATCGCCTTTGTCCGAAGAAGCACAGCGCGTCGAGTACGAAGGGCGCACATGGACTCAGGAGAGCCCAGAAAGTATCCCGTCATTTTACAAGAATGATCTTCAGAGGATCCTATCTGACTCCTCACTGAATTTTAAGCAAAAAGTTTCACAGGCTTACGATAAAAAAAGCATTCCGGGAGTTTTACAGCTTATAATCTATTCGATCGCGAGCGTATGTGGATGGAAGCCAGTGGATTATGGATCAGAATTGCCGTTGCCGCTAATCAATGAGCTTAGCGTTGGTAAAGAGAGTGAAATTCCTGCCAAAGTACAAAAAATATTTGGGGATGTCGAGAAAGAACTTGCAGCAGACCTAAAGGAATTGAAGCTTGAAGGTGTCGATCGATTCTTGCAAGCTGTAGCAGCTAGAAGGAAAGCAGTTTCAACTGATTTACCTGAAAGTTGCCATCCAGAGCAACAAAGACGTCTGGAAGTGTTGGAGCAGTTAGAAGGTCAGGCTCTTGAAAAGTTAGGCAACTTGAGGGAGATGCCCAACCAAGAGTTGTTTCGCCTGCTTGATAGGAAAGTAGACGTACTAAGCAGAAAAGTAAAAGAAGAGTTTAAACGACGTGAACAAAAGGCGTTAGAGAAGCTGCAAGCAGCTGTTTCTGTGGAAGCTTCAACAGCCCAAGCCAATCTACCTAGTTTGCGAGAGACCAGAAATCGAGGCTCACGATTGCTTTGGGAAAAACAAGGTGTTGTAAGCAGGCAGCATGGCGAGCTGCGAGATCTACAGCGGCAGAAGAGCTCTCTTTCTGCAGAATTAGATCGACTTAAAAAGGGGCGGACCGAGCGACTACAAAAAGACTTGGATGAGGACGTGGAAATTGACCAGCTCAACCAGCAAATCGAAAAGCTCAGTCGCAAAAGAGGTAGCACAGACAAAATACACGCTTTGAATGAGAAGATGCAAGCTAGAGTGCAAGCAATTAAAGTGCGTGTCGCTAAAAATTTTGATAGTAGAATAGAGACTCTTCAGAGACAAATTGAGGCTCTTCCGGCACGAATCGATGAGGCGGAAGAGCAACTTAAGAAGGCTCAAGAAGAGAGATCAGCAGCTCAATCAAGCTACGATCGTGTTCAGGCAGCTGTTGAGGGGGCCGAACGTACTTTAAGCAACGAGCCAGACCGCCTTGAGGCTGAAATCCAAAGTTATGCTCGAGCTGTTGTTTTTAGAGACGGAGCGGAGCGTGGCGCCCCTGTACTCAATTATGCCCTATTTCCGGAGGAAGCTAAAAACGCATTCCGTGCTGGAATCGAGGGACTACCTCTTTCTCTCGAGCTAGGAAGTGTTCTAAAAGTGGAGCAGATCAATACCTGACGAGAATTCCGTTTCTTTGTATGCTTACGGTAATTTAATTTAGGTGAGCATATGTTTCGTATTTATTTTTTGATTCTTTTCCTCAGCACAGCCCTTTTTGCCCAAGAAGCGCCTCCACTTAAACCGAGGCAGCCGAACTGGCGCCCCCATGTTGTCGAAAACTTTCTCAATGGCAATCCTGCTCACGTGATTTTCTATGAACCCGGTAATAGCGAAGAGCATGCGGTTAAGCAGATCGCCTTTTATCCCAATGGCCGTATCCAACAAGAGAGTGATCTTCTAGATGAAAACACTCTAGAAGGCGCTTCTGTAGCCTATCACGCAAATGGAACCATCGCCCAAACGGCACACTATGAAAAAGGCAAGTTGCATGGAGAGGTGACAACTTACCATTCCAATGGACAAACCGAGAGAATCGAGTCCTATGTGCGGGGCGTGTGTGAAGGACCCTATGCAGCTTTTTGGCCCAATGGAAATAAAAAAGAGGAAGGTCTCTTTGAAAACGGGAAAAAAAGTGGCGCGTTCATTACCTATTATGAAGATGGCTTAAGAGAGTCTCAAACCCCTTATGTAAATGGTCTGCCACATGGAAACGCGCTCAAGTGGCATCCCAAAGCCGAAGATGAGAGTAGCCTGATGGCTTCTTATCTCTATGTCGATGGTCTTTTGCATGGAGATGGTAAAACGCCTGCGGTTATGGTCTATGGCTCCGATCTCTCGCTGGTCGAAGTGCAAGATTTTCAATTGGGAAAGCCTGTAGGACCTCATTTGAAGTACTTCAACAATGGAAAAATTGCCTATCGAATGAACTACAAAGAGGGAAAAAGAGAAGGACAAGAGCAACATTTTCACGAAGATGGCTCTCTTGCCGGAGGCGGAACCTACCGTGGAGGCATTCCTGTTGGAAAACATAGTCTGACACATCCCAATGGACAGCTGGCAGGTTTGGCGCTCTACAGTGAAAATGGAGAGCTCACAGAGCCAGTTGTGGAGTATGCAGACAATGGGCAGATGATACGCACGTATTTTAAGGTGGGTGAAAACTATCATGGTTCTTTCAGAGAGTGGTACCAAAATGGTCAGCTGAAAAATGACTATGTATACGTGCACGGGGCGCTTGATGGTCAACAAAGAGAGTACTACGACAATGGTCAGTTAAAGCTCTCAGCCCATTTTAAAGATAAAAAATGGGATGGACTTCACGAAGAGTTTTATGCAAATGGCGCCAAAAAGAGTGTGAAAAACTATCTCGCTGGTCAGCCCCATGGAGAGCATATCGAATGGTTTTCCAATGGAACCAAGCGGCTAGAGGCTCTTTTTAAAGAGGGTAAACTGGATGGGAAACGTCGAGAGTGGGCTAAGAGCGGAGTGGTCCTTTTTGAAGGGGAATATAGCCAAGGTGCTCTGCATGGAGAAATGAAGATTTTCTTTCCTAGCGGAAAACTGAATGTAGTGGCCCACTTTGAAAAGGGCAAACGAGAGGGAAGTGAGCTTAAGTTTTACGAAGATGGGACAAAACTCAGCACGGCCTTTTTCATTCAAGATCTTCTCGACGGAGACTTTCAGAGTTGGCACCCAGATGGCTCGCTTCAGATCTCAATGCAGTACAAAAAGGGCATTCCAACTGGAGAGCATCAAGAGTTTTACCAAGGAACAGATCAACTGGCTCGTTTTTTTCACTATAAAGACGGCGTGTTAGATGGGGAGCAGAAGTCCTTCCATCCAAATGGAAAGGAGGCCGCTCTGATCACTTATCGTGACGGAATCCTACATGGAAAGAAGATGCAGTGGGATGCTGAGGGTAAAAAGCTTGAGGAGGCCCACTATATCAAGGGCGCTTTAGATGGTCATTATTATCAGCTAAGTGATGGGGGGGAGGAAATTGTCTTTCATTATAAAAACAATCAGCGGGAGGGCGTGCATCAAGTCTACTACCCTGAACATGCTGAGCATGGCCGAGTAAAAAAACTCGATGCGACTTTTCACAACGATCGACTCGAAGGTGAGGTGTGCGAATACTCTGATAAGGGAACTAAACTCGGAAGCACTTACTATAAGAAAGGGAAACGAGAGGGAATCGCTACCCTCTACTCGCCTGAAGGGTTTTTAATGATGACGATGAACTTCAAGGGTGACAAACGAGAAGGCAACGCCATCAGCTACTTTCCAAATGGTAAGGTCTATCGAGAAGTCTCTTTTCACGAAGATGTGCGCAACGGTCCCACCACCACCTACCATGAGAAGGGAGGGATTGCCAGCGTCTACCACTATAAAGACGATAAGCTCGAGGGCTTGTGTCAAGAGTGGAATGATGAGGGCGTGCTTGTTTTTGAAGGGGAGTACGTGAACGATCAGAAAAACGGCAAATTCAACAAATATTTTGAAGATGGCTCACCTAAACTGCTCTGTCAGTATGAAAACGATGCTCTAGTGGGAAAGAAGCGCTCATTTTCAACAAAATGACCTTAAAAAAGCCTCTAATATGGTATAATGCTTGTTAACTTTTTTGAATTTAGGTCTATAAGATGAGCGAGCTTGGAAAGCAGGATACCTGGAGCAAGGAGACCGGTTATATCTGGTCGATGATTGGCTCGGCGGTTGGATTTGCCAATGTTTTAAGTTTTAGTGCACTTTGTTACAAAAATGGGGGAGGGGCTTTTCTTATTCCCTATGTCATTGCGCATCTATTAATTGGACTTCCGCTGCTCTTTCTGGAAGGAATTGTTGGGCAGCGCACAAAGTTACCAATTGTATCCGCGATGGGAAATGCGGCTGGTTCGAAGGGAAAAATGGTTGGCTGGTTGGCCGTTTTAACGTGCGCGACTATCGGTGGGTTTTATATGGTGTTAACCGGTTTTTCGGTTGCCTACACCTATTTTGCTGCTAGCGGAACGATTTCTGCCGACACGACACATTTTTTCAAAGATACGTTTTTAAATGACTCGGGAAGCTTAACTCAATTTGGGGGGCTGGCTGTCGGTGTTTTGATCTCAACACTTGTTGTTGCCGCGTTTGCGTGGGCTGTTTTGGCACGTAATATTCGTTCTGGGATTGAGAAGCTCTGCTCTGTTTTTCTTCCTATGCTGGCGGTGATTGTGGTGCTTTTCAGTATCGCCACCTTCTTTTTACCCGGCTCTTTGGAAGGGGTAAGACAGTACTTGGTACCCGACTTTTCACGGCTTGCAAGCTGGACGCTTTGGCGTGATGTATTTGGTCAGGTCTTTTTTAGCTTATCATTGGGCTTAGGGATTGTGACGGGCTATGCACGTCATAATCCAGAGAGCTTCAGCATTCCACGGGCAATGGCCAAAGTGGCTCTAGGAGACTTTTTAATTTCCTTCATTGCTGGATTGGCTATTTTTGGATGTATCGGCTTTATGAGCAGCTCGAGCGGCGTTGCTTTTTCCGATCTTGTCACTACAGATTCAGCTTTTGAGATTGGCTTTGTAATTTTCCCGATGATCTTGCAGCAGTTTGGCGATGTAGTGGCGCGCATTGTGGGGCCGCTATTCTTTTTCTGTGTCTTTATTGCTGGAATTACAGGTGTCTTCTCTATTGTAGAGAGTGTAGCGGGTAATTTTGAGATCGAGTTTAACAAAAGCCGCAAAGGAGCGGTTGGTTTGGCAATGGCTCTTGTCACAGCGTGTGCGTTTCCATTTTGTTTTGGAAATGGGCAGCATATGATTGGAGCGATGGCGCCGATGGTTTTGGGAAATGCGATGCTTTTGGGGGGCATTTGTGAGATTGTGATCTTTCTGATGTTTTCCAAAGTCATTGGAAGTGAGTCAATCTGGTTTTCTGGCACACGTCGTTCGCTTCCGTATTACTCGTTGAAGTTTGTGGTTTTACCCCTTCTTTCGATCAGCTTGCTTGGCGCGCTGTATCAAGAGATTCAGATTGGCTTTGGCATGGCTGAGTTGGTACGGTGGTCGTGGTTAGCGCTTGTTTTGGTTACTAGCAGCATCCTCTCTCGCACCAAAGCTCCCTACACCCTTGCTACTGAAGCCTCTGCTGATTAGGAAGCTAGTATATGCCTAAATCTACCATGGCACGGGCATGCAATCTTTGCCTATTTTGTTCTGCTATAGATTAAAATGGCCATTGGTTTGGCTATTTTAGGGGGGTAATTTTAGCCATTTTATTGGTTAAAATCAGGGTGTTCCTTGTTGCTTATTGGAGTTTCGGTTTTACCGCTTCTCTCGACCAGCTTGCCAGCTTGTGCTACTATGAACCTATCCCAAAAGTATCCGCGGATATCCCGTATCATCTTGTCGCGATCCTCGAAAAACCGCTCGTCGGCTATATATTTCCAATATTACCTTCCTCGCGGTTCTGCTTTCGCTTTACGAGGTTCATCGACAATCTAATACGGTCTATCTCACGCCTACTTTTGGGATAGGTTCATAGCTCCGTTGATTCGACTATTTCGAACCCTACTTCGGAATAGTCGAGGTTTAATGGCATCAGGGTGTGTGGCTTGGGATCAACGTTTAAAAGTGCACAGAAATACCTAGATCAACTGTATGGTTGCGGCACCTAGTATTAGACCATCCATCAACATAACGGTACTCGAGCTGCAATCCCATCAACCGAGAGGCTGCAAAATGAAGGCCACCAATTAGTTGATACACACCCCACTCATCTGCGGAGTCAACAAAGTTACGGAAGGAAGTATCAGAGCCTTCATCAAAATTGACTCCAGGTTTGATGTGTCTATAGCCAACACCTGCGCCTGCATAGGGGGCTAGGCAATATACGATAGGAATATTGACCAAAAGATTTCCAAAACCACAAAACTGCTGTACATCACCAGAAATGTTGATATCTAGCAGATCTACCTTGAGCTGATTGACTGTGTTATGTCGATAAGAAAACTCGCCCTCTAGCGCTAGACAAGTGAGCTGATAGCCTAAAGCTGCTCCCACTACATACCCATTGCTTGTGCTGTACTTGGCACCATTCCATTTTGGTCTTTGAGCACTATTTAATCCCCCAAAGCCGCGTATGTAGATTCCATTACACTTGCTATATGATGAGTGATCGCTACCATATACCTGGCTGTGGCCAAAGCAAGTTGTCAGTGCGAGCATTATGAGTCCGCAAAAAAGTTGTTTCCCAGTTGTGTGCATATTCGGCCTCCCTTTTAGAACGATGACGGATTATTGAAAAAAACAAAAAAAATGTAAAGCTCATTATAATGAGGCTTGATTCGCTTTCTTACATGTTCTATAAGTAAGAGGAATTTGCATTGAAAATCACAAAAGGGATTTCACGGATGAGAATTTCACTATTAACAGCGCTTGCTCTTGGGATGATAGCATTGAGTTTACCTGCTTGTTCAGGCAAGCACGAAAGCCAAGGTAAAAAAGTCGGTAAGCAAATGGATGACTTAAAGCAAAGCGCTCAGGATCAATTAGAAGAAGGAAAAGAGACCTTCCAGAATAAAAAAGAACAAGTAGAAAAAAAGGCGACTGATATTCATCAGCAAGCTAAAGATAAGGCTCATGAGATCATAGACGAAAGTTAACGTTTAAGTAGGCCATACTCAAAGAGAGTGGCTCTGCCAAATGCTCGCGTTCTTCTTAGTTCGAGGTTTTGTAGCTCAAGTTCTTCGATCTCTTCGTCTTCAATATAGAGAGTGCCTTCTTTAGTGAGGATAGGGAGTGAATCGAGCCGCTTGAGAAGCGCAGCGCCCAATCCCCTCCCGTAGGGTGGGTCGGCATAAATAATGTCAAAAGAGCCTTTTAGGGGAACGGTCAGCACATCACCCACCAAAATGGTGGAGTGCGTCTCTTCTTTGAGTGCAGCGATGTTTTTCTTGAGAGCGGCTAGGGCAGGCCGCCCTTTTTCAACAAAGGTGACCTCACGCGCTCCTCGGCTTAACGCCTCTAACCCCATGGCTCCCGATCCGGCAAAAAGATCCAAAAAGCATGCCCCTTCAATGGAAAACTGGCAGATATTGAAAAGAGCCTCACGTAGCTGCGAGGCAGTAGGGCGCACAGCTGTCGATTTAGGTACAATGAGCTTCCTTTTTTTGTGCTTCCCTCCAATGATGTGCAACATTAGTCAACCCACGGAGTCGAGATTTTCAGCGGAGCAAGCAGCTGTTTAGCTGTCTCTAAGTGACCCAGATTGCCATCTTCCAAGTAACGAGCGTAAAACTCATGCGCTAAAAGCTCTGTCCACTTCCTCTCAATAGAAAACGAGCCGAGCAGAGCGTTTTTGAAGGTGATCTTCTTTTTAATGTCAAAACGGCGGTCATAGTACTTGCCCTGTAAAAACAAAACAAAATCAGAAAGACGGTTGGCGGAGCCATACACTACAAAGGGACGCCCCTGATACAGATCCTGCAAGCGGACTGCTGTCGGCTGTAAAAGAACCACGGTTTGCTTATCTGCAACAATCGGTGTGGCGACCATTTCTTTGCCAATGGGGGTTTGAATGGTTTTCAATAGATTAGTAATAAGAGATTTAAGGTCTCTGTGGTCATGAGAGTAAATCAGTTGTCCCTGATTGAATGAGCTCATTAAGTCTAAAAGGGGGAGGTTATTGCCTGTTCCTGTAGCAAGACTGTAAAGAGCGACTTTTCCTTCGTTCCGCTTCGCCCATCTCCCAATCAGCTGCCGCTGCTTTTCGCGGGAGAGGTAGGTATCACCATCAGAAAGAAGAATGGCAGTATTCACTTCATGGTCGGAAACATTATGGGGGATAATCTTGCCCAAGGAGGCGTAAAGATCGGTTGCAGCAAAGTGTCCTCCGTGTCCCTGCCTCTCTAAAAAGGAGCGGGCTACACTCACGCTCTCTTCATTCCAAGGGAGTGGCTCCGGAGCTGCACGTATCACATGATGATCGAAAACCAGGATATTGAACGTATCTCCCATTTTTAAGTGGTCAAGAGCCTCTGAAACAGCCCGTTTATTGAGATGGTAGCGAGGGCGAGAGATCGAGTTGGAGCGATCGATTAAAAAGAAGACATTTTGCCGAATCCGTTTAAACACAACATCGGATCTAGGATGAAAGGTGACTTGGAAGACGTAGCCAGGTCGATTGCGCTTGGGAGCGTATTCAACATCAATATCAAAGTGTTCGCTGCTGGCAAGGGTTCCAAAGCTTGTATAGGGGTCATCTTCGTACTCCAATTCGACCAGAGGTGGAGCTTCTACAGTTGTGACAAGCGGTAGGGGAGAAATGAATCGATTTCCGGGCTCAAGAGTATTCTTTTCAGAGAGGGTGGAAGAGAGATTTGATTCAAATGAAAAGAGCTCGACATTCAATTCTAAAGAGGTTTTATTGGCTAGTGTCATCTCCAGAGAAGGAGCATATTCAGCTCGGAGTTCATGGAGCTGCTGCTTGAGCTCAGGCTCTGCTTTTTGCAGATGGTCGAACACCTCCGCAATGAGCTCAGTTCGCCTTTGACGCGCTAAAAAGGCGCTTGCGGTTTGTCCGATTCGGTTTGCATTGCGGTAGCCGGGGGAGTGTATTTTTAAGGGGAATCGATGTAGAGCCAAGAGAACTGCAGCATGTGCGCTCATTCCCACCATAATTGCCCAAAAAAGTAAAAGCCGTCTACTCATCATACAATCTCGTTGTCGCGCGTTCTACAATATACCGACTCACAGCATTCTCTCCCTGGCAAAGCAAGGAAAAAAGAACGTGTGCTTCTGTTGTTTGCCCCTGGAGTTGATAGATGCACGCATTGAGATAGTGCATATAGGCTTGGTAGATTCTCTCTTTTTCCGGCATCAATTGGCGACTCTCATGGTAATCCTTCGAGCAGATGTCGTGACAACTGGTAAATTCCTCTTTTACCTCGAGCAGGGCGACAAGAAGAGCCTCTTTCCGCTTGGCTTCTGGTACAAAGAGAGTCTGCAGCTCAGCGTGGTCAAGGGCTGCCTCCAAATGGATCGGCTCACTGGCAAGTGATCTACGCATTTTAATCTCAGATAGCCTCTTCAAGCTCTTTTCCGGCTCTTGAAAAAAGTGAAGGCGTGCCAGATTTAGGCTTGCTGCTTGGGCAATGGGTAAAAAAGTAGAGCGTTCAAGAGGATTAAGGAGGCTTTCAGCTCTGCGATTGTTTCCCATTTCGCGGTAGATATCCCCAAGAATCAGTTGTGCTTCTGCTTTTGTCTGTTGCTCTAGTTCGCGCACTTTTTCAGACACGGCAATCGCTTTGGAGAAGTCTCCATTCGCTTGATAAAGGCGCGCAAGCAAGATCCCCTCTTTGTCAAAACGTTTCCAATTTGTATCTGTAAGCAAAAGAGTTTCTAGAAGGTGAATCGCTCGTTTGTTTTGCTGTTTGGCAAAGTAATGGGCAAGCCACAGCCTGTTTTCAAGTGAAACGGGGTAAATATCGATCACAGAATCTAGATGTTCAGCAGCTAACCGAGTCATCTCTTGATCAGAGTTTTGATCGGAGAGTTGTAGGTAAGCATTGAAGAGATGGAGATGAAGACGATCGTGTTCAGGGTACTGTTTTAGAGCCTTTTCTCCAAAACGCACAACTTTGTTAGGAGAGTGACCCTCTTTGATATAGCACTGTGTAAACAAAAGAGGATCGGGCGTGTCCATCTCATGCAAGATTCCCAAAGCTGCGTGTACATGATTGAGTTTGAGATAGGCTTTTGCGAGTAGCTCCTGCTTTTCAATATACGCTTCCCCTTCATACACACGTGCAGAGAGCGCCTGTTCTAAGTCTTGAGCGAGCAGATTTTCGTTGGCCATTGTCTGAGAGAGATCAACGGCCAGTCGAAGAAGTTCTGTTTTGCGCACAGAACGAGGATGGAAGTGCATAAAACCGTGTATTGCCTGGTGAGCTTTTTCCCATTTTTGCATTTCAATCAGAAGATGTATTCTCTGCAGTCCGGCCAGCTCTCTGATGGGATGGGAGTCGCCTTGTTGCACTAACTCTTCCAACAATGTAAGCACATGTTCTATTTTACCAGCATGTTGGTAGACTGCTGCGCGCACCATGCTTGCCTCAGATTTTTGCTCTGGGTACCGTTTGATCAAAAGTGTGTAACTAGATTCGCATAAATCGAGATCGCTCAATTGATCAGCGCAGCTCAAAAGCGTCTCTAGAGCTGTTTGATCGTGAGGAGAGTGGATTCCGTTTGATATAGATTTTTGGAGATCCGTTGCGGCTTGTGCAGGCTGCTTTTGTTCATAAGCAATCATACCAAGATAGTAATAGGCTGTTGCGAGGTGGGCTTCCGGAATTTTAGTGAGCCAAAGCGCGCGTTGGTTTTGGATCGATTCCCATGCCCCCCGATTGGCTAGTAGTTGCATCCATTGGTAGGCAGCATCGCCTGCGCGCCGCGATCTACCTCTAGCAAGAGCCTTAAACAGTGCCTGAGCCTGTTCTTGATCACTGGGAATGAGCATTACAGCAGCATGAAATAGAATTTCGTCACTCTCCTCATGCTGTTCAGCAATTTCTAAGTATAATTCAGCAGCGCTCTCAAGTTTGCCCTGTTGGCGGTAGATTTCAGCCATGGCCAGTTTGGCGTGCGCTCCAAAGGGTTTGCTAAAAAGAAGCGACTTATAGAGCGGCAGAGCCTCTTCTCCAAAGCCTAAGTGAGACAGTGCTTCAGCAAAATAAAATGTTTCCTCGATTCCTTTTAATGAGAGTGGCTTGAGCTCTTCATAGAGCTGGCTATAGCGTTGCAGTTGATAAAGAGCTTGCCACCGTTTGGTCCGAACATGCTCTTTGAGGGCTGTTTCTGTTAAGCGTTCATAGGCATTAAGAGCGGCGCCGTACTCTTTTTCGTGGAGCGCGACATCGCCTAGCATGGCGTAGAAATGCTCAGTGAAAGGGTTGCCAGGATATTCACTTAGATAGGCGCTAATCTGGCTTTTGACAAAGGAATACTCCTTATCGCGCCAGAAATCGATGATTCTACGGACAAAAAGAGCCTCGGTTTCTGTCCGCGCTTCTGGGAGAGGAGGGTAGGCAAAAGCTGCCTGGCAGAGAAGTAGAAGAGCAAAAAATGTTATTTTCACAATGAAGTGCTTCCAAGCTTTGTGATCATTCATTAGACTCTTATTTTACTTTTCAGACAAGAGGTCATCATGGGAATTTTCTTTGCCTTTATCGCAGCAATACTCGTCTCCATTAGCAACTTTTGTATGCGGCGAAGTATAGATGCCGGCGGCTCAAGCAAAGCCTATCTGGTTGTCCAGCTTACCTTCTCTTTTTTGGTCATGATTGTATTGAATCCAGTTCGCACAGGAGATTATGCTTGGAGCTTTGGTCCTGTTGCCATCGGGCTTGTGGGAGGGCTCATCTTTGGAATCATGATGTGGGGGCTTGGAAAAACCCTTGAAAAAGGGCCTCCAGGGCTTACTTTTGCCATTCTCAACACCTCCTCTGTGGCTCCGGCTATTGTTTTGGCCCTCTTTTTTGGCGTTGCCTTTGGCCATCCCTACACCTTTTCAAATGGAATCGGTTCTCTTTTGGTTGTGGTCGGCCTCTTGTGGGCAGGCTGGACCTCAGAAAAAAATGCTAACAAAGCCATTTGGGTGCTCTTTGCGACACTCATTTTCATCTTGCACACCCTCTTTTTGGTCTTTCTTCAGTGGTGGGCGATGGTGCTGAAGCCAGAGCTTCCCACCTCCTTTTTGCTTCCCTTTCACATCGACGCGCGCCATATTCAGTGGTTTATGCCCGCAGTGATTTTTGTAGGAGCCGCGATGCAGTGGGTGATTTACATCAAGCAGCGGCACCACTTTCCTAAAGGGGCTGAAATTGGATATGGAATTGCAGGAGGCATTACAAATGGGGCGTGTACGTTCTTTTTGATTTTGGCTCCTCAGGTTGCCTCATCGTGGGAAAATGCCATGATTTTCCCCATTTTTTCTGTTGGTGTGATTTTACTTTGTAACCTGTGGGCTCAGGTCTTTTATAAGGAGGCTGTCAACTGGTGGGCTAATGCCGTCTGCGTCACCGGTCTTGTGATCGGCACAGTCGCCTGGCAAGCCCTTTAAAGAGTGCTAAGCACCACACTTGGTTGGGCTTTTGGATTCTTTTTCCTTCAGTTGATTGATCTCTCGCTTGCCGTACCAGGTGTACTGTCTGCGCTCGAGAGATCAACCAACTGAAGAAAAAATTCCCAAAAGTTCTCCGTTTTTCCTTCATTTGATTGATCTCTCGCTTGCCGTACTAGGTGTACTGTCTGCGCTCGAGATCAATCAACTGAAGAAAATATCCCCAAAAGTTCTCCGTTTTCCCTATATTAGCTGAGATAAGAAGGTTCTGGCGGGAACACCGATAGGTTTGTGATAGCCGAAGCAGTCGATCTCTTCGTACTCTCGCTCCAAAACAACTTGAAACGCATGCTGAGCGCCTGTTAGCTTCTGGTAGCGCTCTAGATGAGGGCTTAAGTGTGATGCACCCAGCTTTACCTCAGCGATAAACCAAGGGTCACCATTTTTGGTGACGATGAAGTCCACCTCCCTTTTTTCCTTGTCACGGAGGAAGTGGAGAGCAAACGTTCCCAAACCACGGTCGGTCCAGTAATGACACGCTTTGAGAAGATGAGAGGCAACAAAATTTTCTGCCCGTTGTCCCGAGTCGTCGACCAGCGACCAGTCCCAGAGATAAAATTTAGGCTCTTTGAGCAGTGAGCGTGGGATATTGGTCGACCAAGGGTGCACAGAGAAGCAGTAGTAGAGTAGCTTAAACGCATCAACCCAGCGCCGGATCGTCTCATAAGAGACCCGCACTTTTTTAGAGAGGGACAAAAAGCTGGTTAACGATCCGCTGCAACTCCTTAAGTTTAGCGCTAGAAGTTCCATCTGCTGGATATCTTGAATGTGCGTCAGGTCGCGCACATCTTCGTTAAAAAACTGTTGAAAGCGGAGTCTGCGCCAGTTTTCATAAAATGTCGCCTCCCCTTTGAGAAACGGCTCAGGAAATCCACCAAAACGGTAGAGCGCCTCAAATGTCTCGTTTCCGATAGAAGCAGGATCTCGTGTCAGTGAATCGGCTGGATAAGGATGTAGCAGCTCAGCAACAGAAAGTGGGTGGATGCGATAGGGGAAATAGCGCCCCATCAAGCTATCACCACCTGAACTATAAACATCTAGACGGGCGCTCCCTGTAACCAGAATCCGCGCTTCACCTGAATGAGAGTAGGTGTCAAAAAAACCTTTGAGTAGTGTCTTCCAGTCTCCATATTTATGGATCTCGTCGATTGCAATCAACGGAGGTGTTTGGTGTCCTTGATCTAAGTGGGCGTGTTGGGCGATTGCCTTCGGTCCCTTAATTAGAATGGCGCGGTCGTCAAGGTTGTCCCAATTCAGATAGGTAAAAGCTGAATTTAGGTGGTCTTTTAGAGATAGGCATAACGTTGTTTTACCCACCTGACGGGGGCCCATCAGAGACAGCATTTGGCGGTTTTTCTTGAAATGCTGTTCGATCAGTGGCTTGTAGAGACGTCTTAAATTAGGGTTCATTATTGACTATTTTACACCCCCATATGAAAAAAGTCACGACTAATTTCATATAGAGGTGGGAAAAAGTCAGGTTTCGTAAGAGCCGTAGAACTTGATCAAGCTTTCGGCCTTCTTATAATGGGTATGTTTGAGCATTTCATAGATTCTCAATCCTTTAGCGTTCATTCCCTGTTGGAAATAGAGCATGCCCAGCTTAAAAAGTGTGTCTTTGTCATTAGGCCGGAGCTTCAGCACAATCTCATACTCCTGAATCTCCTCCTCAGGCATCTGCAAATCGTGGTAAGAATAGGCCAGCTGCACGTGCACCCATGGGTCATCTGGAGCGTAATCATTTAAAATTTCAAATTCTTCAATCGCCCTTTGCGCCGTGGCGCGAAAGGTCTCTTGCATGGCCATGCTATAACGTTCCGGTGGAATCCAGCGCTCCTCATCAAAATCGTGGTATTTGCGTGGATCGGCATAGAGACTAGAGAGCATCACATAGGCATTAGCCAGAGCTGCATGTACCTCAAGGTTGGTCGGCTCACATTGCACAACTTTTAGGTGTTCTTCAACAGATGTTGTCAAAAGAAGCTCTTTGAGGCGGTGCAGATCTTTCCAAAAGTAAAAACAACTAAACTTTTCCAACGAAGGCGCTAGCGGTTTTAAGAAAAAGGGAGGTGAGAAAAATGTGTACTCTTTTTCGTGTAAAGTCGCTGCGAACTTGTGTGCGGCAGTCGCCAGAGCAATGTGATGCTCTGGAATGCCCTCCTGATAGCGAATGATCTCTTTACATCTGTGCAGATACTCCTCGCACAAGTCTACTAATTGTTCCGGTCGCTTCGCTTGAATGTAGAGCCTAAGTACAAAGTAGGAGAAAATGGTGAGAAAGAAAATCGCCAGGGTGAAGGCGAGCACAGTTGACTGCGAAAGAAGGGCAAAAAACGATAAAAAAAGGCCTATCTCAATTGTCGCGAGTAGTAAAAAGAAGCAATTAAAGAGTAACGAAGCGCGGACCAGCCGATTAAAACGGCGCAGCGTCGGCGTCCATAGGCGTGAGACCTGCGAATGGTAGTGGTGCTTATCAAAAGTGGCGTCAGCAACCGTTGTCATGGGGCCTAAAGTCAGTTTGTGCGTGACCGCGCTACTCTACTCGTCCTCTTCAAATGAGTCAATATTATCTATCTGACACAAATGTTTCTCTTGTTCTTGTGACGCAAATACCTGGCTTAACATCAGAGCTTTACGGGCATCTTCGTCAGGATTGTCAAGAGTTTTGAGTGCACAAAGGGCGCGTGAGTACTCACCGAGATGGAAAGAAGAGAGACCCACTAGCCTCTGAGCCGATTCATTATCAGGATCTAACTTAAGCACCCACATCGCATGCGCTTTAGAAAGCGAGTAGTTGTGTGCATCGTAGAGATACTCAGCGTCAGCCAAGTGATTAGCCATTTTGCTTGGATTAGCCAGTTCTTGTTTATTGATTTGAAAGCGATCCATAGCATCGAAGATTAGCATCAGACGACCGATCATATTACTATTTTCCGCTTTGGTATAGAGGTTCCCGAGATACTCTCCAATTTGCCGATCCATCCGCACCTTGTTGGAGCAGAGTTTTTGGGCAATGTCCATCAAGCGCTCTCCCTTTTTCTCTTGATGTTCCTGTTGCCAGAAGAGTTGAGCATGTAAGAAGAGTTCTTGAGCAAGCGATTCTCGCTCTTGCGTGCTGCGACCCAATTTTTCCCAAAAGGCGAGATATCTACGTGTATGTAAAAGAGAGTTATTATCTCGTTTCACCGTGCGAAAAATCTCCTCAGAGGTGAGAGAGGCGATCTGTTTTGCCAGAAGTGTGGGAGAAGGGGAAAGCGTTTCCACCATTGACCACACCTCGTGTAGATCTTCTGTTTCTCCCCGCTTGAGTCCATGCGCCATGGCATCGAGCAATTTTTGTGTCAAAAGGACGTGAAAAGGACTTCCCAAAAACTCCTGTCTGATCGATTGACAGAGCTTCACATCCTCTTCACCCTTTTGGCTGAGCATTTTATAGGCAAGTTCCTCGGCGATAGACTCAACAGCTGTATTTGCTTTCCACTCTAAAAGAGTATGGACAAAATCAAAGCCCCATTTCGCTTTCTCATCATCTAAGCTGGTAAGAAGTAGGCCTTCGGCCTCTTTTTGCACATGAGGCGTGATGAGTTTTCTCTCTCTTTGGTGCAACTCTTTTGTGCCAGAGCGTTCAAAGTAGAAGCGAGCCAGCTTATAATAGGATCCGCGTTGGTCGATGGGAATGTGATCCGCTTCTTTTAAATAGGTGAGTCCCAAAAAGAGCGTGGCCAGATTGGTTAGTTCCTGACTGTCCATTTGGTGGCTCTCTTTCTCTAAAATCTCACGCCCTGAGAGAAGATCCCCCTCCTCTGTTAAGCAGTGAGCGACGTGTAGTTGGCGCCAAGTGAGTGGAAAGAGTCTTTCCACAACCGTTGCCATCCATCCTGTTCCCTCTGTAGGTTCTGTAGGGTTGAAGGCGCTCCATGCTTTCAACGCCTCCCCGTAGTCCGCGCGCAGATAATTGTTCAGTCCTTTGAAAAAGAAAACAAAAGGGTTGTGTGGGGCGAGCAGTTGGGCTGAATCGACAAGCGGAGAGATATCTTGGTCACGCTGCTGAAAAAAAGCATTAGAAGCTTGAGCAAGCAGAGCCTCGAGCTTAACCGCCTCTCGTAGCTTCTTCGGTGGATTCTTCAATAAAGAGTGAAAGTAGAGATCGCTTTCTAAATAACGTCCACGCGCCTGTTCTAAGTACCCCTTATAAAGAGTAAGCGGATAGGCCATAGGTTGCGCTGAGAGTGTTTTCAGCGCCTCTTGAGCCGCTGCAACGTTATTTTCTTGCAGGGCACTCAGCGCTTGATCCGTTTGCGCTATCGGGTTGGGTTTGAAAAGGTAATAAGATCCTGTTGCACACCCAATAAAAACAACTAAAATGATGATGACTCTTTTAGACAATTTTCTCTCCTCTTTCAAACCGACATAGTAACTTTAGACATTGTTTCGTGCAAATTAAATTCTGTAATTTGTGAAATAAGAAGATTGTGTAAAGGTGCTTTTTGCGCAGCGAACAAAAAAGGAATACCATTAATAATAAATGTCGTGTTAAAACAAGTCCTAACAAAAGAGACCATTTCCATTTGTTTTTTGCGTGCAAAAAATCGGTGGTAAGGCAAAGAGTGATAGGAGCTTTAGGATGACTCAGAAGAAAAGTATTTTGCTCATTGAAGATGAAGAAGACATTGCAGCGCTGATCAAACTGCAAGCAGATATCTCCGGTTACAAGTTGCATGTCGAGGTAGATGGGATCAATGGTTACCGTGCTGTTGAGCGCGAAAAACCTGATCTTGTTATCTTAGATATTATGCTTCCAGGCCAAAACGGTTTGGATATTTGTCGGAAAATGAAGCACAACCAGGAGCTCAAAAACATTCCTGTGATCATCATTTCTGCAAAAAATGAAGAGCTAGATGTGGTGTTAGGTTTAGAATTAGGTGCTGATGACTATGTGGCCAAGCCCTTTTCTCCCAAAATTCTCTTTTCGCGTATCAAAGCCGTTCTCCGTCGAGGACGCGAGCCGGCCAAGTTAGCCAAAACGTTGACTTTTGGAGATTTTACTTTAGAGGTGGATCGCTATCTTCTACGGAAGGGAGACAAATACATTCCGATCACCCTCTCTGAGTTTGGGATTTTACGTCGCTTTTTGGCCAATCGTGGCAAAGTGTTAACGCGCAATCAGCTTCTAGACGATGTGCAGAACGATGATGCCTTCATTATGGACCGCAACATTGATGTGCACATTGCGGCGCTGCGCAAGAAACTCGGTCCGAATTTCCATTGGATTGAGACTGTGCGGGGAGTTGGGTATCGATTTAAGGAGGAAGAGGACGCCCTCTCCATGACTTAAAGGTCATCCAGAGGGCTAAACTCACTAGAAGGATGCCTAGCGTCCAGTAAGGGGTGTGGCCATTTTTTTCCACCACACTCACCTCGCTGAGCAGGTGCCCATTTGCGTGGTAGATTCCTTTTACAGTGACTGCTTTTTCCAAAGAGTAGCGTGAGAAGTCACCTTCTAGGGTGACCACAGCGTGTTTTTGCAGGCAGCAGCTTTTGAGGTTAGGTGCATCGCAGAGAATCCAGTTTTCTTCATCTGGTTTGTATAGAAATCCCTGAAAAGTACAAAGCGCTTCATCCATGCTAGCTAGCTTGAATGAAACGCTTTTTCCAGACAACCTCTATTAAAATGAACCATTCTGTGGGTCGGGCTTCCTAAAAATTTCGGGTGGACGGAGGTCTAGTGTGTCAGTTAGTGCCCTCTTTGGAGGACGGTCTAGTGCAGCAGCTGCGCTATCAGCGTCTTCGAAAACCATGGGACCTAAGTCCATTGGAGGTGTTTGGGTTCTTTGTTCATCAGCATCCATATCTTCGTCTCCTGTATCTAGAGGGAGACTAGTTGGTGCTGCAGCTGCTCCATCGCCATCGGACGGAGCTGCGTCGTCCCCATCCTCCACGGCATAAAGAGGGTCCGGACCGTGGTCATAGCGAGGGAAACAACAACAAGGACTAGCGCTGCTGCGAGAGAGTTTATATATCAGAGCCACAGCTGCTACGCCAACAACTACAGATCCAACGCCCACCAGAATTTCTGTACCGAGTGAGATGTTGTGCTTTGCCTGCATTACTCCCCACAGCTTTTGAAACCCGGCTGCATTACACCCTATAGTAAAATGCATAGCTAAAAGGCCAGCAACAACCAGTAGAGCAATAATGGCCAGTGCCACCAAGGCTGTCTTACCTCTTGTTGAAGTCAGGGCGCGCTTAACACTTCCCTTTGGAAGAGCGCTTGCTGTCATGGGTGCTCTTGGCACCGCAGGTGAAAAATTTGTCATGATGCCTCCTTCATTTTTTGGCGGCGTAAGTAAAGCGTAAGTGCTCCATTTGCCACTATACCTAAAGCGACAGTAGGGGCTCCCACATAAGCTAAGCTCTGTCCCAGTGTCAGCTTGTGACTGAGGGCTTGTGCTACTTGAGGGCAGAAGTAGTAGGCTAAGCAAGCACCTGCTACAAGTAGAGCAGCCACAGCCACAACTCCTGCGACCTTAGCCGCTCTTTTCTGCCCCTCTGAAAAGCGAGGTTCACGAATACCTTTTACTACTGGAGCTTCTGCTTTACGTTTGGATTTTTGCCATACGTATAGACCAACTCCCAATCCTGTCATCAAGCCGGCGATAGGCAAGCCGATCATGTAGAATCCCTGTCCTATTGTCAGGTGCTGCGCCGCAAGGGGGGTGATCGCGTGGGCGTTCATCCATGTCTGCGCTCCTGGTACGAGGAAGTAAGTGGCAGCAAGGACTCCCACGATTGTAGTTATTAGAGTTGCAGCAGCTAAGGTTCCTGCTACCTTACGAACAGCCAGCGTATTCCCTTTTTTTTGCGATACAAAATGCTTATCCCATACATCGTGGCCGTAAGACGTTATTGTATCTAAGCCAGAGGAATGATCGTTTGCTCTCGCTGCAGATTTTAGAAAGCGAGCTTGTTGAGCATTTCTGCTCCCCCTAGCTGCACTAGCTACACTTTGGAAAATACTAGCTAGAAAGGCTTCTTCGTCCTCAGAGAGCGGCTCTCTATTGAATGGATAGTCGGCAAAAAATTGTGCATCGCCTCCAGAGGGAGTGCTCTCATGATAAGAGGCTGCCTTTGAAGTTTGAGATTGATTTTGCCATGTTGTCTTATCGTCATTGTCGTTAGTTCTAGCCGCCCAAGTGGGCTCAGGTCTGGGCTGAGACGTCTGCGGTTGGCGAGGCTTCGTAGGGGCTTTTTGACGGAAGGGGCCTGAGGTGTAGTAGAGTCCAAGCATTTTTTATCTCCTTTTTAAACTATATTTATCTATACTATATATTATAAACTAAAAGTTTTAATTTAGTATTAAGATAATAAAATAATATATTTAACCTGCATCTCTCCAGCTATCGGACTCGTCGTCGGTATCCTCGGCATCGACATCAATCAACGAAGCTGGTTGCGGTGTTTCTGTAGCTCGCTGTTCCGATTTGTTTGCTGGAGGTTGCTTATTCAAGCGTTTAGCAGCGACGCGTCCTAGGACGATGAGAAGCGTTGTGGTACCGGCGGTTGGAGCGACAATGCAGCAAAGAATTTGTGCGATATTGAGGTTCTGCTTGGCATTCAACAGGTGTCCCAGAGGCGCAAGACCACCATGGCTGGCCCAAAGTGAAAAGATGTAGGCGCCCGTTGCAAAAGCCGCAGTGATTGCGGCTAAGGCGATCACGACAGCGGCTGTTCGCTTGGTGTTTTTCACGATTTCAGGATCAATCCAGGGCCGGCTCTCTCGATGTATGTGTGTTAACATCCTATTAGCTCCCGGTTAAATTGTGAGCGCTTGTTTTGCTTGACGTCTTCGATTAAGCACTAGTGCTCCATTCACTAACGCTCCAGCCCCGAGTGTGGGTAAGCCGATATACAGCATATTTTGTCCAATTGTAAGTTGGTGATCGAGAGCTTGGGGTACCTGAGGGCAGAAGTGATAGGCCAAGCTTACCCCTATTGCAAGCAGAACAGCAAGTGTGACGAGAGCCCCTACTTTCATGGCATTTTTTTGCGTTTCTGTAAGGCCTTTCGAGACCAGATCGTGTGGGCGAAAGGTGTATTGTTTGCGTGCTTTGTACTTTGCGTGTGCATATAAGCAGATGCCAATGCCGGTCATTAGACCTGCTGCGGGCAGTCCAATCATATACAGTCCTTTCCCCACTGCTAACTGTGTATTTGTCCAAGCATGAGCTCCGGGGCTGAGGAAGTAGGTAGCCGCAAGCGCTCCTGCTAAAGCCAAAATGAGCAGGCCTGCTCCCGCTGCAAGACCAACACGTGTTTGCATCCCTTTTTTGTTTCCCTTAGGCGGGGAGTATTGATATGGATAGCGTAAAGCATCTTGTTGCCTGGGGCTTCTATGATTCCTCCAATTTGTAGAAGTCATTTTTATCTCCTTTTTAAACTATTTTTATCTA
>JAJACP010000019.1 GCA_022601445.1 Chlamydiales bacterium | reverse complement strand
GGGGAGGACAGTACAAGTCGTACGGACTCCCCCGAGTTCAGCGCACGACAGCGCTAAAAACGGAAAGAGAGGGATTCGAACCCTCGATACTCGTGAGAGTATGCGTCCTTAGCAGGGACGTGCTTTCGGCCACTCAGCCATCTTTCCAGGAGGGGAAATCATAGATCTATGGCGCTTTTATCTCAATAAGCGATTTTTTTGGCATTTGGGGAATCAGATTCCCTATTTGCCTGAGTCTTTACGCTAAAACGCGGACAAATGGGGAATTCAATTCCCTGACTGTCCATAACGGGGTTATGTTTAAGAGGAAGTTGGCAAAGAGGACGAAGGGGTTGGCCAGGCAGTTCCCGGTGGTTGCTTATTGGGGCCACGCCAGATTGGGAAGACGACATTGGCAAAACTTTGTTTCCCTGATTACCATTATGTGAATTTGGAAAACCCTATCTTGCGCAGTTTCGCTATTGAGGATCCTGAGGGATTTTTACAGACGCATGGACGAGCGGGGGGAGTGATTTTTGATGAGGCTCAGAGAGCTCCTGACTTATTTTCTTATATACAGGTTCTTGTAAGCGCCCCCGATCAGTGTTATCTTATCTATGGCGGTAACGAAGACGAAAAGCGCTCTTTAGCGCAGGTGCGCAGCTGGCAAAAGGCATCGACTGTTTTTGAAGCTTGAAACACGAAGCGGCTTCGAGTATTCTGCTTAGCTTATGGTGGAAAAAGGGAAAGTGCGCATTGCGCCGCACTCAAAAGAGTCGGAGATGATGGTGTTGGGCTGTATGCTCACAAGCTTTAATAGCTTGAATATCGCCGCCGACTCTCTTGATGAAGCAGATTTTTATTTCACTGAGCATCAATTGGCCTTTTCGGTTCTAAAAAGCGCCTATAAACAAGACAAGCCTGCCGATGTCCACTTAGTCTGCGAAGAGCTCAAGCGGATGGAAAAGCTGGACGCCATTGGGGGCGCAGCTTATGTCACAACGCTCGCTCAATATGCCGGAACGTCGGCTTACATCGAAGAGTATGTCGACATTGTCAAGTCTAAGGCGATGTTACGGCGGATGATTGAGGCGGCTCAGGTGGTGGAAAAATCAGCTCTTGACGAACCACAGGATGTACACGCTGCCCTAGATGAGGCGCAAGCGCTCTTCTTTAAAATCAGCCAAACAGCCAATAGTGGTGCAGGCGTTTTAGTTTCTGAGTTGATCAATGGGGTCAAAGCCTCTTCCCAAACCTCTTTTCTCAAAGAGCTGCAGCAGCGGCAAGAGGAGTTCCGCGCCCGCGGACCTGAAGAGCCTAAAGTGACGGGAATTCCCACCCACTTCCTCGATCTCGATACGATGATCAATGGATTTAATGACTCTAACTTAATGATTTTGGCGGGACGCCCGGCGATGGGTAAAACGGCGCTGGCGCTCAATATTGCCGAGAACGTCTGCTTCCAAAATGGCATGCCCGTTGGCATCTTTTCCCTAGAGATGACAGCCGAACAGCTGCTCCATCGGATGATTTGCTCTCAGGCAGAAGTCGAATCGGATAAGATCCGCACGGGTGGTTTAAGCGGGGCAGAGTTTCAACGGATTGTCGCCGCTGCGGGCGTGATGCAAAACCACACCATGGTGATCGATGACCAACCCGGACTAAAAATTACCGATCTGCGCGCGCGCGCCCGTCGGATGAAAGAAAGCTACGGCATCCGCCTGCTTGCCATTGACTACCTTCAGCTGGTCGCCGGCTCGGGATCATCGCGCACAATGGAAAATAGGCAGATTGAGATCTCTGAAATCTCGCGCATGCTCAAAACGCTTGCCCGTGAGCTCGACATCCCTATTCTCTGTATGTCTCAGCTTTCGCGGAGAGTGGAAGAGCGGGCGGGCCACCGCCCGATGATGAGCGACCTTCGAGAGAGTGGATCGTTGGAGCAGGATGCCGATATTGTCATGCTGATGCTCCGTAGAGACTACTATGATGCCAATGATAAGCCGGGAATGGCGGAGCTGATTGTAGCTAAAAACAGGCACGGTGGAGTGGGGACGGTCAATCTTTCTTTTGTCAAAGAAATCGGGCAATTCCGCAACTACACCCCGATTCAAGCCAGCATGCAAGAAGACTCCTTTGCTAGTATTTAGTTATTCCCTCGGACCCATTTTTGAATGGCCAAATCATTGGGATCATGTGACACTTTCCCCTGATTGACCAGTTTAGCAAAAATTTTATAGGGATCGTTTTTATCTCCCTCTTTTCTCAGCGAGTTCTTGTCATTAATGTACAAGTACAGAATAACTGGAGGCTTGGAAGAAAAGGTAAAAAACAGACGATATCTTTGCAGCCCCTGCTTATATCTCCGGTATTTCTTTAAATCCCCATGCAATTGATAGTCTTTTCTATTGGGATCTTTAGGTATCGTGTGAAAAGCAGCATCTCTTAAACGAGCTGCAAATTTAACGTCAGGATGCTGAGCGAACGCTTCTGAATCAAGAGACTTCTTTAGTTTTTTGACTTCAGCCTTTAAAGCATCTGTCTTTTCGAAATAAAATTTATGAAACTTAAGGAGATATTTACTCTTCTTCTCCACCGTCTACCCCTTCTAACAATGTATTCCACTCGCTATCCCATACTTCTTCAAAGCTTTTAAGCTGATCGGGATTCTTCATTGCATCCTGAAAGAGTGCCTCAATAAATAAATGAAAGCAAGGATCTGACTCCATAGTCGTCAAATCATCAGAGTAGATAAAAACGCCGTCTTCCCGTAGCTCAACGGTGACCTCTTTATCTCCAAGATTTGCTTCTTTGGGTAGGTCTACTGCCCTGCTCCCCCCATGCTTAAAGATCTTTTTTCTATAGGTTTGGTACATAAATCTCCTCCATAGGTATACTCTCAGTATACACAAAATATACACTTTTTTCAAGAGGATTTTTCTTTACAGTTTCTTTATGATTTACATTTGTCTAGACTACTACTCAGAAATTCAGTAATATCTCTGGCGCTAATAGATAATTTCTTGGGTTCACGATGTCCTCTGTAAAGAAAAAAAGAAAATATAAAATCGCCAAACACAAACGTAAGAAAAGACGCCGTCGCGATCGCCATAAAAATAAATAATTTTTATGCACTATCCGGATGAGTTTGATGTCATTGTCGTAGGCGCTGGCCACGCAGGCTGCGAAGCTGCTTTTGCCTCAGCACGTCGAGGCGCATCCACTCTTCTTTTGACGATGAATCTCGACACGATTGCCAAAATGAGCTGCAATCCTGCCGTCGGCGGGATCGGCAAAGGGCACATGGTACGTGAAATCGACGCTCTGGGTGGCGAAATGGGCAAGGTGATCGACCGCACGGGCATTCAGTTCCGGATGCTTAATGCCACCAAGGGTCCTGCCGTCTGGGCTCCGCGCGCCCAAGCCGACAAGGCTGCCTACGCTCTTGAGATGAAATCTCGCCTCGAAAAAGAGCCTAACCTCCACATTTTCCAAGCCACCCTTGAGTCTTTCTCGGTTGAGAAGGGGCGTATTACCGGCGTCTTGACCCAAGAAGGGGTTCATTTTTCTGGAAAAGCAGTGATTCTCTCTTCGGGCACATTCATGCGCGGACTACTCCATATAGGCGAAAAAAATTACGCGGGCGGTAGAGCTGGTGACAAACCCTCTGTAGGCCTTTCTGCCTGCTTAGAGGCACACGGATTTAAACTCGAAAGACTCAAAACCGGAACGCCTCCCCGCGTCAATAAACGGACCATCGATTTTTCCAAAACAGAAGAGCAGCCGCCAGAGGAGGGAGTCCATTTCTCCTACGATCAAGATGCGTTTGAAAGACCTGAACAGATTTCGTGCTGGATTACCTACACCTCGCCCAAAACAAAAGAGATCATCGAAGCCAATCTCGACAGATCCCCTCTTTATGCAGGTAAAATCCAAGGAGTGGGTCCCCGGTACTGCCCCTCCATCGAGGATAAAGTGGTCCGCTTTGCCGATAAGGAGCGCCATCAAATCTTCCTAGAGCCGGAAGGTCTTGATACCGAAGAGGTGTATGTCAACGGAATCTCTTCTTCGCTTCCTCTTGATGTCCAGATCGACATGATCCACTCGATTGCAGGCCTTGAAGAGGCACAGATCATGCGCCCCGCCTACGCCATTGAATACGACTACGCAGTGAGCGGACAGATTGGTCCCACATTGGAAACGAAATCGATCGAAGGGCTCTACTTTGCCGGACAAATCAACGGCACAACCGGCTATGAAGAGGCTGCTGCCCAAGGGTTGATCGCTGGGGTCAATGCCGCAGGAAAAGTGCTGGGCAAGGAGCCCTTTGTTCTGCAACGGCACGAAGCATACATCGGCGTGATGATCGACGATCTGATTACGAAAAAGCTCGATGAACCCTACAGAATGTTCACCTCACGCGCCGAACATCGCCTCCTTCTGAGACAGGACAATGCCGATCAACGTCTCCGCCACCACGGCTACGCGCTCGGACTGGTGGATGAGGCGCGTTATCAAAAAACCGTGGCCAAACAGGCACTGATCGAAGCAGAAACAGATAGACTGAAGAAAGTGTTTAAACAGGTGCGAGGCAAAGGCGCTTCGCTAGCTCAGCTTCTTTGCAGGCCAGAAAATACCTACGCCTCTCTCATGGAAGACTATCCAGAGGTCCACGATCATGGCGCAGAAATCAACTTCCAAATCGAGCTGAATCTCAAGTATGCCGGCTACATCGAGAGACAAAATCAGGATATCGCGCGCTCAGCTCAAATCGAAAACCTAGCTATTCCCTCTCATCTCGACTTCACTCAAATCGTGGGCCTACGGAACGAAGCCAAGGAAAAGCTGATACAGTTTACGCCCCAAACAGTCGGACAGGCGTCGCGCATCTCGGGCGTCTCTCCTGCAGACATCCAAGTTTTAATGATTAAGCTTAATGCAACTCCTTAATTTAACACATGTTCCAATTCTAGAGCAGCTTCGCATCGAAGAGGCGCTTCTACGTGCTGATACGGGAAACTGGTGTCTACTCAATACCGAAGCGCCCCCCGCTATTGTAATGGGCATCTCCGGAAAAGCTCCCGAGCTCCTCAATCTGAAAAAAGTGGAGCAAGACCAGATCCCCGTGATTAAACGATTTAGTGGGGGTGGAACGGTCTATATCGATTCCAAAACCGTGTTTGTGACGTTTATCTGTAACAGTGCCGATATGGGAGTAGCTGGACAGCCCAAACCGATTCTAGAGTGGTCAGAGAAGCTCTATTCTCCCCTCTTCCAAGGATTTCAAGCACGTGAAAATGATTACGTGTTTGGTGAAAAGAAATTTGGTGGCAACGCTCAGTATATTCAGAAAGGGCGGTGGCTCCACCACACATCGTTTTTATGGGATTATGATCCAGCTAAAATGGAGTATCTGCTTTTACCTAAAAGACGTCCAGAATATCGTCAAAGCCGACCGCACCACGATTTTCTCTGCACGCTCCGCCCCCTCTTTCCTAAAAAAGAGAGCCTTCTAAGCGCGCTTTGTACGCACCTGATAGCGCAGTTTGATGCTGAAATCGCCTCTCAAGCGGATGTGCACGAGATTTTAGCCCGCCCTCACCGCAAAGCTAGTAAGCTTCTGGATCCGCAGGAGCGCCCCCAAGATACCCCTCACACTTGAAAATCAGCGCCTCTTTGACGGGCTTCCCATCAACAAAGTAGAGGGGATAGGCCCCAACAAAGAAGACTCTCTCAAAATAGGGAGCAAGACGCTCAGTATAGTGACTCTCATACCACTGATGGGCCTCAGGTTTTGCCTTCTCAATCACGACAAAATACCCGCTTTTTCCGATCTCGCTCTCCTCCATTTGAGACCAGAAGGAGAACTGATTCTTGCGCGCGCCCCCAATGTTGAAAAAATAGGCCCGTTTTTGCTCAGGAGCATAAAAGCTCAGTAAGCTCGATGCTTGATACTTCTCTCCCATCAAAAAATCAGACTGTGGATCATAACCAGCTTGCTCAAGCGCAGGTGCCAGCCGATCCCATCCAAGGGAGTGCCTAAACGCAATCCAGGGCACAAAAAAGGCGGCGCAGATGGTCGCGATCGAGACCCAGACACCCATATGAAGCCAAAGGCGATGACGCACGTAGGCGGCCCATGCAATGAGTACCATGGCAGGCGGCATCAGATACGCCGCCCAGTTGGGTTGGATTTTATTAAAAAGAGCGGCTCCTAAATAAAAGAGAATGGCAAACGGGAAAGCGGCGCAAAAAAGTAGCGAGCGCTCCCGGCTCTTGGCTAAACGCACGTAAGCAAGAAGGAGCAGCACAAAGAAAATCGGTGAGATGAGGCCGATTTGCGCCCCGAGAAAGTCGAAAAAATTGGCACGCGGTGCCGTCCCTAAAGCGCCTGCTACATGCTTAAAGGTAACCCAATCGTGAGCAAGATTCCAATAAACTGGAGGAAGTAGAGCAACTAAAGAGATTAAAATCCCCCAAATGAGACTCCACCTGCGCATAGAAGGAAAAAAGAGGAGGAAAACCAAGGTGAAGGGCCAGAGTGCAAAAGCAGTCCACTTATAGAGCGCTCCAAAGAGGATCCAAACGCCAGCCATTGGGTAGTTGCAGCGGACGGCTGCGGCAATCCCGAGAACAAGAAATAGAATCGCCCCTCCATCGGTTGTGGCGGCCAGAGAGAGGTAGACGCCGAGAGGAGAAAAGGCCATGGCGATGGCCGCCCAAAACGCCGTTTTTTCATTTAAATTCACTTGACGGGCGAGATAGTAAACGGCAAGAGCGAGGAAAAAGGCGATCACCAGCGCTCCAAAACGGACTCCGAGCACGGTGTTACCGAGAAGTGCAGAGCTCGCCCCAATCTGCCAGGCGATGCCAGGAGGCTTTGAGTAATAGCCCCAATCTAAGGCCTGGGACCAGGTCCAATACTGCGCCTCATCGGGTGAGAGACCAGCTGGATAGAAGGCGATGACACATCCTAAAACAATCGCTTTAAGGAGAAGAAGCCCAACGAGAAAATGGAGTGGTTTCATGTCTCTCGATCTTGAAAACTAAATAGGTCGCGAAAGGCCTGCAACGTCACATCGCGGCCAATCACGGCAATACTATCGGTCAAAGGGATATTTTTTGGACAGACTTCCACACAGTTTTGCGCATTTCCACAGCCGCTGATCCCCTCTTCTTCCATCAGAGGGCGAAGCCGCTCATGCCGCTGCAACTTGCCTGAAGGGTGAGCATTAAAGAGGCGCACCTGAGAAATAGGCGCGGGCCCCATAAATTTGGAGCGTTCATTGACCTGAGGACATCCCTCTGAGCAACAGCCGCAGGTCATACAGGTGGAAAGGGCGTACATGACCTCTTGTTTTGCCTGGGAGACAAGAGGGCCATATCCGGTTTCACGAGAACCTTCGGTATCGATCCACCCGTGCACCTGCTTGAGGTTTTCAAACATGCGGGTGCGATCCACAATTAAATCACGGACTAAAGGGAATTTTGTAAACGGCGCAAGCTTGATGACGTTGGATTTTGTCTCACGCAGGTAATTCTCAATCAAGGCGGTGCACGCTTGCCGTGGATAGCCATTGATGAGCATGGAACACGAACCACACACCTCCTCTAAACATCCCTGTTCCCATACCACTGGCTCGACTTTCTCCCCTTTTCGGTTCACGGGGTTTTTCTGAATTTCCATCAGAGCGCTGATCACATTTTCACGTGGGCGCAAGGGAAGTTCAAACTCCTCCCAATACTGCTGTTCAGGTGTGCCTCGGTAGATAGTTAAAATATATGTTTTCATAAGGGCAACGTGATGTGGGTGGGAATGTTGGTTAATTCAGGAATGGTTTTTTTTGCCACCGTGTAGTCGCGCGTGACCGGCTCTAAGTGGCGTGTATCGACCGGTTCATAGGTAATCTCAGGCTCATCTGGTGCGTAGGTGGCAATGGTTGTCTTCAACCAGTTGACATCATCCCGTTCCGGAAACTCGGGCTTGAAATGTGAACCACGAAACTCGTCGCGTAAAAGTGCGCCTTTTGTGATCACAAGAGCCAGCTCGAGCATCGACTGAAATTGATGAGCAAATTGATAGGTTTGGTTGGCAAACCGGCCTCGATCATCGAGTGAAATGTGTTGATACCGCTCTCTGAGCTCTTTGATCTTATCCATTGTTTCAGCTAAATTTTTGTTTGAGCGCGTCACTGTCACATGGCGCACCATGAGAGCGGCCAGCTCTTCATGTAGCTTATGCACATTTTCTGGCCCATCCCGTTTGATTAGATCTGCCTTAAACGCCTCTTCTATCTTGAGCGCATCGGTGAAAATGGACTCTTTCCCCTCTCCAGATAGCCCTTCTAAATAGCGTGGCACCTCGTCGCCTGTAACAAGCCCACTATACATGCACGAAAGAAGCGAGTTGGCTCCCAGCCGATTCGCCCCATGATACTGATAGTCCGACTCACCGCAATTAAAGCACCCCTTTAGATTGGTCATTTGGCGGAAACGGCTCTCTCGATCGACCTCATCCGCAGCCGGCCAGTCGACCCACGCTCCTCCCATCGAGTAGTGAACGGCTGGAAAGATCTTCATCGGCGTGACGCGAGGATCTTCTCCTGTGAATTTTTGATAGATATCTAAAACGGCTTCTAGCTTGTGCTTGGTCTCTTCAGGCAAATGGGTGATATCGAGATAAACCTGCATCTGCCCATCTACACCCAATCCCATCTCACACACTCTGAGCACCTCGCGCGCGCCCACATCTCGACTCACCAGGTTGCCATAACCGGGATACATCTCTTCTAAAAAGTACCACGGCTCTCCTGTCACCCCGCACGGAATCATCTCTCCACTAGGAGCTTCAATTGTTTTAGAGGAGTCGCCCGGCACCCAGACTCGTCCCCCCTCTCCCCGCACCGACTCCGAGATCAGGCGCAGTTTATCGGGCCCTGGAATCGCTGAAGGGTGAATCTGAATGAATTCGCCGTTGGCATACCGCATCCCTTGCATATAGAGACGGCCATTGGCAGCGCCTGTACAGAAGGTAGAGTTGGTCGACATCTTAAAGATCAGCCCCGGGCCTCCTGTGGCAAACACAACCGCATCGGCTTTGAGCACCTCAATCTTTTGATTAAACAGATTCATCAACACAATTCCACGCGTCTGCCCTTCCTCATCCAGGACAATACGCAAAAACTCGTGGTTTTCCAATTTCTCGACCCGTCCCTTTGCCTCCCACCTGCGCACTTGTTCATCGAGTGTATACATCAGTTGTTGTCCGGTCGAGGCGCCACAAAACACGGTCCGGTTATAAAGCGTGCCCCCGAAACGGCGTGCATCGAGATGCCCCGTTGGCGTGCGATTAAACGGACAGCCGAAACGGTCCATCATTTGGATAATCTTGGGAGCCGCCATACACATCTCCACAATGGGAGGTTGATTGGCAAGAAAATCGCCCCCCTTAATCGTGTCATAGGCATGAATCAAGGGAGAATCATTCTCCCCTTTCAAATTCAGAGCAGCGTTAATGCCCCCTTGCGCACAGACAGAGTGGGAGCGCTTGACCTTTGTCACAGAAATGAGTTTGACGCGACAGCCATTTTCAGCCAAACGCATCGCAGCCGCTAGCCCTGCTAGTCCTCCTCCTACGACAATCACATCTTGTTTTCGTGTTTTCATCTTTGAAATAGGGTTGTCCAGTAGGTTCCCCAGGCAGACATGAGTCCAAAGAACATCACGAGAGCCATGAGAGTGGTTGTCAGCATCCGCATCGCCCGCTGGGACCTGCGCGTTAAAGTGATTCCCCACGTGATCATAAATGTCCAGAGGCCGTTAAACGCGTGGTAGGTTGCCGCCACCACCAGAATCGAGTAGAGAATCACCATCAACGGATGAGTGAATGTCTCACGGACAATCAGAAAAAAAGCGGCGCCGGCGCTTGGGGCAACTGCTTGCACTTCCCCTTCTTTACTTTCACTCAAACCCACAGATAGTTTTTGTGCCACTTTTGGCAGTCCTGGATCATAGGGCAAGTGGAACACATACTCTTTTTGATTTCCTTTGTAGGTTACAGCTGGGTACTCGATGAAGCGCATATGCACTACATGCGCTACAATTCCTACAATCAGCAGCCAAGAGGTGATCCGCTGCCACGAAAAGGCGCGGTTCCGTTTAAATTGGGGCAAGCCAGGCGTTTTGCCAGTGGTGCGATGCGCATTTAATTTGGCGCGGCGTGCGTAGGCGATCCCCCAGGCGCCATGAATGAGAAAGGGCAGCCCTAAAAAGATGATCTCGATTGCCTTGAGAAAGGGAAGCGCGTGGATTTTGTTGACCATGTTCACAAAGCTCGAGCCGTTATTCTGAAAGTAGAGCGCCATCTGGGCATTAACGAGCAGATGTTCGAACAAATAGACCACGAGCCACACGCCTAAAAGTGAATGGAGGCGACTGAGTATGAAAGGGCGTGGGAGCTTGACTTTCTCATCGACCGGAAACTCTTTTTCATGAAGGGGCGTTGCCATATCAAGCTGAACCTAGCACTCTGAGCTTCCCATGACAATGATTTTTTAAAGCCCTTTGACTTTTTTTGAATGCAACGACACGCTTGGCTATACTATTATTTTTTTGAGTGCATTTATGACAACATTGACATCTGTAAAAGAAGCCCTGCCCCAAGAATATGGAGCCATTTTAAAAGATATCAGTTCTAAAATAAAATCAGCGCAAGCTAGAGCTATGCGTGCTGTGAATAATGAGCTTATTGAGCTGTATAGAGGCATCGGAAAAACTATCTACCAACAGTGTGAGAATGCTGGTTGGGGAGATTCTGTGGTTGACCACCTTGCAAAGGATCTGCAACGCACTTTTCCTGGTATAAGAGGGTTCTCTTCTCGTAACCTTTGGAGAATGAGAGACTTTTACCTTTGTTACGAAGAAAATGAAAAACTGACGACACTGTCGTCACAAATTAGTTGGTCACATAATGTGGCTCTTTTATCCAAGTGTAAAAACTCTCTTGAAAGAGAGTTCTACATGAAAATGTCTAAGCGCAACGGGTGGACCTATCGAGTTCTCATCCACCACATTGAAATGGGAACCTTCGAAAAGACTATGGCAGCTCAATCAAACTTTGGCAACAACCTACCCACCAACCTGCATCCAGAAGCAAAACTTGCTGTACGAGACACCTATGCCTTCGACTTTCTCGAAATTGGAGGTGAACACACAGAACGCGAACTAGAGCGGGGCATCGTCAGGAATATTGAGCTCTTTCTAAAAGAAATTGGAAATGTGTACGCTTTCATGGGTTCACAATACAGAATAGAACTAGAAGGTCAGGAGTTTTTCATCGATCTACTCTTTTACCACAGAAGACTAAAAGCTCTTGTTGCCATTGAGTTAAAGGTTTCAGAATTTCTGCCTGAACACGTGGGGAAAATGCAGTTTTATCTTGCTGTATTGGACGACACAGTTCGATTAGAAGGGGAAAATCCATCCATAGGAATTATTATCTGTAAAAGCAAAAAAAGAACCGTTGTCGAATACGCTCTAAAAAATGCTAAAAAACCGATTAATGTCTCCTCCTATCACATGGTCAAGGAATTACCCCAAGAACTACAAAAAGAGCTCCCTTCACCTGAGCAAATCGAAAAATTGCTGGACGATCTTGACTAGTTAAAACCTTACTGATTGAGCCAGATATGGGCTTTTTGACCCATATCTGGCTGAATTCCTACAGGAGAAATCGATGCAACCCCTTGATATTCAAGAAATGAAAAATTTTGTAGGACGCAGCCAAGAGCTTAAAAAACTCCATACGATTGGCGAGAGTAACGAGCCCAGTATCATCGTCATGTACGGAAGGCGACGGGTAGGAAAAACAGAGCTCCTAGAACAAGCATTTCGGCGCCGCAATATCCTGAAATTCGAAGGAATTGAAGGATTATCAGAGACAGAGCAGTTCGCAAATGTGATGAAACAACCTGGCTAGCTATGTCCAAGACCCCCTACTCAATAAGGTTCAGATTAAAAGCTGGAGCGAGTTTTTTGAAGTCTTAGCACGTTACACAAAAAAAGGAAAATGGACGGTATGCCTAGAAGAACTTCAGTGGCTGGCTGACTACAGTTCCAAACTAGTATCAGAATTGAAGTATGCGTGGGACAATCAATTTCGCCGTAACCCTGAGCTTATTTTGGTTCTTTGCGGCTCTGCTCCCTCATTCATGCTGGATAAGGTTGTCCACTCAAAGGCGCTCTATAATCGATCTCAGCATGAAATTCACCTCCAAGAGCTCAGTATTGCCGAAACAAAAACGGTTCTAAAAAATCGCAGCAAGCGTGAAGTTTTTAACGCCTACCTAACAGTGGGTGGCATTCCTGAATACCTCAAGTGGATCAATAAAGAGTCTTCTATTTTCCTCGGTCTATGCACCCATGCCCTCACCTCCGGAAGCTTTTTCTCTAGGGATTATGAAAAGATTTTTACAAGCAGCTTAGCCCACAACAAACACTACCAAGAGATTATATCCCTACTAGGCAAGCACAAATTCATGAGTAGGGAGCAGCTTGCTACAAAACTAAAAGTTTCATCTGGAGGAACACTAAGTACGCTTCTCATCGATCTTGAAAAATGTGGCTTCATCTCTAAATACCATCCCTTCAATTTGCATGATCGAACAAATGTAACCCGCTATGCGATTGCCGATAACTATCTCTATTTCTAATTCAACTTCATCCGGCCTATCCAAGCCAATATTGCCAATGGGAATTATGATGAAACTCCTCAGTCGGCTATCAAAATGGACTCCTATGCAAAATGGCTTGGATTTGCTTTTGAGCGTTGGTGTCGCCGTTACAATCGCGTGATCGCTCAAATTCTCGGTTTTTCTGGCGTTCAATACAAAGCGGGGCCGTATTTTAGTCGTGGTACGATCAAAGAGGACCCAGGCTACCAGATAGACCTAGTATTTGATCGAGCCGATCATGTGTACACCATTTGCGAGATCAAGTACCTGCACTCTCCAGCAGGGATAAAAGTGATTGGCGATATGGAGAAAAAGCTCGCCCTGTTTCCGAACAAAGGGAACAAGACGATTCACAAAGTGCTCATCTGTAACGAAGGAGCCGACTCCTCCGTTTTGGAGCGTGCCTACTTTGACAGGATCATCACCTACAAAGACCTTCTAAAAAGTTTTTAGTAAGGTACAGGAGCCAGCATCATTTGAATTTCACTTGGAGAAACATCAGGAAACCTGTCAACAACCATAGCGGTTAGCTCGTCGGCTGGTCGATCGCCACAGATCTGAAGTATCGTTTCTATAAAATACTGATAGTGCGTCATCATATTAGCCGTAGCCAAAGCTCTCTCTACATCACCTATCTGCTTAAGCGCAATCGCACTGAGCGCATAATCTCGTTGAATACAAGTAGGGGGCATACGCTTTACCAAACCCAATGCTTGGTCCACTCGTCGAGAAGACCTTCCTAATAAAAGCGCTTGAACCGCATTACTCATCATCTCCAGACCCAAGTCACGATTTACCTGGTTACATCCTTCCTCAAAATATGTGACAGGATATCGAATATTTTCTGGCGCAGTTAAATACATGACACAACCTTAAAAAAACGTAAGTAATTTTTTATTAAGATTTTACGATAAACATCCTTTCTATGTCAACCCAAATAAGTCATGGGCATTCTGCCGCGTGGCTCGTGCAAATTCTTTTAATGTTAACCCGCGTGCCTCAGCTAAACACTGAGCCGTTTCGACTAGATAAGCCGGCTCATTGCGCTTTCCACGCTGGCGGCTGGGCGCCAAATAGGGAGAATCCGTTTCAATCAGCAATCGATTGAGTGGAACACGCCGGGCGACCTCTCTGAGCTCTTCACTCTTTTTAAATGTCGCAATCCCACTAAGAGAAAGGTACCAATCCCGCGCGATCACCTTTTCGGCCTCTTCTAGCGTTCCTGTAAAACAGTGCAGCACTCCAGGCACCGGTTTTTCGTCATCTAAAATGCGGAAAAAATCGGCAAAGGCGTCACGACAATGGATCACAACAGGAAGGGCGCACTCATGTGCCAGGCGTAGATAGGCACGTAAAAAGTGCTGCTGACGCTTGGCGGAATCTTTCCAGTAATAGTAATCTAAACCTGTCTCCCCAACAGCCACAAGATCTCCGGCACGCGCATGTGCTGCAAAAGTCTCAAAGTGCAGCTCACCCTCTTTTTCTGCATCGTGTGGAGTGGTCGAACCGACGTTATAAATCCACGGACGCTCTTTAGAGAGAGTGAGCCCCCGTTTGAGCTCATCGGGGTGGGTAGCAATGTTTACAATCGCCTCAATGCCAGCAGCCTGCGCTCGATCCAACACCTCTTCCCGGTCGGCCTCGAGCGCAGAACTACATAAATGCGCATGTGAATCAATCAGCATAAACAGTCGTTTTGGGTGTTTCTAGCTTATCCAAATACTCATGCACCACTTTGCTGCTCAAGGTCTGCGGCAAAATAGAGGGCGCATCGTGTGGCGATCCAGGATAGAGGACATACACCGGCACTCCGGTGCGCCCTAACTTCTCAAGCTGCTCGGTAATCACCGGATCTTTCTTGGTCCAATCGCCCGACATCGTCACCACTCCCTTTTCTTTAAAGGCTTTTGTGATTTCTGCTGAGCGTAGTGTCACCTTATTAGCCTGACAGATCAAGCACCACTTGGCGGTAAAGTCGACAAAAACAGGCACCCCCTGCGCTCTTAGCTCCTGAACGCGGTCGGGATCGTACGCTTCCCACCCCTCTTCTGAAACAAGCTGCGCTCCGCTACCGGAGGCAGCGGGCCCAAAGTCACGGTACTGCTTGGCAGTGAGAATCGTCGCCCCACTTCCGACAAAAAGGAAACAGGCTGCCAAAACAGTCGCGACCATACGCGTTGTTTTACGACGGGTCGGTGCGCCCCAACGTCCAAAGATCCAGGCTCCCACTGCCAAGACCAGAAGCGAGGCAAGAAGCACAAAGATGGCCATGTTATCGGTTTGTGCCCCAAAGACCCACACGAGCCACACAACCGTTGCCATCATCACAAAGCCCATGAGGTGCTTAAAGGTGATCATCCAGTTACCAGGTTTGGGTAAAAAGCGCACCAGTTTCGGGAAAGCAGAGAAAAGCAGATAAGGAAACGCCATTCCCATTCCCATCATGGTGAAAACCAGAAGTGCCTGGATGGCAGGCAGGGTCATCGCAAAGCCCAAAGCAGGCCCCAGCATCGGCCCTGTACACGGCGTGGCGACAAGTGTGGCGAGCACACCGCTCATAAATGAGCTTTTTAGAGGCGATGAGCCCTCTGATGCTGCCGCTTTGCCTCCAAGTGAAATCATCGAGGTTCCCAATTCAAAAAGACCAAATAAGCTGAGTCCAAGTAGGAAAAGAATACCGGCTAAAATCGCGACAAACACCGGCTCTTGTAGCTGGAAGCCCCAGCCAATTCCTTCTCCGTACGCACGCAGGGCCAAAAGAGCGCCAGATAAGAGCCAAAACGACACTAGCACGCCTAGACCAAAAACGCCCCCATGCTTCAGAATAACAGAGCGGCGTTCATGCGCCATTTTGACAAATCCAAAAATCTTTAACGCAATAACGGGAAGTACACACGGCATCACATTTAGAATCAGCCCCCCCAAAAAGGCAAAGGCAAGCGCCATTCCTAAACTTGAGACGCCGCCGTGACTCACTCGCGTAGCAGAAGCTACTGCTGAGGCAGAATCAACATGAATCGCCCGCTTCACCGCACTTCCTTTTTCTGAGACAAGTAAAACCCCTTTGAAAGGCTGCGACTCACTTCCTGGAACGGCTTTTTTGACATTTAACGTAATCCCCTCTTCCCCTACTTGGAAAGGCTGCGGAGCGGCGTAATCAATCACCTCTCCCTGCTCAGGGATAAACTGCATCTGTTCAATCTCCCCAAATGTGCCCGGCTGGGGCTGGAAATTCATTACAATCTCATCAGCCAATGCCTGAACAGTCAAATCCCCCTCTCCCACTTGTTGAGGGAGCGCGCTACGCGCTTGAGCGAATAGAGCTGTCGCCTGACCATCGGCAAGCGGTGAAGCGTCGCTCACAGGAAGCGATAAAGAGAGATGCGCATTACCTGGCACGCACGCATCCTTACACGCAAGCCAGCTCACATCGGCCTCCAGCGTAATCGGTTGGTCGGCAGGTAAATTTTTAGGAGGGGTAATCTCGGATAAAAGAAGAACCTTGTCGGTATATCCGAAAGCCACAAGTGAATCGGCCGTAAAAGTTTCTGGATAGGGCCATTCAATGGGACCTGCCGTAAAGCCATCGGGCAGTTGCCAGTTCACTTGTGTCGGAAAGCCCGAATCGCCCGGATTCATCCAGTAGGTATCCCACCCATCCTCCATCTTCAATTCTACGCCCACCCAAAAGGGGCGGCCTGGCTGCACCGACTGCTCTTCTGCAATCAGCTCCGCTTGAACCGGTTCCGAAGCGCTAAGCGTCTCAGATTGCGCGGACAACGGTTGAAATAAGAGGAGATAACAGAGCGGAAAGACCCACTTGATTGAAGAAAACATTTTCATACACCCCCCAGTGTAGCGAAACTATTTTTGTTGAGTAAAAAATTATACATCATCATGATACCCAAAGTAAACGTTTAAAAAACTATATAGTTAATTGTCATGTACATACTACTTACAAATCCCCTTATCGACGCCTACCGGGGGTCCGATTTTTTCGGAAAGGCGATTTTTATTTCGCTCGGCGTTCTTTCCATCATCACATGGATCATTTTTTTACAAAAATTCTTTTTACAAAGAAATGCCAAACAATTTGGAGAAAAGCTGCAAACCCACTTTCAAAAAAAACGTTCGAATCCCCTTTCTCTTGAAGCTAGTGGTGTGCACCCTTTTGCCACTCTCTATCAAACGCTCAAGCAGCACACTCTTGAATTGCTCGGCAAAAACAAAGCTGTTGTCGAGACGCAAAACGTCACCCTTTCCACCTCAGATATTGATCTCATTGAGGCCCATTTAATGAGCACAATCTCCTCTCAAACCAAAACCATGGAACGCAACCTCTTTATGCTGTCAACTGTTGTGAGCCTTGCTCCCTTCCTTGGACTGCTCGGAACCGTATGGGGAATTTTGCTCACCTTTAACGAGCTACAAACAGGTGCTACGATCAACGCCAACGCCACGATTATGGGCGGGCTAGCCATGGCGCTGGGAACAACCGTTGCCGGTCTACTCGTGGCCATTCCGGCGTTAATTGGCTACAACTACCTGCGCGCCTCTATCGCCCAATTTTCAGGCGAGATGGAAGATTTTTCTCACCTCCTACTTGCTTCAGTGGAGCTGCAATACAGACAAGTGGAGATCAAATGAAGCGAAGACGTCAACAGACCCTAGAAGAGGCGCCGATCAACCTCACCCCACTCATCGATGTGGTGTTTGTGATCTTGATTATGTTTATCGTGATTGCGCCGCTGCTCGAAGTGGACCAAATTAATCTCGCTTCCGGCCCTCCGCTTAAACAGCCTGCCAAGCAGGAGCAGAGCGTGCTCATTCATGTGTTTGCCGACAATTCGATTCGATTGAACAAGCAGCCTGTCACCCTGCAGCAGCTCGAAGGATTACTTGTGCAAGCAAAAGCGCGGCATCCAACTAGCCATCCGCAGCTCTTCCACGATCGCGAGGCCGCCTTTGGAACCTATCAGTCAGTGAAAAATGCTGTGGAAGCAGCGGGCTTTCCCGAGTTAGATGTGCTTTTAAAACCGCAGTGATACATTTATGAAAATCGTCATCTCTGTCATTTGTGCTCACTTTCTTGTTTTGGCTGGGATGACCTATTTTCACCCCCCTAAAGCCAAACCCCTCCCCCGGAAAGCTGTGGCTGTCCAAACCTACCTCATACAAGAAGAAAAACCCAAACCTCAAATCCCACCGTCCACACCCAAATCCAAACCAGCCCCCGCTCCCAAGCCCGCACCAAAACCCAAGCCGAAACCGAAACCTGTTACAAAACCCAAACCGACTGTCACCCAGACTCCCAAGAAAAAGCCCGACCCTCAAAAAGAGGAGCTCGTACGTATGATGCAAAAAAGCCTCTCCTCCCTAGATCAGCCCTCAAAACCCACATCCACACCCACAAAAACCACTAAACCCATCGGCCCTCTTGCTAGCGAAGCGCTCCACTTCGAAGCCGCCTACCAAGATCGTCTCATCGCTTTCTTAGAAAATGCCCTGACCCTTCCTGAAAAAGGAAACGTGAAGCTCGCCCTCACTGTAAACCGCTCCGGAATGATCACCCAAGTCCACATCAAAGAAGCAGCTAGCTCTCGCAATCGATCGTACATAGAAACCTCTCTACCTGAACTACTTCTACCTCCATTCACCGATCAATTTAAAGGTGAATCCACACACACCTTCTCCATTACATTGACAAGTTCCTAAAAGTTTGGTATCCCATTGGCACAATGAATAAGTGGTTTCTACTCTTTTTCCTTTTGGCTGCCCCTCTTTTTGCTGAAGAGGAGATTGTAGTCCACCTTGCTAGTCAAGAGAGACTCGCGCCTCTCTATCTCAATCCTATTCAAGATATGCGCTCCGGTTTTGACGCCGCCTATCTTCGCTCGTTAGAAAAAGTGCTCTCCTTTGACCTCAATCATAATGGACGCACCGAACTGATTACCCGGTCAAGTGAGAGAAAAGCGCAGGCTAAAAACGAAAACGGCCTGCACGTCTTCGAAAAAGAGAGATGGCGCGCCCTTGGCTGTGATTATGTCGTCAAAATAGCTGTTGCCGATAAAAAACTCTCCGCCTCCATCTACTCTGTTTCCGCCGGAACCGTGAAAGGAATCAATGACATCCCTCTCAAAGGCAAAATCGATCAAGATCGCCGCATCCTCCACTCCGTTGCCGACTCGATGCACGAAGCGCTCTTCGGCTCCCGAGGCGTCTGTGATACGCGTATTCTCTATACCGTGCGTACCCGGAATGGAGACAACTCATCTGATTGGGTCACCGAAGTGTGGGAAGCCGACTACGATGGCGCCAACCCACACCAAATCACCCGGCATGCAGGCTTATGCGTCACACCGACCTACATCCCTGCTGCCAACGGAGGACGGTGCCAGCATCTACTCTATGTCTGTTATCAAGTGGGACAACCCAAAATCTACGCCACTTCCACGGGTACCCGCGAGCCACTACGCATGACCTACTTGCGAGGCAATCAACTCATGCCCGCCATCTCCCCGCTCAAAAATCAGATTGCCTTTGTCAGTGACATCACCGGCAATCCCGATCTCTTTGTTCAAGATTTCTCTCTCGATGAAGGGTTAACAGGTAAACCACGGCAAGTTTTCTGCGCACCGCAAGCAGCTCAAGGCACCCCCACTTATAGTCCAGACGGTACCAAACTCGCCTTTGTCTCCAACAAAGATGGAACACCTCGCATCTATGTTTTATCCGTGCCCAGACCCGGCGCTTCGCTCAAAGAGGTCAAGCCCGTTTTGATTTCCAAGCAAAACCGCAACAACACCTGCCCCGCCTGGTCGCCTGATGGGACCAAAATTGCCTACAGCGCCTCACTAGCCGGTGTGCGTCAGATTTGGATTTACGACTTATGCACAGGAGAAGAGACACAGCTCACGGATGGCTACGGTCACAAAGAAAATCCTACATGGGCGCCGGATAGTCTCCATCTTCTTTTCAACTCCTCGACCGCCTCCTCTTCCGAGCTTTTTCTCATTAACTTGAACCAGAAAAAAGCTGTTAAAATCACAACCGGCCCTGGAGAAAAACGTTTCCCCTCATGGGAGCCTACCCGCATTTCTCATAAACAGTTCGATGCCTCCAACTATCCCCTGCTATCGAATGTTTACGACAAATTTGGGTAACCTTGAGGACACAATGAAAAGATACTTTGTAATGATGGCGTGCATCGCCTTTTTGGGGCTCACTTTAAGCTCCTGTAACCGCTCCTCGCGTGAAGTGTGGGAGGATACCAAAACCTGTAAACGGTACATGGGAAAAGGGCTCCGCTCCCTTTTTGGGCAACACGTCGACTCGCGCGAATACGCCTCTTACTATGAACAGTGGGACGACCGAGAGTTTGTCCCGCTAACCGACAATGAGCAAAATCAGCAGCTCGCTCTACAAGACTACACTCCCCTATCGAAAGAGTCACCCGGCGATCCTGGCTCTCCCATCCCCGGTATCACCGGCTTTTCCAGCCCCATGGGTAAGCTCGCTTCTGTCTTTAGCAAAGTGCATTTTGAGACCGACAAATACGCCGTCCAGGGCACAGAAAATCTGCGTGCGCTCAAAACCATCGCCGACTACCTCACTAAAAACCCCCAGACCTACATCTTTGTCGAAGGGCATGCTGATGAGCGAGGCGCTGCAGCTTACAACTTAGCTCTCGGTTCACGTCGAGCCAATTCCGTGCGCACCTTCCTTATTCAAAATGGAGTGAATCCCGACCAGCTCTTCACCATCTCGTACGGAAAAGAGCATCCCCTCGTGGCCGGAAAAGACGCGGCAACCTGGCGTGAAAACAGACGCGCTCAATTTAAGGTGTATGACAGGCGATGAGATATGCTCTTTTGATTCTTCTATTTAGCGGGGCCCTCTTTGGGGCTCCGCAGCGTGAAAGCCTTGCTGTTCAGGAGCTTCGCCTCAATCTTGATCAAGTCGGCTATCAGCTCAATGGACATCAGACCGAGATCGATCTGTTCCAAGAGCGGATGGTGAAGCTCGAAAGAGCCATCGACAAGCTCTCGCAAGGAACCAAAGACCGTTCACTGGAAAACCGCCTCACCCAAATCGAAAAAGCCAACGAGACCCTTGCAGCTGATCTTAAGAGTCTCAAAGGACACCTCAACCAAACCAACTCCACCCTTGCCTCCTGCCAAACCAAACTCACCCAAATCGACAAGCAACTCACCTCTGATGTTAAAGGACTAAAAAAATCTCTTGAATCCATGCTCGCCCTTCTTCAGAAAGGCGCCACCTCATCGGACAGCTCTATCTACGTCGTCAAGCCAGGCGATTCTCTCGGGCAGATCGCCCTTAATCATAAGACAGACATCAAAACATTAAAGAAATTAAACAATCTTTCAACTGATAAGATATTTGTTGGGCAGAAAATATCCCTCCCTTAATCCATCATTAATAATATTATTAGATAATTAATCTGTGTTATTAGCAACAGGAGGATATTATGACATCTCCAGCATCAGGAAGTGCAAGAAGTGATGGTGTTACAGTTGTGAATACGACAGTATCCACAGCGGCAAGACCATCAAAGATAAGGCGTAATTCAGCAATCGCCGTGGCGGTGATTCTTGCAGTCGGCTTAGCGATCGCTGCCAGCTTACTGCTCGGTATGCATTTCAGCGGGCTCAGCATTAACCAAGCTGGTTTTACGACAGTGTATAATAAAATTGTAACCGTTTTGAACACAACCCAATCTATGTCACCGCTTCTCATTTTAGGCAAGATTGTTGTTCCGGTTCTTGGAGGAACTCTCCTCATTGGCCTTGTGGGTAAAGCCATCGCCCGCAAAGTCGCATCCAAACGCACTCACGAGGAGGAGGCTAATGCTCGTTTTAGAGGCACACCCCCAGCTCAAAGTCATGGTCTCTTAGCCAGAGCTGATGATGGTGATAGTGGAAGTGGCTCTGCGCCGGCATCCCGCCCCTCTAGTCGATACGCTTCACCACCACCAAGCCCTGGTGCTAGTCAAAGTGCTTCAGCTAGATGCGATGATGACGGTGATGATGATGACGACGACGGGGGCATAGAGGTCCTGCCTAAACCAAATCGTACCACGATGACAAATCAAAACAGACAACGCCCAACTTTTATGCAACGTGCCCGCAGGTTCCTTGGAAAAAAATAACGGAGCTAGTTCAGTGATAAAAAGAGGAGTGAAGAATCACTCCTCTTTTTTATTCTTAATAATACATTAATTATTTTGTTGTAAAATTATTTAACAAACAAAAGATATAATTATGTGTTTAATAAAAACAAACTCTTCTTTTTGCAGTCGCTTTCAGGCTTTTCAGGATCAACACCGAAAAACCATCGATGGCATAGGCTACACCGCCATCGCTCTTAGCGTCTTGGCAGCTCTAGGCGGAGCCCTTCTTCTGTATATGCACTTGAGCGGCTTGAACATCAATCAGATTGGTTTTAAAGCCTTATGGCACCGGATTTCTGTATGCATGACTACCCAACACTCCATGACAACAGCTCAAATCCTCACAGACATCGTAGCGCCATCCGGGGGTAGCGCGTTATTACTCCTGCTCATTGTTACTAAGGCCCCACAGGCTCTTTGGAGACGCGCTCAGGAACTCAGATCCGATAGAAGAGAACTGAGACAACAACAGGCCGCCATTCTAGCGGGCTATCCGAACAACGTCATCGAATCTCAGATTGTTGTGGGTGGAGCCATTCTCATCAAAATCACTCCAAACAATCTGGAATATTAAATTCTCTTTAAAAAAACATGTTTATCATTAATTAATAATTATGATTTATACTATAACCATATTGATTAAAAAATGATCAATAAATGTAAATAAAAACAAAAATGGAGGACAGTATTATGGGAGCAGCAGCAGGAGCAAGCGACCCATCAACAGTAGTCGCACAGGGGCCACGCGTACAGGTTACCAGACAGGGACTAGCTGTGTGGGCTTCTAACAACCGTGGAAAAGTGGCAGCAGTCGCCATTCCAGCCACGATACTTGCAACCGTTTTGGCATTAGGTATTGCGCTTGTAGCTTACATGCATTTCGGTGGGCTTGGGTTCAATTCGGGAGGTTTCGCGCAACTTGGGAAAAATATTGTTGGGCTGGGACAACAGGCTAAAAGTTTCTTGACTACAACGCATCCAACGGCTCTATGGAAGTTGATCACTATCAGCTTGGGTACATTAGCTGGAACGGGCTTGCTTGGCTTAGCAGCAACTAAAGGTCCGAAAGCAGCTAAAGCTTGCAAAAATAAAGCTGCACAGAGAGCCAATCAAATCCATCAATATAGAGCGGATAGACGGGAGGCAAGAGCGGCTAGAAACGCTTCAGCAGCTCCAGCTGCAACGACGGCAGTGCGTGCTCCCATACAGGCTGCTGCTGCTCCAAAAGCGACTCCCCGGCAAAATTATATAGAGCAAGCGGTTAGAGCACAATGGTATTAAGCCACTAACTGTGTATCTCGAACGGGGAGTGAAAAATCACTCCCCATTTTTTTAAATCCAAGTTGCACTTAATCATCACTAGCTCCCACATGAAGAGCTCCAAAACGTGAAGAAGAAACCGTGCTGGAATGGCACTCTTTCAAGAGACCCCTGATTGCCAGACACCCCCTTACAATATCTAGATTATTAAAATATCTTTAAAGAAGCCATTCTTTATTAATAGTTAATATTTTAAATGTATAATATATTTAGTTAATAATTAAAAACAAAAACAAAAGGATAGTATTATGGCACTAGGAGTAAACACAAGAGACCTTTCCGCGGCTAGAACTTCCGGCTTTAAACCCATTAAGTGGGCTAATGAGCACCGTGTAGCCACCGGAACAATGGTTCTTTCAGCAATGGCATTCGCATTAGGTATTGCGCTTGTAGCCTATATGCATTTCAGTGGACTGGGCTTGAGTACAGCAGGTTTCACAGCCCTAGGAGTAAAGCTTACAGCACTAGGTAATCTGATTGGAAAACAGTTTGTTACATTAGGCCATATAGTTGAAAAATCTATGACCTCGATACAACACCTGTCTAAGTGGCAACTCGTAGCTATTTGTACAGGCGCTTTTGTTGCGGGTCCGGTTCTTTTTATAGCCGGGACGACCAGCCTAGGTGCTTGCATGAAAAAACTTGAAGCACGAAAAGAGCAGCAGGCCCGACGGGCTGTACAGGTACTGAGGCCTGTATCTGCTATTCAATTAAAAAATGTGATTGGGTCCTGATGCTAGTTGCGGAAACTAAATATGATAAGTAAAAACATACTCAGCGTTCCCCTCATGCGGGGAGTGAAAAATCACTCCCCATTTTTTTAAACAAGGATTCAAAAAATGACTACAACAGACAACTATCAACTCTGTATACGCGAGGCAAATCTGTTTGATCGCTGCCCTCAGGCTAGGGTAGCGACATGCCTGTTTGCCATTGCTACGCTTATAGCTGTAGGTGTTCTGATCCAGCACTACACAGGCTTTCTTAATCATGACCTACATACCCTAATGGGCACCTGCATCCTCCCTGTAGCAGGCACGTTGATCAGCGCACGCATCCTCTGCTCACTATGCAATCATCTAGATGACAGACAGAAGATCGATTTTGCAAATGTGGGTCATATTGAGTTTCTAAATGATGTAAAAGAATCTAATGGAGGTCAAAATGAGTCAAGCAGTCAATAATAACACAAGAGGGGCTGAGCACCCAGTTTACAGAAGTAAAGGAAAAACTGCCTGCATCAGAGGGAGCATCGCAGCTGCTGTATTGACTGTAGCCGCCATCGGCGCTCTGATCGGAGCCTATTACCTGAGCCCCACTGCACACGCGTGGATGCAAACACACATCATCACACAACAACTGACCGCAGGACAAGCGCTTTATATGGTCGCCGCGCCCGTTGCAGGACTCATGACACTTCTGGGTATCGGTCTCTACGCGCGGGCCAATCGGAAAAAAACAGGCTCCGCCTTACCAAAAGTGTCATGCTCAGGGGCCCTGAAAGTTGCCGGTGTGGTCACGCTTGCTGTTATGCTCGGAATAGGAGCCTATTTAGCCTATCACTTCTGCCCGCATATCCAGACAGCTATTCATAACGGTCTCAGCCAAAAATGGACTATTGGCCAGAGCTGCCTTCATGTAGGCTTACCGGTTGCCTTAGTCGGATTACTTGTGATAAGTGGGGTCGCATTGAACCGACACCTCTCAAAACGACGATATTGTGCTGTTTGAGGACTTAATAAATATTTATTTTTATCTTAATAACAAATTAAATCTTTTATTTTATAATATTTAGAGCATTCTCTTTGTCTTTAAATAATTGTGCTTTTAAATGCGCTACTGAATCAAATTTTTGCTCATCTCGTAAGCGTTCAACAATTTGAACCGAAAATTTTTGCCCAT
>JAJACP010000018.1 GCA_022601445.1 Chlamydiales bacterium | reverse complement strand
TATTGTTACCGATCTTGGGGAAAAGTGTTACCCATGTGGGTGCTTAAAAGTGTTACCTATGTTAGTGCACTGGACCCTATTTTAACATTTTCTCTCTGTGTGCTCTGTGATCTCTGTGGTTATTTTTTTTGGTCCAAGGACTACTATAGCGCATAGCCACCAGCCACATCGAGATTTTGACCGGTGATGTAGCGACTACTCTCAGCAAAAAAGAACACAACCGCAGAAGCGGCCTCTTCCAAGCGAGCTCTTCTCCCCATAGGCATCTGATCTGAATCAATGGATGTCTCCAAAATCCCCGGTGAGACCATGTTCACCCGCACGTGACTAGGTGCTAACTCTTTTGCTAAGCAACGTGTATAAAATAAGAGACTCGATTTAGTGGCCGCATAAGCAGAAGCGTGCATTAAGGGGCGCTGTGTAGAAAGACCACAGGTGCCAATATTGACAATGGTTCCTTGCACCTTTTTGAGCATGGGAATCAAGGCTTGAGTGAGAGAAAGAGGAGCAAAAAAGTTGGTTTCAAACAGAGCGCGCCAGGCGCTCAACTCAGTCTGAGATAGAGGCGCGATCAGGTAATTGCCTACATTATTTACAAGCCCCTTGGTCTGAGAAAAGCGTGTTAGATACTCTTCAATAAAAGGCTCAATCGCGAGAAAATCGCCTTGAATCACCTCCGCTTTGACACCGAGTTTTTGACACTCTTTGGCAACCTGATTAGCTTGAGAGACACTGTTTCGATAGTGAATCACCACATCGTGGCCCTGATTGGCTAATTGCCGACAGATCTCGGCTCCAAATCCTTGCGCACCGCCGGTCACTAAAATGGGTCTCATTTCTCTTTCTCAAACTCAACAGAGGCCCACTTAGCAGCAGGAAGCGCCTCTGGTTTACGCACTCGGATTTTGGCCCATGTAAGCGGAAACGTATCCAAAACAGCATGCAGCGCCTCATAAGCAAAGGTCTCAATCAAGTGATACTGGCGAGTCTGGGCGAGCTTTTGACAGACTCCACAAACAGCCGCGTAATCGACCGTATCCGCAATCGAATCGGTTTGAACCGACTCGGCAAAATTGAGCTTCACCTCCACATCAACAAAAAGCTCCTGCTCTTGTCCCCGCTCATGTGCATGGATGCCTACCACACATGAGATGCGTAACTCTTCTATTTTAATGACTCCTTCCACAGCGCCTGATCGCCTCCTTCAATGCCTCTACAATCCCCTGTTCTTCTGCTGGCCGTGCGACAAGATCGCCGAGCGCGTGCATCGTTTCAGGAGCGTTTTGCATGACTATTTTAAATGTGCTTTTTTCTAACATTTCTACATCATTAAAGTCATTACCTGCTCCAATCACGGGTAAATCAGAAGCGTACCGTTTTCGAAACTCCTCCAATATATGCCCTTTTGATGCGCCACGCTCATTGATGTGCGCTAAATAGTGCCCGGGGCGAAACGGATCGCGAATCACAATCACCTTGACTGGAACTGTTTGAGCCAATTTATCCGCTAATGCATAAGCACGCTCTTCTGTCGCAAAGTATTTGCCCACAGCAAACTCAGAGAGCCCCAGCTCCTCAAAGGAGTCCAGTGCCACCCATTTCTCTGGCGAAAGACGGATCCGCTGCTTCAGATAGGTCTGCTCTTGCTTAGAGTGGGCATGGAGGCAGAAGTAGCAGACATCGTTCTGCTCTTTTCCCGACTCGACGAGCATGCCGCCTGGTTCTTGGGCAAAAATGGAGGTAAGTTTGGGCAATAGAGCCGTGGAGAGATAGTGCTTTTTAATCAGGCACGCTTCAGGCATCTCAAAGAGAGCCGCTCCGTTTTGAACTGCAAAGAAAAAGCGCCCTTTTATCTTAGAGAGGATTGGCTGGGCGAAGGAAAAAGTGCGCCCGGTAATAAAGATGAGCTTCCATCCTTCTGCGATGAGGCCATTCAAATAGGTATTCACCTTGGGATTGAGATGATGCTTCTCAACTGTGATCGTCCCATCTATATCCAGTGCGATAATTCCTTTCATTTTATATGATCGAGCAAAAATGGAGTTGATGATGTTTTTTCTAGCCGAACAGAGCGCGCTTGCCGAATTTGCCTCACCGGAAGCGATTGGACAAAGCTACAACTACTGGGGCCAGTTTGTCAATATGCTGCTCACGTTAGGGTTTATCTTAATCTTAATTTTCCTCAGTGTCTATCTATTAAAACGGCTCATGCGCTCGCGCATCCACCACCTCAACCGCTCAACAGGCATTCGTATCTTAGAAAGACGCGCTCTAAATTCAAAAGCTTCTCTCTATATCGTCGATGTTTTAGGGAAAGGAGTTGTCCTCTCTGAGTCCGCATCTGGGATTCAAGTGGTGACAGAATTTGCCGAGGGTGCCAATGTGGAAGAAATGCTCGATCAGATTCAAGAAGAGCCGACAGCCATTCGAGAATCCTTTGCAAACAAATTAAAGAGACTCGCTTCAAAAAATGCTTGAGCTGCCCTTTATCAGCTCCACAATTTTTCTCGCACTGATTCCTTTCGTGTTTGTCTTAATGACATCGTTTACGCGTATCTCCATTGTGCTCACATTTTTAAGACAAGCTCTTAGCACCTCTGTCCCCTCAGCGCAGATCATCATTGGACTCTCGCTTATCTTGACTGGCTACATCATGCACCCCGTGCTCACCGAAATCTATGAAGAGGCACTCCTCCCTTTTATGAAAGAAGAGACCAAGCAACCCGAAGTGCTCCTCGAAAAGGCGTGGCCCCCTCTGCGTCACTTTATGCTCTACCACACACGCGAAAAAGATATGCAGCTCTTCCTCGATCTGGGGCACGTTCAGCTCAATGACAATCAAATCGAGGCGATTCCCTGGTATTGTGTGGTTCCCGCATTTGTTTTATCTGAGCTGCGCACCGCCTTTATGCTCGGCTTTCTTCTCTTTCTCCCCTTTTTGGTGATTGATATGGTCGTCACTTCCCTACTCATGTCAATGGGAATGGTCTTGCTTCCACCTGTCATGATCTCTTTTCCCTTCAAAATCTTGCTCTTTGTCGTTGTCGATGGATGGCGTCTTGTTGTACAACAAATTGTAGGAGGGTACCAATCATGACACCTGAACAGATCGCGCACGTGATGCGGCAGACACTCTATACTGCGCTCGAAATCGCAGCCCCCTTCCTTTTACTTGCGCTCATTGTGGGACTGACCGTCTCTCTCATTCAGTCGCTCACTCAATTGCAGGAGATGACGCTTGCCTTTGTCCCTAAAATGCTCGCACTGGCCGTCGCGCTCGCCATTTTTTTCCCTTGGATGTTAAAGATTCTGACCAAGTTTACCAATACCTTGCTGATTCATCAGTGGGACAAAGTGACCTCACTTGTACACTATGTCCAGTGAGCTTTATTTATGCGCCGCTCTGTTTTCTAGGCTTGTGGGCTTTTTCCTTCTCTCTCCCCTATTTTCTCAAAGAGGAATCCCCCTTTGGGTACGGCTAGGAGCTGCGCTCAGCTGTACGCTTCTGCTCACCCCCCCCTTAATCCAACAAACGATCTCCATCACCCACCCTTTTCTCTTTGCAGCAGGCCTTCTGAAAGAACTTGCCATCGGCTATCTTCTCGGTTTCCTCTTCTCACTCTTATTTGAGGCCGCCGCCTTTGCCGGGCAGGTGGTGGGAACGCTCACCGGATTTTCCGCCACAGAACTGCTCGATCCACTCTCCAACTCTCGCCATCCGTTGCTGGCTCGGCTTTTCTCTTTGACCCTTTTTGCTCTTTTTTTAGCCCTCGATCTCCACCATCCTCTTCTCCGTGTTCTCTATGATAGTTATGCCAATCTCTCCCCGAACCTTGCGTTCAACGTCATCAACGCCACAACCCGTCTGTTCCACCACGCTTTGGCCTACGCCTTTTTTCCTCTTTCGGTGCTACTCACTCTTTTTCTCTGCTTCGCTATCCTTTCCCGTTTTTTCCCCAACCTTCAGATTTTTTGGACCGGTTTTCCCATCCAAATCTTGATCGGTTTTGGCACAATTGCCTGCACAATTGGATTCTTTGGACAAATTCTCCAAGCAGCCTTTCATGAAATGTGGTCGATCGCATTGAAAATTCTTTTTCCATTGTGATTATCTAAACTTTAGGCTATCTTTGCCCTTTCAAACCATAGAGGTTGTGCGTGAAATTCGGACTTTTTGCTATCGCTCTCATCGTAACGCTAACCGGTTGTCTCTACAAAATGCCCAACGACGACTGTATTTCGACCCTTCCCAATACGAATAATCCTCATATCACACGCGAAAAAGCCTCCTCACTGATTCCGGGCAGAGGATAGAAACAGACATGCTAGTTTTAACCAGAAAAGCCGAGCAAAAAATACGAATCGGCAACAATATCGTGATTACCGTGCTGAAAGTACAAGGAGACCAAGTTTCCATCGGCATTGAAGCGCCAAAAGAACTGCAAATCGTTCGTGAAGAACTGCTTTTTGACAAGTCTGAGAAGGTTCTTTGCGCTAAAAACATCGAGCCATGTCCAAAAGACTAATCTACTACGATACCGAAACAACCGGAGTCCGTCCGGAAAAAGACCGGATCATCGAAATCGCTGCCTACGATCCCAAGCAAAAACGGGAGTTTGAGATGCTGATTAATCCCGGTATCCCCATTCCCAAAGAGGCCTCGGCCATCCACGGCATCTCCGATGAAATGGTCGCCTCCGCTCCCTCTTTTGCTGAAGTGGGCGCTCTGTTTATCGCCTTTTGCGAAGGAGAGACTGTTTTGGTTGCCCACAACAACGACAACTTTGACAAACACTTTCTTGTTCAAGAGTGCCAAAGGCACGCGCTTGAGCTTCCCGCTTTTCCCATGATCGACACACTCAAATGGGCCCGCAAGTACCGTCCTGATCTCCCCCGTCACAGTTTACAGTTTTTGCGTGGCATCTACGGGATCGAGGCGAACAACGCCCACCGCGCTCTTGACGATGTGGTGGTGCTTCATCAAGTTTTTAGCGCCATGATCGACGACTTAAGCGTGGAGACCATCTTAGAGCTGCTCTCTAAAACAGAAGCAGATGTGATGCCCTTTGGCAAACACCAAGGAAAGCCTTTGAGCGAAGTGCCCTCCTCTTATCTCTCTTGGCTCAAAAAAGAGGGCTTTTTTGAAAAGCCCGAAAACGGCTCTTTGAAGGCCGCCCTTGAGAAAATCGGCAAGCTATGAAAATCGCCTTCTCGCCTTGTCCCAATGACACCTACCTCTTTCATGCGTGGGTGACGGGTCGGATTGGCGTGCCACCCAAAGAAGTGCACTTTGCCGATATCGACGCGCTCAATACCTTAGCACACACAGGAAGCTACCCCCTGATTAAGCTCTCGTTCCCCTGCTTTGCAGCTGTTTCCGCTACCTATCAACTCCTCCCCATCGGCGCCGCGCTTGGTTTTCATTGTGGCCCCAAAATCATCTCCAAAACTCCCTTCTCACTAGATGCCCTTCCTAGCAAGCGCATCGCCATCCCTGGAAAAGAGACCACTGCCCACCATCTTCTCAACAAACTCGCTCCAGCTCCCCAAGAGAAGCATTTTTGTCTCTATCATGAAGTGATGGATCTGATTGAAAGAGACGTTGTGGAGTGTGGCGTGATCATTCATGAGACCAGATTCACTTTCGCTCAAAAAGGGTTTTCCGAAGTGATCGACTTAGGTGAAGAGTGGCACCGCCGCTTTGAGCTCCCTCTTCCACTTGGAGGATTGGCTGTTAGAAGAGATTACCCGTATAAAGAGCAACTCCTCAAGAAATTACGCGCCTCGCTCGCCTTTGCCCAATCCACCCCAGACGCCAGCCGCTCTTTTATCTTGCAACACAGCCAAGAAAAAGATCCTCAAGTGGTCGAAAAGCACATCGCCACCTATGTCAACGCAGAAACAGAAGATCTCTCACCCCTTGGGATAAAAGCCATTGAAACCCTCACAGGATTATGCCTAAAAGACTGCTTGTATTTGCCCAGCGCGCAGAAGCCGCAGCGACCCTCAAGGCGCTAAAAGCCGAGCCCGTTCCAGATAGCACACGCATAATCTGGTCAGAGGGGAAGATTCCCTCCTGCTACCATTTTGAAGGGGGTTGGATCGTGTTGAGTGGTGTCGGGATTCAAGCTGCCCAAATGGCCGTTGCCACCTATGCTCCCCACGTTGAAGAAGTGTGGAACTTGGGGCTTGCTGGCACCCTTCATGATCAGCTGCCCATTGGAGAAACCGTCACCATCGAAGCTGTTGGCAAATACATCCCATCAGGCCCGCTGGATCCTGAGTCTCAAAACTGCGTTGACGCAACCGTTCCGCACTTTTCGATCGATCACGGCACCCACAAACTCATCTCCTCCGATTTCCCGATTCATGATCTCACCCATCGCCAGAGCCTCTCTCAGCAGTGGGACCTGGTCGATATGGAAGGGTATGGTGTGGCCTATGCGGCGCATCACCTTGGCAAAAAATGTCGAATGTGGAAAATCATCTCAGACTTTGCCTCACCAGGTGGGCGTGCGCTCATCCGGAAGAACAAAGCCCAATTATCTGAACACCTAGCCGAGATCGTTTATGAAAGCTGCGCTCATCCATAGTTTTGGAGGGATCGAAAAGATCTCCGTTGAAGAGGTCTCCGTTGCCTCTCCAGGACCAAATGAGGTCCAAATTGCCGTTCACTATGCAGGGGTTAATCCGGTTGATTGGAAAATTGCAGAAGGGATGCTCAAAACCCGCATGGATTATCAATTTCCCCTCATTTTAGGCTGGGATGCTGCCGGCAAGATCTCAGCTACCGGCAGTGAGGTCACCTCTTTTAAAGTGGGGGATCCCGTTTTTGCCTATTGCCGTAAAGGAATCATGCGCGACGGCGCGTTTGCTGAGTTTATCTGTCTACCTACCGAAAATGTGGCTCTTAAACCACCCTCGCTCTCCTTTGCAGAGGCCTCTGTAATTCCATTAAGTAGTCTAACCGCTTGGCAGTCACTCTTTGAGGCAGCCCATCTCCAATCCAAAGAGACCATCCTGATTCATGCAGGGGCTGGTGGCGTCGGCGGATTTGCCATTCAATTGGCAAAGTTTGCCGGAGCCTATGTCATTACGACCGCAAGTCCTAAAAATCGCGACTACGTCAAGCTACTAGGCGCTGATGAGGTGATCGACTACACTAAAGAGTCCTTCCTCAAGCAACTTCAGATCAAATATCCTCATGGCGTTGATGTTGTCTATGATACAGTGGGAGAGGAGACGTTAAAAATGAGTTATGCAGCAACCAAAGAGGGAGGCAGGCTCATCACCATTGCCGGTTCCATCGACCCCGTTTTGGCAGCAGAACGTCAGCTGCAAACCGAGTTTGTTTTTGTCCGCCCCCACCACCAGCAGCTCCAAAAGATTGCCGAGTTAATCGAATCGGGATCTCTCACAGTGCCCCGCGTTCAAGAATTTTCTTTCCAGGATGTTGAAGCCGCTTTGCGCAAGAGCCGCTCCGGTCATGTTCAGGGGAAAATGGCTCTTCAGATCCACTAAACTTTTGGGTTGCTTGACAAAGGCAGGCTCATGTATAACGCACCTTTTTAACCCTGGAGATTGTGTTGACAACTGTGATACAGAACCGCGGACTTCCGGTCTTTCCACCACTTTACACTCCGGTGGCCGATCAGTTCAAAGAAATGACTCTGCTCACCACACTGGCTGTGGGTCTGATTTTAGTGCTTGGAGCTGTTCTCGGTATTTCCATGGGCGGCGTCAATGCCTATGCTGGCTTTGGACTACTCGTTACTGTGCCTTTGCTGATCGGAGACATTTTCTTGGCTCGCTCCCTCATCAAGAGCCGTTTTGAATGCGCTACAAACAGGCAATCTCAAAAGTGGCTTGATCGGCTAGAAGGGATGCAATCATACGTTGCCGATAAAGCGAGTCAACTAGCCCCTGGCCAATGCTATTGGCCCCCTCTCACTAGGCCTTATACGATTGTCAAACACGACGACGGATCGGTCTTCATTTATGCCTTTCTAGATTACCGGGATCAAAGAGTACTCAATGCACACTATGAGAATAAAGAACATATAGACAAAGTGAAGGCAGCCCATCCACCGAACACTCTCGCCCTATCTCCTGACTCCTATCGATTCCTTCCCCCTCTACCTAAAGATGATCTATCTAATCTTGCCGTACGCATAGGTGATGGTCCAATTGAGTATAAATGTTTTTTTAGTTGGTCTGACCGTGCTGAATTTATTTGGCAGTGGAGACTGAATGAGGAAAAAGGCACTCGATCCTCTTAGAGTATCTCTCCAAATTCAATCACTTTCTTAATTTACCTTATTAATACAAACTTGATATAATGGCTCTTTTTAGGCTGCGAGGTTTTTTTGTGTCTTCTTCCACGACCGTACACGAATCTGACGTTGCCCCCATTTTAGCTGTGGGTCGACACGACTCAATCAAACAGACGGCTCTGCTCACGACACTTGCTGTTGGTCTGATTTTAGTGCTTGGCGCTGTTCTCGGTATTTCCATGGGCGGCGTCAATGCCTATGCTGGGCTCGGGTTACTCATTGCCGCTCCTTTGCTTATTGGAGATATTTTCTTGGCCCGTTCTCTACATCGAAGAGAAACCAGCCTCGACACACACACTCACGTCTCCCCACCCGATCCGGACCGTCTTGAAAACGGAGCGTACTCCCCTCAATGGGTAGAGGCGCATATCACGAACCCTCCTGACGTTAAACTCTTTGATAATCAGCACTGGACAGGAGTCATGAAAGTAGATGATCAGGATGTTTTCTACGTTTGCTACAAAAAAGTAGACCTAGAGAAAACGACGCTTTATTTTCCTGCACGTGGGGCTCTACTAGACTTCATGACTTTGAATCTTCCCGACTCATTGGATAGGCTTCAGCTGATGACTGATTCATTTCCCGGCATTCCCCTATCGGATGGACAGATGCGTCATGGCACGATTTTTACACCTGGGAAGCGAGTCACCTACTACTGGTTTATCTGGAAAGAGCCCGGAAAGCCTGTGGTTCCACGGGTATTCGACTCACTAATCTTATGTCTTACACAACAGGAGTATCTACTACCCCGCTACTGGAATTTAACCTTTCTAGATCGCGCGCTCCATGCTTTGAAAGACAAAGAGCGGCTAGACAAAAAACTCACAACAGAAAAGCAGTGTTGGCCTGCCACAATACACGGGTACCCCATTTTATTTGTGCATAACGGCAAGACGATTGTGGTCCAAAAAGGGCACAGCACTGACGGTCTGGTCAACGTCAAACCCAATCAACCAGACTAGGATCATGGACATTATTCTTGTAATTGAATAGCTGTTAGTCTGATGGGGGCAATTGGAGCTCCTCTGGGCATTATTCTGATTACAATATATATATTAAATATTTGATTTTTTTCTTATTGAAAATTTTAAGTAACCTCTTATAATATGCTTGCAAAAACAAAGAGAGTTATATGTCTTCTTCTATTACAGAATCTGCCCCAAATATTTGCTTTACTATCCGCCACTCGGAAACGTTTGGATCCCTCAAACAAAGTGTTCTTCTCACCACCTTGGCTCTTGCCATTATCACCACAGTCGGTGCCATTTTAGGCGTTCTAGCGCTGCAAGGGTTTAACTTAGGTGGCATCAATGCCTTGACTAATTTTATTGGATACAAAGGAGTCTATCTGGCTCTTATCACAGGGTGTAGTGTCTTGCTTATTGATACGGTTCTCATTGTCTCTCTTTTACGTAGCAGCTCCAAAAAGCAGCTCTCACAACGTGAAGTGGACGCCCTAAATCTTGATGCAGACTCGATTTTAAAGCTCCTTGAACCAGGTCAATACGGGGACTTTCCAAATGAGTTCCTAACCCCCGTCAATCCTACGGAAACAGCTCCCGGAGAGGAAGCTGTGTTTGGAATCGTAGTGAAAGATGGAGACGAGTTAGCAGAGATCTACGCCTACCGCTCTGCTGAAAATCTACTTGCAAAAAAAGTGGAGCTACGTGCACTTGGCTTTGTAAATGGGGAAAAAGAGACTTATCCCGCAGAGTTTGTGGATGCACGTCAGCTAAAATTCCCTGAATTATGTGTAGGCCAATACGCTGCTATCGATCTAACAAGATCTGACGAACCCACCGTTTTTGCTCTTAAGCGAAAACTATCGACTGGAGTTGAACAGCTATTACTCTGTAAAAGTGAGCGTGCGCGCGCAGAACGGGCGAAAGGCTTCTTCTGGAAAGTTGAGACTATTGATGCAGATATTAAAGCCCACGCTCCGGCCTATGCCTCTTATGTCCCTGCGGAGCGTCTCTGGCCACTTCCAGCTCAAGACTATCATGGCCGTACGTATTATCCATTCTGTTACAAAGAAGCAGGTATTGTCAACTTTGCCTACTGTTGGTCTCTAGAGGGCGATTCAGGAGTACTTTCTGATGGAACCGTTATGCATCATCTCGACGTTGATGACGGCTCTCAACTTGATTGTTTACACTTTAAAAGTGTTGAGGCGCGTCGTCAGTTTGTAGAAGAATGGAGATGCACCCCCGTGGATGCCTTCCCCCCGGCATATGTAGAAGGTCAGATTCCCCTTGACCTAATGAATTATCCTGTAAAAGACTTTGAATTTATAGCTTATGAATTTACTCTCCGCAATGGCACGGAGGTATTTTACTTCAAGGGGGGGCTTGAGGGTGAAACAACCACAATCTTCTTTAAGAGTCAGGCAGAGCGCTCTGCATACATCAATCAACTTTCCGAGCAGTATGTTGATATCGGACTGGTCAATGACCGCATCTGTGAGATTGCTGAATCTGAGAAGTTAAAAGTTAAGCTGACAAACAACAACGTTTATTGGAGTACGCAAATCCCTCATAGAGGGCAAACACTCCATGTTCTCATTTTTAAAAGTTCTCTTCAGTACTTCAGAACTTTCGAAGAAGGTAGAGCTTGGCTTCGGCAAAGACCTCAATTACGATGCCTAAATCATGATTCTAAGTAATTATAAAGTGAGAGTTTTATGGCCACAGCTACAGATCACATTTCTCCAGGGTGCTGCCTTGCCCTCAGACATTCTGACACCTGCAGACAGATTAAGCAGAGCGCGCTTCTGATCACTCTTGCCATTGCCATCATTGGCACCATAGGTGCTGTATTAGGTGTGCTAGCCTTTCAAGGGTATAATCTGGGTGGCATCAACGCTCTTGTGACACTTGCAGGAGAGCACGCGGTCTATTTAACCCTCATAGGGGGCACTAGCCTTCTTTTGATCGCCATCACTCTTGTCGCCTCTGTGATGCGCAACTCGGCGAATCAACAGCTTACTCAAAGAGAAGTCGATCGATTAAACTTACGGGACTGGCTAGATGATGAGATGATTGCTGATAAGCTCCAGCCAGGTCAGTTTTGGGACTTTCCTGAGGGGTATCGTACAGCTCAACAGGAGCACCCAGCTGTATTTGGGATGGTAGTAAAAAACCAAGAGGGCGCAATTGAAATCTACGCATTCAAAACTGCCGATGCAGCAGCAGCCAAAAAGCTAAAATTGAGCGACGGTCAAGCAGCTTTTTCTACCTCAAGAGCATACCCTAGAAGCTATGTCAACAGACTCACAGACTCAGAACAGGTACGCGCATTTGAAGAGCAGCCTCTAAAAGAAGGAGAGTGCTTCGGTCAAATATTTGAGAGCATATATGCTGCTAAACGGATCGAAAATGGGGTAGAAAAGGTGCGTTTCTTTAAAACAAGTGAAGCGCGAGAGCATTTTGTTCGTGGCTTTACTGATCGAAGGGTCGTCGAAGCTCTACTTCGAGCTTTCATGGCCACTCAATTGAAATCTATTCCTAAAAACAAACTTTTCTGCTTTGAAGACAGACCTGGAAGACACGCTATTTGCTACAATGAGAGTGGAAACCTGCTCTGTGACTACTTTGTTACCGCTCAAGAGCGAGATGCTTATGCGTTTGCCTTAAGGCAACGCGGTTTCATAGGCGTTCAGACGCATGCATCATCTCATACATCCGACGGAAGTTGGGACAGCTCTCAAGTAGTCTTTCTTTAGGCCCCTCTGCCACTTTTGTACCCTTTTCCAGATAGATAATGCGATCAGCATGCTCGATGGTAGAGAAGCGGTGCGCAATGATCACTTGCGTCAACTTCCCGTGTAGCTCACAGATCGCATCGCGGATCATCCCCTCACTTACCGCATCCAAAGAAGAGGTTGCCTCATCCATGACCAAGATCGGCGCTCCTTTTACCAAAGCCCGGGCAATCGCTAGTCGTTGCTGCTGCCCACCGGAGAGATTTTTGCCTGCCTCTTCCAGTTTAAAGTCATAGCTATCAGGAAGCTTTACAATAAACTCTTCAGCATGGGCCGATCTGGCAGCGGCTTGAATCTGCTGGTCGGTGAACTTTCTACCAAAAGAGATATTCTCTCGAATGGTGTCAAAGAAAAGAAAAGATTTTTGTGGCACAAAGGCAATGCGCTCTCTAATCGATTTTTGGGTGTAGGCTCTCAAGGACTTTCCATCGATTAAGATCTCTCCCTGCTGCGTATCGTAGAGGCGGGGAAGCAACTTGGCGATGGTCGATTTTCCAGCTCCAGTTGGTCCCACAAGAGCAACGGTCTCGCCTTTTTTGACGCTAAAGCTCAGGTTTTTCAAGATCCACTCATCCCGATAACGGAAGGAGACATCTCTAAACTCAATCCCCTCTTGAAACTCATTTAACTCAATGGCATCTGGGGCATCTTGAATGGTCGATTCAATATCGAGAACTTCATACATCCGCTCTGCTGCAGCCACTCCCCGAAAGATGTTGTTGTTCTCTTCGGCAAACTTCTTCACCGGCTCGTAGAAAACATAAAGCAGACCGCAAAAGACGAGAAGCTCGGCTGGTCCCAAGCGGAAGAGATAGAGTCCACATAAGATAACGGCTGCAAAAAATAGGGAGGAGACACTATGCAAAATGGGGCGGGCAGCAGTTCCAAAACGGGCGCTGCGCTCTTCAAGCTTGGCCATCCGATTGTTTTGCTCGCGGTATTTTTTTAATGAAAAAGCCTCCATGGCAAAGACTTTGACTGTCATGATTCCGCTTAGAAAGTCGAGTAGGACAGCCGAAAATTTTTCGTGATTCCGCTGCATCTGTTTGGAAATGGCTTTGATCTTCCGAGCAATAAAGACAATCGGAAACACAATCAGAGGAAACCCGACAAAGATCACAAGAGAGAGTTTCCATGAGATTAAAAAGCAGGCGATAAGAGTAGAAACAACGGCAAAGGGGGCCTGTATATAATTGAGTAAAAGCGAGTTGATGGCGCTTGCGACCACGCCTGCATCCCCAGAAACGCGTGAAGAGAGGCTTCCAATGTCATAGTCGTGATAAAAACTCAGCGGGAGCGACTGAATGTGCTCAAAATATTGCTGTCGAAGGTCACGACTCACCCGGATCGCAACCAACTGAGTAAAGTAGCGATGCAAAAAGAGGGCGAGGGCCTTAAAAATGGCAACAAAAACGAGAATAAAGGCCAGGCGGGTCAGATTGGTATGAATGGCAAAGTGGGAGTCGAGAAAGGCGGCCACTTTCTGCACAATAGAGATCCCTCCATGAGCGGACATGTAGGCATTGGCCTCATCGATGTTAATGGGACCACCAGGACTGGGAGCAATGGCATCCCACCTAGAGGTCACATCGCTGGGTGTGAGGCTTTGTGCCATTTGGAGCTTTCCTTCACTCTCTTTGCCAAATAGAGTGAAAAAATCGGGGCCTGTTTTGGCCACAACACCGAGCGCAAACATCTCCATTTGCGAACCGAGAGTGAGTAAAAACATGGCACAAACTGTGACAAGAAGCAGGGCGTAGTGCTTACGATTGAGAAACGCCGCCTTCAGAAGTAGTTTCATCGGTAACCGTGTCGAATTGTCCCATTTTACGGAACTTTTGATAGCGTCTTTCAAGTAGAACTTCGGGCGGATAGGCCTTAAAGTGGTCCCACTGTTCGAGGATAAATGTCTTTACCTTGCGGTAGATCTCTTCGGGGTTGTGATGCGCGCCGCCAACGGGCTCATCAATCACATGATCGACAATCGAAAAGGCCATTAAGTCTTCGGCCTGCATTTTCAAGGTCGCTGCCGCCTCGCAGTTTTTTGAGGCATCCTTCCATAAAATTGAAGCGCACCCTTCTGGAGAAATCACTGAGTAGTACGCATGCTCAAGCATGCCTATGGTGTCACCGACTCCCATACCCAAAGCGCCTCCTGAGCACCCTTCACCAATGACTAGTATAATAATGGGTGTGGCCAGGCGAGCCAGTTCGCGGAGGTTATAGGCAATGGCCCATCCTTGCCCTCGTTCTTCTGCAGTTAAACCAGGATACGCGCCAGGCGTGTCGAGCAAAAAGATCACAGGGAGATCGAATTTTTCAGCCAACTCAGCTAAGCGAAGGGCTTTACGAAATCCTTCTGGATGAAGCATCCCAAAATTGCGATAAAGGCGGCTATCGGTATCATTCCCCTTCTCTTGCCCGATGATCATAAATTTACGGCCATCGATTTTAGCCAGCCCCCCGACAACAGCATGGTCATCACTAAAGTTCCGATCACCAAACAGCTCCACAAACTCTTCGCAGACATGTTCGATGTAGTCAATCGAGCGGGGGCGGTTGGGGTGGCGGCAGATCTGCACCCGCTCCCAAGGAGTGAGCGCGCCGTAAACTTGTTTTTTGAGTTTGTCGAGTTTTTTCTCTAATTTCTGCAGTTCATCGAGAGAAAATAAAGGATTTTTTTGGTTTTGCTCTCTGAACTCCTGAATAGTCTTCTCATACTCAACTATTTGTTTTTCATGAGGCAACACATCCATAAGATAAGCCTTTTCAGCAATTTAAAGGGAAATCATAGCCGAACGAAGATTAAAATTCAACTTTTCTCCTCCCCAGGAATTTTTGCCTCTGTAAAGTCTTTGGCAATATGGATAAAGGAGGGGCGGGACACAATCAAAGCAAATAATTCTTCGATATCCTCAGACCGTAGACGGATGCACCCATTACTCTCATACCGCCCAATACAGCTGCGATGCTCAACCGATTCCCCTGTATTGGGGTCCTTTCTATAAGGGGCGCCGTGGATTCCCAGCCCTTTACAGGGAGCGTCACAGTGGGCAACCTCTCTGCCTAAAGGAATCCAGCGCGTTCCAAAAATTGCAATCATTTCTTTAGAAGCATTTTTATAGGTTCCCATAGCTCCTGGCTTGTAAACAGCTATCTCTTCTCCTAGCGAGAAAGTTCCGCAGGGGGTAAGAGAGCCTGAGCGTCGACTGGAATTGAGCCTTCCCGCACAAACGGGGTAGGATTTTAAAAGCGTTTTTTGATCTTCATCTTTGTCTAGGGCATAGACCCATAATTTGAGACGCGAGAGATCAAGAAGGAGATGAAATTCAATTTTTTTATCGGTACGCAGCACATTAAAGCGATTTCCTTTGGCCACAACATCAGAGAGGTAGGAGCCCATCCCGTGGAGACTACGTGAAATAAAATGTTTCGATGTCCTGTAGTGAGAGGCATAGTCTCCCAGATAAGCGGCTCGTCCCGTCACCCACGAAACGCGTCCTGCATAGGTAATGGTTTCTACAAAGGGGAGCAGAGGAGGATAAGGGTTAAAGATTTCAGCCATCCGATCCACATCAGGAGGAAGAACCGAATCATCGGAACTAGGAAGAATGGGAGGGGCTGGAACATGCGTTGGAATTACAGGCTCTTGTGGCTTAACCACAAGGGCAACGCTCTCTTCGACAGGCAGGTCTTCAATCACAATATCTTCAGGTAAAGCTTTTTGCGATGGCCACTTCATCACTAAAAGCGTGAGAAAAAGGAATACAGCACCGAAACCAAAAATCTTAAGTTTAGACATAATCACACGTATAGTCGAGTTAACAAAATACTACAACAGGGTTGTTTTAAAGTGAGAGCGACCAAAAAATCCGCCCCCCAGTACGCTCCATCGCCGGCAAGTGGAACGACTTCCATGCTCTTAAAGCCTCCTTCAGGACTGATGGCCACCTCCCCTAAGCTAACCTGCTGGGGTGGGCCTTGATAGCGGTCAAGTGAGCGCGGGTTTAACTTGTGTGATCCGGCCACAAAACAGGCCCCTGCCTTCACAAAAAAAGTGAAGAGAAAATCAGAGAGGGGGCGAAAGCCTTCGAACACACTTTTTATACTTAAACACCCCTCTACTTGTTGACTAGTGGTCTCGATCCACATGCCACAATAACCCGAGTCGCACATCCAATTTAGCCCCGTATCGCGATCATGCGGTGCAGCTAGCCTACATTGGTAGTGCATGGATGTGGAGTCAATTTCAAGATGGCGCGCGCGACCAGCTAAGCCAAAGCCGCTGCACTCACCAAGGGGACGAAGTTGAGGACCAAAGGTAAGCACTCCTCCCTCTCCTACTAGATAGGCTCCCATCCCACTTTTACATCCGGAGCCGAGAGAGAGGATGGTCTGTTCGGGAGTGCGATAGGAGATGATTCCCAGCTCTTTATCAACATAATGCGACTGAGCTTCAGGTGCGCACTCTAGCGCATCAAAGAAAAGACGGTTGGCCTCTTCCAGCTCCGCGTATCCACGCCCTTTTTCTTGTCGAAAAAGTGAGTAGAGCGGCTTGCCGTTGTGATCTAGGGTTGCTTGCTGAAAGGGAATCAGCTCTCTTGCTTTTTTTAACTCTCCTTTTTGCACAAGCTCTACACCCAAATGGGCATGCTCATAGGGGTAGGGAAGACCACCCCATGGAAAAAACGCATTTTCGTACATAAAAAAACCCTCAGTTCAAGGCTGAGGGTAACATAGTTCAGTGGAAAAAAACGTCTTTTTTTTCTTAAGACTTTGGTTTTTCGATCAGACGACGCATTTTCTTTCCTGGCGTGAACTTAACCGCTCTGCGCGCTGGAATGTGAATCGGTACTGAAGCATTTTTAGGATTACGTCCGATTTTTGGTTTTCTTTCTACTACCTGTAGAACACCAAAGTCGCGAAACTCAAGACGATCGCCTTGCGCCAATGCCTCTGTCATTTTATCCAAAAAATTCTGAATCACCGCACGCACGTGATTTGGGTGAATGCCTTCATCTTGTGAGATTGTCGTGATCAGTTTTTTCTTCGTCATCGTTGCCATATTGTGCCTCCTAGTTTGATCTTTTCGGTTTCCCGAAGCTGAGAATGTCGAAAATCAGGCATTCCCACACTTATTTTACTGATTTATAGCCGTATAATAGCCATCTACATTTTCGGTTCAAGGGAATTTTTACAAAAACGCATTTTTTTTCATTTGATATGCACGACGAGCTTCTTTTTCTTGCCGATTCCTAAGAGAAGAAACTGGTTTTCTACGAGATGTTTTTCGGAAACAACAAGTTGATCATCCACAACTTTATCATTATTTAGGTAAGTGCCTCCACCTGTGACCATGCGGCGCGCCTCACCTTTACTTGCCAACAGACCGCACGCCACAATCAAATCAATGAGCTTGCTGCCCACCACATCTGCTTTTGGAAGAGTTTGACTTGGAAGATCAGCCGCTAAAACGCGTAGGGTGTCGGCATCAAGTTGCGTTTGACTCCCTGGTTTGGCCGCCTCAGTAACGCGCAAGGCCTCCTCCACGCCTGCCTCTCCATGCACAATCCGTGTCACCTCTTCAGCTAAACGTTTTTGTGCCGTGTTGGCAACGTAATCAGGCCGTATCATCGCCGCTTCAATCTCTTCAATTTCTTCGAGCTCTAAGAATGTGAGCATGCGAAAGAGTTTAGGAAGATCAGCGTCCGCCATACGAAAGAGGTATTGATAAAAATCGTAGGCGGAGAGGCGATCGGAGTTGAGCCAGATTGCGCCCTCTTCTGTTTTTCCAAACTTTTTCCCATCGCTTCGGGTGAGAAGTGGAAAGGTGATGCCGTGAACCGCCTTGCCTGTCTCTTTACGTACAAGCTCGGTTCCGGCTGTGATATTTCCCCACTGATCGCTCCCCCCCATTTGGACAGTCACCTGATGCTCTCTATGTAAGTGGAGAAAATCGTAGGCTTGGAGCAGTTGATAACTAAATTCGGTGTAGCTAATCCCCTCTTCAGAGGCAAGACGCGTTTTCACGCTCTCTTTGGCAAGCATCGTTCCCAGCCGAAAGTGTTTGCCGACATCTCGCAAAAAATCAATATACCCTATCCCTTTAAACCACTCGTAATTGTTAAGAATAGTCACTTCACTCTTCAGAACAGCTTCCAGAGAGCGCCGGATACCGGCTAAGTTGGTTTCGATTGTCTGCGCGTCTAATAGGTTACGTTCAGCGTGCTTGCCTGAAGGATCGCCGATCATTCCGGTCGCTCCTCCAAGGAGGGCAATTGGTTTATGACCAAATTTTTGAAACCAAGCGAGTCCCATGATGCCCACAAGATTTCCTAAGTGCAGACTATCAGAGGTGGGATCAAATCCCACATACACAGTTAAAGGTTGGGTGGCAAGTTCCGTAAGCTCTTCGCTTGTTATGTTGTCAATGAATCCCCGCTCTTGGAGGACAGTAATAAGAGTTTTCATTATTTCCCTATCTCTGCTATTTGTCAGAATAACGACTTGTGCTATCATAATGATTTGCACGGTCAGATGTAAAGGAGCTTGTGTATATGAACGTCGATGATCATCATGAGAAAATTATAAAAAATCCAGAAAACTACGATGAGATGGTCACAAAGCTCAAGGAGCGGGAAGACGAGCAACTCAAAAAAGTTCTGGCCAAACGGAAGGCTGAAACCGAAGATGAGCTAATAGACATCGCTGGCAAAGCGATTGTCAAACGGCAATTGCGCACCGGTGAGCACAAGTCACTGAAAGATCGTACAGTCATTACGGAGCCTAAATCACCCGAAGTAGCTGAGATGCGAAAGCGTCTTAACAAAGAGATCACCGATTTAGCTCAGCGCACCTTGCGCTTTACGCCCGAACAGCCCGGCCTTTCTGATGGCAGTGAACCTAGTAACTAGAACGGATTCACAACGTCTAGAAATTCGGCTTTTAAACCCAATTCTCTTTGTAAATAGCTAGCCAACGCTTGAGGACCTACCCGCTCTGTAGCTGAGTGGCCTAGGGCAAGGAAATGGATTTTCTCCTCAAAAGCCCACCCCCAAGCCGGCTCATCAAAATTTCCCGTAATAAAGCAATCCACCCCCTCCTTAGCTGCTGCCTTGATCTCACGATAAGCCCCTCCTGAAATCAAAGCAGCTGAACGGACACTTTTTTCTCCTCCAAGCGCTTTTGCCGCTTGATGGCCATAATAGACTTCAAGCTTTTCAAAAAACGCCTCGATGGACTGCTCGGGAAACTCTCCCTTTACACCGATTCCCCCAAACGGCTCTAAATTTTCCCAACCCAGATCGCGCGCCGCTTTCCAGTTATTTCCCACCACTTGGTGGGCATCAAGCGGGAGATGATAGGCCAAAAGAGAGATCCCGCTTTCCAGCAAGAGCTGCAGCTTCTGCTTTTTAGTCCCCACAATCGAAAGGGCGTCTCCTTTCCAAAAAAGGCCGTGGTGAACGATGAGCGCATCGACCTCCTTTTTGACAGCCGCTTCAATAGTCTGTATATTAGCCGAAACCGCTGTAGCTACTTTTTTGATTTGGCTTTTCCCTTCTACTTGAAGACCGTTGGGGCCATAATCCTCGAATAGATCCACCTTTAAATAGGTATCCATCCAGTCTGAAAGTTCTTTTCGCAACATTGTTCCACCCTTTTTTTCTTTGACGTGAGGGCTGAACATAAAGTATACACGATTTTTATGAAATGCAATCAAGAGGCGCAGACCGCCTTAAAACAAGCTGTTGGACACAAGTCGGCCTCCTTGGTTGAAGAGGACATGCTCGTTGGCTTGGGCACAGGATCCACAGCCTCTTTTTTCATCAAAAGTTTGATTAAACGGTGCAGAGAGGGACTCAATATTACAGCTGTTTCCTCGTCAATCCGTTCTCTTGAGATGGCGCAAGCGGGAGGAATCCCTGTTCGCTCAATGGATGAGGTGACGAGTATTGACCTCACCATAGACGGAGCTGATGAGGTTGATGCGCAATTTCGGTTGATTAAGGGGGGGGGAGGCGCGCTTTTACGGGAAAAAATCATTGCGAGTACCAGCAAACAGATGGTTGTCATTGTGGATGAGAGCAAATTGGTGTCGGAACTCGGGCAGTTTGGATTGCCAGTTGAGATCATTCCCTTTGGCTACCATGCAACGGTCGCAAAATTGAATCGAGCCGGCTATGAGGGAGAGCTGCGTGCCCAAAAAGATGGCACCTTATATAGGACGGATAACGGCAACTATATTTATGACGTGCACTCTCCGCATCACTTCACCGATCCTGAAGAGGTGCATGATCGCATCATTAATCTGCCCGGCGTAGTCGAAACGGGTCTTTTTTTTAATCTTCCTCTGCGCGTTCTTGTAGGGCGTTCGGACGGAAGCGTGGATTTTTTAAGTTGAGGATGTATGCAAGAAACAGTTGAATTGGTTCCGATCAACTTTGAGAAGGTGATGCAATCACGCGCCTACACATGCGTTGTTCTCGAAGCCGAAGAGAAAAAATTTGCCATCTACACCGATCCCAGCAGTGGAAAAGCAATGCAACTCTATCTAGCTTCCACTGAAAAAGAACGCCCCAGCACCCACGATTTGCTCAACCAAATCTTCAGAGGGCTTGAAGTGAAGCTCAAGCAAGTTGTCATCAATGATCTACAAGATACCATCTACTTTGCTCGCCTCTTTTTAGAGCAGCAGACGGGGGATGTCTTGCAAATTGTGGAAATCGATGCCCGGCCAAGCGACTGCATCACTCTTGCGCTGCTCCATAAAGTGCCTGTGTATTGCACGCGAACTGTTTTAGAAAAAACGATTCCGTATGAAGAATAAAAATTTTATTGCCCCCATGGCTCCTATTGTGTATGTTCACTGAATCTATGGTTATAAAAGAGAAAGAAGAAACGCAGTCCGAATCCAAAGAGAGTCAGGCCAAAGGGTTTTTCATTGTGATCAATGACAAAGGCTTGCACACCCGCCCCTCCACTGAGCTTGTGAAGTGCGCGACCTCTTTTAAAGCGCAAGTCAATCTGACCTACCAAGACCTCGTTGTCAATGCGAAGTCATTGCTAGGGATTTTGACTCTAGCAGCTGCACGGGGCTCACGCATCACGGTTGAAGCTGAAGGAACAGATGCCGTTGAAGCCGTTGATACCATAATCGAGCTTGCCCGCAACAAATTTTACATCCATTATTAGTCAACACTATGTCAACAGCTACAGAACTCCTCAAAAAACGCTCTGAACTCCCCTCTGAAGATCAATGGAATGTCGAAGCGCTTTACCCCTTTTTTGAAAACTGGGAAAAAGACCTTAAAGCCATTTGTGAGCAGGCCTCACCACCCCGCTGGCCCGGTTTGGCAAACTTTCGTGGCAGACTTTCTGAAAATGCTTCCGTTGTTAAAGAGGTGTTTGATCGCTCCTGCGCCATTTCACGTGAGCTGGAAAAACTCCATACATACGCGCATTTACGTCACGATGAAGAGATGACCCACGATACGCACAAGAGTGCTTATCAACAAATCATGGCTCTTCTTTTTGACTTCCAGCAAGAGAGCGCTTGGATTGAACCGGAGCTTTTAGCCCTCCCTGCCGATGTTGTCGACCGCTACCTCAAAGCTCCAGAACTGGCTGAATATCGCTTTCACATTGAAAAAATTGTCCGGATGCGCCCACACACTCTAAGTGCTGACAAAGAAGAGCTTTTGGCCATGGCCGGAAAACCGATGCAAACCCCTCCTAAAGCCTTTTCAGCCCTCAACAATGCCGATCTTCAATTTGGAGCCATTCAAGATTCAAATGGACAAGAGCACCCCCTTTCTCACGGATTGTATCAGACCTATTTACGTTCACCTGACCGCGTGCTGCGTGAAAATGCCTTCAAAGGAATGCACGGCACCTTTCAAGGATTTGAAAATACGTTAGCCGAGCTCCTACAAGGGGAAATACAAAGCCATGTATTTCAAGCGAAAGCCCGCCACTACCCCTCTTGTTTAGAGGCAGCGCTTTTTCCTAAAAAGATTCCTCAATCCGTCTACCGCACCTTAATTGCCGCGATTCGGGACGGGCTCCCTGTTTTACATCGTTATGTTGGCCTCCGTAAAAAAGTACTCAACCTCCCCGAGCTTCACCTCTACGATATGTACGCTCCTCTTGTACGTGAGGTCGACATCAAGATGAACTACCAAGAAGCAGAAGAGGTGATCATTGAATCGGTCGCTCCCCTTGGTAGTCAGTACCAAGAAAGTCTGAAAAAGGGACTCAAGCAAGAGCGGTGGGTTGATCGGTATGAAAATAAAAACAAACGCTCAGGCGCCTACTCTAGCGGTTGTTACGATAGCTTTCCCTATATTTTGATGAATTTCCGTGGTATTTTGCGCGATACCTTTACTCTCGCCCACGAAGCGGGCCATAGCATGCACTCCCACTTAAGCAAAACACACCAGCCCTACCACTACTCTCACTACCCTATTTTTGTAGCTGAAGTAGCTTCCACTTTTAACGAAGAGCTGCTGATGCAACTTCTACTCAAACAATTTACAAAAAAAGAGGAACGCCTTTTTTTAGTGAATGAGAAGCTCGAAGATATCCGCGCTACTCTCTTTAGACAAGCCATGTTTGCTGAATTTGAACTCACTATCCATGAACTTGTCGAAGCCGCCACTCCTTTGACTCCCGCTCTTCTCAAAGAGCTCTACTACCAGCTTAATATCGATTACTTTGGTCCCGACGCTGTGATTGATCCTGAAATCCAGATCGAATGGGCACGCATCCCCCATTTCTACTACAATTTCTACGTCTATCAGTACGCCACTGGAATCAGTGCCGCATTTAGCTTGCTTGAAAATGTGCTCAGCGGAGATGCGACCGCAAAAGACAATTACCTCGCTTTTCTTCAAGGCGGCTGCTCTCTTTTCCCAATTGATCTGCTTAAACTCGCGGGCGTCGACATGACAACTCAAGCTCCTGTGCAAGCTGCAATTCGGAAATTCGATTCGCTTCTCACTGAATTTGAATCACTTTTAGTTTAAATTTTTTCTTTATTAGCACTTGCCTCTATTTAGTGCTAATTTCCATTGCTCAAAATACCCCTATTTTGCTATCTTTACTCTCTTCAAACAATTCACTCTTGAACAAGGAGAAAACATGACAGAGCAAGCCGTACAAACAAAACTGAAGCCTTTGGGCAACAGAGTATTAGTTAAGCGTTTAGAAGCTGAAGAGAAAGTCAAAGGAGGGATTATTCTTCCTGACTCGGCTCAAAAGAAGCAAGAGACAGCCACTGTTGTGGCAATTGGCACTGGCAAAAAAGATAAGAAAGGTGACTTAATTCCTTTTCCAGTTGCAGTTGGGGATAAAATCCTCATGGAAAAGTACACAGGCCAAGAGGTCACTATTGATAGCGACGAGTATGTGATTCTCCGTTCAGACGACATCATTGCCATTGTTGAATAAAAATACGTATCAAAAGGAGCTAAACGGCTATGACAGCTAAAGACATTAAGTACCAAGAAGAAGCAAGACAGAAAATTCTTAAAGGGGTGAAAACCCTTGCTAGCGCAGTAAAAGTCACACTCGGTCCCAAGGGACGCAACGTGGTGATCGACAAATCCTATGGCGCACCTCAAGTCACCAAAGACGGTGTTACCGTAGCTAAGGAAGTCGAGCTAGAAGATAAGCATGAGAACATGGGCGCTCAGATGGTCAAAGAAGTGGCCAGCAAAACGGCAGACAAAGCAGGTGATGGCACAACCACTGCCACAGTTCTTGCTGAAGCGATTTATGGAGAAGGTCTGCGTAACGTCACAGCAGGGGCCAACCCAATGGATCTCAAGCGTGGGATTGAAAAAGGGGTCAAAGTTGTCGTTGAAGAGCTCAAGAAAATCAGTAAGCCTGTTCAGAACCAAAAAGAGATTGCCCAGGTGGCCACTATCTCGGCTAACAACGACCAAGAGATTGGAGAGATCATTGCCAAAGCGATGGAAAAAGTCGGTAAAACCGGCACCATCACTGTAGAAGAAGCCAAAGGCTTTGAAACCACTCTTGATGTTGTTGAGGGCATGAACTTTGATCGCGGCTACCTTTCCGCTTACTTCATGACCAACGCTGAGACACAAGAGACTGTTTTAGAAGATGCCCTTGTTCTCATCTACGAGAAGAAAATTTCGGCTATGAAAGAGTTTCTTCCGATTCTTCAAGCTGCTGCCGAATCTGGCCGTCCCCTTCTCATTATTGCAGAAGATGTGGAAGGTGAAGCGCTTGCCACACTAGTTGTGAACCGTATGCGTGCTGGCCTAAAGGTGTGTGCCGTCAAAGCACCAGGCTTTGGTGACCGTCGTAAAGCCATGCTTCAAGACATCGCCGTTTTAACAGGCGCTACCCTGATCAGTGAAGAGCTCGGCATGAAGCTGGAAAACACCACCATTGAGATGCTTGGAAAGGTGAAGAAAGCTGTCATCAAAAAAGAAGAGACCACACTTGTTGAGGGTGCCGGTTCTAAAGAAGAGATCAAAGCGCGTTGTGACCAGATCACTCGCCAGATTGAAGAGAGCACTTCTGACTACGACACAGAGAAGCTACAAGAGCGTTTGGCAAAGCTTTCAGGTGGTGTGGCTGTGATCCGTGTGGGCGCGGCCACTGAGATTGAGATGAAAGAAAAAAAGGACCGTGTTGACGACGCTCAGCATGCAACAGCTGCTGCTGTGGAAGAAGGGATTCTGCCTGGTGGCGGAACCGCTCTGATTCGCTGCATGCCTGCTGTTGAGAAGTTAGCCGATTCACTTCAAAATGATGAGCGCATTGGAGCGTCCATCATTGCCAAGTCACTTGCGGCTCCTCTCAAGCAGATTGCAGAGAATGCTGGGGAAGAAGGTTCAATTGTCTTCCAGAAGGTAGCTGGCCTACCTACTTCAGAAGGGTATAATGCACTGACTGATGAGTATGCAGACATGCTCAAAAGTGGAATTTTGGATCCGACCAAAGTGACCCGCTCGGCTTTAGAAAGCGCCGGTTCTATTGCAGCAATGTTGCTCACAACAGAGGCCATTATTGTGGAGATTCCAGAAGAGAAACCAGCAGCTCCAATGCCTGGAGGCATGGACTACTAGAAGAGAAAAGCCCCTCTAAGAAGAGGGGCTTTTTTTAGGCCTTTTTCCAGTTGATTTGGGTCGTTAGAACTAAGTTCTGATTAATTTCGCTCGGGTCAATCGCCTTGGTATTCGTCCCGTAAAGTATTCCCGGCGAGGTGTAGTTTCCTGACACTTCCAGTTCTCCGCGCGCCGAAACACTCATTTTAACCTTAGCCGTAGTCGCATTGAAAAGACACCCGCTGACACGCTCATTTCCCAATCGATATTCCCCACCCAAACCAGACAAGATCTCAAGAGCGGCTAAACGCCCCCCTTCTGCTTTGTGAATTTTACCCGTCACGACCTGAGCGACCTTAACAATCGCGATTCCCATCGGCGTATCCACCTGAGCCCGCTGGGCACTTTCATATGTAATTGTAAACGCGCCTCCTTCCTCGGAAGTGAAGGCCTGCATCCCTGATTTAGGGAGCTTATTAGCCACAGCTAAAAGATTCGGATCTGCCTCAATCAGAGCCATACTTAGAGAGTTAAAAGCTGTTGCACTCGTATTAGTAGCAGAAGACATATTATATCACCGTTATTAGTTGATTTAAAAAGATAAACTATTATAACATAATAATTTATATAATGCAATTAATTAATATAACCCCTCGTTGACATTATCTAGTCAAATCTGGCACGCTTTCACCTATGACACGTCTTATTTTTTTCTTAATTTTGATCGCGACTATTGCGACGGGCATTTATTTCTGGACGGTTCGTGTTTCGACACTAGAGAGCTTTCTCTCTAAACGCCT
>JAJACP010000017.1 GCA_022601445.1 Chlamydiales bacterium | reverse complement strand
GAACTAGTCATATACCTAGTAATACTCCTATGTCTTAGAGCTGGCTAGGTGGTCCTATTTTTATGGGGGGCACTCCAATCAGGAAAAACAGAGCGATCTAAATAATCAGCCTCTTGAAGACAGATAATGTCATAGTTGAGTTGATGCGCAAAAATTCTTTTAGCCATCACACGACGTGCGACCTCTAACCAGTCATTGAGCGGAGCTTCTTGACTCAGGTCGATGTTTTGTCCTTTGGTCAAGTCGCGCAGGTGATCTTGTAGCATGGCCCCCACTTCTGCGTCATGAATCACCACAGGGCATACATTATAGGGTGTGACCGTCTGTTCACATCTTTCTCGCCATACTTTGTTGATGCTTTCCGGATCATCGGGATGAGACGTGATGCGGGCGAGACACTCTGCGTATTTTTCATCATCCCATTTTTTTCGAGCCGTTTGATCTTCAGAGAAAAGCATTTTTAAAGCTGTGTTCTGAATTTTTTCTAGCTGAGCCATCACTGCAGGCTCACTGTTGTATCGCTCCTGAACCAGCTTCTGCATGCAGACAGCTCGAATGTAATCGTAATGATTGGTTAACCCACCACAGTTATAAGAAGCGACTGTAAAATTGGCCGAAAAGACAGAAGAGCCGATCGAAAGAAAAGCGAGCAAAAACACGGCTAATAATCGTTGAAATTTCACGTTCTCCACCCTCCACTCATCGACTGTGTAAAAAAGAAGATGTTAAATCACAGAAAACTAAAAATCAATTATTTAAAGAAATTTTAAGCTAAACTGCTCATTTTGAAGAAAAGCGGCAACTACCTTGTAAAGAGGTCATACACTCCATGCACGACTCAAGTTTTGCGCATAACTCTTTGCATGCTTGGTCAAACTCGGGTAGGGTATTGTTTCTGAAACAAAAATCAGGCTCGGTCCGCTCTCCCAAACGCTGATAGTCTAACCAGTAGTTTTTCATTTTTTCAGAAAGGTGATCCACCACCCATCCCCGCTTTTCTACTCTTTTTTTCACAATGTCCTTATCAACCTCAAGCCGCACTAAAAACGGGGTGTAGCCGTTCTGCCGGGCAAAGCAAATGGTCTTATCGTACGTCCGATCCACACTACGGTCGAGAATAATGAGGTGGTTGTGAAAAAGAGAGGCGAGCCTGTTGAGAGACCAAATGATATAGGGATCAACAAGGCGGTGAACATCTAAAGAACGCTTTTTTAAAAGAATCCTTGCCTCGTCAGCGCTCACGCGTATGGCACGAAAGTGATGTTCGAGAGCCTTTGCAACTTTTGTTTTACCCATACCGGGAGTCCCGGAAAAAAGAATGAGTTGCTTGGTTGGATTAGATTCATTGAGATAGGGGCATTCACTGTATTGCTCTGCGAACAGCTCTTCAAAAAGAATGTGCTGCTGGTCAGCACCAGCCAGAACAAAATTTCCGACTATCCAATAAATTAAAAACAGAGCTTTCATTGCAGCCAATAAATCAATAGATGTGTCAAAATGTCTTTCAAAACAAAATGGTCTCATGAAATATTTTCTTCTCTCCTCTTTGCTTGCTCTATTCTGCCACATGCCCACTTTTTCATCTGAAGAGAACTTTGTGTTGCTAGATGGCAGTTCGAACGTATGCCTGCAAAAACTGGGTCCCCATACCGATGAGCGGGTCTCTCCATGTTCCACGTTTAAGATCGCCTTGAGCTTGATGGGGTATGAGGCAGGCATCTTAATCGATGAGCAGACCCCTACCTGGGATTTTCAGGAAGGATATGATGACTTTTTGGAAGTGTGGAAACACCCTCAAACCCCCAAATCATGGATGAAACACTCTTGTGTGTGGTACTCGCGCTTATTAGCCGAGCAATTAGGTCCGGATCTTTTTGAACACTACTTAAATGCGTTTGATTATGGTAACCAAGACGCCTCAGGTGGCCTCACCAGAGCATGGTTGAGCTCGTCTTTGAAAATCTCTGCCGAAGAACAGGTCGCCTTTATCCAAAACATGCTTTGCCATTCAACCCACGCCATGCAGATGACCAAAGAACTCTTGTTTCTTGAAGAGGGAGTGGATGGATGGAAGCTATTTGGTAAAACAGGGTGGGGACGGAGCGGTGAGAAAGAAATCGGCTGGTTTGTCGGCTGGATCGAGAAAGAAGAGGCTTTTTTCCCTTTTGCCTACCACATTCGTGATGCTACCATCGACCTGGCACAAAGAATCCCTAGAGTTAAACAACTATTGAAGGAATCAGCACTTATGGAAAGCCACACAATTGTTCAACGCCCTGCGATGCAGCTGATCGGCATCGCCTGCCGCACGTCTAACACCCCTGAAACGGGAGAGCGTGATATTCCTGAGCTCTGGGAGCGACTTTCTAGCGAGGAGATCATCAATCAAATCCCCAATAAAACAGCGCACCAAGTTCTTGGCCTTTATTGCGACTATGAAGGCGACCACACCCAGCCTTACACATTGGTTGTCGGGTGCCCGGTTAGCTCGCTCGATCACATTCCAGATGGAATGGTAGGCAAACAGATCCCTGGTGGCTCCTATGCCCTCTTCAAAGCGGTGGGAGAGCATCCTCAGACTCTTATTGAGACGTGGGAGCATATTTGGCAACAATCAGACCTCAAGCGGACATATACAGGTGACTACGAGCTATATACAGAAAAATTTTTTTCCGTATCCCCTCCTGAAATCGACCTCTATATTGCGATTGAAGAGAGCTCTTGATGGCACGCCCCAAGACCTCTGTCTACATCGCCACCAGCATCGATGGCTATATCGCACGTGAAGATGGCTCTCTTGACTGGCTTGATCAAGTGGGTGATCCAGATGAAGATTATGGATTTCAAGAACTGCTAGACAGCATCGACGGGGTCATTCTCGGGCGCCATACTTATGAGGTTGCAGCCAGCGTTCCCGACTGGCCCTACAAAGGGAAGAAAATCATTGTCTTGAGCAAAAGTCTAGAAACAGTGCGTGAGGAGGCAGAGCTCTACCAGGGAGACCTGACCGAGTTGGTTGCTAAATTGCACGCAGAAGGAATTCAGCATGTCTGGGTCGATGGAGGAGTCACGATCTCCCAATTTCTCGATTTGGGACTAGTCGACACTCTGACTCTATCGGTGATCCCTGTAATCCTTGGATCAGGAATCCCACTTTTTAACACCAAAGAGCTCCCCTGCCGCTTCGTTTCTTCCCAAGCGTACCCAAGTGGACTTGTACAGCTCAGCTATGCCATGAACCAACCCTAGTCTACTGAGGGATCGCCAAGGCGCTCACCGTTAGGAATGTCTAAGCCGGCAGCAATAGCCGCCATAGGTCCTTTACCGTTATATGCTTCAAGCTGGACAGAAACATTATGTTGTAGCATCTCGGCCTGGCAAACCGAAGCAGCTAATTGAAATCCCCACTGCAAGTTTGCTGTTGTATTGCCAAAAACACCTCCCCCAACCGCAGCAGCGTGCAAGACCACCGGCTCCCCCTTCTCCTGGGCAAGCTGAATGCCATGACGGAATAGGGCTAGATAATTGGCAAGCGCCGCATATTTTTGCAACTCATCCGAAGGAGCACTTAGACCCGCATACCCAATTGCGGGAGCAGCCTGCAACATAATGTAAACAGGCCACTTTCCATCCCAATCAGGACGTAAGCTTGAGTAGCAGACATACTCTGCATGACCGTAGTTGGCTTGAAACTGAGCCGTTAGATGAGCAATATTCGTATCGTCCGGACGTAAGTAACCGTGCTCAATTGGAGAATTAGGTGTATAGGTTGTTGTGCCATCATCTGTTAAGACTTTTTCTAGCATATTAAAGCCTGAATGAGTCAAAAACGCCGTTACCAACTCAAACGCGTCTGGGTTTGTTCTCTGAGCCAGAGGCCCTTGTGTGTGATCCCCCTCTGAAGTAGCCATCGCATGACCAAATTGTGGAGTAAAGGGCCTGGGAGCCTCAGCTGCATTATATTGACTAGCCACCTGATACACATGTATGTAACGATCATCTCTCGATGAGCTTGGAATATCGTTCTGCACTCCATGGGTTGTGGAGAGACGAAATAGAGTCTTGTTGAGCACTGGGGAAAGGGAAGCCAGAACAGCATCAGAAGGCAAAAGCCCTGAAGTAGGAAAGGCCACTTCAAAGCCCCCAAGCTTCATCATCACCCAAGTAAAGGCAAGTTTCCCTTTTTCCGACGATTTGTTCCGAATAAAATCTGCATTTCTATTTCGCTCTAAATACGCGTAAACATCAAATGCACGAGAACTGGCAACTCCTCCTCCACTAACAGTAACTGGAGTGGAAGTCGAGGTTGTTGTCATAGCTGGGGCTGTTGTTGTAGGTGTTGTTGTAGGTGTTGTTGTAGGTGTTGTTGTAGGTGTTGTTGGAGCTCTACTTCTTATGCTACGACGGCGGGCTAGGCAGGCTGTTCCAATCAAGACTAGAGAAGAAAGCACAGTCAAAGCACCCCCTCCAGCCAGACCACCCGCAAAACCTGGAATCCCTACAGACCCAAGCAAGCCGGCTCCACCTAGGCTCGCCAGAACAATTCCCGCAATCAGAGCAATTGTAGCGGCAACAAGCATGCACTTAGAAGAAGTACGGATTTCCCTTTGATGAGGACCTGCAGGTAAATGAGCAGATAAAGATGTTGAAGCTGACATAAAAACCTCAGTGATTTCTGTTTATATAAAGAAAATGTTAACATTAATAACCATAAACAACAACCAGTAGATCATTTTTTAATCAAATTGACAGCCAGAGAGAAACTTGCTAGTCTGCCCTCTCACCAAACAAATTACTTGTAATGTTTATTTTAGCCCAAAAAGAGGATGAGAAGCGAATTGCCTACTTTGACGCCTCAGGCAATAAATACCTGGCCGAGGGAGGAACCCTTGCTTGGCGTCTCAACAACCCCGGGCTCGTTCCCAGCAGAAGCCCTATAGCCAAAAAAAGTGGCTCGATCGGTGGGTTTAAAGAGTACGCGATCTTCCCCTCTCCGGAAAAAGGAAGAGAGGCACTTGAACAGTGGCTCCAACTGAAAAAATTCGCCAACAGAACCCTAAGAGCCCTCGGTAAATGCTATCAGCCAAATGATCCGGAAGCATTTGTTGAAAAACTACACGCTTTGGGAAACTTGCCTAAAAATCAAAAGCTTCACACCTTTTCCGCTGCGGATTTTGCCCTCCTCATCAGAGCGATCGAAAAGCTTTGCAACTTCACTAAGCTAGGGAATGAGAAATTCTCTCTTCTTCCGCGTATCATAGGAAAAATAGACAATGGCCCCGGAAAGAAAAAAGACTATCTGATCAGTGGAGGGATGCTTCTCTCTAAAAGAAAAGCAATAGAATGGATTCAGACACACCGTCTCGATGCCTCCCTTGTACACGGGCCTAAGGGGAAAATCTATCTCCGCTCCAGACGCCCCGTTCGGCACATCAAAAAGCCTCTGAAACGGCTACCCAAGGAGGAGCGCGTCACCACCCTAGCGCGTGTGGTTGGCCAAAAAAAAGAGAAGCAAACGATTTGGGGCTTTATCAACGGGATTTACAACACAAAAGAAAGAGCGCTGCGCTCCGCACACATGATCGCCGATGCAGCTGGAGGAGCGACTGTCTACTCTTTACCTAACGATACACAATCAGGACTCGATCTGCTCACTGTCTTGGCCCAAAAAAGTGCGTTGGATACCCCTGTGATTCACCGAGCTACTCATTTTTTTCGCTATCTAATTGCCCTTGCGGATCAGACACGCCCTGTTGTGATTTTTGCACATAGTCAGGGGGCGATCATTTGTGAACGCGCTCTGAAACACCTATCTAAGCCTGAAAGGATGCGTTTGACAGTCTTCTCTTTCGGAGGAGGCTCGTTTATTGCACCCGGAGCGTGTCACCCGGACTCACACAATTACGCAAGCGCTGCCGACCCGATCTGTCGTCTGGGCTCGCCTAAGCTGCAAATTCTCGCTTTAGAAAGATATACCGCACAGAAAAGAGGCATCGAGCCCCAAGAGATGCTCTTCGAGCTAGCCAGGCGGGATGCCTTGTTGAAAATCGACTCGCTCAACCCACGGGTAATCGAGACCTATACCCAAAAAAGATGCCGCTACTACGAGAAGGAATTGGCTAAAATCCGGAATGTGACCATACTCGATCCCGACCCAGGTTGCTCCTTTCAGCACGCGTTTGAAAGCACATGCTATCAAATGGTTGTCCAATCCCTTGTGAACAAATACTCTTGAGAGGTTTAAGTGGTTTCTTATCGTGAGCTCACTCGCTTTGTTTGGTCATTCATGCGACGCCAGAAAGGGGTCTTTTTTCTCATTTTTTTTCTCGATGCCTTCGCCTGGCCTCTGGATGTTTTAATATGGCCCTACATCTTGCATGTGGTTGTCGATATCTTTACCCAATATGAAGGGAATCGAATGGCAGCCTGGGAAGCACTGAAAAGCCCGATTATAGGCGGACTCTGTTTGGTCTTCTTTGTTGAAGCCTCTTCGCGTATCATGGGCTTTTTAATGGCCAAGGCCTTGCCCACACTTCAAGCTCGTATACGCATGACACTGTTCGACCATATTCAACACCACTCTCCACGCTACTTTAATGAACGGTTTGCCGGAAATCTGGCAAATAAGATCACAGATATGACCACACAGGTCGAGTCGATCATTCAGCAGCTCTACTTCCCTCTTATTCCTGCTTGTATGGCCTCGCTATTGGGTGCGGTTTTCCTTTGGTTTGTGAACCCTCTCTTTTCCTGGCTCCTGCTCGCTTGGAGTTTGATTCATTTGACCATTTGTCTCCTATTTACCCGCACCTGCGATCTTTACGAACATCGTCATGGGGAGGCGCGCAGCACGCTGCTCGGAAAGATTGTCGACAGTCTCACCAATAACTTCGCCGTCAACCTCTTCTACCGTTTTAAGTATGAAAAAAAAGGAATGGCTCCCTACCAGCAAGAAGAGATCGACACAAACGTGCGGGCAAAATGGTATGTCGAAAAGATGCGCTGCGTCACCTCTCTGTTTTTTATTTTAGGAATTATTTTTGCCCTACTCGGCTCTCTCATCTACTTGTGGCTTCACGATCAAATCTCAACCGGTCAAGCCGTACAAGTTTTCACGACAACATGGAGTATCGGGGGCATTATGTGGATGGTAGGGAGCGCGCTTCCTATTCTATTTCAATCTTTTGGAACAGCTAAACAGGCCTACTCTGTCATGCAAGACCCACAAGACTTAGGAGATAATGCAAATGCCGGGAAATTAAACGTCTCGTCAGGAGAAATTGCTTTTGAAGGAGTGAGCTTTCACTACGGAGAAAAGAAGCTCTTTACTAATAAGCATGTGCAGATCCGCGGAGGAGAAAAAGTGGGCCTTGTCGGCTTCACAGGAGCGGGAAAGTCTACTTTTGTGAATCTCATTTTGCGCTTCTTTCCTCTCCATGAAGGTAAAATCCTCATTGACAAACAGGATATTGCGGGCTCCACGTTAAAATCATTGCGGCGTCAAATCGCCTTGATTCCTCAAGATCCAGTTCTTTTTCACCGCACCTTGTGGGAAAACATCTCTTATGCAAAGCCTGAGGCCTCAAAAGAAGAAGTTCTCCATGCCGCCACACAGGCGCATTGCGATGCATTCATTCAAAACATACCTGGGGGCTATGAGGCGAAAGTGGGAGAGAGAGGAACCAAGCTTTCTGGAGGAGAAAAGCAGAGAATTGCGATTGCTAGAGCCATTTTAATGGATGCGCCGATTCTGATTTTGGATGAGGCAACCTCATCGCTCGACTCTGTCACAGAGAAATACATTCAAGATAGTTTGGAGAGTCTCATGCAGAACCGAACCACCATTGTGATCGCCCATCGCCTCTCCACCCTCTCGCGAATGGATCGGATTCTCGTCTTTGACAAGGGAAAAATTGTCGAAGAGGGAACCCACTCCCCTTTGATGATCAAAGAAGGTCTTTACACTCGTATGTGGAACATGCAGGTGGGTGGTTTTTTACCTAAAAATTTAGATTACTAGCTCTCGCCTGTTGTGAGGGTAATACTTCTTGCATAAACGACAATGCCTCCCGCATTTAACGCTTCAACTGTGTAGGTGCTGGTTTGACCTACGCTTTGGTTGTGGTCTTCAAACGTAAAAGGCCCTGCCATGGGAACTATACCAATGAGAACTCCATTCCTATATATTCTATAGCCACCAAAAGCAAAAATGTTTTCCCAAGAAATCACATTAATGTGGTCTGTTTACGTCAAAAAGACACACTTTTCCGAAACACCCGAAATAGGGAACTCAGAGGGCGTGATGGGAATTCCGGCAGGACCATTACCGATGGGAATTGTATCAATATTTGTATTGGTAACAATGTCGATTACACTGACAGACGCCGCAAGTCCACCGTTGGTTAGGTAGGCAAATTTGCCATCAGGAGTAATCGCTATTCCGAAAGGCGCATCAACTACAGGTATCGTCGCCACGATTGTACGTGTCGCTGTATCAATGACCTCGACAGTATCAGTTCCTTGGCTCGCTACATAAGCAAATTTTCCATCGGGGGTGATAGCAATGCTATTTGGATTGGACACGATAACGGGAGTCCCTACGACTGTATTCGTTGCAAGTTCAATCACAACTACAGAATTACCAAGATTGTTGGCCACATAAGCATATTGTCCATCCGGAGTAATGGCAATTCCAAAAGGTCCATTTCCTACCGGTATAGGAGCTCCTACAACCGTATTGGTAGATGTATCAATCACAACTACAGAGTCGCCAGAAAAATTTGATGCATAAACAAACTGGCCATCCGGCGTAATCGCAATCCCATAGTTGCCATCACCTACCAAAAAAGTGGTGACAACTGTATTTGTAGTCGTGTTGATTACGCTCACATTGTCGCTTCCGGGATTAGTAATATAAGCAAAGTTTCCATCAGGTGTGATGGCCACACCAGAAGGAGACGTTCCCACGGAAATCGGCCCTCCAATCACAGTATTTGTAAGCGTATCGATGGCGGTGACTGTCCCATCGAATTGATTGTCCGCATAAGCGGTGTAGGCTTCTGCTTTTCCTATCAAGAGCAATGTGAGACAGGCGGAAAGTAGACTTAACCGCAGCTTTGTGCAAAACACGAATGGACCTCTAATTTGGGTGGTGGATCAACATTTTATCATTAGATGGTTTCTTACCTCAAAATACATAGAGGAGATTCACATCGATCCCCCAAAAATCATAGCGAATTCCAGGAAGCCCCAAGGGAGTGCCATCTGATTTTTTAGCTGTTGTTTGCCCATTGTTCCATCTTTCATAAAAAGGCTTTAACACAAATCTCCAGTCCCAGCACCCTAGCTGCACACACCATGTAACTGGAAACTCGACCAAAAAGTTGTCATACGTCTCTTCTAAAATCCAACGCGCTCCATTCAGGGGAGTGATGCGAACAGTGGGATAGAACTGGGGCATCCACGTGAGATTTAAGCCGACAGAAAGCGAGCGACAGATGCAGTGGTGAGAGATCAAGCCGATGGGAACATAGAACGTATTGTAACGAAAATCCACACCACATCCCTGTGGACATGTTGTTCCCTGCCCAACATGCCGATACCCCACTCCTGCAAAGGGGATCCACTCGATTGATCCGCAGCAAAACGCGAATCGGTATCCCAACCTCTCTTGCACATCGACATAAGAAAAATCACGCTCGACATTTCCCTCTCTCCATGCCACTTTTGCCCCTGCATAAAGGCCACTCCAGGGTCTATACTCATAGAGAACCTGCACACCTCCCAAATCACCTTCAAACTCAGCATCTCCGTCCGGTTCGAAACAAACATGTGTATAGTTGAAGCCCAATTGCAAGTCGTGCACACCACATCCATCTCCGCCAAAAAGAGAGGCAGTCATCACCCAGCAACCGAAAAAAAATAGAACGTGTCTCATTGAATCCTTCCTAAAAATTTTACTGATTGGCAATATACTGATCACTCAAAATGTTATGAAGTAAAAAAACGCATGAAAAAGTTAGCCGCTCTCTTCTTCCTCTTTTGCCTTTTCTCCGCGAGCACACCATCGAGACAAGAGCTCTCTGATTTCTACGACGACTTCATTGATGAACAAAAAGAGGCGCTAAACTGTGGTCAAGGCTCAACACCACAGCCTCCACCCAATCCACCCCCTCCTCCGTTCCAAAACCAACTTCTACCAATCGTTCTGGTCAACAATAGTGGCCTCCCTGATGACCAGGTTTATGTGCTGATAACAGGAAATGTCGAGGGTACTTCGGATCAAGTCTTTCTAGACGTGGATGGAGCCGGAATCGGCACGCTCGTGCCCGCAGTTCTTGGGGACAATGGAAATAATTATGCCGTCACACTTGATCAGCTTCCTGAGACCAGTGGAGGGCGGGTGATTTACTCTCCGAACATCGCTGGAGGCGTGATCTGGTTTTCGATGGAAATGCCGCTGGACATGCCCGTTGTGGCAGGCGGGATTCAACAACCTGATGGCACCAATCCCGGAGATCCCAACTACACCACCAATTTTGATATCTTCGAATATGCCTACGTCTCTACCGGCACGGAGATAGCTGCGGATGCCACCGCTGTGACCGCTTTTTCAATCCCTTTGTATGGCTACTTATCGACCCCCGATGTCGGTTCTAGCTCTAATACCGGCCTCTTTGAACCGCGCAGCACCATCATTGAGAGAGCCACCACCCTATTTGGCCAAGCTCCATTATCCGCCCAATGGAACACACTCCTACTGATGGATGGAGGAGAGGTGCTCCGCATCGCCGCTCCCGAAAAGGCCATGGCAGCTGGACTCATGGATCCAAACTATCTCGATAATGCTACTGACTACGGCTATAGTTACATCGAAGATATCTGGTCGAGCTTGACTAGCTTCTACCGCACCAATCCCCTTGTGATCACCATCCCTGACGGAAGCGGCGAGACCTATACAGGTGTGATCAATGGAGACGATACCATCACCTTTACAAGCGACACAAGCGGGTATGAGGTCGTGTTGTCCGCTCCCACTACGGCCGGGATTACCACCACGCGCGCCATTTTTGGCGGCACCTTTTTTATTGATTCCGACACCTCTCCAGGCATGGCAGATGGAATCCAGGTGAACAAGACACTGGAAGAGGCGATCATCGTCGGGATCGTGCCGACGGCTGACCCCATTACCCTACCTGGACTCGTCGCCAATCAAGATCAGTACTATATGGTCAACCCCAACTTGAGTCCTGCTGGCCAAGCCTCGGGCCCCTGGTACTCTCTTTACTCCCAAGCCCTTCATGAAAGCGGTCTCATTTACACCTACGCCTTTGACGAAGCGCTTTGGCCTCAGGTGCTCATGCAGTCATCTACCTTCATTCCTAACCAGACATACATTGGAGTGACGATTGGCAACGTGGAATGACAAAGTTTTATAGACCAAATCTCCTTGCATGAGAATGGTAATTCTGGTTTACTGAAAACAGTTTCTATTTACTCTTAATAAAATATGCAAAATTTATCTTTTAAAAAAAACAACAGTGATTTCTTTTCTGATCTAAAATCAAAAATAGACAATTATTTCTCTGCCAATAAAATTAATCGGACCGGAAATTATAAAATCTATCTTAAATCCACTATATTTATTTTAGCGGCCATCAGCACTTATCTGTTGATCATGATGGCTCCCCTTCCTACCTGGGGGCTTGCGCTTCTCTGCGCTTTTTTAGGCATCACGTTTTCTGGAATCGGCTTTAATATCATGCATGATGGCGCTCACGGAAGTTATTCAAATAAAGGTTGGCTAAACACGCTCATGGGCTATTCCCTTAACCTCATGGGGGGAAATGTTTTTATGTGGAAAAACAAGCACAATTTTAATCACCACACCTACACAAATATTGGAGGGGTCGACGAGGATATTGATATCGAACCGTGGATCCGCACGCATCAGAATCAGCCCAATTACTGGTTTCATCGCTATCAACATATCTACGGTTTAGTTCTTTATAGCACTACCTACCTCTTTTGGATCTTTATGGGTGATTTCAAAAAGTATTTTTCGAAAAAAATTGGAAATACAGCACTGCATAAGATGGATTTCAAACAACACTGTATCTTTTGGATCAGTAAGGTTCTGTATATTTCCCTCTTCTTGGTTCTTCCTATGCTGCAATTCGGTATTTGGAAGGCCTTAGTGGGATACACAGTTATGGCCCTCACTTGTGGATTTATTCTAGGAGTCATTTTTCAGTTAGCCCACTTAGTAGAAGAGACACAATTCCCTGTTCTTGAAGAAAACTCAAATCAACTTGAACAGAGCTGGGTGCTTCATCAGATTGCGACAACCGTGAATTTTGCCCCTGCCAACAAGCTTCTCTTCTGGTACACCGGCGGGCTCAACTTCCAGGCCGTTCATCATATTTTCCCAAAAATTAGCCACATCCACTATCCAAAAATTAATGGATTGATCAAACAGACGTGCAAGGAGTACCAAATCAAGTACACAGAGTTTTCTACCTTTTGGGGAGCGCTACGCTCACACATTGCTTATTTGAAGCAGACCGGCATGACTACCGCGGAGCAATAACCTCGCTCTCCGGGCTTACGTATGTTTCAAGTCTCACTTTTCGGCGTATAAGCTTTGTTTTTAAAGCATCTGCGATCAGATAAAAGGCCGGGATAATCAAAAGAGTGAGCACCGTCGAAGAGAACATTCCTCCAATCACACAGACACCCAACGGCTTTCTGGACTCAGCGCCTGCGCCTAATCCAAGAGCAATGGGTAAAATGCCTAAAATAGTGGAGAGCGCAGTCATCAAAATAGGCCTAAGCCGCACTCTTCCCGCTTCACAAATCGCCTCTAGCGCACTTAAGTGCTCTTTACGGAGTTGATTGGCGCAATCAACTAAGAGAATGGCATTTTTTGTCACCAGCCCCATGAGCATGATCATCCCAATCAAGCTGTAAATGTTCAACGTCATCCCAAATAGATACAAAAACCCAAGCGCACCCACTAATGAAAGAGGCAACGCAAATAGAATAATCAATGGATAGAGAAAGCTCTCAAACTGGGCAGCTAAAACAAGGTAGGTGATGATCAAGGCAAAGGCAAAGGTAAAAAGCATAGAGGAAAATGTTTTGATCATCTCCTCAGCTTGTCCAGATAAAACCGGAGTAAATGTTGAGGGCAACTGCTCGTTGACAAGTAGAGCGGCCGATTGGATCGCCTCTTGTAAAGTCACCCCCTCCAAGTTAGCAGCAATCGTCACCGCTTTGCGCCGATCGTAACGATTGATGGTACTAGGGCCAATGCTCTGCTCCATTGTGACCACTTGATCTAAGCGAACCAGATCTCCTCGATCGGAACGGACGTACAGGCTGCTTAAGTGTTCGGGAGTAAGACGAAATTCTCGAGCCATCTGCACAATGACGCCGTACCGCTCACCTTTTTTCTGAAACTTAGTCGCCTCCCTACCCGCCAGCAAAACATTTAAGGTATCCGAAATTGCAGGAATCGACACTCCCAAATCGGAGAGTTTATCGCGATCGACGTGGAGAGTCATCAAGGCGTTGTTATCCTCAAAATCAGAACTCACATCGGTAAAGCCAGGCGTTTTTTTTAGCGCATTGACAAACGAGAAGACATGCTCCTTTAACTCACCATAATCGGAATTCGTTAACACATACTCAAACATTTTAGCTTGAGCCCCTTGTGCAAATGGATTCATGGTGATCAGAGAGGCATCTGCCCCCACAATCTCTCGCATCTCTGCTCTTAATTCCGTAATGATCTCTGTCATATGAGCCCTGAGGGATGCCTCGGTCAGCCGAACAAAAATCATCCCTTTATTCACAGCAGGCGCTCCTGATTGCGAAAGAGCCAAAGCCGAAAAATACCCCTCTACACCGGGATGGGCATGTAGCTTCTCTTCAACCTGTTGCAGATAAAGATCGGTATACTCAAGCGTTGATCCCTCAGGAGCTTGCAAAAGCACCATAAAGCTACCCCTATCTTCATCCGTGACAAACTCTTTGCCAATAACACCGATCAAAAGGGCGCTACCTAAAACAAGCGCAAACGCCCCTACCACAACCCAATATTTCCGTTTGAGAAGAACGTGTAGAGTGGATTTATATCGATTTTCAAGGCCTTGGTAGAACCGCTCAAAAAAGCGTGACTGTGAATGCGTTGATTTGAGCATTTTAGAGCTCAACATCGGCGTTAGGGTGAGTGAGACAAAGGCAGAGACTGCGACAGCGATTGAAACCGTCACTCCAAACTCAAAGAAAAACTGCCCCACCATCCCCTCCATAAAAGCGATGGGAATAAAAACGGTCATCAATGCAAGAGAGGCAGAAATAATCGGCAAGGCCATCTCTTTAGAGCCCTTTAGAGCTGCTTGATAGGCCGTTTTTCCCTGCTCCATATGGCGGAAAATATTTTCAAGCATCACAATCGCATCATCTACTACCACGCCAATCGAAAGAACGAGAGCAAGTAGAGTAAAGTTGTTCAAGGTAAAGCCCAAAAAGTGCATCGCAGAGAAAGTCGCTACAATCGAAATGGGGATCGCCAACGCCGGAATCAAAGTGCTACGAAAATTTCTTAGGAAAATAAAAATGGAAATCACAACCAAAATAGAAGCGCTCCAAAGCGTCTCTTTCACCTCATCAACAGATTGTTGAATGTAATCTGCCGAATCAAAGGCCACTTCCACTTGGACAGTCGAAGGGAGCAAATTCTGGATCTTGTCTAACTCTTTTTTTACCCCATTGGCAACATCAATCGTGTTGGCAGAGGCCTGCTTGATCACACCAAGCCCCACAGCATCCTCGCTAGTATAGCGAGCTAAACTTCTTTCATCCTCAACACCTTCTGTAACCTGACCCACATCCCGCATACGAATTGGGCTCGAGCCGCGATAGGCCAAAATCAACTCTTCAAACGCCTCGATCGACTTAAGCTCGCCGTCTGTTTTGACCGAAAACTCCCGGTTAATCCCTTCAATACGTCCCGAGGGGAGCTCGATATTGTTCTCTTTAAGGGCGTGCTCTACATCCGCTGCAGTCAAGCCATTGGCGTACAAAAGGGTGGGGTCAAGCCAGACTCTCAGTGCGTATTTTTTATGCCCAGCTAACATCACCGAGCCCACACCAGGCACCTTTTGTAGCCTCTCTCGAATCGTGTGCTCAGCCAGATCAGTCAATTCTGTAGACCCAATGTCTGTTCCTCGTACAGCCAGCCACATCACCGGCATCGCATTGAGATCCAATTTTTCGATCAGAGGCTCGTTGATATCATTCGGTAACGTTCTGCGCATCCGTGCAATGCGATCACGTACATCTTGTACCGCACGCTCTAGATTTGTGCTCTGCTCAAAGTGGACCACAATAGAGCTAAAGCCATCAAAGCTCTGCGATTTAATGTGCTTCACTCCCTGGATGCTATTCATTTCCGCTTCAATCGGATCGGTCACCGTCTCATCCACAATCTGAGGGCTCGCTCCAGTGAGAGCTGTTTGAATAGTCACGATAGGAAAGTCTATACTCGGCAGCTCCTGCACGGAGAGTTTGAAATAGCCGATGACACCGAAGAGGATCAGAACAATGGCTAAAACAGCTGCAAAAACAGGGCGCTTGATACAAATACGAGAAAGTTTCATCTAAAGCGCGCGCCTCACTTTTTGCCCCTCAGAGACCTTGTGAGAGCCTCTTGTAATCACCTGCTCATGCGCAGAGAGACCCTCTGTAATCTGAATTCTTCCCTCTTTTCTTAAGCCCAGCTTCACCTCTTCTAAAACGGCAGAGCCATTCTCCATTTTATACACGTGCCACCGCCCTCCCATGGCAATTACAGCCTCTTCGGGAATCAAAATGCTCTGATGCACTTCGTTTAAAACAATGGTGGCTTTAGCAAACATGCCGGGCAGAAGGGCATGAGACGGGTTATCTAAACTCGCTTCAACGACAAACGTACGTGTTGCGGGATCAATTAATGGCACAATCGGCTTGAGAGTAGCTGCATATGCAGAGCTGCCCACACGGACCGTAATTGCCTGCCCTTCCCGCATTTTCTCGCGGTATTGATCGGGTACAGAAAAACGCGCTGTAACCGTATCGATTTGCATCACCTCACCTACAACTGTCTGTGGATTCACTACACAACCTGAACTCAGTGGAAGCGAAGAGATGACACCTGCAAGAGGTGCATAGACAGGCACCTGATTGTATTGATATCCTACCTCATCACGATCCATTGTGGCCAAGCAGTCTCCTTTTTGAATGCTCTGCCCCTTTTTCACTTGATAAGATTGTAACTTACCGTGGGTCTTGGGATAAACCGTCACGCTCTGATTAGGCTTGATCTCTCCCAAAACAAGAACGGTTTCAAGAAGGGTTTCTGGCTCAATATCAAAGACATCCACTGTAATAGAGGCCTCTTCGACACTCTCCTGAACCCTCCCCTGCTGAGAGCAGGCCCCTAATAATAATGTACACAGGAGGAAAAACCTCATAAGCACTCCTTTAGAATGTCATCGAAAAAGCCCGCTTCCTTTCTTAGCTTTAATTTTAGCAAAGTGAGCTTATACGCAGTTGTTGTTGTATTTGCCTGTGCTTCCACATAGTTACGAAAGGCAGCCATCAAATCGATGTTAGCAACCAGCCCTTTTTCATACCGCTCGGACGTAATGGCGTAATTTTGCTGGGCAAGTTCTTGCTCAGTGCGGAGCAGGTCATAGTTCCGCTTTGCAGACTCCATCTCTAGGTAGATGCGCGTCAGCTCTACTCTCAAATCTTTTAACATCCGTTCATACTGAAGCTCTGCTTTTGTTAGCCCCGCGCGCGCCGCTTTGACATCAATTCGCTTCATCCCTCCATCAAACAGAGGCATCGAAAGCCAAACAGAGGCGCTCCAGTTGTTATTGCGCAACGCAATGGTCTCGGGAGACTCAAGAATATACTCTCCCAAAAATGAGAGTTTAGGCCAATTCCTTCGACAAAGAGCCTGAATCTGAAACTTAGCCGATTCAATTGAAGAGCAAAGGCTTTGAATATCTTGTCGCCGTTTGGCTCCTTCACAGATAAGAGCATCTAGACTCTCTTCTTGCTCCAGCTGCAAAAAATTGGGTTTTTCCAGTTGAAGATGAGCTGTTTCACATCCCAGCAAGCGAGCCAGCTGCTCATGATGCAAACAGAGGGCATCTGCGATATCAAAATGGATGCGTTTGGCGCGACTCACCTCCTCTTCAGCTTGCAGAAGGTCAGTAATCGGAGCTTCACCATTATCATGCCGTTTCTTAGCTGCTACCAGTTGCTGCTCTGCCAGAGAGTGTTGCACATCACTCACCTTTAAAAGCGCTTCGGTTTGCAAAATCGCCAGATAGGTTTCAGAGGTGAGAAAAAGAATGTGTGTCAGCGTATAATCCGCTTGCTGACTCACTGACTGACTGGCCAGTTGCGCACTTTTATAGGAGGGACGGAGCATCATATTGATAAGCGGTTGCTCTACACGAAGCGTTCCCGTCCGCAAACTCGTTGGAATGAAACGGGATCCATCTATCTCCTTGGTAGCACTTGAATACATGAGCGATGCCTCAACCCCAACGCGTGGGAGCAGTAAGGACAAGACCCGTTTCACGTTCAGTTCAGCTTGGTACTCATCAAGACAAAGTTGTTGTACCTCTTCATAGTTTTCCATGACCAAGCTCCACGCTTGATGCATGGTTAGCGCATCATGTGCCCCAAGTGAGGAAAAGAGAAAAAAAGAGAGCGCAAAAAATAAAGACTTCACAGATGTAAACATCCTTTTAGAGAGGGGGATTATACACCTTTTGCGATTTGAAACAAGTAAGCTTGTAGAATAATACTGTTTTTTTTAGGATGCGGATCACCTTTCACTTAACGAACAAACGGGGAAAAAATGAAAAAACGTAATTTAGCAAAGCTAGCATTGATGGGGGTCAGCGCCGGCTTGCTTGTCGGAGCAGCTCCGTCACAAGCAGATATCCAGACCTTTTATCAAGGTCTCTCTTCTGAGGCACAAAACGCATTCAACGAACTCGATGCCAGTCAGCAAATGCAAACCGTTGAGCTTGCCCAATCCTGTGGTTCTTTCGGTGGCAGCTCATCTTGTGGAGCCTCTTCATGCAGTGGAAGCTCTTCGCGAATGGGTGGCAGTTCTTCTTGTGGGGCCTCTTCGTGCAACACGCGCTCTTCGCGCGGTGGGAGCTCTTCGTATATGGGTGGTAGCTCTTCTTGCGGAGCCTCTTCATGCAACGCACGCTCTTCGCATCGGAGCACAAAGAAGAATCGCAGAACAGGTAGTTTGCAGTACTTCTTCTTTGGAAAAGGTAAGCCTCCACGTAGCGGCTCAAGTAGCAACAAAACCAAAACTTTTCAATGGACAGATCGTCAGGATCAGGACGACATGGACGATGACGACTACATGATGGATTACATGGACAAAAAGGGTTCCAGTGGAGATCCCCATGCCAACACACCTTGGGAATACCATCCTGATAATCCAGATAGCCCAATTGACTATAGCCCAGGAGAGAAAGGGTAGCACGTTTTTGTAGACTAAATGAGACGCCTACCCACTTGGAATAGGCGTCTTTTTTTTACCCAAAAATGAAAAGAGATTGATGCATAAGTGTATTTAATGCAGAATATTGCGCAGACTTATGGCCATTTATCCCACACACAGATCTCTCCCGGTACCCATGCCTAGGACAGAAGAAACTACGCTGATCCATGCGGCAAAAAAAGGGTCTTTTCACACTCTCAGAGCCCTCTTAAAAAGAGGGATTAGCCCCCAGGTAGTGGATGCGCACCGCATGACCGCCTCTCACTGGGCGGCTCGCAATGGACACACCCATTGTCTACGCCTCCTTTTAGCGTATGGCGCGCCATTGGATCCCCAAAATTTAAAAGGAAGAACTCCCTTGGTCTGTGCAGCGCGCCGGGGGCGGTATTCCTGTGTGAAACTCCTGGCCCTGAGTGGAGCTGCTCTGGATTCTCAAGATGGGAGAGGGAATACTGCTCTGATTCACGCAGCTCAAAAAGGACACATCCGCTCGACCCGCCTTCTCCTTAGGGCGGGAGCGGACATGTCTTTGTCTAATCGGCGAGGGAGTACCGCCTTTCGGGAAGCTTCCCTCTTAACACGGGTCTTAGTTGCTATCTAGCCACAACCTCTATCCGACTCAACTTCATGTTGTAAGCACCTGATGCATCCACAACATCGGGATCCAGCTCAGCCATCCGGTCGATCACATCGTGAAAAAACGTATCGGCTTTCTCCAATGGAATGCTCCAATTAGCTGTTACAGTTCCCACCATCCATTCCACCAACTCCTGCTTGTTAAAAAAAGCAGTCGGTGTGTGAAAGGCTGTAACCGAAAGAGGCTCAAACCCGGCTTCACGCAAACACTCCTCACACCCCTCAACGGTGCGCATCGTCACTCCGCTTGAAGACTTACCCCTCCAGGGAGCCATTAGACCATACTTTTCAAACGTCTCTTTAGAAGCCTGAAAAAAAGCAGGGTTATTTCCAGCTGGAATCACAAGCAGAAGTCTTCCATTTTCCCTCAAAGAGCCTTTAAGACGCGCGAGCACTTCGATTGGATCGGCCACTATATGAAATACACTAAAGGAGGTGATCAAATCGTACTGATGCTCTGTTAAGTCTTGACCAAACGTGAGATTGGGAAAAAACTTAGAGGGAAAGCAGCGGGTGGCCAGCTCAATCATAGAAGCAGATAAATCAACTCCATGAATCTCTCCTCCCGAAACAAAATGGGAGAGTTCAGCTGTGATCTTGCCATCCCCACATCCAAAATCGAGAACGCGCTCGTAGCCGTTAAAAGCGTGACTGCCCATCAAATGCCACACCCACTGCCTTTGCAATTCAGAGTTATGGAAGTACTGAAGGGCTAATACCTCATCTTTCCATCCATCGTCGGGCCCCTTTAAGTGCCATTGAGGTTCTCCATAGACTGAGCTGACAAGAAAAAGTACGAAAGTGAGTAGAATTAAGCGACGCGTCATGTTAAAGGCTCCTGGTTAATTTCTCGGAGGCATGATGCACAATGCTCAAATTGAATGCTCTATACAATTTTGATTGAACAGACCAAAAATGCCAATAGAGAGGAATTTTCCATACCTTACCTGGGTAAAGTTGCACTAGTTTTCCTTTTTTGAGCTCTTCGTGAATGTCTATTTTGGGAATCAAGGCATACCCGTAACCGTACAAGACAAACTGTTTAAACCCTCTAACAGAAGGGACAACATAAAAGCGTACCTCCTCGCTACTCACGCTAAAAAACTTCTCTAGATACCGTTCATGTAAACGATCATTCTGGTCAAACTTAATGGCAGGCGCCCTTCGTAAACAGCTGCGCGCGCTCCCTTTAGAAAAGTAAGCCTCCACAAAAGAAGGAGAGGCCGCCAGAACATACTCCATCTCTCCTAAAAAATGCGCACGCCCTCCTGAAATTTCTTTCTCTGTCGTAGACAAACAGGCTGAAACAAGCCCATTTTTGAGGTAATTTAACGTCAGTTCCTGATCATCTGCTACAATCTCGACAGACATCTCTCCAAAAAGCTTCTGCTCCGCAATGAGATCCAAAAACCACGTCTCAAGACTGTCTCGATTAAGCGCAATGGAAATAGAAGGAAGAGTGGCCGACTCACCAAGCTCTTTTTCTAACTCATCTTCTAATAAACAAATCTGCTTAAAATGCCCGATCAGCCGCTCTCCCAATGGAGTTGGAGAATAAGGTAATGTTCGAATCAATAGAGGTTCGCCATAATGCGTCTCTAACCCCTTTATCCTCTGTGAAACAGCTGACTGAGAAAGATGCAGTCTTTGAGCTGCCAGCTCGAAACTTTGCGTCTGCTGCACTGTATAGAGAGCCTCGATTCCTCTGTAATCTAGCATTATTAGATTTCCTAATGATACATAAAAACTATTCATTTTACTTATGACATGAAACTTCTTAAAATAGAAGAAAAAAAAGGAGCATTGATGCGTATTTGTTGTGAAATTTTCGAAAAGTATCCAAAGGCTGAAATCGGCTATTTAATTGCCGAGGTAGCGATCCAAAAGCAAGACCCGTATGTGGAGGCATTAAAAGAGACTCTCAGACCTGCCCTACAGGCGCAAGGGATCGAAGCAACCAATTTCGCTCTCCACCCAGCTCTTACGCGATGGAGAGAGATCTATGCATCTGATTTTGGTGTCAAAGCCAAAAGCTACCGTTCCTCAATCGAAGCGCTTGTACGCCGAATTGTAACCGGAAAGGCGTTATGGAACATCTACAACGTGGTGGATCTTTACAATTGCTGCTCGGTATTGTCCCTTCTTCCCATGGGGGGCTATGATCTTGACAAAGTAGAGGGAGAGATCCACATCCGCTTTGCCAGGGCGGGCGAAACGTTTCAAGGATTGGGCGAGAAACGCTCTGTAGAGGTGAGCCCCTCTCAAGTTGTGTATGCTGATGAAAAAGACGTGCTGTGTTGGCTCTGGAACCACAAGGATGCAGCAAAAACCTGCATCGATTCCACCTCAAAGCGCATCATCTTTTTTGTCGATGCGTTTGACAACGTCGCCGCCCACACTGCTCTGCAACAATTGGCACATCACTTAAAAGCCATTGGTTGTGTCCCTTTGGATCACGGTATTCTCAATCAGGCAAATCCATGCTTATCATGATGCTTAAAGGTTTTACTGCTGGTGGCAGCCTTATCTTCGCGATTGGGGCGCAAAATGTGTTTGTGTTGCGGCAAGGACTGTTACGTCACCACCTGCTTCTAACCGCTCTACTCTGCTCTTTTATCGATGCCCTCCTCATTATTTTGGGCGTAGCCGGTTTTGGAAAAATACTCTCCTGCCACCCTGCGCTCATCGACATTTCCAAGTATGGGGCTGTGGGCTTTTTATTTCTGTATGGAATCTTGTCCTTAAAATCGGCTTTCAAACCCAAAGCGCTAAAAATCTCAGAGAACATCCCACTGCCTTCGGCAAAAAAAACGATTCTTCTGATTATGCTTTTAAGCCTTCTCAATCCACATGTGTATGTGGACACCGTCATTTTGCTTGGGAGCATCGCCGCACAACACTCTAACGAGGAAAAAATGTATTTCACTTTAGGCGCCATTAGTGCATCATTTGTCTGGTTTTTTGCGATGACCTACGGGAGTCGCCTGCTAGCCCCTGTCCTCAGCAGTCCACGCGCCTGGAAACGTGTCGACTGCGGGATTGCCTTCACGATGTGGGGAATTGCATTTGTTTTACTAACACATTGATTTTAAATAGATTGTTTGCTTTAATGGCCGCATGAATTACGTGAATAGTTGCATTCCCTTGCAGTACCGGCTGCGCGCGCATGAAGGGGAAAAGATTCTCTCTGTACCTGAAGGGACCGCCGAGCAAGTTGCCTCCAAAATTGCCATTGCGGAGGCGGTTCAGATGGCCTTTTTTGGCATCCAAACCGTTCTCTATGCACTTGCCTTTTTTGGGGTCATTCCCCCCATGGCAGCGGGGATTGCCATCCTCTGCCTAGTCCCCGTCGCAGCGATCGCCTCTTATCACACACTTGTTCACTACAAGCAATTTTCTCGTTGCATTCTCACCATGGCCGCTATCGTTACCCTAGCGATGTACGCAGGGCTCGCCACATATGGCGTTGTCACAGACAGCGCCTTAACGCTTTGCGGAGGGGGCATTGCCCTCCACGTCTTTCGCAATATCTCCGAATTTATCGATGCGCGTCAATCAATGCGGGACGCACACTATAGGCACGATGTAATGGGGGAATATGGAGACAATCAACCCTAATTTTTCAAGATTTTTCTTTCGATTAAGAAGGCCTGGTTGCAGGCCACTGAAAATAGGGATAGTCAGTGATACCATCAATTCTCTTTAAACCAAGATCGTTTCTCAAGCTATCAGGAGTTTCACTACAAAAAGCGTTGTATAGAATCCGCCAACATTGCTGGGGAGTATTTTGTTCCCAAAACGGAGGCGCATGTTTGTTCACCCAACTCTCCCGCTCCGTATAATAGACGATCCTGTTATTAACGGAATAGGCACCACCCCGCAGAGCTAGAAAAAACATTCGATCGTATTTTTCAAAAGCCTCTTTATTTTCGGCATATACAACTGAAATCTCTTTATCACCTGAGTTTATTTCCTTTAAAGCCAGCCAACTAATCGTAAAGCTGACTACCATCAGAGGATTAAATACCCTCACAACCTCGGATTGGGACCATGGGTCTTCAGGATACTTGCACCATTCTTCATAAAACGTTTTCTTCAACCTCTCTCGCAACTGCATGTAGCGTAAAATGTCTGAGTTAGACGGTTGCACTTTCACTGTCACTTGAGGAAGATTTACCGCATTCTGAACTAGTCTATTGGCATATCCCAAAGCAGCTTGCACAAAAAGTTGAGGATTTCGCGATGCGCTCAAATAACCCGGTGGAGGCTCTCCTTGTTGCACTTCCACATCAGATCTATCCTCAATTCCATCACCATCCGTAGTCAATTGAACAACCACATACGGACTGCCCGGTGGAGGCTCTCCTTGTTGCACTTCCACATCAGATCTATCCTCAATTCCATCACTATCCGTAGTCAATTGAACAACCACATACGAACTGCCCGCTTGGCGATCAGTCTGTTTGCAAATAATAAGAGCGATCAACCCAGCTGCACAGGTTGTGATCGCAGCGCCCATAACTAAGGATGTGAAAAAGCCTGGACTCCCAATAGGGCCAACCGAGCTGGCAAAACTCAATCCGATCAGGACTAGCCCCACCACGCCCACAACAACCGCTGCCGCCAATGCACACTTGGTTCCATAATTCAAAGGACGGATGCGACTCTCGTTATCACCACCACGATTAGCAGTTTGAGGCGACCGATACGCGTAAATCCGATGTGGATCAACAGCAGAAGAAGATGAAGACATAGAGAACCACCCTGGTGAAGTTCAAAAAATACATGTTAATACAGGAGATTTTAAAGATCTAGTCAAGAGTGAAAAGAGGTAAAAAAAGCACCTAGACCGGAGCCTAAGTGCTTTTTGTACTCAATAAATTTGAATACTAACGTCTGTCGCTTTTACCAAGAGAGATAAGGATGAGAACACCAGAAGCCATTCCAATTAATCCTAAAAGCGATGACCCCATTGCAGGAACTTGCATACCTGTTAACATAAACAGACCACTGAAAAACAGATACACTGCTAACAAAATCATTCCTAAAACTCTAACTACTAACATATTTATAATCCTCAATAGTTGATTTTCCACAGCTAAACAATAGCTTAACCGGAAACTAGCAAAAATCAACAATTAGATAAAATATTTTTTTATATAATTACTAGTTGAGAACATAAATCATGGCATTTAGAAAAAGAGCATAGGAGACCCAAATCAAGTAGGGAACCAATAAAATGGAGGCCCAGTAGGAGTAGCGCGCGCACGCAATCAGTGTCGCCACTATCGCCAACCAGAGTGCACAGATATCGATGAGGCCAAGTAAAGGGTTTTGAAGAGTAAAAAACAGAAGAGACCAAATCAGGTTTAAAAACAGCTGCAGGCCCCAACAAAAATAAGCTCCCAAGCTGCCTTTTTGTCTCCAGACAAAGTAGAGCGAAAGCGCCATCAAAATATAGAGAATTGTCCAGACGGGTCCAAAGACCCATGAAGGGGGCGTTCCAATCGGCTTGTTCAACGTTGGATACCATGTAGAGACAGATTGAGCTGTGAACAAGCCTCCAATCAACTCGACACTAAAAACAAGTGCCAGAGCGCACACGAGAAAAATCACATCCTTTTTTTTCATCCTACGCATAGTAGTTCACTTTATTTTCCATTTCAAGGTATTGTGCAGGCATGGCAAAGATCATGCTGCTCGGTGCCGGTTATGTAGGAACGCGTCTGCTCATTCATTGGGACAGGCCAGAAGACCGCTTTATTGCGCTCACCACGACTCCTGAAAAACAAGCTCCTCTTGAAAAAATCCCCCGTGTAGAAAAAGTGATGATCGGCTCTTTTGACGGGGTTCTGGACAGCTGCCAGGGGCTCATTATTTGCGTTGCACCCAAGGTAGGCAGTAGCTATGAATCGACCTATTTGGAGACGGCCGAGCGTGTGCAGCATTTAGTTAAGGAGCGTACAAAGCCCCTCTATATTGTCTATACAAGCAGCACGTCCGTTTACGGAAAGCAAACCGAGCAGTGGATTGATGAAGCCACTCCGCCTCTGCCTCAATCGCCCGAGGGCAAAATCTTGCTCGCCACAGAACAAACATATTTGGCTTGCGCCTCTGATGCAGTTACAGTCTGCATTCTCCGATTAGGAGGCATCTATGGGCCTGGTCGCGAACTTAAAGCGCGTGCAGCGAGACTTTCGGGCAAAGAGCTTCCTGGATCGGGCACTCAACCTACCAACCACTCTCATGTAGACGAAATCATTCATGCGATTGAGTTTTGCTTCACACATCAGCTTGAGGGCATTTACAACCTTGTTGCTGATGCGCACCCCACCCGTGAAGAGCTTTACAGTGAACTGTGCACTGAGCCGCCTACGTGGAATCCCAACAACCTCTCTATGCACGGTTCAAACAGCTCTGTTTCAAATGAAAAAATTAAACAAACTGGTTATACATTGCTTCACCCGAATCTCGAGGTTTGATATGAAAAAGCTGATGTTTCTTCTTTTACTTTCCGGATGTGTCCAGTGCCGCATCCCCTTTGAGACCTGCGAGCATCCTGCATGCCCGGATGCCCCTACGTGCGAAATAGAACTTCTAGAGATTGCGATGTGCCCGTGAAGTGGTTACTTATTCTAGCTTGGGTAATGAGTGGCTGTGCCCGCATGAGCCTCAGCCCGCTTCCTGAATTTGCCCAATTGCAAGAAGAGGTGCTCTGCCGTACCGGAGAAACCATCTCATGGGATACTGACGCCTCCTTTCACAACTGCATTGCCACTCTCCTTGAAGATCCCCTCACCCTACAAAGCGCTGTTTACATCGCGCTCATCAACAACCGTTCTTTGCAAGCGATGTACGAGGAACTTGGCATGGCCAAAGCGCACCTTGTCCAAGCAGGCCTGCTGACCAACCCCATTTTTGCACTCTCCTACCGTTTCTCTACGCGCCCCACCGTCACAGATCTCATCGATCTCTCTCTTTTTCAAAACGCGCTGGAAACCCTTCTGATCCCCCTTAAGAAGCGCGCGGCGACCAAAGAGCTTGAGGCGGCCAAGTGGAGAGTTGCCACCGAAATTCTAGAGGTAATAGCCCACACGACTTCCACTTTTTACACCTTACAAGCTGAGCAGCAGCTTTGGGAGTTAAAGCAGCAAGAGGTGCTCGCGCTTGAGTGTAGCTACGAGGCGGCTCAACGCCTCTTTGAAGCAGGCAATATCAAAGAAGTGGCTGTCACAGAAAAACAGACAGCCTATGCACAAGCCAAAATCGAAGCGGCCGCTCTGGAAGGTGAGATCTTAGCCACAAAAGAGAGTCTCAACCAGCTCATGGGTCTCTGGGGCATGCAAATTTGCTGGCAAGCAGACTCCTCTTTACCACCCGTCACCAACTATCAATGGGGCGATGTGGAAACAAGTGCGATCGCAAATAGTTTGGATCTCCAAATTGCACGGCAGACACTCTGTGCCACAGCCGCCTCCATCGGAATCGATACAGCACGAATTGTTTTTCCTGCCATGGAGATAGGCCCCAGCGCTGAGCGTGAAGATCAGATCTGGTATGTCGGCCCCGCTTTTGCCCTTGCGCTGCCTCTCTTCGATTTTGGACAAGCAAACGCTGCAGCCGGACAAGCCGCCCTCTACAATCAATGGAACGCCTACACAGCCCTTGCAGTTGACATTCGCTCAGCAGCTAGAGCGGCACGCATTGCCCTTTTAAATGCAGCCAGGCAGTGGCGCTACGCCCACTCAACCGTCATTCCACTGACCGAAAAGACATTCACCTTAACTCTCCTTCAGCACAATGCCATGCAAATGGGCGTTTTCGAACTGCTTGCCGCTAAACGAAATGAAATTCTCGCTCAAATGGAGGCCGTACGCCTCCAAAAAGAGTATTGGGTTGCCCATACCACTTTAGATATTCTCTTAAAAGGACATCGGGTGATGCGATGAGAGTGCTGTTTCTACTTCCCCTTCTTCTGCTCACCACGGCATTTCTCCCTCCTGGCGAGCCCGATGCCGACTACACCCCCTGTATTGTCCCAAACGGCACAAAAGCCAACTACAAGGTCGTGGATGGGGTCAAAGTCTTTCACTTAATTGCCGAACCGATCGAGTGGGAGCTCGCAACAGGGCTCACCGTGACCGCCTGGAGTTACAACGGCACCTACCCTGGCCCTCTCATCGAAGTAACCGAAGGAGATCGTGTCCGCATCTACGTCACCAATCGCCTCCCTGCCCCCACCAGTGTCCACTGGCACGGAGTGATTCTCCCTTGTGGAATGGATGGTGTTTCTGGTTTGACCCAACCCGCCATTCCTCCCGGTGAAACCTTTCTTTATGAGTTTACCTTTGCTGATTCGGGCACCTTTATGTACCACTCTCATCATGACACGATGACTCAAGAGGGAATGGGACTTGCCGGCATGATTGTTGTGCATAAACGCGAAACTGATCCGGCCCAAAGACCCGACCGTGACTTTCCTATTTTGCTGCAAGAGTGGACAGTGGATGTGGGAACAGCCAAAAACAACCCCCTAGACGGATCGGGTTTTAACATCCTGACCATGAACGGAAAAGTGATGCCTGCCACCGAGCCTCTTGTGGCACAACTAGAGGATAAAGTGTGGATCCGTTTTGGCAATCTAAGTGCCATGAGCCACCATCCTATTCATTTGCACGGCTACAACTTTAAGGTGATTGGTTCTGACGGTGGATGGGCGCCTGACTCCTCCATCTTAACACCTGAGACCACCGTGCTCGTTGCCGTTGGAAAGGTGCAGGTGATTGAATTTGTAGCCAATAATCCTGGCGATTGGATTTTTCATTGTCACATGACCCATCACATCATGAATCAGATGGGGCATGGCTTTCCGAATATGCTTGGAGTGGACATGACAGGATTGCAAGAGAAGATCCGTCAGCTGATTCCTGGCTATATGGCAATGGGGCTGACGGGAATGGAAGACATGACCCAATCGGGGATGGCGATTCCTCCCAACAGCATCCCCATGCTCGGTTTTGATGGGCAGTTTGGTAACACTGTTTTGGGGGGAATGGCCAAC
>JAJACP010000016.1 GCA_022601445.1 Chlamydiales bacterium | reverse complement strand
GGCATTTTAATGACTATCTTCTTGCACAGTTGCCTGGTTGGAACTCAATGATGGGGTTCCAATTTGAGAACTTAGTTCTTACAAATCGCAAATGGATCATTGAAAAATTAAATTTACGTCCTGAAGATGTTGTGAGTGATAATCCCTATTTCCAACGTAAAACAAAAAGACATCCAGGGTGTCAAATTGATTATTTGGTGCAGACCAGATTTAATACTCTGTTCATCTGTGAAGTCAAGTTTTCTAGAAATGCAATTTCTTCTCAAATCATAAAAGAGCTGCAAGAGAAAGTTAAAAAACTTTCTGTTCCAAAGGGTTACTCGTTAAATCCTGTTCTCATTCATGTAAATGGGGTGAGTGATGCTGTAGCTGATAGTGATTTTTTCTCTCATAGCCTGGATGTTACGGAAGCATTAACTGCTTGGGAGCGTTGAAAAATGTAAGACGCGCATCTTCAGTCATCTTTGCCTACCATTTTGCCCTCTAATCGCTCAAAGGTAGCGCCTTGGCTACCTTTTTCGCTCTTAGAGCCCAAACTGGCCGGCAAATCTAACTAAATCTGAGCATCTTACATTTTTCAATGCTCCCTGTTTAGCGCATGGCTTTTTTGAATTTCTCTACCCTCAGCAACTCCCGAGAAAACTCAAGTGCTGAATTGATGTGAGAGAAAATATGGTCTTCGCCAATCAGCTCATCGAGATGGTAGCGCCTCAGATCGCGCAAAGGCCCTTTTTTGACGCCCGCCAAAAGCAGTAAGGTTCCCTGCCGCCGGCACTCTGTGAAAAATTCTTCCAAAGCATGCATTCCCGAGGCATCAATCGTGGGAACCCGTCGCATGCGAAGAATAAAGATTTTGGGAGGGCGCGATAACTCATTGAAGACATTCTTCAGTCGGTCAGCCACTCCAAAAAAGAAGGGGCCATTGATCTCATAGACCTCAACGCCTTCGGGCACCTCTTTTCGGCTAATCGAATCAGGATCGCTGTAGGACCTCTCAACCGTCTGCCCATTTTCCTCAAAATACTGTGTTGTAGCCACAACGTCTGAGAGATCGCTCATCTGTTTCATGAACAGAAAGGCGGCCAAGATCATGCCAACTTGGACTGCGGCTGTAATGTTAATTAACACAGTCAGGATGAATACCGTAAGGAGGACGATCACATCTTTTTTTGGAGCGGTAAAGAGGTGAAGAAAGTGGTGAATCTCGCTCATATTCCACGCGATCATGAGTAGTACTGCTGCAAGAGCAGAGAGGGGGAGCTGCATTGCAAGGGGAGCAAACAAAAACATGATCAGAAAAATACAAGCAGCATGCACAATCCCCGCAACCGGAGTGGAGGCTCCGGCCTTAATGTTGGCCGCCGTGCGTGCTAAGGAGCCCGTTGCCGGCATCCCCCCGAAAAGCGCCGAGCCGATGTTTGCGACTCCCTGAGCAAGAAGCTCGCAGTTTGACTGGTGGCGCCATCCGGTCATCCCCTCAGCCACTACCGCTGCTAGCAGAGATTCCATTCCTGCCAAAAGAGCAATGGTCAAGGCATCCGGAACCAAATTGAGCATCCGTCCAAATTCAAAGGCAGGGAATCCCGGAGTCGGAAGAGTACGAGGTAAAGAGCCATAGCGACTCCCAATTGTGGGTACATCGATTTGGAAGATCCACGTAATCAACCCGATCGCGACCAAAGCGATGATCACTCCCGGAAAACGGGGCTTGAACCGCCGGAAGTAGACAATAATGGCCAATGTGCCAATCCCAAGGCCTAGAGCCTTGGGATCCCATGTTCCCAAGTGTTCCCAGTAGGATTGCCATTTTCCCATAAAATCTACCGGGACATTTCCCATATGCAGACCAAGAAATTCTTTGATCTGCGAGGAGAAAATCACAACCGCAATCCCTGTTGTTAATCCTGTTACGACTGGATAGGGGATGTATTTGATGTAGGTGCCGAGCCCAGCAAGTCCGAAGAAGATGAGAATGACTCCTGCCATCATGGTGGCCAAAAGCATTCCTTCAAAACCATGACGGAGCATAATGCCATAGAGAATGACAATAAAGGTGCTACTGGGTCCTCCCACTTGGACTCGACTTCCCCCGAGAGCCGAAATTAAAAAACCGGCAACAATGGCAGTAAATAACCCGCGCTCGGGAGGGATATCCGCACCAATGGCGACGGCTAAGGCAATGGGAAAGGCGATAACGGCTACAGAGATGCCTGCAAGCAGGTCTTTGCGCAAACCAGGTAGGGAATAACCATCTCTAAGGCATTGAACAGACTTAGGGATAAAAGACTTAAGACGTTTTGATCGCGATTGTTGAGTGGGCATCTTATTAGGACCAACTTCTTTCATTTTCCACTATTTTTACAGCAGTTGTCAATGTAAACGTTCAGTTTCCTCAAAATTGTCTAATCGTCTAAGATGATGCAAAACCATCTGGATTGCATGCTTCATCTTGAACTTCTTATTTTCTTCTCGCTTGGCTATCTAGCGATTATTTTTGAAAATTTTCTCCATGTAAACAAGGCGGCTGTTGCTCTTGTTATGGGAGTTGTCTGCTGGATTCTCTATTTTGCTGATACGCAAACAGGTATTTCTACGGCTTCGATGGCTGAGCATGTTTCAGACGTAGCCCAAATTATCTTCTTTCTCCTGGCAGCCATGATCATCGTGGAGTTAATCGACTCGCATCATGGCTTTAAGTTGATCACAGACATTCTCTACACCTCTTCTAAGCGAAAAATGCTTTGGTTTTTGATTGGTGTCTCTTTTTTCATGTCGGCGAGTTTGGATAACCTGACGTCGATGATTGTCATGGCCTCTCTTTTGAAGAAAATGGTTAAAAATCCCAAAGATCGGTGGATGCTGGGGTCTGTTATTGTGATTGCGGTCAATGCAGGTGGTGCGTGGACTCCAATTGGGGATGTGACTACGACGATGCTCTGGATCAATGATAAAATCACGACCTGGCAGACGATTCAAGTCTTGTTTATTCCTTCAGTGGTTTGCTGTCTTGTATCTGGGATTGTAGCTACTTTTCTAATTAAGGGGGATAATGAGCCGGTTCAAAGCACCTTCACACTGCAAATGCAGCCAGGAGCCAGGCGTGTTCTTTTCATGGGAATCGCTGCTCTGTTGATGATTCCGATTTGGAAAGCAGCCTTAGGGCTTCCTCCTTTTATGGGTGCCCTGATTGGCTTGGGAATTTTGTGGTTGGTCACAGACATCATTCATTACCGTTACGGAGAGGGAAGATGGCATTTACGTGTTGTGCATGTGCTGACAAAAATCGACACCTCAGGAATTCTCTTCTTTCTAGGGATTCTGCTGGCCATTGATGCGCTTGCAACTGCAGGTATCCTGCAGGAATTAGCCACCTATCTTCAACAAACGCTTCCTAATCAAAACTATGTTGCGATCCTCATTGGTTTGATTTCAAGCGTTGTGGATAATGTCCCGCTTGTAGCGGCCACAATGGGAATGTACGACATGCAGACTTATCCCATTGATTCACAGCTGTGGCAGTTGATTGCCTACGCAGCTGGAACAGGAGGAAGTATTCTCATTATTGGATCAGCAGCTGGCGTGGCCTTTATGGGGATTGAAAAGGTCGATTTTATTTGGTACATGAAGAAAATTTCGTGGATTGCGTTAATTGGCTACGTAGCTGGCCTGATCGCGTTTTTCTTGCTAAGCCCTATTTTTTATTGATTAGATCAATTTTGGCAGCGAGTATAAAATCACTCTCACTCAATCCGTTGATCTTATGTGTCCAAAGAACAATTCTGACTTTTCCCCACGAGAGATGGATATCGGGGTGGTGTTGCTCTTCTTCTGCTACCCGCCCCACTTCATTGGTGAAGGCCAAAGCTTCCCCAAAATCAGTAAAGTGAAATTCTTTTTCCAGATGGTGCTCATGAACTAGGTGCCATCCTTTAAGCTGGCTACAGTATGAGAGAAGATCCTCACCTTCAAGAGGTGGGACCCCCACCGTGCACGGGGTGCATGTTTTTTTCGCTAAGTTCATCTTGTATACCCTCTTTTTTCTACTTAACGTTTAATGTAAGCGTGTTTAAAGTCAAGATCACAAAGCTCCGAAAGGTAGACCTCTTTTACATAGTCTTTTTTCAGATAGCAGGCTGTCGAATGGTAGAGCGGAGCGATAGGAAAGTCGCGCATCAAAATAGATTCTGCTTGAGCCAGTAACTGGTTGCGTCTTTTTACATCGATTGAGGCAATTGCTTCATCGAGAAGTTGTATAAAATCAGAGTCTTGCCACTGAGTATCATTATTTCCTCCAAGATCAGAGTCGTTTGTGAATTTATACAAATCAAGTAATGTGAGCGGATCAAGCAGGTCACTGACCCACCCCCGTCCACCGACTTGATAGTGATGTTTGGCCAAACGGTCGATAAAGGTGTTCCACTCATAACTTTGAAGCTGCACCTTGATTCCAAATGTTTGGTTCCAGGCTTGCTGAATTGCCTGCGCTGTTTTTTGATGCTTTTCGCTGCGGCTGAACATCAGTGTGATTGTGGGGAGAGTCTCTCGGGTCCACCCCTCCTCTACCAGCGCCTCCTCAAAAAGAGCAACCGCGTGCGCTTGATCTCCATCCTTGAAGGGGATAATAGGGGTGGTTAGTTCCTCCGGGCGCATACAAGGAGGAAGCAGTGCTGAGGCGACATGCTGTTCAGCTTGCAAGATATTTTCAATCAAAGAGAGGCGGTGGATCGATGAGGCAAAGGCTTGCCGTATCTTCACATTTTGAAAAGGAGGTTCTTTCGTATTGAATTTTAGGCAGTAGGTTCCCGCAATCGGCTTGATAAAGAGCTCATTGCTGCAAAATTGCTTTAAGCTGGGAAGGGCCTCAGGCGGAATACTCGAATTCGGCGATCCTGCCCAGTCTAGCTCACCATTTTCATACATGTTCAGTTCGGTATGTTCATCTTCGATGAGTGTCATCACAATAGAATTAAGATTAACTGCCTCGTGATCCCAATAGCTTATGTTTTTACAAACCTGCAGTTCACTCCCGTGCTTCCAATGGACCAGCTGAAAAGGTCCATTGCTCACAAAAGCTTGTGTCTTGTCACTTGCCCAGTTTGGGTGCTTTTGCACAACCGATTGACAAATAGGGTAGCAGACAGGCAGAGCTGTAATCTGTAAAAAGTAGGGGTTTGGGTAACGAAGGTGAACGACAAGTGTCTGAGCATCAATTGCGTTTACCCCTACTGAATCAACCGAGGCTTTTCCGTTTTTGGCGGCTGCCGCATTTTCAATGGAGAAGAGTTGGTGGGCAAACTCTGCAGGGAATTTAGGGTCCAAAACTGATTTCCAAGCAAACTCGAAGTCATAAGCGGTAACCGGCTCCCCATTGGTCCACAAGGATTCTTTGAGAAAGAAGGTATAGGTTTTCCCGTCATCAGAAATGGCCACACTTTTTGCAACAGAAAGCTCAGGTCCGGTTTCACGCATGCGTGTGAGGCCATCAAATAGCATTTTTCCTGTTGTAATTGAAGGGAGATCTCGTATGAGGCGGGGGTCGAGTGAAGAGGGTTCGCTGTGCGAGTTAAACCTGAGAGTTTGTTCTTCTGAAGCAGAGTGGGTTGGGGGAGTTGTTGGATGACATCCACTGCAAAGGGGTAAGAGAAGTGCACAAATAAATAAAAAACGCATCGCAAGGCATGATAAGTGATCGACCCTCATTTTTACACGGGAATTTTTAGCAGTTTAAAAATTTTACTTTTGCCTGTGTATTGAATGAGTTTATCTAATTGACATTTAAAAGATTCTTAAGGCATTCTGTTGATCTTCTCTTTTTAATTCTATGGGTATACTGATGAGACTCCAACGTCCCTTTTTAGCTCTTTTTACTTGTGTGTTATTGACAGGTACATGTTTTGCCTCATCTGACTTTCAGTCTCTCACTCAAAGGCGTGCTCTTGCGGATCTAGAGACGATTCGCAACGTTTTTGATGTGAAATACGCTCCGACAAAATGGAAAAAGCAGTTTGCTAATTGGGATTTAGATGAGGCCATTGAAGAGGCCAAAAACAGAATCGAATCGATGTCTAATCCCAGCTTAAAAGAGTGCCAGGTGGTGATTCGGGACTTTTTTAATTCGACTCGAGACTACCACGTCGGTGTCCGCTTTTACTCGACCGAAGGCGCCTCTCTTCCCTTTGTCGTTAAGGGAGCTGAAAACCGCTACTTTGTTTGTGATGTGGATAACAGTTTGTTCTTCTCTCATGATTTTCCGTTTGAGGAGGGTGACGAAATCCTCACCTTTGGCGGGGAACCGGTAGGGGAGGTGATCGAGGAGCTCAGAGTCAATGAGTACGGGATGAATACTTTGGAAACAGACCAGGCACTTGCTGAGATGTCCCTTACAAACCGACATGGCGCTATGGGACACCACATTCCGCGTGGATCTCTTGAGATTACAGGCTTAAAAAAAGATACTCAAGAAGAGATTATTGCTACACTTGAGTGGGACTATGTACCAGAAAAAATTCGAGACTTTTCTAAGCTAGGATTTAACACTCACTTTGACGCCTCCTCACTAAGTAAGGAAGAGGGTGGCTGTCTACTTTTGAAGAAGGGACAATTTTTTGACAAATTCATGGTATTTCACAGTTGGGATCGTTCCTATGTGGGAGCAAGGACTCAGATGAGTCCGCATACGCTCGGTGCCCGTTCCAGTTATCTTCCTAATTTGGGCAGGAGAATTTGGAAAACAGGTTCTGACTGGATTTTTGACGCCTATATTTTTGAAACTGAATTAGGCAAGCGTGTCGGTTACATCCGTCTTCCCCACTATATGGGCGACATCGAGGAGTTGGAAGAGTTTGGACAGATTATGAACTACTTTCAACGCAGAACCGATGCCCTTGTAATCGATCAAATCAATAACCCGGGAGGATCGGTTTTTTATCTCTATGCTCTTGCATCGACATTAACGGATAAACCCATCCCTTCTCCCAAGCACCGCATCTCATTAACTCAGGAGGAGGTGCATACAGCGTTGTTTTTACTTCCTTATCTAGAGCATGTAAGGGATGACTCGTCGGCGCGCTCAGTTTTGGGTGAAGAGGTAGGAGGATATCCGGTCAACTATGAGTTTGTGCATCTGATGCGCCGTTTTTGCCACTTTTTAATCGACCAGTGGAGTCAAGGCAATCTATATACTGAGCCGACACATCTCTTTGGGGTCGACATGATTAAACCGCATCCACGCTATCGCTATAAAAAGCCTATCCTATTACTTGTGAATAGCTTGAATTTTTCTGGAGGCGATTTTTTCCCCGCCATTCTGCAAGACAGCAAGCGCGCCCGTTTGATGGGAACCAGAACGGCTGGCGCTGGGGGATATGTTTTAAGCACTTCCTTTCCCAATCATTCGGGAATCAAAGGGTTTGTACTAACCGGCTCGCACGCTGAACGGATTGACAACAATCCCATTGAAAACTTAGGAGTGAAGCCTGATGTCGTTTACAATTTAAGTGTTGAGGATCTTCAGGGGCACTACCAACCCTATGCCGATCGCATTTTAGAAGAGATTGAATCATTAATCGAAAAGTGATAGGCTGCCTGACATGAAATTACTTCTCTCCAAGCCGCGCGGCTTTTGTGCAGGTGTTGTACGGGCGATTGAAATTGTCGAAAAGGCCCTTGAAAAGTGGGGACCTCCCATTTATGTGAAGCACGAAATCGTTCACAATCGTCATGTTGTGGAGGGGCTACGTAAAAAAGGGGCGATCTTCATCGAAGATCTAGCCGATGTACCAAGTGGCTCCCGTTTAATCTATTCAGCGCATGGAGTGCCTCCATCGGTGCGCGATGAGGCAAAACAGAGAGGGTTGATCGAAATTGATGCGACCTGTGGTCTTGTGACCAAAGTTCACTCGGCGGCTAAACGTTTTGCAGGCAAGGGGTACCACATCATCCTCATTGGACATAGAACCCACGTTGAAATTATCGGTACCGCTGGTGAGGCTCCTGACCAGACCACGATTGTTGAGTCTGTATCTGATGTGGAAAAGCTCCCTTTTACAACGGAAGACAAGCTCTTTTATGTGACGCAAACAACGCTTAGTCTAGATGATGTATCTGATGTGACAAAAGCATTGATTGCGCGCTATCCTCAAATCGAAACGCTACCAAGCGCCTCGATTTGTTATGCGACGACGAATCGTCAGATGGCGTTGCGAGAGATCACGGATCAGACCCATCTCGTTCTTGTTGTAGGAGATCCAACTAGTTCTAATTCTAATCGCCTTCGTGAGGTAGCCACAACGCGCGGGATTCCGGCCTACTTGATTAATGGTCCGGATGAAATCCAGCCTGATTGGATGGAAGGTGTCGAGACAATTGGATTAACTGCTGGTGCGTCGACGCCTGAGGACATTGTGCAGCTGTGTATTGAGCGTTTGATTGAGTTGGGTGTAGATGCAGTGGAAAATGTCGTTTTCACTACAGAGGATGTTGTCTTTCAAATTCCTAAGCAACTCGCTACTGTCTAAGGCTGGGCAAGCGAAAAAGTTCTTTGTTTTTGTACGAAAAAGCGGTATAGCAACAAATGCATGAGATACAAAAACCCCCATCAACGTAAAGTCGCCAAAGGTTTTGTTCATTTTCTTCTTTGGCGCTTTGGCTATTACAAAGAGTGGTTACAAGCGGTTCCACTTCCCGCCGACTTCATCTACCCCAACCCTTGTGAGCCGGTCAATCGAGACCTGCCTGTTGTCACTTGGATTAACCACTCCACTTTTTGGGTGCAGGCGCATGGAAAAAGCATTCTTGTCGATCCAATCTGGAATGAAAGGTGCTCGCCCTTTCCTTTTTTTGGACCCAAAAGGCGCCATCCGGCCCACCCGGAACTAGATGACATCACTCCACTCGATGCGATTGTCATCAGCCATAACCACTATGACCATTTAGATCGGTACACGGTTAAAAAACTTCAGCACAATCACCCTAATGCCTTATGGATTATGCCTCCTGGCGTGCAAAGATGGTTCCACCGTCGCTTTCCTTCCATTCATATTTGCGAGCTGAACTGGTGGGAGAGTTTGCAACATGAAAACATGCACATCACCTCTGTTCCGGCTCAACACTTCTCGGGTCGCGGCTTTTTTGATCGCAATAGTTCCCATTGGATGGGGTGTGTGATTGAATTCGAAGAGGGAAAACGGGTTTACTTTGCTGGCGATACTGGATACAATCATATCGACTTTAAAGAGATACGTAATCAATTTCCCGATATGGATTTGAGTTTGATTCCCATTGGCGTCTATAAACCGCGTACCTTTATGAAAGCAGTCCATGTTAACCCGCTCGAGTCGGTTCAGATTCATAAAGATGTCGGATCAAAGCTGAGTGTGGGAGGGCATTGGGGAACATTTCGTCTTGCCAGCGAAGAGATGGACCGCCCCCCATTTGATCTCTATTGCGCTATGGAGGATGCTCAAGTGCCGCACACCCAGTTTCGTGTTTTAAAACCTGGCCAGTCAATTAATTGGTGATGTCCTTTCTTCTTGTTAATCTACGCGCCACTGTTTTCCGTCTCGTTGAATCGGTTCGTGTTGTCCTGAATTACTACCGCAAACCTGCCTTTGTATTCACAGACTTTCTTCTTGCGACTCATTATCTCACACGCAACCCTCATCAAGTGAGCAAAGCGTTTATGAAACAAAGAGGAGAAAAGAACCTCTATACATATGGTGAGACGCCTTTAACGACTCTCGATCAAATTGCGCGTGAGTGTCGCATTCTTTCCAACGATATTGTCTATGAACTCGGTTGTGGGCCAGGCAGAACGCTTTTTTGGTTGCGGCATTTTGTTCAGTGCCGTGTAGTAGGCGTTGACTATCTTCCTACATTCATCGAGCGGGCTCAACGCGTGAACAGATGGCGCCAGTTAGATAGGGTGACGTTTCTGAATCAGGATATGCTAGAAACCAACTATAGCCAGGCCACCGTTGTGTATCTATATGGGACGTGTTTAGAAGACGAGGTGATCGAAAAGCTTTGTGGTCGTTTGAGCCGTGAGCTTAAGCCAGGGGCAAAGGTCATCACAGTCAGCTATCCCTTAACGGATTATTCTTCGCATTTCAGATGCGTCAAGCAGTTTTCAGCCCAGTTTCCCTGGGGAAAAGCTGAGGTCTTTCTTAATTATTATATAGTTGCCTGATCGCATCATGATTCATTTGAAGAACCTGATGGAGAAAGTTTTCGATTCCTTTCCATTCGTCTTTGAGCTCATCCATTGTCCGGGTGTTCTCATCTCCATCTGTCTTGTGGATGTCGGTCATGTGTTGGTCAAAAGTGCGTGAGCTCTCGGCAAAAGTGTTTTGGATTTGCCCTGTGCTTTTTTGCATCTCCGACATGGCAAAGGTAATTTTTGTCACCCCTTTGAAAAATTTATCCTTTCCAATATCTTGAAGGCTTCCCATAAAAGGAATCGTTTTTACCTTATCTAAAATCCAGTTTCCTTTCATGTGCCCAGCAATCGGCGCAATGCCTGAAACAATAGATAAAACGCCAGAACCTAGGTTGGCAAAGAGCAGCCACTTTCCTTGTTGCTTGAAGTTGTCTACCATATTCTGCAGATGCTCAATCTGAAGGCGGCGCTCCTCCATGCGGGAGAGGCGCTCTTGCTCCCGCCCTTTTAAAGCGAGCTTCATCACTTCAAGAAAAAGAATGAGCACATCAAATTGACTCACACGCATCCCTAGCAGCTCGCTCAAAATCTTCGATTCACTCGCTGCATAAGAAGCAAATTCCTTAGGATCAATTCCTTTTTTCCTCACTCCCGACACGCCATTCTCAGAGAAGTCTTGAGGATCTTCATCCTGCTTGTTTTGTCGCTCTCCTTCCGCAAATCCCTCTTCTTGATCTTCGCGACGTCGTTGCTCGTCGCTTGGATCATCATTTTCTTTATGCTCTTTTGCTACCTGATTTTGAGCTTGTTGTTCATGCCTTTCTGCCTTCTGTGTATGGGATTTAGTGTGGTCTTTTTTCTCCTTAGTCTTGCCAGCATGGTTTTTTTGTGTGGTTTTTTCCGCGTTTTTTTGCTGAACCGGTGCCCGTCGGTCCATCACCCTCTGTTGTGGGGGGCGGGTTGCAGGAGGACGCGCCTGCGGTCTTTCAAGAGACGCGCGCCCTGCTTGATCTGTCTTTGTGTGGGTGATCTCTGCTTGCTTTTCGGTGGGGGCAGGTTTTTCACTTTTTAAAACCTGAATCGATTTTGTTTGAAGAGGTTGAGCGCTTGAATCAGAAAAGGTGCGTGCCTCGCCTTTAGAATCGAAAGACTTTGTCTCTTTGGGGGGCTTGGGAGTTTCAGATACCGAGTCGCTCATTTTTTGCGCATAAGGGGTAGCCTTTTGAGGAATAAAGGTATACTGCTTACCGGTACTTCCCGGAAGAAAACCAGTTTGTTCCGCCGTCTCCTCGCCTTCAATGGCCTCTGCTGAAAAAGCAAGCTCTTCAGCTCCTTCGTTTGCCGCATTGACTACTGCTACATCCATATTGCTCCCTACCGATTCACCATTTGATCAGCTCTAAATAATTCGATTTCAAACTCAAGTGCTTGGGCCAGGTCTTCAAAAAGTTTTTCAAGGCGATCGACGCCCCACTCGACCCGTTCCATCAAGTCGCGCCGTTTGTGCTTGAGCTCAGCAAGAACACGATCATAGCGTTTCACATCACTCATTTTGTCTTTATACATAAATCCACTGACGCCCTCTCCAATTGTGGTCACCCCATGTCCCATTGCGGCCACACCTCCAAAGACAGCCATGGCCGTTTGCATCGCCTCGCTTAAATTCGAGTATCCTCCCCACAGCACTCCCGCTCCAGAAAGGATAAGACACAGGACAGCAATTCCAATCTGCATCCAGGAGATCACCGCTCTTTTTTTATCAGGATCATCGCCGGGAAGCAGCTCTGCAATTTTTTTCCATCCTCCTGTTAACTCTAAAATCTGATTGGTGATCTGAATCAATCCACCGGCCACAAGCATGGCGCCTGCTACTGCCCCCACACCTGTAGCAATCAAAGCAATTCCTGCAATGATTCCCATCATCGAGCCAATCCAAGAGAACACCTTGGACGCTATGCCCCACTGAGCCGCAGACTGCTCTTTTTCAATCGCCAGTTTCAAACCATCCAGTCGTAGTTTATGCGCTGTCGTGGTCTCCTCATTTACCATCTCAATCTCTTTTTTGTAGGAGAAGTTGGAGGTGCCGTCCGAGTAGATGCCCATTTTAGTTAAAATGTAATAGAGCGCAAAAACGCCTGTTTTAGGCCTTTCAAGAATCGGTTTTTTTAGGCGCACTTGGCTACTACCGGCAGTGTTCGCGCTCTTTTTTACTTTGGCAATCGCTTCTGCTTTCTCTCTTTGATCACGTCCTTGTTCTTTTTCTTCGCGCTCTTTTTCGTGGTAACGTTGCTGCCACCATGCGCGTGGCTCCTCTTTAGACCATTGGCGCGACTGCAAGGGAGAATGAGGTGAGCGAGAGTCTCTTTTTTCAACGCCTCTCTCTTTGCGTTGAAGCGTGGCAGGTCTCGCTTCAGACCGTTTGTGTGGCTGAGGTGTTGGGGCAGGAGGTGCTTTTGGAGCCGGTTTTCCCTCAACTTGGTTTTGCGGTTGACGTGTTTGCAAAGGAGTCGGAGTTGATTTTGGTGTCACGTGCTTAGCTTCTGCACGTGCTTGAGGAAGAGAGGCTTTAGGCTGCGTTTGATAAGTCTCTTTTGCTAAACGCATAGGAGAGGAGTCGGGTGGGGGAGCCGCATTTTTGGGGCCATTTTCTTTGATGTAAGAGCTCAGCTGGCGACTTGTCGGTGTCGGCTGCTTCTGCGCGCATGTGTAGCGCTGCCCGGTTGTTTGCAGCTTACCTTTTGCGTCAGGTAATTCCGTATCAAACTCAAAAGGGAGATCTCCTCCCTCAGTTTCTGAAAGAGAGATTTCTGGCATTGATGGAATGCTAAACATAATGACCTCTTTTTTGTTCGGCCAGTTTTAGGGCTTTTTGGGCCTCATCCTTGTCCTCCATCTCCATATAACACTCATAGGCGTGGTAATGTGGATCAGGACTTTCTGGGGCTAAGAGCGACGCCATAGCATATGCGTGGAGCGCCTTTTCGTATCGCTGCATAAGTTGTTGACACGCCGCAAACCCCAGCCAGTATTTTGCCTTAAACGCATTAAATAATACAAGCCAACGGAAAACAGTGAGTGCATCGAGATAGCGATCAGCCTCGTAGTAACTAAAGGCCTCTTCGTATAGCTTTTCCATTTCCTCATTTGTGATGCCAAAAGCGTGTTGAAGAGAGGCGCTTTTCAAAAGTGCATTGGGAACAAAATCCTCCAAATAGCTCTCAATGTCATCAGGGAAGGGAAACTCCTCCTTCTTTTGAAGGGCAATGCGTTGGAGCAACGTTTTGAGATTCATCAATTAAGGTCTCATGTTATGGATGATCGTATCCATGACCTCTTTGAGAAGCTTTAAGACGTTGGAGCGCGCTTGGTGACACTGAGAAGACTCTTGTAGATACCGTTGCATATCCGTCCGTTCCAGCTGGGTCATTTTTTCCATGCTGTCTTTTCGCATCTGGATATTCTCTTTGAGCAGTTTTTTCTCCTCCTCCGACCACGCGTACTTTCCTTCGGGGATATCTACACCCAAAGCACGCGCCTTTTCAACCAACTGTTTCATCTCGTCGTTATTTGCCCAATCGATTTCCCCTTTTTCAGAGTTAATCTTGGAGATGAGCAGGGTGAGATGATCGATGCTGTCAGTGCGCTGTTTAATACGTTGGTAAAGAGAGTGCGCTTCTGCTTCTGATTGACCGAGTATGCGCGCCATCAATGCCATAAAGCGGATATAAATGCTCTCCACGCTTCCCAGCGACTGTTGTATTTTGGGGGTGCTATTGACAGAGCGGCTGGCTTCCACACCAAACTGTTTCTTCTTTTTCTGATCTTTCTGTTGTTGCTGTTGCTGCCCACCACCCGATCCCTCTTTTTGCTGTTGGTCGTAGCGGCTCTTAGAAAGAGGGGTTTCTCGATTGACGGCCTCCGGGTTAGAAAAAGCGGCCTTTTGAGAGGGGCGCGTTTCTTCTTTTACTTCAGTGCGCGTTTGCTTTTCAAACTGCTTCTGTTGTCGCGCTTCAGTTAGACCCTTGTTGAAGGATTGCGCCAGAGAGAAAAGAGACGAGTAGACCGGTTCGGGTTGATCTGCTTTTTGGTTGAGGTTAAGAGAAGGGGAAGAGAGAGTTTTTGCGGGGCGTCCTTCGGGTGTTTTTGTTTTAGGAGCCTCTCCCTGCTTTTCTGGTGTTTCTGTATGCTCGATTTCTTCTGAGAGTTGCGCGATCTCTGTTTCGACATCGACCGTTTCTTGAGTGATTGGGGTGAAAGAGCGGTCAGCTAGAAGAGAAGTTTCAGGCTGAGGCTGATCATTCATTTCACCTAAAAATTCACTGACGCCTTCGGAGACAGATTCCGTATCGGCGAAGGGGTAGATAGTGTGCTCCTTTCCTTCGCTTTTTAGCGTGCCCTGTTTTTGGGTTGGTGTTTTGACCTCGGCCTGTTGATCCGCATGAATCACAGCGCTTGTGCTGACATCGCCCATATCGGCTACCCTCCTATCTAGTAAGAGACTAAGCTACTTTATCGCAAGATTTCCAACAACCATCTTGTTGACATTAAAGAAGGGGAATCTCTAAAATGTGCGCATCACAAATGCCCAGGTGGTGGAATTGGTAGACACGCCAGATTTAGGTTCTGGTGCCGTAAGGTGTGGAGGTTCGAGTCCTCTCCTGGGCAGATCTCTTTTTTTTCATGCGCTATTCAAGATCTTCTGGAGAGGCCCCGTACACATAGAGGGGGAATTGGGACACCTCTTGAAATCCACGCTTTTTAAAAATGCCCCAGGCCATTCCTTTGGGCATTAAGATTGCCATCACGCGGCTATGATTCCGTGCTCGTGCTTCAACAAGCGCGGCTTCGAGCAGAGCGTGTCCAACCCCCTTTCTCCGATATTCAGGCAGAGTGCCAAGATTCCATATCCCAGCCGAAGAGGGAGTGGTTGAAAGGGTAACAGTGCCTACAGGAAGGCCATCTAAGTAAGCCAAAAAATGCACGTGCTCGCCTCGTTGCATTGTAGTTTCACAGACTGTATGGAGTTGGCCTACAGCTGTTTCAGTCATGTCAAACGTGTGAGTAAAAAGCGCAGAAAACGTATCCAAATCTTCCTTTGAACGTACACTTCTCACTGTAGCTCTTGTAGAAGTAGCTTTCTCCTCATTTCCCGATAGATCGACAGCAATACCCGTTAGCATGCCTCCATACTGGAAGTTGTACCTTTCTAAGATTTTTGCTTCGCTCCACCAAATGAAGGGGAGTTTTTTCTCTTTGAAAAAGGCTATCGCCTCTTGGATCTCGTTTTCAGTCGGCACATAATCTTCTTTTATATTCACAAGACCGTTACATAGAGCGTCCTCAATGCCCGAACAATACAGCGTGGTATGCGCTGTATCTTGAAATGCAGCGCCAGGCAGAGTGCAAAAAGCCGAAATGGAATAAAAAAAATCGCGTCTCCCTCGCAGAACGCAATCTACTAACTCTGTACTTTGGCTCGCTTGCATTTTGTTCTCCTCCCTTTTGGGTAATGAGTAGAAAGTGTGGTGCATTTTTCGTCAACCAGACATGCCGTCATCTGTTTTTTTTCTTTAGAAAAATTTTTAATGAGGCTACGCTCTCTGTCTAAGTGAAAATGACAAAAGAAACGGAAGATACAAATTCTAGAATAGCTATTTTTCGTGGCAAGCAGATTCGTAAAATCGTTCACGATAATGAGTGGTATTTTTCAATCGTCGATGTAATTGAAGTGCTTACAGGAAGTGCCAATCCAAGAAGATACTGCTCAGATTTAAAGTCAAAATTGACTGAAGATGAAGGATTTAGTCAGTTGTACGAAAAAATCGTACAGCTGAAATTAGAGTCTTCGGACGGCAAAAAGTACCTTACAGACACGTCAAACGTCGTGACAGTTTTTCGGATTGTCCAGTCTGGGGTCATTGAAAAAGTCGGTCTTTGACCATGCTTTTGGCTGATTTAGTCCTATTTTTCCGATCTTTCGCTCGGCTACCGCCTGCACAGCCCGCGCTCAAGATCGAAAAACTAAAAGTAAAATCCCCAAAAGTGCTTTTTTCCGGTTAACATTCTTTGAGTCTTTGGTGTAAAATTCTCCTTTGAAAAGAAGGAGTCGTTGATGGCACAGAAAAAATACGAAAATATCTCATTTGCAAACTACCTTGTAGTTTCCAGTAGTGAGGCAATCTCATTTAATCCCATTTTTTGGGCAAGGGACAAGGTCGATGCATCTTCTACCCAACTATCTTTTATTCTCAAAAGAGCTTTAATGAACAAAGTGCCCTGCTCTCCGCTAATAAATTCTCTGTAAAACTTGTTTTGTATCAACTCGTGGATAGTAGGGTCATCTGCGCCCAGTTCTTGCATAAATTTGATCAGCAATTGGTAGTTCCCTCCGTCTGCACTTTTGAGCGCTTGAATGTACTTTTTACGCGCACGCCCTTCTTGATTGAGGTCACCTGGCCACATTGGATGGTGGCACCGCCAAGCAAGCAGGAAGCGATCAGCAATTAGGCGTGAAAAGCGACCATTACCATTCTCAAAAGGATGTATTAAAACCAGTTGATGGTGGATTCTAGCAGCCTTTTCGACAAAAGTAAGTTCGACTGGACAGTGTGACCATGAGGTGACCTCGGCACAAAACTCTGCTAGTCGCGATGGTATTAAAGCTGGCTTAATTCCGATTGATGTTACCGATTGTCTATATCTGCCGGCCCAATCCCATACATTGCCAAACATGTCTTGGTGAATTTTCTTTAATTTCTCAATTTTGAACCATTCAAGCGGTTTGGGGACTCTTTGCTTGAGATATTTTCTTTGTGCATGAGCTATATTTTCAGCTTCTACTCTGTTCAGATCCCCCAGGCTATAGACCCATTTGGGAATCAAACCGCTGCAATCGCCAAGAGGTGTCGCTCCTGCGGGAAATTCAAATGATCTAGCCAAGATGACCTCCTATTCTTCCCAGAGCTTAGATTTAGGGCCTTGCAGTAGTCGTTGCTCTTCTTGCTTGATCAATTCATTCTTAAATTTCTCATCGGGTCGTTGCTGTTCCAAGTTCATTGTTCCCGTGAGATAATCCACCTGTTTTTGAGCGCGCGCGCGCGCCTGTTTGTGATGGATGGACTCAATTGTTCCCTGGAGCACGGGGGCAACAACAAGGTCGCAAGACAGCGCGCCTAAGATTTTTTGCAAAGTAGAGAGGCCAACATCTCGTACTCCCTTCTCAACGCGTGAAATCGTCGACTGAGGAACTCCAGCGCGGCTGGCTAACCTGTTTTGCGACATACCGAGCTGGGTGCGAACCAGACGAATCAACTCTCCTATAGAAAGACCGCGTACGCTCTTCTGTAGGTCTCGAGCTGTTTGGCAGATATCTTCGACAAGGAGTTTTTCTGAGGCTGAAAATTTCATATGTTCCTTTTATGAATTATAGCTCTTAGGCATGATTTTCATCAAATTTTATGTCAATTATGCATATTTTGATGGTTTTTCTATAGTATAAAAGCTACTTTTTAAGGTCTTTGGCTACAAATCTTCTTGTCTCAAGGAGAGACCCGTTGTTTAGTCCAGTTGTCTTGATCTTTCTGATATTTAAGGAATTCTGAGAAGGTGTTGTCTCCAAGGGTGTAAAAATAAACGGTCTTAGCAACGAGCTGAAATCCACAATATTCTGCGCTCATAGGAACTTCTTTCCCTAAAAATTTTTGCGTTAAAGCATCCAACCGCTCGTTTAAAACAGAGACAGAATCAATGACCTGTCCAGAGGTAGGTGCATAGGCAGAAAAACGTAATTGTTGTTCTCTGGGTACTGTTTTCCAAGCTGTTGCATTTTCTTGATGCGTTAAGGGATGCGCCACTCCGTCTACAATCACTTGACGCTGCTGCAACGGCAACCACAGGGTCATAGAAGCCTTCGGGTTGTGGGCTAGCTCAGCTACTTTTTTCGAGCGGCGCTGGGTAAAAAATAGTATTCCCGTAGAGGAGATCTCCCTGACGACAACCACTCTGCTGTGAGGAATCCCTTCGGGGGAGCAGGTGGCTAATACGACTCGATTTGGATGAGCTGAACCTAACTCTTTTTCTGCTTCGATCCACTCATGCATTTGAATCAGTGGAGAGAGGTTATCTTTTTTTATTACCATAAACCTACCTAAAAGTCTTCCTGAGTGCTCTCGGAGATAGAGAGCTCTTCTCCTTTTTGGATATCTCTAAGGGCAATATCAGCCCCTATTTCAAAATCTGCAAAGACGTTGGGGTGCGGTGAGCGATTGATGTGCCTTTCAGGTTCAGGATAGAGGTAGATGATTCCATTCCGTTTGTGGCAGAAGTTGTTTTTTTCGGAGTCCGAAAGCTTTTGGAAATCTTCTTGTGTTAAAGTTTTTAAGTTCCATTTTACAACGATTTCACCCCGCCTAAAATCCCGATTGGCAAAAACGCCTAGGCCATCTTCAAATTGTCCAATGGTCGATTTTTTTAACAAAACGTCCCCAAAGTCCATAGCAGCTTTTCCTTGTCCTTTTTGCAGAAGATGAAATACTCTTTCGGTAAAAATCACAAAGGATTTTTCTATGTTATCTTCAAGCGAAACTTTAAAGCCTTTCTCTTCTGCAGCGCAATCCATTGTCCCGGGGACTCTATACGAGCACTACAAGGGGATACGTTATCAAGCACTGGCAGTAGGTCGCCATAGTGAAACATTGGAGGAGTACGTTGTTTACCAAGCTCTATATGGTGAGAAAGATGTTTGGATTCGTCCTCTTGGGATGTTTTTAGAGGAGGTTGTCGTAAATGGCCTTAGTCGCCCTCGTTTCATCCGCTGCGTAAATGAAAATGAAGCAGGTGATTAATGCCGATTGAAGTGCGAGATGGAGCATGTCAGATCGAGGGGAGGGGCTACCCTCCGATTGGGATGGGTACGTGGCCCTTGAAAGGAGAGACATGCGCAGAGGCAGTGACACATGCTGTGGAATCTGGATACCGTATTTTTGATACGGCAACCTTCTATGAAAATTTTGTTCCGATTGGTTATGCTCTCAGGCCGTTTGAGAGGGAAAGCTTCTACCTCACTTCAAAGGTGTGGCCCGATTCTCATACCCCTAAGGCGCTGACGGAAGATTTAATGGCAACTTTGGAAACCATGCAGACCTCTTATCTGGATGCCTATCTCTTGCATTGGCCCAATAGCAAAATTTCCATCGAAGAGACTCTCCATACGATGCAAGAGCTGAAAGAAAAAGGGTATATACGTCATATCGGCCTGAGTAATGTCACTGTGCAGCACTTAAAACGGGCGCTAGAGGTGGACGTGCCGATTTCTTGGGTGCAAAATGAAATGCATCCTCTCTACTATGATCCCGATCTGCTGGCCTTTTGTCAAAAACACGGCATTGGTGTGCAGGCGTGGGCACCACTTGCCAGAGGGAGAGTGCGTGAAGATGCGCTTCTGCTGAAAGTAGCGGAGAAGTACGGAAAAACACCTTCACAAATTGCACTCAAATGGATTGTGCAGCATGGTTGTCTCCCCTTACCGGGGAGTAAAAACGTGGCGCACATTAAAGAAAACATGAACTGTTTAGACATCGTTCTGTCCGAGGGAGAGATGGATCAAATCGACATGAGAGCAGCAAAGGGAAAGCGCTTTCGGTTGACCTCAGACTATGGCTTTGGGTTCACAGATGAGTTTGATTTTACCGATGAAATGTGTTGGCCCTTAAATAAATAGGAGTACTGATTGTGTCAGTAGCTGGTGTGTCAAATTCCTTGGCTGTTGAGGATGCATACCTAAAGTGTGGGGCTTGCCAGTTGAGCACTGCTGCTCTTCGGTGTGCTGTTTGCCATATCCAAAAATATTGCAATGTAACATGTCAGAAGGCGCATTGGCCCGCGCATAAGCAGGTTTGTCAAATTCTGAAAGCGGAGATGCGTGAAATGCCCACCCCAATCCCGGGTTTAAGGCTGGTTGAAAATGTGGTTTCAGCAGAACTGCACGATCACTTTGTCCAGCAGATGAAGCGAGGAATTTCCGAGCAAAACGTGGGGCATTATGATGGATACAGTTTTACGGATGAAGCTGCTTTTGATCGTGCATTTGATCCCCTCATAAAAGAATTACGCTCTCATCTAAGCTTATTAAGAGTCTTCGATTCTCCTGTCAAACTTGTCTGTACGTTAATTGGATATGAAAAAGAGGGTTATATTACCAAACACATCGATCACCCCTTAGTGAGCGGGGATACTGTGGTGGTGATCAGTTTTAATTCGCCGGTTGTAGTCAATTTTTACTCAGAAAAAGGGGATAAGGAGCACCATAAACTATTTGTGCCTCCACGCTCAATGTATGCCATAAAAGGGGAGGCTAGATACAAATGGAGTCACGCGATTCTATCAGATGAGAATACGTATCAATCCCAGCCCTTTGATCGGGGTGTGCGTTTTGCAATTGTGCTGACTCCGCCCGGAACCATGCGGACCGGGTTGGAGACTCTTGAATTTGGTTAAATGTTCTTCTGTTACCTCTTCTATCGTCTGAACATAAAGGCGTTGTAAAGAAAGGAAAGGTCGGTGAATTTTCCTCTGAGAACCAGTTAGATAGGTTGATTTTTAAATAAAAAAATATATATAATGAGGGTAGGGAAATGGTAACCAAGGAGGTGTGGAAGAAAGAGCAATAACTTAAGAGTAATAAACGTAAGGGGGACAAAATGTCTAAGACTAAAAAGACTCTCTTACATAGCTTACTCATTGCCTGTTTTGCTGTTATGCCGGTCTCCGGATTCGGGATGACACCTAACTGGAGCGGTAATGGGGGACAAATGCCTCCAAAAACCGAGCAAAATAAAACAGATAATGCTCTTCCCCACGTTGAGAAGGCTTCGGTTCGATTCCAAGTTGGGATCGGTAGACCCTACTACGGTAGAGGCTACTACTATAGGCCTTACTATTACTACTACCCCTACCGATCTTATGGCTATAGGTACAATTACTATCCATATCGACCTTACTATGGATGGTAGCCTATATGAAAAAGATTTTGTTTAGTTTGCTCCTAGGGCTATTTGTAATCACACCATTAGGTGTGGGCCTAAGTGCTGCTAGTTCGGACTTTATGATTCATCATGCCGCGGTGCAATACGGACAGAAAAGGCCTTTTAGCTTTTACTATCCGTACAATTATAAATATTACTATCCGCGGCCTGAATACCACCGTACTAGCCAAGCATGCTACTGGCTCTATACCAATGGAACATATGTGTATTACTGTAACTAAGAGTTTAGCTGTGTAGGATTTACGCGGCGGCTGGTCGAAAGATCAGCCGCCTTTTTCAAAAAGAGAGCCTGACTAGTTAGAAGGGGTAGAAGAGGTGGCTGCAGCCAGACGCTACCATGGGAAAAACTAAGACGGCTCATAGACAGGGCGCACTTCAAAGCCTGCTTCACGGATGGCTAGTATAGCGTGTAGAATCGGCTCCCAGCGCGCCATGCGGTCAATCTTGAGCAGAACCTGCGTTTTAAGCTTCTCCTCAGGAAGCAAGCCGCGTTCATGCTGCTGCAAAAGCTCATTCGCAATCGCCTCAGGCGATTCTAGCATGTAATCACGGATCTCAGTTACCCACTTATAGCCTCCTCCTTCTGAGATGGTGATGTGCACGAGTTTGAGATCATGCATGTCATTTATGGAAGAAGACTCTGTTTTAGAGCGAACCAGCTCGACATCAGTATCCCGGATCACAATGCGGGAGACGGCTAAAGAGGCAAAAACCGCGAGCATCAAAAAGAGAAAATCAATCATCGGAGCCAAGGCGAGTCCTGTCCGCTCTTTTAGCTCATCGTCAGGTATATAGCTCATGTTTCAATTAAATTTCCGAGTGCTAAGGTTTCATTCTCCAGTGTGGTCAACAGCTGCACAATCCGAAATTTCAAGGTGGCATAAAAAACCATGGCTAAAATGGCCACAATCAAACCGGCAACCGTTGTCCCCACAGCAATGCCGAGCCCATCAAAAATAGAGGCGAGTGTATCAGGCGAGCGGTTAACATCGTAAAAGGCATAAAAAAGCCCTAAGACGGTGCCGAGTAGCCCGAGCATGGGAGCAATCACAGCCACATCGTTAATGAGAGAAATGCGTTGCCAAAGGGTCACGCCACACCGTTTGCCCTCAGTTTGCATCGCCTCGACCATTACTTGATGGCCATGCGCGCGGGCCATAATGGCGCACGCTAGGATGCTGCCTGAAAAGTTGCGCGCCTTTTGGCAAGCACTGAGAGCGGCATCGTATCTTTTTTCAAGAAGGAGGCCTCGCACTGTTTTGAGAAACTCAGAAGGAATCATCAATGATTGCCGGACGGTCAAAAAGCTATAGAGCCAGACCACGAAAGCAAAGAGAGAAAGAGTCAATAAAATACTATAGATCAGGGGGGCGGCTCGGAATACGTGGACAAGATCCAAGTGGGGAGTATCAGTGGCTAAAATTGGCACTAGTTTCATATTATTTCCTCCATAGTGGTGAAAGATTACTTAGGTTAATGAGTAATCTTCAAGCGTAAAAATCCAGTTTCGCGCTATACTTTGCCGCTCATGAAGCCAAAAGACTTAAAAGCAGCCTTTTCGTGGGAAGAGCGGAAGCCCCTAATTGTGGATCGGGTGTTTCATGTGCCGAATTACTACGCGCATCACGCCTCTTTTCCCTTTCCCGGTTGGGAAGATCCCTCATTGTTTGGCAACACCCATCCCATTTGCATTGAATATTGCACTGGCAATGGGGATTGGATCGTGGAGCGGGCCAAGCAGAATCCTCACTGCAATTGGGTGGCGGTTGAAATACGGTACGACCGCGTACGAAAAATTTGGTCTAAAATTAAAAATGAAAGCCTCTCCAATTTAATTGTAGTCTGCGGGGAGGCATGGACCTTTACTCACCATTATGTGGCTGAGTCTACAATTGAAGAGGTTTTTATTAACTTTCCTGATCCCTGGCCCAAAGAGAAACATGATAAGCATCGCCTGATGAAGCCCCGTTTCCTCGATGCGCTAGCACGGATCTTAAAGCCGGGCAAGCAGGTAACATTTGTCTCCGATGACGCGGACTACATTCAGAGGACAAATGAGCTATTCTCAGTTCACCCTCACTTTGCCATTTCTAAACAGCTGAATGAGCTGCCCGGTTACGGCAACTCCTGGTTTGAAAACCTGTGGCGGAAAAAGGGTAAAAAAATCCACTACCTGCAGTATGTAAGTCATTAATGGAACTCGTTTATTCTGGATTTGAACAGCATTTGACAGTGGACGGAGCGCCTTTTGTTCCCCTTGTTTATTCGGGTGAAGGCGCCTTGCCTGCCGGATTGAATACAGGAATGATCCGTTTAGATGCCTCTGAGCGCTCTACTCTGAAGTGGGAGTGTGAAAGTGCGGCGCGCTATCCATACATCTTATGGGAGCTTGATTTCTCTTTAGATGTTGAAATCGTTTCTGATGAGGCGCGTTACTTGGCGCTAGAGCTGGCTATGGATCACTTTGTGCAAACTGTGCTCACGCCGTTGGAAGCCAAAACAGTGGGAGTGGCTCTTTATCGTGGTTCATTTTGTCCCGCTCTTTTAGATGCACTTCAATTACTTGCCTCCCGCCTGCCCCAATCGGTCCGTCCCTTTCTTTTTCTCGATACAACAGAGATACCCGATGCAGAAACCTATTTTAGAGAGATCAATCAAATCACCCTTGGCTCTTTGATCCCCATTTTAAAGGGAAAGTGGTCCGAGCTCTACCCCTATGCCTTTCCTGCGCTTGCATGGAATCACGCTTGCTCACCGCTTGGAATGGTTGCAGACAAGCCGCAACCGTTGCTGCCTCAAAAAAGAGTACAAAAAGCAGTTTTGATGCCGGAGAGAGGGGATTTTCCTATTCCAGAAGGAGATTTCCGCATGATTCCAGAGTCTCTGCTCACCCACGAATGGGATGGGGTGGATCAGCTTCTCGTCGATCCCTCAAGCGTGGATGGCAGATGCAAACGGAAGCTCAAGGGATTTGAAGCGGCCGGAGGCGAAGTGCTGTTTATAGCCCCTCTAGATGGCGGAGAAGCGCTTCGGCTTCCGGAAACTTCTCAGCCCGTTTGCCCTGACGCTTTGCTCCAAACTGGTCGATGATTTTATTCGCGAGCACCTTTCCCAGTTGTACCCCCTCTTGGTCAAACGAGTTGATATTCCAGCAAAAACCTTGAAACGCAATTTTATTTTCATAGTAAGAGAGCAAAGATCCTAGAGTAAAGGGATCTAAACGTTTCGCGAGCAAAATGTTACTAGGCCTATTTCCAGGGAAGACTTTGTTGGGGTTGTCACTTTTTTGCCCTTTGGCTAAAGCAATGGATTGGGCAAAAAGATTCGAGAGGAGCTTCTCTTGAGAGAGCGAGCCCTGGATATTTAGGTCTTCTTGGAACTGGCTCTCTCTGAAGCCAATAAAGTCAATGGGGACTACATTGGTTCCTTGATGAATGAGCTGGTAAAAGGAGTGCTGGCCATTGGTTCCCGGCTCACCCCAAACAATGGCTCCTGTATCAAAATCAACTGGATTACCATGCCGATCAATCCGCTTTCCGTTCGACTCCATGTTACACTGCTGCAAGTGGGCAGGGAAGCGGAGCAAAGCCTGAGAATAGGGAAGTACAGCAACAGTTGGGTAGTGAAGGAAATTTCGGTTCCAAATGCCGAGCATCGCACCTAAAAGTGGAAGGTTTTGATCAAAGTCAGGAGACAGAGCAATCCGGTCCATCTCGTGCGCTCCTTTCAAGATGTTCATAAACTGATCAAAGCCGAGAGAAAAAGCCAGTGTCACTGCTCCGACCATAGAGGTGGCAGAGTACCTTCCTCCAATAAAGTCCCAGATGTAGAATGAGGCGAGGTACCGCTCAGGGTTATCCATCGGGCTCCCTTCACCAGTAACAGAAAGAAAATGCTCTTCTGGGTTGCAGCCTGCTTTTTTGAAAAACTCCCTCACAAGCGATTCGTTGGTCAGTGTTTCGAGCGTGCCACCTGACTTTGAGACCACAACAACAAGCGTTCTTTTAGGATCAATAGAGCGAAGAACCGCTGCTGCATCATCGGGATCAACATTCGAGATAAAGTGGGCTTGTCTTCCTTGTTTTTTGAAGGCTTTTAGCGCCATGTAGAGGGCTCTTGGACCTAAATCGGATCCTCCAATCCCAATTTGAATGATGTCAGTAAACGTGGCCCTTTGGTCGATTTTTGCCATGAAGGCCTTGAGCTTATCACACTCTTTTTTTGCAGCCGCAGTCGCTTTAAGCGCCTCTTTGCCTTGGTTGGGGTGCATGAAAAAATCGCGCATTGCTGTATGCAAGACACTTCGGTTCTCGCTTGGGTACCCTTCAATTTTGTTGATCACATCTCCTCGTTGCATGGCCCCCATTTTCTCAACTAAATGCGCTTCTTGAGACAGTTCCTTTAAAGCTTGCAGAACATCGTCATTCACTCTTTCTGTGCCAAAAAGAAGCTTGAATTCGCCTGCTTGGGCTGAGTAGCGCTCAATCCGCTCCGCAGAGAGGTTTCCTTCCACGGTTAAATCGTAGGGAGTCGAAGCCAATCCCTTCAGAACATGCGAAGCTTTGTAATGCCGAAAAGTCGATTCATGACCAGTACGTGTTGGTGTGTGACCCATGGTTGTCCCCATTGTAATATTTGTTCCAAAGCATATACTTAGGGTTGGAGAAAAAAAATGAAAGAAAAAATTCCACGCCGCGCTAATCAGTGTGCTGATGGGAAAGAGCGTTTTTTGCCTGGCTCTGAATACGTCTCTTTACTCACCTCCACGGATCACGGATGGGAACGGACAGATTTTTGCCTTGCTTGCTGGGAAAAAGCCAATAAAACGCGTGAGGGACAATATTGGAGAGGAAAGATCCCCCTTAAAATAGAAAAACGGCAGACACCAGATGAGAAGGCTCTCAAATTATTGCGCACCTTGGAAGAGCCAAAATTACTCTCTGTACTGGCACTTTATTTACAAAGAAGAGGGCAAATAGTTCGTCGTGGGGAGGGAAAAGGGAGCATCTACTATGAGATTCCTGAAAGTGGTGAGACATTCGCTCTGGCTAAAATCACGCTTTCTCCTGAGGAGGGAAGGGAAGTGGGGGAACAACTTGTTAGGCTTCTAGATGAATCACCTTGATGATTTCCTCGCTCACTTACGTTCCGAAAAAGGGCTCTCGTCTCAATCTGTTGAGGCCTATGGGCGAGATGTGCGCCTTTTTTTAAATCACTATACACCGTCTGTAGAGAATGTGGTGCAACATCTGGGAGATCTCAAACAAAAAGAGTATGCGTCGGCCTCCATCGCGCGCTCACTGATTGCACTAAAAGTTTTTTTTCGCTTTCTTTTCAGAGAGGGGATTCTTTCGTGTAACCTTTCCGCTCTTCTTGAAACCCCCAAGTTATGGCAGCTGATTCCAGAGGTCATGACGCAGACTGAAGTGACACGCTTGTTGGAGGCACCCGATCCGGAGACCTTTTTGGGCGCCCGAGACCGTGCGATTATTGAAATGTTATATGGCAGCGGTCTACGTGTTTCCGAGCTCTGCTCTCTTTCGATCTACTCGATTGATGAGACAAGTGTGAAAGTGATGGGAAAAGGACGTAAGGAGCGCATTGTTCCCGTAGGTAGGAAGGCAGTGGAAGCCGTTGACCACTTTCTGGTGCGCTTTCGCGATCAATTTGAGGGAGAGGCTCTTTTTGTCACCAAGCGAGGAAAGGCGCTGGATCGCGTAGCTGTCTGGAGAATCATCAAGCACTACGCTGGCCAAGCCGGCATTCAAAAGCCGATCTCGCCTCACACATTGCGTCATAGCTTTGCAACTCATCTGCTCGATCATGGGGCGGATTTGCGGGTGATTCAAGAAATGCTTGGACATAGCCACATTGGCACGACTGACCGGTATACGCATGTGAGTCAAAGCCGACTGCAAGAGGCCTTCTCAAAGTTTCATCCCAAGCCCTAAGAGGAGTAGAAAATAAAGTTTGTGTAAAAAAATGCCAGTGGTACACTGGCACTTCAGTTTAACTCGCGAGGTGCTTATGAGTTCTTATGCAAGTCTGCTACAAACAGAGAAGAAATCCACTGACTATACATACCAATTTTTATGTGTTTTAGCTGGTTCGCTTTTTTTGGCTGTGATGGCACAGTTTTCTATACCTCTCTGGTTCACGCCAGTCCCCATTACGCTCCAATCCTTTGCAGTGTTGATGGTGGGAGGACTTTTGGGCTCTAAGCGAGGAGCGCTTGCCGTAATGACCTACCTAGTTGAAGGGGCTCTTGGATTGCCTGTTTTTGCTGGTGGCCTAGCGGGTCCTGCCGTACTCTTAGGCCCTAGAGGTGGTTACTTATTTGCCTTTGTTGCAGCCGCTTTTTTAGTCGGATGGTTACTGGAAAGAGGGTGGAAGCAAAGCTATCTACTAACCGTTTCCACTCTAACTTTGGGAACCTTAACGATCTTGGCGGTTGGCACTGCTTGGCTCAGTATTTATGTCGGTGCAGGCAATGCCTTGGCACTCGGTTTCTATCCCTTCTTGATTGGGGGTGTGTGTAAAATTGCTGCAGCAGCCCTTATCATCCCGACAGGGCGGAAACTGACTAAGTGATCCAACAGGTCCTCGTTTATCTGGACACAGGAGTCGGGTCGCGTCCCTTTCAGCAGTTATTTACGTCGCTAAAGGCGCACTTGTCTCCTGATCTCTATTCCATTCACGCAGTCGATCATCGCTTCCTAATTGAAAAAGAGTGGATGGATGACACGGCTCTTTTGGTGATACCTGGAGGGCGTGATGTACCCTACCATGCTTGTCTTCAAGGGCCTGGAAATCAACGCATTATAGATTATGTTGCCAGCGGAGGGCGGTATCTTGGCATCTGTGCTGGAGGGTATTATGGGTCGGCTTATGTGGAGTTTGAAAAAGGAGGTGAATTAGAGGTTTTAGCAGCGAGAGAGCTCGCCTTCTTCCCCGGCAAGGCAATTGGGCCGGCGTATGGATTAGGTCAATTTGCCTATGAGAGTGAAAGGGGAGCCCATTCGGCTCGGTTGAGCTGGCATGAGGGGGCTAGCTACGTTTACTTCAACGGAGGGTGCTTTTTTGAAGATCCAGAGGCTCACCCAGATGTGGAGGTGCTTGCCCGGTATGAAGACCTGCCAGGGTCCCTTGCAGCTGCTGTAAGCTGCTCCGTGGGAGCTGGACGGGCGCTTCTCTGTGGCGTGCACCCGGAGTACGAGATAAAAGCTTCTTTTGAGCCTATGAGAAAGTGTTTTTGGCACTATATTTTAGAACAATCTTTAATTGATGTTAATATCGCTGTGGTATAATTAATGCATGTTAACGACTATATATAAATCTACTGTCAGCTATTTTGATCTTGGGAGCCACTTAAAGTCTAAGCGGCATCAAAGCCTCTTGTTTGGCTACACCCTGCTTCAGAGTGGAAGTCCTGTCCGCTTTAATTTATTTTAACTTCTTTGAGAAGAGAGCCCTAAGTAGACTTCTGGGTGCTTTTTCACCCACGAGGTCAGATAACGGGTCGTTTCTGGATTCTTCTGAAAAAAATTGTGGTAAAATTTCTCTCCCACAAATCCTGTACTTAGAGCCGCGTTCACCTCAGGCTCTTCCCACACTAAATACATGCTATAAAAAACTTTAAATAAGGAAAGCTGCTGCTCGCTTGTGTAGCCAGGTAGGAAAACGTGCTCTGAGATAAGCTGAAAAGCGTGTTGCGCTTTATCGGCTGCATGCGCTCCAGCCGAACGATCTGTGGAGTTTTGACAGTTTTTGTTGTGCACATAGCCTAAATGCGTGGCTAGAATATTGAGATAAAGCAATAAATCCATCCCGCGTAATTTCCGGCCATCTGGCTTTTTTCCTTTCAAAAGGGCCATGCCAGCCAAGATTAGGGGATTTTGGGGAAGCAGTTCCAGTTGGGCTGTGAGCTCCTGTCGGATCTCCTTAAAACGATCCAACACTTTGAGGAGCTGCCCTTGGTATTTGAGAAAATCACGCTCCTTAGCAATTGTATCTAGGATCTCTCTTAGCTCAAAGAGTGGCTGGGAAGGTAGGTTCAGTTTTTTCCATAGATCAGCTGTCATTACAATGAGTGCTTGATCGTTCAGATCTCGAATGGTCGCTCCCATTTCAGCAGGCGTGGGGTACTTATTCAGGGCATTGAAGGAGATGTTTGTGTGTATGAGATTGAGGCGGACATAACGTTCTTTTCCAATTTTCAGTACTTTCCGATTTAAAGTGCGGATGGCTTGGTGCTGATCACTGATCAGTCCAATCTCATGCCACGAAAAAAGAGAAGTTAAAAGAAGTGTGCTCTCTTCGGTATGAGGTGTCTTTTCGACAAGAGAGACCTCTTCTCCTTTTAGATTGAGCATGAAAAAAATTTGTTCGAGAAGATGGTTTTCACTGTTTAACTCGCCTGAATAACTCCCGATTGTCTCCCCAGTTTGGATATCCACAGAGCGCCGCTGATTCATCGCTCCTTTAACCCCTGGAAGCGAGTTTTGTAGTGTACGAATGCTAGAGGTGGCCTGGTCTTCCACAAAACTGTACTCAATTTTTCCAGATGCTGAATCTATACCGGTAATTTTGTACTTAGCGTAACACGTGGTAAGGGCAATCGTTTCTGTTTGATTTTTGTGGGTGACTTCAAGGATTGAGGTAAGAGGAGGGCGTTCAATCTGGTTCAAAATACTGAATAAAATGGCATTGCGCTCTTCTTGCTTGAGAGCAGCCATTTGCAGGTTTAGCTCCGTTAAATCATCAACCAAGCTTATTGGTCTTCCTGAAATATGCGTCAGGTTTTGACTGA
>JAJACP010000015.1 GCA_022601445.1 Chlamydiales bacterium | reverse complement strand
TGGGTGGTTCCATTGTATGCTCCTTGTTTGAACTGTTTCAGTATACCCTGTCCAGTCCAATTGGGGAACTACATCAAAAGTGGACAAATAGATAGAGCCGTAGCAACAGCTCTTGTTATATCCAATAGTCCGAAAAAAAAGACGCGCCTTCACGTCATTTGTTCCGGCCTAATTGCCCAGGACAAACTTGCTAAATCCTTGGAAGTGGCTACAAATGATGCTGCACTTCTTAATCAAACAATCGATCACCAAATTCTAATTTCGAGAAAAGTTGAACGCTTTGATTCAGAGGGGGCGCTCAAAAGAGGTTCTTAACAATCGTCTTGATCTCCTAATTCAAGAGCTTGCCACTGTTCCCAGCGACCAAGGGGACAGCCCTGCTCTTCAAAAAATTTCAGCTGCATTGGCGCGTAAAGAAAAGTTTGGTGAAGCTCGCCAGATAGCAGCTCTTATTGCTGATGATACAGAAAAACTGAGTGCCAGCCGAAAAGTGGAGAGGTTGCAGCGTAAAAGAGAAGAGAAGAGCAGCTAGCCCATCAGAGAGAACTTTAGAGTTAGGACAAAGAGCTGGAAAAGGAAGATGATGATATCCTTATACTTGCTCCGTGTAAAAAACAAAACAGCGTACTAATATGGGTAAAGATCAGGTCTGGTCTTCGATAGGCTCTTTATCGGGTAGGTTCTTCATTGTCGGAGGAAGATAATTATCATTGGAAATAATTTTTTTCTGAGTTTTTTTCTCTAGTTCCAATCGTGCTTTTTTGGCGATACCGCCGCCTGTCTTTGCAGCTGTTTTGTTTTCAGTCATGCCGGTGGCGTTAGCATTTTCAGCTATTTGTCTTGTGGATAGTTCAGCCAGAGCAGTAAAAATCAGTTCAGCTTCGGTCATGTGATCTCGTAGATTTTGAGTTTTCAAACCTTTGAGATCTTTGTGTTGTTTAACTGTTATGTCTGCCCATTCCTGGTGAATGATATTGGTGAGGATGGCAAATTCGTTGGCCTCTTTGATAGCATGGTCTTTCCAATAGTCAGTGAGCTTGTTGCGCGTCTCTTGCCCAGTCATGCGCTGCTGAATCCATTTCTCACTTCGCCCATGTTTTTGCCAGGTTTCTCTAGCTCTATCCAATGATTTTTCTGGATCGGTCATTTCTTGTATGCGCTCATACCCTACTTTTGCTAACCAAAGTTTTATTGGCTCTGCTTTTGGACTGGGGATTGACTGGATCAGTCGTAATACAGTTTCAGCGTTAGCAACGTCCGTGAGGTATTTTTTGCCATCAGCGGCTTCCAATTTCAGTCGGTTACATTTTGTAACCGACTCACTACCCTCTTTATTGAGCCTGTTTTTTAAGACTTTCCAGTAATTTCTAGCTTTTTGGAAATCAGTCTGTTGAGTCAATGCTTGGATAATGTCAACGATCGAAAAATACCAAGTCTCTGTCGCCTCGTCGTATAAGCGGCGTATCTTGTAGTCTTCGAAAGGGATCAAGTCGTTTTTCATAAGATGGGCTCCAAATAATGCTCATCAGTATAGATTCTGTAAGGCATTCATTTCAAAGAAAAGACTAACCATGACTCACGAGGAGCTATCCGCCACAGATTAGAAAAATCAGACTTCTTGGAATAGGAGGAATTTGTTTAAGATGTTGAGATAAAAGAGTCTGGGTGAGAGGATTCGAACCTCCGCCCCCTTGCACCCCATGCAAGTGCGCTACCAGGCTGCGCTACACCCAGATTAGATGGCTGTCAAACCTTCAAACTGAAATTCACTCTTCTGAAACTCTTTCACCCCAATACGGGCACACGCCTCAATGATGTTTTCCAGAGGATCCCCTGGATCGACATCGGCAGCATCGAGATCAACCGCAATCGTTGCTGTAAAGGTCGTACCATTCCGCACACCCTTCACACGAAAATTGGCAAAGATTCCGTCTTTATTTTTTGAGATGTTTTTGAAACGAACCAGATTGTTTTCGATTAAGTCTTTCATAGGGGGAAAAGTCTACCACTTTGACCTAATCTTGAAAAGCGGGTAAACTCTTTTTGATGAAACCACCACCACAATTAGAAAAAAGCTGGGCCAACGCACTCAAAGAAGAGTGGAAAGAACCCTATCTAGACGCTTTGGGTCAATTTATTGCCCAAGAGAGAAGCTCTGGTGTCCCTGTTTACCCTCCCAAAGAGCAGGTGTTTAGCGCTTTTAACCACACGCCTTTTGATCAGGTACAGGTGGTGATTGTGGGACAGGACCCCTACCATGGGCCGAACCAAGCGCACGGCCTGAGCTTTAGCGTGGCTCAAGGTGTCCCGCAGCCGCCGTCGCTTAAAAACATTTTCAAGGAAATTCAAGACGATCTAGGCATTGAGCCTCCAGCCCACGGAAATCTGGAAGGGTGGGCCAAGCAGGGTGTTTTGATGCTGAACACGGTTTTAACGGTGCGTGCACGCACGCCACGCTCTCATAATGGTGTCGGTTGGGAGAGGTTCACGGACGCTGCCTTAGCCCTTTTAAGCGAACGGAGCGATCCTGTGATTTTTGTTCTATGGGGAAAGGCGGCGCAGGCAAAAAGAGAAGCGATTGCCCCGCATCATTCTGTTTTAATGGCACCGCACCCTTCACCTTATTCGGTGCATAGCGGCTTTTTTGGATGTAAGCACTTTTCAAAAATCAATGAACTGCTTACAAAGCAGGGTAAGAAACCGATTAACTGGGCGCTCACATGACGCAAGACATTTCAGGCCTTTCTAGCACAACAAAGCTCACCTCTAAGCCGCGCGCCTCTATGGATACGGCTGCCACAGAACAGACGAAGGGAACAGAATCCACAAAAGAGGTCGAGAAGTTTAAAGGGGAAATGGAGCAGGTAGAGCGGGCATTTGCCTTGGTCAAAGAGATTCGCCACTCTCTGGAAGCCGCTCTGAATTCTCTTTCAACTTAAGCTTTCAAGGGTAAGTAGGATTTTTGTTAAGGCCTTTGCGCGGTGAGAGATTTGGTTTTTGACTCCCTCTCCAAGTTCTGCAAAGGTTTGGTGGTAGCCATGTTTGACAAAAAGAGGGTCGTAACCAAAGCCGTTTCCACCTCGCTCTTGTTCCAATAAAACCCCCTCAGAACACCCTCTGACCACCTTTTGTATGCCGCGCGGAGAGGCCAAAGCGATGCAACACTCAAAGTAAGCCGAGCGTCTCTCTTCTTTGAAACCTGCTATCTCTTGTAGGAGCTTCTGTCGATTGTCTTTGTCAGATGCGCCAGGGCCAGCATAGCGAGCCGAGTAGACGCCGGGAGCTCCGTTTAAGGCAGGAACCACAATTCCCGAGTCGTCAGCTAGTGCCCACTTGCCAAGCGTACGCGCAGCGTGCTCTGCCTTAATACAGGCATTGGCCTCAAACGTTTCCCCTGTTTCTGGGGGGGGAGTATACTCAGGGAAGTCTAAAATGGAGTAAACATCAAAGCGCGGGAGAGACTTTAAAAAATGTCGAATCTCCCTGATCTTATGTCCGTTTTGGGTGGCTATAATGAGGTCCACGTTCTAACTCAAGTAACTTTCAATCCCTTTAACTGTATAGTGTTCCCCTTGAAAGTCAAATGATTCTCCCTCTTTATGCCCAATCATGGCCTGTGCAAGCTTAGACTGGAAAGAGAGGATACGCTCTTCAGGGTCGGCATCCCAAGGGCCGAGCAGGGTGTAGGTCACGATCTGCCCATCTGAGTTGATCAGCTTGACAATTGCTCCCACGCTTACCTTGTCGGTAGAGATATCATTTCGGGTCAAGATACGCGCCTTATTAGCCAAGTCAGTTAACGCCTTGAGCTCATTCTGGAGGCGAGATCGCCTTTCTAAAGCAAACTTGTATTCGGCGTTCTCACGTAGGTCACCGTGCGCGCGTGCGGCCTCAATTTCTCGAGCATTATCTACAGTTTCGACTGTTCCAATGTGGAGAATACGCTCTTGAATCTTTTGATACCCCTCTTGGGTGGTCCAAATGACATCGCCCTCATCCTCTCGCACACTCTTTTTCTTGCTCATGCTGGGCTGAACAACCTCCGCCAAATTGCGGAAGATTCGCAAATCGTGCTTAGTAAAGATCTGACACTTACTGGCCAAAAGAAGCAGTTCTTGAAGATACTCAACCGAAGCCCCTTCGATCAGCGCCCTAACAACAGCATACCGCTTGGCAATCAAGAGTTGGTGCATTTTTTTGACAAGCTCACGATGCTCATCGTTCCCCTCGATGAAATGGAGCAAAATCAGATACGCTTCCAAAAACTGATAGCGGCTCTCTCTGTCGCTATAGGGAACGTCGTCTCCAGAAACAACTTTTTGGAAATACCAGAAAAAGGCTTCGGGGTAGATTGTCATGCGGTTGAGAAGCTCATGGATTTTCTCTTTTAGCAGCTCCTTAGTACTCGGATCGCTCTCAAGCGCCTTAAACATGTAGTCGCGAATAGGAGTTTGGGAAACAGAAAACAGAAGGCGGAAAAAGATCGCTCCCCAGTCCTCACGGTGCTCTTTCACAGCAACCAACGTGCGTTTTTTAAATGAGACAATGTCGATTAAGTTCAGAAGCTCCTCAATGTGGTCGATCTTCTGAATCAAAGCAGCTGAAGCCCCTGGGAATTCATCAGCAAAGATGTCTTCCAGCAAATAAGTGGCTTGAACTTTTCTGCTTAAGCTAATATCAGGAAGAAGGGAGTCACCCTCAAGCCCTTCAAGAAGCATAGTTTTGATGCGCTGTTTTAGATCCAGATTCTTGAGAACCTCTGGAAAGTCCCGCGTGAAGTTGTAAATAACCTGAATCGCGGCATCTACACCCTTAGCTTCATTGAGCGCTTCTGAAAAACGGACATGATGAGGCACATCCTCTTCGCGCAACCTAAAGGGCTCTTTTGCTGTTTTGGGAGATTGAATCTTGGTGTCTTTTTTGATTTTTGCGCGCGCAGCTCCCCACCACTTAGACCAATCTTCTTCGGGAATCACAAGTTCACACAACTCTTCTTTGACCTCTTGTGCTGTTTTTGGGCCCAAGTCTTTTAATAACAGACGAATCAGAAGAATCGGGTCTTCCTTTCCCTCTTTTTCAAGAGTGTCGGCATCACCAAACCTGCGCGCAAGAAAGTTTTCAGAGGGAAGAGGAACGAGGTTTTTAAAGGCGTTGTCGAAAGAGAGATCTTTTAAAGCTGTAATCCCTTCAAACTCAAGAACAACATGCTCTCTTACCAACGAGATGTCCATCACTTCGCCCACGCCCCATCCTCCCGAATGAAAGACAAATTTACCCTTGTCCATGTGCGTGAGAAGTTCATAGTTAGAAATCGCTCCCTGAAAGGTGCTGCGCGTCAGAAGACCGACAATACGGAGTTTTTCGTTAAAGTGCTTGTGATTTCCATAGTGCTTTTTGAGAAAGTCAACAGCAAGGTCGGCAAGAAGTGGTGAGTTAACTGTTTGCAGGTCAAGAATAAGGCGCAGAACATCCCCAGCTTGGGTTGGATTTTCGATTTTTTGCCACGCAGGCAGAGCGGTTTCGGCAAACTGCCCGAATGTTTTTGCAAGTGGTGAATCCTTAATAACTTGCAAGATTTGAGGCAACTCCTCACTCTCTGCTTGATCAGCTAAACAATACTCTTCCCAGAGGCGTAAAAAGTTGGTTAGCTTCCCTTCCTCTAAGAGAAACTTAAACTCCTCTAAATAACTCATTCTTCCCCTTATCCTTTATCTTGTTTTTGATGAGTACTATACATCTGCTGGGAAAAAAGGGCAATAAAAACCTGATAAATTGTTTTTTATGTGTTGAGAGGATTAATGAGCTTACAAATTAAAAAAAACGCTGTAAAATGGATTTGAAAAGGACTGATGGCTGGGAGGGAAAATGGCAGGAAGTGAGGAAGAGGTACAAAAGGCTCTAGAAGAGGTGCTTGATTTGTACGATATTAAGCTAGAAGCGGCACCCGAGGATGAGCACGCATCTAAGGAAGAGAGGTATGGGGATTACTCTGAGATCATCAACAAGACACAGGAACGTCTAGATGACCTCAACGAAAAGGCCGAAGACATCTATAAGCGCACTGGAATGACCCAAGAGCAGCTTGAGACTTATGCAGCCAATCCAAATAATTTTTCGAAAGAGCAGTGGGAAGCACTGCAAAAGGTGAAAGAGGCGTGTGAGAAGTACAAGCGTGAGGCGCAGAGCAGAATCGGAGAGGAGCTGTTTGAAGAGAAGGTCGAAACGAAAAGAAAAAAGCAGCCTCAACGCTTTGCCAAGAAAAAACACTGGATCCCCTTATAATTTTGGTTATACTCTTCAATTATGAAGATTATCGTAAAAAAGGGGCTCGACATCCCCATTGAAGGAAAGCCTGAAGGCTCTGCACAAAACCTGGCTCTTCCGCGCCAAATTGCGCTGAACTTAGATCCATTTGATACAACACGTTTTAAGCTCTTGGTCAAAGGGGGAGAGACCGTTAAGATCGGCCAGCCGCTTGTCGAGAGCAAAACAGTTCCTGGGCAAATGTATGTTTCTCCGGCTGGCGGAGTTGTCAACGAGGTACGCCGAGGCTTCAAACGCCGCTTGATTGACATCGTGATTGATGTGGCTACCGATGAAGAGTTCATTGACTATGGAACGCACTCGAACGCATCGCCTGAAGAGATTCTCAATCTTTTTATGCGCGCCGGGGTATTTCCTCACGTTCGTGTGCGCCCTTTTGACCTAATTGCAGATCCTGCTCACACTCCGCGCGCCATCTTTGTGCATGCAGTTGAATCCCTTCCCTTCGTTCCCTCTGCGGAAATGCAGGTAGAGGGGCATGAGGGCTATTTTCAGGCCGGCTTAGACGCCCTAACAAAGCTCACCTCAGGCAAGGTGCACCTTGTTTACCGAGAAGGCTCTTTTTCGACAGCGTTTACTGAAGCCAAGAGCGTCGAGCAGCATACCGTTGCAGGCCCTCATCCCGCAGCGACCCCCTCACTTCACATCCACAAAGTTGCTCCAATCACGAGCCCAAGCGATTGCGTGTGGACCCTCTCTACGATCGACGTGATCACTGCAGGAAAAATGGTTGCAGAAGGACGTTATTTTACTGACCGCATCGTAGGCATTGGAGGGAGCGGAGTTGTCGAGGGGCGAACCGGCTTTTTCCGTGCACGCGCCGGTTTCCCTATTAGCGCCCTAATTGCTGATCGAATCACCAGCCAGACCGCCTGCTTTGTTTCGGGAGACCCCCTAACTGGAACACGCGCGGAACAGAGCGATTTTATAGGTTTTTATCACACAGCTTTTTCGGTGATCCCCGAAAATACACAACGCCAACTCTTTCACTTTCTGCGGCCTGGCTTAAATAAGTACAGCGCAACCGGTGCCTATTTTACCGGCCATGTAAAGCCGCCTAACAAGGGCTATTTTTTCTCAACCAACCAGCACGGAGAGGAGCGCGCCTTTATCGACGGGGCCGTTTATGAAAAAGTGATGCCTTTGGGCATTCCGACAATGCATCTTGTGAAGGCCATTCTTGCCCAAGATTTTGAAACAGCGGAGCAGCTGGGTCTTTTGGAGGTTACGGGAGATGATTTTGCTTTGGCCTCTTTTATTTGCCCTTCAAAAATTGAGATGATCCAAGCAGTGAAAGAAGGTTTACACCTCTACGCAAAAGAAATGGGCCACTAAGAGGTAGAAAGCGGTCGGACTGCTGTTACCTTTTGGGTCCTTTTTGTCCCATTTGACCGATCTCTCGCCCCCCGTACAAGGTGCGCTGTCGTCGCTCAAGATCGCTCAACTGGAACAAAAATTCCCAAAAGTTCTTTGAACCTTTTAGGACGCTGTCAGCCAAAGGCTGATGTAAAGAGCGGTTGTTTAATAGTTCCAAGATTTTTCTGGTTTCATAACTCTTTTGTAGGCTATTACATTCCCTCTCATGCGCAGATTTGTATTAGCTTTTCTTTTGATGCTCCCCTCCTTCCTCGTCGCCACTGAATCGATCGAGGAGCTTTTCTATGCGCTTGAGATGGCTGCCTACTGGGACCAAAAACTGTGTGAGCGTTTTCCTCTCACCTTTAATCATATTTTAGGCACTGGCTATTTTGTCACCCACTCAGCTCGCATGGCAGAAGAGGGTGACGTTGGCCTAGGGGTCGCCCACGCCCCCCCCTATTTAAATTCAAATGCGCGGATTCAACCCTTCCCTTATCTCGCCTTTGGCTTAAACTACCGTGTCTTTTGCGGCTGTGAAGATGCCGTACTATCCCAGTATGGATTTGGCGACTATGCAGATCGGGGAGCCAATTTTAAAGTGGCGCTGGTCACTCCCGAACAGAGCTTTTACAGCCTGCCTGGACTGGCGTTTGGAATTGACGATTTTATGGGCTCCAAAAAATTCACAACCTACTTTGTTGTCGGAACAAAAGTGTGGCTTGACTACGGGCTCGAAACGAGCTTTGGGTGGGGAGCCGGAAGGTATACAAATGGTCCTTCAAGAGGATTTTTTGGAGGAATCAACTGGTTTCCATTGCGCAACTGCTCGAGCAAATGGGTGAAAGGGCTCTGTTTAACAGCAGAATACGATCCCACCAACTACAAAAATCCTGAAACAGAGCCACATCCCGATGGGCGGACAAGCCGCACGCCACTTAATGTTGGAGCCAAATATAATCTGTGCGATCTTGTTGAGCTCTCAGCAAGCTATATTCGAGGAGAAGAGTTTGCCGCTGCAGGCTCAGTTCACTATAACTGGGGACAGATGGAGGGATTTCTCCCTAAAATCGGCGATCCTGAACCTTATACGGCTCCTGTTGATCGGCAGCCTCTGGGGTGCTCCCGCCCAGCAAGCGTGATGATTCAGAGCATGAGCTACGCTCTTGATGAACAAGGTTTTCAGCTGACCAAAGCATGGATCGATGGCTCCACACTCTGGCTCCGCCTAATTAATAGGTGCTACCGCCACGAAGAGGTGGCGCGGATGCGGATACAAAAACTTTTAGCGGCCCTAACTCCTGTTAACGTGGAGAGGGTCGTCGTCCAGATCGAGTCATATGGAGTGCCTTGTCAACAATACGTCTACCGCCATGAACTTTTGCTTCGTTATGCCGCTCACTGCGTCTCTCCATTTGAGTTTGACATCGTCTCTCCGAGAGAAGAGGCGTGTGTCTGCCCCCCCGGCGAGCAGATTTTTAACAGGCGCTATGATTTGTGGCGTGCCCACATCAGCCCTCGCTTGGAAAACTTTTTTGGAAGCGCAAGCGGAAAATATAAGTACGATGCTGGTGTAAAGCTAGACTTAGAGGGGTTTTTGCCCTATAATTGGTTTTATGAAGTTCAGGTGAGCAACACGTTATTCTCTGACTTAAACAACCTGTCTGATTTTGACATCTTTTTCCCCTCTCAGCTTCCCAACGTTGCCACAGACTATGTGCGTTATCGACAGTCGCGCGCTCTTACGTGGGACCGCCTCTATTTACAAAGAAGCTGGAATATGGGACGCGGTTATTTTAGTCGCCTAGCAGGAGGCTATTTTCAAGTGAACTATGGAGGGGTTGCCGGAGAGGTGCTTTGGTATCCCGCCAAAAGCTATTTTGCGATTGGATTACAAGGAGCTGTAGTCAAAAAACGGCGCTATACAGGACTTGGGTTTCAGTCCACCTTACGTCATTTTGAGGGAACGGTTCCCGTTTTTAACCACTACACAACTCTTCAGCAATACTTTTTAGATTTCTATCTCGATCTACCAGAACTTCAGCTCTTTGGCAAGGTGAGTGTGGGACAGTTTTTGGCCCGTGACAAAGGAGTGCGAGTTGAGTTGACGCGCTACTTTAAAAACGGCATGCGCCTCACTGGATGGATGACTTACACGGATGCGCACGACCAGATCCACGAAGAAAACTACTATGATCGCGGCGTGGCACTCGAGGTTCCCTTCGACTTTTTCTATAAATGCAGCAGCAGGCGAGTGTGGAGCCACGCGATGGCCGCCTGGCTGCGCGATGCTGGCTACTCAACATGGACAGGGCGCACGCTGTTTGAGACGCTTAATCGAGAGCGCCGGTAGTTAAGAGCTTGGCAATTTTAGGGGCAGCGTAGGTGAAGATCATGTCTGCACCCGCTCGCTTAATGCTTAAAAGGCTTTCAAAAAGCGCTTTATCTTCGTCCAGCCACCCGTTTTGGGCGGCCGCCATGACCATTGCATACTCTCCACTCACATGATAAGCAGAAATTGGCAGTGAGGTGGCGGCGCGAATCTTGGCTATGACGTCTAGGTAGGCGAGTGCAGGTTTCACCATCAAAATGTCGGCTCCCTCTGTCTCATCCAATTGCGCCTCAATTAATGCCTCCCTACAATTGGCAGGATTCATGTGATAGGTCTTTTTATCCCCGAACGACAAGCTCGACCCCAGCGCATCGCGGAAAGGGCCATAGAAAGCAGATGCATATTTGGCCGTGTAGGCGTGAATACTCACATGCTCATGCCCACTGTCATCTAAAGCGCTCCGTAGCGCGCCAACGCGTCCATCCATCATATCGCTTGGAGCCACCATATCTACGCCCGCCTCGGCCTGAACAAGAGCCATCTCCGCCAAAACCCGTAGAGTTGCGTCATTGAGAATGATCCCTTCCTCATTAACCAGTCCGTCATGCCCATGAGAGGTGTACGGATCAAGCGCAATGTCCGTAATAATACAAAGCTGAGGAAAAGCCTTTTTCACCGCTTTTACAGCCTGTTGCAAAATTCCTGAAGGGTTGGTTGCTTGAGAGCCTGCGGCATCCTTTAGCTCACAGGGAATCACTGGAAATAGCGCTAATGCAGGAATTCCAAACTCCACGAGGCGCTCAGCTTCTTTAAGCAAAAGGTCGATACTGAGACGGTAGATGCCCGGCATGCTTGCAATCGGATCTCGAACTTGAGTTCCCTCCACAACGAACTGGGGATAGATCAAATCAGATGGGGCGAGCCGGGTCTCTTCAACAAGCGCGCGGATAGCCGCACTCTTTCGATTGCGGCGTGGTCGGAAATACGGAAATGGGGGGGCAGACGTTAGGGTCATCTTCTCTCTCCTTCGAAAAAGAAGACTTTTAATTTTCTTAATTCTCTTCTTCCTCTTGTGGTGTGGGAGTGTTTGTAAGTGGTGTTTCTCACTCGCAAATTAGCTGTTTACAGGGTGTTTACAGTTTGTCGAAAATAGAGGAGTTGCCGACATTTTAGCAAGAGGCAACCGGTTGTGATCACTAATTTGACATCTCATCAACACCTTATTTACATGTTTTCAACACCAACTTTTTCTTGATTGTGCTATTCTGTTTGTGGCACGCTTGTTCTCCCGTTAATGATGAAAGGCATGTAGATATGGAAGATTTCACAGAAACCCAAACACGTATTCTCGAACGTTTTGTCACAAGTACTTCCAGCAACATCTTTGTTCTGCGCAACCTTCCCGAAGTGATCAAGGGGGCGCTTTTCTCTCGCTACTCGCGCTCGAGCTTGGGGCTCCGCTCGCTTTTATTAAAAGAGTTTATTCAAGGGGAAGAGACCGCATTTGACGCGATTGTAGGAGGGGCACTGGATCACGAATCCGAAAATCCTGAAAACCAAATGATTGCCATCAAGCGGGCGCAAAATTTTTACGATCGGATTCTAGATGGTTACGGGGATGATTCCATTGGAGAGTTAGGCGGCGCGCATTTAGCGATTGAAGATGTCTCGATGCTCGCGGCAAAAATGATCGAAGATAGCCGTATTGGCGGCTCTCCGCTCGAAAAATCGACTCGCTACATCTACTTTGACCAAAAAGTGGAGGGACAATACCTCTACTACCGCGAACCGATTTTAATGACCTCCGCTTTTCGCGAGAACTACACCAAAACCTGCGATCATCTTTTTGAGACGTACACGAAGTTGATCCCTCCCATGACCGAGCTGATGGAGAAGCGGTTTCCCAAGGACCCTGAAAAGTCCAAAGGAGCCTACACGGCTGCACTGCGCGCACGGGTGCTCGATTGTCTGCGCGGCCTTCTGCCTGCGGGAACGATGACAAACATGGGCGTCTATGGAAATGGCCGTTTTTGGGAGAGCCTCATTCAGAAGCTGCAGTGTCAAAATTTGGCTGAACTTCAAGATGTAGGTAAAAAATCTTACGACGAGCTTTCTAAGGTGATTCCCTCCTTTGTCCGTCGTTCTGAGTGTCACCATCGTCACTGCGAGACCTTTGCTCAGTTTACAGAGTCGATGCAAGAGCAGCTGAAAAGTGTAGCGGCCCTGCAGGACATTCCCAAGGGCGATTTCAGGCCTGGCGTGCGTTTGGTTGCGCACGATCCTGATGGCCCTTATAAAGTGGCCGCTGGCCTTCTTTTTGCACAAGGAAAGCACGGCTTGCACGATCTACAGAACTACTGCCGCACGCTTTCGGATGAGGCGATCGCCAACATCTTTGATGCCGCCTCTTCGGTGCGCGAAAACCGCCGCCACAAATCCCCGCGCGCCCTTGAGCATGCCCAATTTACCTTTGAAGTGGTGGGAGATTTTGGGATTTATCGCGATCTACATCGGCATCGGATGTTAACACAAGAGCGGCAGCTCCTCTCAACAGATTATGGATACTATACGCCAGAGGAAGTTCTTGATACGCCCATGGAAAAAGAGTACCGCGAGGCGATGGAAATGGCAAAAGAGACCTATGAAACAATTGCCCATGAGCTTCCAGAAGAGGCGCAGTATGTTGTTCCGATGGCTTACAATGTCCGTTGGTACTTCCATGTCAACTTGCGCGCCCTGCAGTGGCTCTGTGAGCTCAGATCGCAAGCAGCTGGTCATCCGAGCTATCGCCTGGTTGCGCAAGAAATGGCGCGCCAAGTGAGCGAAACGGTGCCGCTTTTGGAAACATTCTTTAAGTTTGTTGACTATGAGGGGCACGATTTGGGTCGCTTGGAGCAAGAGCAGCGCAAAGCTGATAAACAAAGCAAAAGCTAGCCTAGGTGTTTGCCTAAGATTCCCGATAGACGGAACATACTGATCGACTCTTTAGATCCAAAGACAGCCTCCAGCTTCTTATCCGGAACAATTTGCCTCTTGTCATTGGGGTCCTGCAAGTCATTTTCTTTGATGTAAATCCACACCTTTTTGATGGTTTCACCTCTCGTGACCTTTTCGCTTCCAATGACCGCTGCCAGTTCTTTTGAGGGCTTTAGCTTACCGCGCGCGCCCTTTCCGCCCCCAGCTCCTTTCTTGCCTCCTTTCTTCTTTTCGTAGGCGGTTTTAGGGTGATCGGGATACTTCTCTTCAAGCTGGGAGAGCTCGTTGACAATCACATCACAATCAGGAAAATTGGAGCACGAATAGAAAATCTTGCCAAAGCGCGATCTGCGAGAGACGAGACGGCCGTCACACCCCTTTGCGGGACAAGGGGGCGTCTCTTCCACGATTTCCCCTTCACGTGGAATGTTGATAATGCCCTTACAGTCAGGGTAGCGAACGCAGCCCAGGAAAGGGCCGTACCGTCCATGCCGCACTTTCATGGCTCCTTTGCAAACAGGGCAAGGTTGATCCCAATTGAAGTCAGAGGCGTAATCGTCCTTGTTGAAATTCAGTTCTTCCAAAGAGGTGGTATAATCGCACTCTGGATAGTCAGAGCAACCGTAAAAATAGCGGGACTTAGACCAGATTTTCTGCAGCTTGACCTTTCCACATTTGGGACAGTCGATATCGGTCATAATTTTGGGGACAAAAGCTTCTTTCTCAGCAATTTCAACCGTGGGAATGAACTGCTCCCAAAACTCCTTGATCACGGCTTTCCACTCTTTTTTGTTGATCGCAATCAACTCTAAAGTGTCTTCCATCTCAGCTGTAAAGCCGATGTTCATGATCTGTTGGAAGTTGTCTTCCAAAAATTGGGCGATGACACGGCCCAGCTCTGTCGGTTTAAGGCGGAGATTCTCCTTTACTGTGTAGTCGCGGCTCTGGATTTTATTCATGATCGAGGCATAAGTAGAAGGGCGACCAATCCCCGATTTTTCCAGCGCTTTGACAAGAGAGGCCTCCGAGAAGCGAGGGGGTGGCTTGGTAAAGGCTTGTTCAGAGGTTACCTTAATCAAGTGAAGGGGCATATTCGCTTCGAGAGGGGGAAGGGTGGGGTCTTTCTCCTCCTCCTCTTCGTCTTTTCTCTCTTCATAGACAGCTAAAAACCCTTTAAACTTGATCGTCGAGCCTGTTGCGCGGAGCATAATGTCTTTGTCGGTAGCAATGTCGGCAGTGACAGTGTCATAAACAGCGGGCTCCATTTGCGAGGCGATATAGCGGTTCCAAATAAGCTCATACAAAACAAATTGTTCACGCGTTAAATAGGGCTTTACCACCTCAGGAGGGTGGTTGATGTTAGTGGGACGGATTGCCTCGTGCGCATCCTGGACTGCTTTTTTGGTTGAATAGTTGCGTGGCTTTTCAGGTAAATACTCTTTCCCATAATGGCTGGAAATAAAGCTGCGCGCCTCTTTAATTGCCTGGGGCTCGATACGTACAGAATCGGTACGCATGTAGGTAATCAAACCCTCAGCACCTTCGCTGTCTAGGTCGACCCCTTCATAGAGAGATTGCGCAATTCCCATTGTTTTGGAAGAACCAAAACGGTAGTGGCGGCTCGCCTCCTGCTGTAGCGTTGAAGTGATAAAGGGAGGCTCTGGATTGCGTTTTTTCTCCTTTTTATCGACTTTTGCCACTTTGTAGGCGGCATTTTCAAGCCGTGCCACAACAGCATCAGCACTCTTTTTATTGTTGATGATCGTGAGATCTTTTCCTTTGACAGGCTCTTTTTCCCACTTTTTTCCATCCACAGAAAAAAGACGGGCAGGGAATTTTTTAGCCGGATCTCCATCTTGTAAAAGAGCGCCAATGTTCCAGTACTCAACAGGTTTGAAGGCCTCGATCTCTTTTTCTCTATCGACAACTAACTTAAGCGCAACGGATTGAACACGACCGGCAGAGACACCGGATCTTTGTTGGAGCTTGCGGGCCAAAATCGGAGAGATTTTATAGCCGACGATTCGGTCGAGAAGGCGACGTGCTTGCTGGGCGTTCACAAGGGCGATGTCGATTTCTTGAGGGTGATTTAAAGCCTCTAAAACAGCCTCTTTTGTAATCGCATTAAAAGCGGCTCGTTTGATTTTGGTTTTGGCTGGTAAAAGAGCCGCAATGTGCCAGGCAATCGCCTCTCCTTCACGGTCGGGGTCGGGAGAGAGGTAGACGGTGTCGCACTCTTTTGCTGCTTTTTTTAATTTGGAGACGACTTCTTTTTTATCGGGAAGAACCTCATAATTGGGCTCAAAATCATTTTCGGTGTCAATTCCAAACCCCTTTTGAGGAAGATCACGTATATGGCCGACAGACGAGGCGAATATAAAATCGCTTCCCAAAAATTTTTTAAGCGTCTTAATCTTTGCAGGAGACTCGACGATAATCAGAGATTTTCCCATTATTACTCATTATTATTACGTGTAGACACAAACATTCAACAGATCTTTCCCTTTTTCTACAAGGAACACTTTCAGAAAGCAAAACTTTTTTTGATCTCAAAGACTGAATCAAGCCTACAAATTGCCTAAAAATAATAAATTAAGTATACTTTTGGGGCATGTTTTTTTAAGAAAACGAATTTAAAATAAGTATGAGTGCTGTCTCTTTTCAAATCTCTCGCTCGGACCCAGCGTGCTCTTTCTCAACAGAGTCGTTTGAGGACCAAACGGCAGCGTATAATCTCCAGATTCTCTTTAATCGAGTGAGACCAGGCGTTCTCTATCGGGTTGATGAGGCAGGGAAGCTTCAGCATGTGCGTGGCCTATGTGCGCATGCGCGCTATTACTGGAATCGAGACAGTGAGCAAGCAAAAGTGAAACAGGCTGTTTCCGATGCTCTTTTTCACTACAATCGGTTTCTCTCTCGCAAGGAGGTGGATGAGACCGATCGGATTGCAGCCCAAACATTGCGTCGCCGCTTAGAGCCCTTAAGCACGCGTGTGTTCAACCGTAGACTCTTTTCGATTCAAAATACACTTTCCAGAATCACGTTTCCTGAGGGTGTGATCCGCGTAAAAGTTGGGCAGGACTACATCGACTATCAGGTCCGTGATGTCGAAACAAGGGACGTTCCCTTTATCGAATTTAACCTAGGGAATGACCAGGATAACAAAAACTTGGCCATGCTCCTCCAACGGAAAAAAAGAGAGCGTTTTCGGGTAGATGCAGAGGGCAATTTAAAGCGCGTAACCAACCCCGTTAGTTATCATTTTGAAAAAGCAGCTCAAGAAGAGAGGGTATCTGCGGTCGCTGTTGATGTGTTGAGAAAATTGAACCATCATCTAGAACAAGTCGTGGTGACACGCTCGCACAAAGTGGCGATTACCCACATCTTTGGGCAGAGCCCTCTAACACGGATAAAGCGGCAGGCTTACAATCGAGGTGCTGTGGCCGAAAACTCCCTTGTCGAATCGATTTTACTAGAGGCCTTTGGATCCGATTTAGTTCAAAGAAGGGCCGATTTGGTGGATCACCTATCTACGTTTCCTCATCAAGTTCGGGCAGGACATCGCAAAGAGGCGATCAAGTCTTTGGAGACGGTTTTCATGGATTTAGTGCTCTCTGAATTTCGTTTTAATCAGAAACTAGGCGTGGATCTAGAAAGAAACAAAGATGGAGGATCGGGAGGAGCGCGTTATGCACGGAGTCGTTTTGGAAAGAAACTTTTAGTGGTGAAGCCTGGCGATGAAGGGCCTCATGGTGTGAATAATCCCCAACGTTATGCGTGGTTCAAGCGTATTTTTGTCTCTCCTCGCTACTGTCTAGAGGGCAACTCAGAACCGCAAGCTGAAGTGGACTCCTATCTCTTTGACCGTCGATTGGGCATTTACGTGGTGCCTCCCACTGAGCTCCGCTATATCGCGAGCCGCGAATTTAACGGACCCAGAAAATATAAAGAGTGTTCGATTCAGATGTTTGTATCCGATTGCCAAACATTAGGTGAGTATGTCGGTGTCTCTCCTAGAATGCACTCTCTGCCCCGCCCCTTTTTGCGCTGGTATTGCAGAACAGAGGCCAATCGACAGAAGATTCCTCAAGAGGCAGCGAGTAACATTGCTTTGCATAATGTGGGCATTGAAGATATCGATTGTCACTTTGAAAACATCCTCGTGCGGACACGAGATAGTTCGAACGGACCTTCCTTATTGGATCGCCTCTTTAGAGGAGAGTCGGTAGCGCAAGCAGAAATCGAGACGTTTGTGAACTCGTTTTTCACAGAAGGACACAATCAAGCGCTTATTGAAGCCATTCTCTCTTCTTACCCAGTGACAGCGGAGGGAAGGACTCAGCACGTAACATTGATCAAACATGATGGGGGGTCAAGTAATCCGCGTAGACATCCCAATAGTTATTTAGCCAAACGTTTCAAACATCTCTTTGAGGTGCTTCCGCAATATGATCAGCAAGTGGATCCAAATAGTCGCGCTCTTTTCCGTGACAAACAGCAAGATTTTGTGGAGTTTCTTCTTGAAAAAGGAGCTCGTTCTCTCCGTAACATTCACGCGCCTGAGGTGTTTAGGGAGTATTGGAATAATCCAGATTATCGTCAGCGTTTCAAGGCGTGGTTGCTGGAAACAAATCCAATAGAAGAGCGTGCAAAAAGAAATCTCGTGTGCAATGATCTAATCGAAGCCAACTCAGTTGATTCTAGACGACTGGATGCATATTCATTTTACTTTCAATACCACTTGGAAAGGATCCATGAAAATACCATGACACGAGTGGACAGCTGGAAGGTGGTTCAAAAGTACTTATGTACACGTGCACGGCGGCAACCGCCTATGCGCAGGTTGTTGCACGTGCGCAGTGGACGCGACTTTGTGCAAGAGCTTAGTGCAAATGATTCGGATGCTTCAAGCTCATTTGAAAATATTGAAACGCACCTCGCAAGCGTAAAAGCAAGGCCTGTTAGTTCGGGTTGTTCAAGTCTCCAGGAAGACTACTTTAAAGGGAGTAGTGTGCTCGATGATCTAGGAGAGGGAGTCCATGCACAAGGATAAAGATTTAATCGATCAAAACCGGCGTGGGTTGATCCATGCTCCCGATGAATCAGAAGAAGCCTTTCTATTACGATGCCATCAGGCGTGCTTAAGTGATTCAGCTGTGAGATCCAGGCGAGCAAAGCGCCTGTTTGATATCGAGCCTGACTGGGTCCACGTACGCTACAGCGACCAGCGCCTCCGCTTTTGGGAAGGAGGGTGCACGTGGATTGAAGCCGAACAGGTCACCTTGCAGCTGCGCAAAGTGTTTGAGAAAAAGAACCGCTATTTAGGCTACTCAAGAGAGGAAATTTTTGCCCACGAGCTTGTGCATGTAGTGCGTAATGGCTTTGAAGAGCCTGTTTTTGAGGAGGTTTTAGCCTACCAAACAAGTCCTTCGTGGTTGCGCCGCTTCTTTGGCCCGATTTTTCGCTCTCCCAAAGAGAGTCTCTTTTTTGTAGGTGCGCTTTTTATCGCTCTGCTCTCCACTCTTTTTGCCACGTTTCAAACGTTTGTATACTTAGGCGTGCTGGGCTTTGCTTCCTATGGAACGGTGCGTTTAATCCGCACGCAGCGGATTTTTAAGCGCGCGCGCGCGCGACTTACTCAGATTGTGGGTAAGGACAAAACGTTGGCGGTGATGATTCGGCTGACTGATCGGGAGATCATCCGTTTTTCTACGATGGAAAAGGAGCAGATTGTGTCATATGCGGTGAAGTTGAGTCGCGCCCAATTGCGTTGGCATCAGATTCGCTCTACTTATTTTAGACCAGCTGAGACAAAAACGTTGAAGCCGGGACAATGACTGGTTTGGAATAGGAAAAGCAGTCTTTGTTGACGTAATCTAAGCCAAAACAGACCTGGAAAGCGTGTGGAGCCCCCGTCTGTTCTTGGAAATAGTAAAGCGCTTTACTGATGCCTGAATGGTTACCTGCCTTTACTTCGACAAGAAACCAAGGTTTCCGATCTTTTGTGACGATAAAATCAACTTCTCTTTTTTCTTTGTCCCGTAGATAGAATAAATCAAATTCCCCTTGCCCACAGTCGGTCCAAAAATGAACAGCTTTAAGTAGATGAGATGCGACAAGATTTTCTAATCGTGCACCACGCTTCTGTACTAATGACCAGTCCCAGAGGTAGTATTTCGGTTCTTTTCGCAGACTTCTTTTGATCTGCTTACTCCAGGGGCGGACGGAAAAGCTGTAATAAAATGTCTCTAAAGTTTCAAGCCATCGCCCTACAGTTGGGACGGAAATATTGATCAGGTTCGCAAAATTTTGAAGGCTGACTTGTTGAGCCGCATGATCCTGTAGTAGCGTGGCTAATACTTCTAATTGGCTGAGCTCCTGAATTTTGCTCAGATCTCTAATATCTTCTCGAATCAATTGCTCTCTTCTCGTCCGTTGCCAGTTGGTTGAAAAGCGATGATTTGCCATCAAAAAGGGTTCAGGGAATCCGCCAAACTCCACCAATTGATTGAGTGTACTTTCGGCTATTTTCTTTGGCGGTCGGATCAGCTCTGTTGTTAGCTGAGGGTATAAAAGTTCGGCTACACTCAACGGATGAATCCGGTACAAGAAGTAGCGCCCCATCAAACTGTCACCCGATCGTTTATAAATATTGAGCTTTGCGCTCCCTGTAACCAGTATATGGCAGTCGGAGCCATAGGCGTCGAAAAACCCTTTTAGAAACTGTTTCCACCTGCCGTATTTGTGGATTTCATCAAAAACGATAATGGGTTTCCTAGTTCCGGCAGTTAATAATCTAGCTTCAAGGGCGATTTTTTCTGAACCAGAGAGAATTTTTTGACGGCTTTTGTCTTCATCCCAGTTAAGATATAAAAAATCTTTTGAATCTTTTGAGAAAAGCAAGCTTGTCGTGGTTTTGCCTACCTGTCTTGGGCCTGCCAAAAAGACCATTTGACGTAGGTCTTTGAAGTGGGCGCGAATCAACTGTTGGTAGAGCCGTTTCATGTTGACCATTTTAACACATATGTTAAAAAAGTCACGACCATTTTAACGAGTGCATTAAAATGGTCGGATTTTTAACCGTCTAAATGCGTCAAATCAGAGCTATCATCGAGAGAGCGGGAGATCTCTTTGGAGAGGTGTTGGATCTCATTTTTCAGAGCTTGCATCTCATTAAGAAGAGAGGCACCTTTCTCGGTTCCCGCTTCTCTTTCATATTTCTTGCAAAGTGCGTGATAGCGGGTGATTTTCTCTTCTAAAGAGAGAGCAGAGCGTTTCATGGAGTCGACGTCGCTGCTCAAACGATTTTTCTCTTTTTCGGTCATGGGAATGTTTTTAGGTTCGGGTGCGATTCCGAGCCAGCTATAGCCACCAGGTGAGTAGGACATTTGTTTTCCCCCTTCTTTTTCTATGCATCGGCTAATTGGGCGGAAAACTTTAATACAAATACGATGCTACATGAGAACTTTTGAGAGTTTTTGGTTCAGTTGGTTGATCTCGAGCGCAGACAGTACGTCTGGTACGGCAAGCGAGAGATCAGCCAACTGAAGGAAAAAGCAGCAAAAAGTCTAAAAGAGCTTTTCAGCCCTCCCACTAATGCAAGCGGCGTTGGGAGGTGTTGCCGATGTTGAGCTCTTGGCGGTATTTAGCAACCGTGCGCCGTGCACACGGAATACCGCGCTTCTTAATCATAGAAGAGAGCACCTCATCAGAAAGCGGACGCGCCTTATTCTCCTCCTGAATGAGATGACGGAGCAAATCCTTGACAGTCTGCGCTGAAATGTTATCACCCCCGTCCGTTGTATAGGCGTGCGTGAAAAAAGAGCGAAGAGGAAAAATGCCACGCGGGCAACTCACATATTTATGTGCTACAGCGCGTGCAATCGTGGATTCATGCAATTCTAATTTGCCAGCAACCTCTTTCATCGTCATCGGAACAAGCTCACCCTTGGGATTGGAAAGAAAAGCGCTCTGCGCCCGTACAAGCTCACTGGCAATGCGATACAAAGTCTGATTGCGCTCATGCAAGTTACGCATTAACCACTTTCCTGAGGCCACTTTATCTTGAATGTAACTCTTGGTCTCATTGGGAAGTGCTGCATCGGTTAACATCTCCATATAGGTCTGGTTGAGTCGGAGATGAGGAAGGTTGTCGTTGTTGATTTCAATCGAAAAGCACCCTTCGTAATACGCGATTGTTAAATCAGGTGTGATGTGTTGAATGATCGTTCGATAGTGTCCAGCCGATTGATTCGTTCCTGGATGTAAATCAAGACGAGCAATCTCTTGGGCAATGGTTTTGCGGATTTCATCGGCCGATCTAGAGAGCGATTTAGCAATAGCCGGGATCCGATTGTGTAAAACATCGTCGTAATGCCTCTCAATAATCCGAAAAGCCAGTGTGTCATTTTTTCCGAAAAAGCGGAGCTGGATCAAAAGCGATTCTTGTGCACTTTTAGCCCCCACTCCTGGTGGATCAAACGTTTGAATTTCTGCAAGAGCGGCTTCAATCTGCTCTTGGCTATACCCTCCTAAAGCAGCCATTTCGTCGATAGAGGCGGTCAGTAGTCCATCTGCATCAAGATTACCAATCACCCATTGAGCAATCAGCAGTTCTTCTCGCTCATTAAAGGTTTCTCGCGCTTGCGACATCAGATGGTCGTACAACGAGTGCTCGTAGGCGACCGTGTTTTCAATAAAAGAGCGTAGATCCTCTCCCTTTTGTCTCGTAGTTGTGCTGCTTGTCTCCGTTTCAACGGGAGCTTCATCTTCCTCGCTTCTTTCTAAAAGAGGATTCTGAATGAGCTCTTCTTCAATAATTGTATTGAGTTCTAAAACCGGAAGCTGCAGAAGGTTAAGAGCTTGCTGCATTTGCGGTGACAAGATCAGCCGTTGGATTTGCTTCACATTCTGTGATGCGACCTGTTCCATTCGGCCCATAGACGATACCCCCTCCCTCTGTCTGAGTAACAGAAAAAAGGATTTAGTAAAACTTTTCTAAGTACTTTTTGGGAATTTCACGTAAAAAACGACTGGGGCGCATCATCCGGTGTTGTCCCCATAGGAATCGGGTTTCAGCGGCTGACAAGTAGAGGCGCTCTTTGGCTCTTGTCATGCCCACATAACAGAGGCGGCGCTCTTCTTCTAAGGCTTCGAAAGAGTTGCGTGAATTGGCATGTGGAAAGAGATCTTCTTCCATCCCCACCAAAAAAGTGGCTCTAAACTCGAGTCCTTTACCGTTATGGATCGTCATGAGATTGACTTGATCGCCTGAAAAATTGGCCTCATCAATGGAGCCTTTTAAGGAGAGTTCTTCTAAAAAACCCTCTAATTCAGTCGAGTCGTTCATCACTTCCCACTCGTGCGCCTTGGCAACAAGTTCGTCTACGTTTCCTTTGCGATCTTCAAACGTCTCTTTATCTTCGCGCAGGATATCGAGGTAGTTGCTCTGGCGGATCGTCTCGATGACGAGTTTTTGCAAAGAGCTCGATGCGATGAGCTCTCTCAAATTTTGGATGAGACGTGTGTAGGCGCTCAGCCCTTCTCGTTGCTTAGCTGATAAGCGGACACCTTCCTGTTCTCCACGCACGAGTTTGACACAGAAAGCCAAAAGAGGGACCTCCAGTTGAGCTGCTTGAGTGCGGATTTTTTCAAGTGTAGCCGTTCCAATTCCCCGTTTGGGCAAGTTTAGGGTTCGCTCAAAGGAGACCACGTCATGATCGCTGACGAGCATACGTAAAAAAGCAAGCAAGTCTTTGATCTCTTTTCGGTGGTAGAAAGAGATTCCCCCTACGATTACATAAGGGAGCCGTTTTCTCAGTAAGAAGTCCTCGAAGAGACGAGATTGAAAGTTGGTGCGGTAAAAAATCGTCATCTCACTTAAAGGAATCTGATGAAAGGTGTGCAGTCTTTCGATTTCATGAACAACAAAACCCGCCTCTTCTCTCTCAGTGTCTCCGACGTAAAGCGAGATTTTTTCGCCCGCTCCTTGATCGCTCCAGAGGTTTTTTTCATACCGAGAGTTGTTGTATTGAATCAATGTGTTGGCAGCGTCGAGGATGTTGGTGGTGCTGCGGTAATTTTGCTCTAGGCGAATCACACGCGCACCTGGGTAATCTTTTTCGAAATTCAAAATGTTTTGAATATTCGCACCTCGCCACGAATAAATCGACTGGTCAGGATCACCCACGACAAAAATATTTTGTTTTTGCCCCACAATCAGACGCGCCATTAAATATTGAGCCTGATTCGTATCTTGGTACTCATCGATAAGAAGATAGGGCCACTGCTCTTGGTAGTAGGCCAAAACATCAGGGTGATCTTGGAAAAGTTTGACCGTCAAAAAGAGCAGATCATCAAAGTCAAGAGCATTTGCTTCTCTAAGTCTTTGTTGATAGAGTGAATAAACCTCCGGGAAGATCCTTTGCATGGAGTGGGGAAGATCAGACAAATCTAGATCTGAGGGAGCCTGAAGAGCGTTTTTGGCTTGTGAGATCAGCGTGCGAAACGTTTTTACCTCTTTTTTAATGCCCACCGATTGGAGACAGCTTCTTAGGAGTTTATTCGAATCCTCTTCATCGTAGATCAAAAAATTGGGGGCATAACCGAGGTGTTGGATCGACTCTCGCATGATCTTCACCCCGAGACTGTGGAATGTGGAGATTGTTGGGTAGTCGTAGCGAGGAAGCAGCGCGTGAATCCGTTCGCGCATCTCTCCTGCAGCTTTGTTGGTAAAGGTGACTGCAAGAATTTGAGAGGGAGAGACACCTGATTCGATTAATTGGGCAATCCGGCAGGTGACCACACGCGTTTTGCCCGAGCCGGCTCCGGCCAATACGAGCAGCGGCCCTTCAAGGTGTTGAACAGCGTTAAGTTGGGAGGGGTTAAGCTGAGAAGAATTTTCCATTTGTAGCATCGAACGAGAATAACGTTTTCTTACTTTTTGGAAAAGGCGATATAGCCATATCGATGGTAATCGAAACTGAGCGCAACCTCTCGTAGGTAGTGGAGCAGCTCCAGCCTTCCGTTGGCTAGTACGGGAGCGCTTGTGACAAACGCTTCTTTTTGGGCAGCCTGTTTGAGAAAATCTTCTGATGGAGAAGAGAGAATCCGGATACGGGCTCCTCTCTCGACTCTTTCAAAAAAAGTCGCCTCTGTTTCTTTGAGAAAGTTAAATCCAAATATTTTAGGTAGAAGTGCTTCAGTTGAAATATCAAGCGGTGTACAGCAAACCAAACAGGCAGCAGCGACTTGGAGTAGAGGCAAAATTGGATCTCCTTTTTTTACGCGCAAATAGACCCGCTTAAGAGGAGTATGATAGAAATCGTTGTCTTGACCCAATAAGCATGAAGGATCGGTTGGTTCTTTTAAAATGTCTGCCCAATAGGCGTAATTTTCGGCACTTTTTTTCCAGGTATTAATTTGTGACTCATTCAGATTAAATAGCCTAAGTGAAGAAACTAGAGGTGCAAGCGAGGCAGGAAGAGACGCTCTGTCGTGAGGAAGGGCAATCTGCTGTGGCCTTGCGAGCTGGGCCACGTAGTTAGGACCACCTGCTTTTGCTCCCGGACCAAACCCGCTTGCTTTACACCCTCCAAAAGGTTGGCGACGGACAACCGCTCCGGTAATGCCCCGGTTGATGTAGAGGTTACCCGCTACAATCTGCTCTTTCCACTTTTTCTGCTCCCGTTCATCAAGCGTGTGAATTCCACTTGTGAGACCATAAGGCGTTCCGTTGGCAAGAGCAATTGCTTCTTCCAGAGACGCAGCACGCATCACCCCCAAAACAGGGCCGAAAAGCTCGGTTTGGTGCATGAAACTCCCTTGGCTCACACCATACTTGATACCCGGGCTCCATAAATGGGGGTTGTCCGGATGAGGCTTGGGTTCTAGCAACCACGACTCGCCCTCTTCCAACGAAGTGAGGCCTTTGAGAAGAGCGCCTTCAGGGGGGCGGATTAACGGGGTGATTTTAGCTTCACGGTTCCACGCGGAACCAATACTTAAACTCTCTGCACCCTCCTTCAGCTGCCTTTGAAAGCGAGGATCGTCGTACACTTCTGCTTCCAAAATCGCCAAACTACAGGCGCTGCATTTTTGTCCCGAATGGCCAAATGCCGATTGAATCAGGTCGCGCAGCGCAAGATCGCGGTCGCTCATGGCCGTCACAATCAGTGCATTTTTTCCTCCTGTCTCAGCGTGCAGATCCAGCGCCGGATGGCGGTTCATGAACAAGCGCGCCGTCTCGGTAGCGCCTGTTAAGAGCACGCTGTTTAGTTTAGGATGTGCAATCAAACGGCTGCCAACAGGATCATCTAAACAATTGAAAAAGTGCAGCATCTCTTTGGGCACACCGGCATCCCAAAAACATTGAACCAGCTCCCACCCAACCAACACCGCTTCGGGTGCGGGCTTAAAAATGACCGTGTTTCCTGCCGTTAAGGCAGCTGCAATCCCTCCCACTGGAATTGAGCAAGGGAAATTCCAGGGAGGCGCAACTAAAACGGTTCCTTTTGCCTCCCATTTCAGATCTGAAAAACAAAGAAACCGTTCCCAATTTTTCCGGTAGTACTCAATAAAATCGATTGCCTCGGACACTTCAGGATCAGCTTCCCAGATTGTTTTCCCTCCATCGGCGATCATCGTTCCAATTAAATTTCCCCGTCTCTCACGAAAAAGATGAGCCGCTTTGGCCAAAATAGCGTTCATTTCTTCAAAGGGTAGGCTGTTTTTTGTGAAAAGATGTTCAATATCAGTCTCACTAGCAAGATGATAGGAGTAAATCTTTTGGCCTGGCCTGGAAGGGTCTACTCCTTTGGCAAGTGCCCCCTTTTTTTCTTTGCCGCCGATCACAAGAGGAATTTCGGGGTGTTTTTTCTCTTTATAAGTAGTAAAAATCGCCTCAGCCCACTCGCGATTCTCTTTTAAAGAGAAGTCAGTGTCGGGTTCATTGACAAAAGGTGCCGTAGGATCAAGGGGAGGCGGAGTGTGGAGTCGATTTTGCCTGCGTCTTGGCTCCATAGGAAGCGTTTCCATTCGCTCAAGTGAAGCTTCAAACTCTTGCGCTTGTTTCTCCCAAGTGGGGTTGCCCGGTTGAAGGGCGAAGAAGTGGCGCAAAAAGTTTTTCGGTCCACAGTTTTCATCTAATCGTCGAATGAGATAAGCGATTGCATTTTGGAAGTCTTTCTCTTTAGCCTCAGGGCAGTAAAGAAGCATGCTCCCTGATAGCTTTTGAACCACGCGGCGCATTGGAGTGGCCATTCCTTCGAGCATTTCAAAAGAGACCTCTTTTTCTACTTCTCTTTCTGCACGCAGGATCAGGGCATAGGCAATATCGAAAAGGTTATGGCTGCCGATGCCAATGTGAACGGCCTGAGCATGTTCTTTGCGTGTGGCCCATTCAAGCATCCGTTTAAAGTTAGCATCACTCTCTGTTTTTTGTGAAAACGGAGCTTGCTGCCAACCGCGAACTGAGCTCTCAACCTTCTCTAAGGCCAGGTTTGCCCCTTTGACCAAACGCACCCGGATGGGTGTTTTGCGCTGATTAGCCCATTCTGTGAGCTCCTTTAGAACACAAAATGCGTTCGGTAGATAGCTTTGCAGCGCAATGCCTGCTTGATAGTCTTGAAATTCAGGCTCGCTGAGCACTTTTTTAAAAAGAGCGACAGTGAGATCAAAATCTTTATACTCCTCCATATCGAGATTGACAAAACGGGATTTTTTTTGGGCGGCGCGGTAGAGGGTGCGGAGCCGCTCAGCAAGGATATTCAAAGTTGTTTCCCATCCAATCACATTGACTTGGCTAAAGAGAGTAGAGGTCTTTACAGAGATGTAGTCGACATCAGGACCGGCTAGATCGTCTAAGTAGATCTCGAGCCTCCTCTTCGCTTCTTCTTCGCCTAAAATTGCTTCCCCTAAGTGATTTAAGTTGACTCGGATATTTTGTTTACGACAAGAAGCAAAATAGTTGGCTCTTTTCTCAGGGTCCTCAGGCAACAGAACGTAGGCCATTTCTTTGCGGATCTGCTTTTTGATCAGCGGGATAAAGAAATGAGGCCACATTTTTCCAAAAATCTGAAAGAGAAGAATTTGCATTCGGCTTCCCTCATTTAAGAATTGAGGAATCCCATATTTTTGGATGAGTGCTACGAGTTGATCGGCTGTGCGGGCATTTGAGGTGCTGCGAAAACATTGATCGGTTAAGGCTGTCATAAAGAGGCGCCCGTTTGGATCATTCATCATCCGCCCCATCCATCGCTCCCGTTTTTTCTCCTGGCTTGTTGTTTCATGGCGTGCAGCTCGTACCAGATGTGCAGCGAGATTAAAGGTCTGTTTTTTTCTCTCTTCGCTTGAAAGCGAGCGTCCTTGGATAGAATCGAGTAATTGAATAGCGTGGTGCATAAACACCTTTTACATGGTGATCAGATTATTGACAAAGATCGCTTCTTAAGACATTCTCATCACCATGAAATACTCTATTCTTTTACTACTTCTTTCTTCCGTTTTATTTGCCGATGTTTATGTGGGTGCCGATGTGCTTTTTGAAAAAGGCGCACCTGCTGCCCTGAAGGGCAAGCGGGTCGGCTTGATTACCAACCAATCAGCTGTCAATCGAAAACTACAGACCACTTTTGATCTATTAAAAGAACATGCAAAAAAATACACAGTTGCGGCCGTTTTTACACCCGAGCATGGATTTTATGGAGATGCTTATGCCTGTGAAAGCGTGGATCATCAGGAAATTCAGGGCGTGCCTATCTACAGTTTACACGGAAGTGTGCGGCGCCCTACAGCCGAAATGCTCAAAGGGATAGATCTGCTTGTTTATGACATTCAAGATATTGGGTCACGCTCCTACACTTTTGTCTCGACTCTTTTTTACTGCATGGAGGAGGCGGCTAAGTTTGATATTCCTGTCATTGTGCTCGATCGCCCCAACCCGATGGGAGGAGTGGTGGTAGATGGTCCGTTGATCGAAGAGAAGTGGCGCTCCTTTTTAGGGTACGCCAATATCCCCTACTGTCACGGGATGACAATTGGTGAGTTAGCGCATTTCTTTAACACAGAACATCAAGTGGGATGTGATCTGACAGTCATCTCGATGCGTGGATGGAAGCGTGGGATGACCTTTGCAGATACAGGCCTTCCCTGGGTGCCGACAAGTCCACAGATTCCAGAACCTGACACCCCATTTTTTTATCCGACAACGGGTTTGTTGGGACACTGTTCGCTTGTCAATATCGGCATTGGGTATACGCTCCCCTTTAAGTTGGTAGGAGCTCCGTGGATTCAAGCGGATCAATTTGCCGCCATGCTTAATGGGCAAAAATTGCCCGGGGTGCAGTTTCAGCCTTATTATTACCGCCCTTTTTTTGGAAAGTTCCATGCAGAGAATTGTCAAGGTGTGCGCGTTGTAATCACCGATACAGAGCGCTATTTACCTATTACTACGCAATTTACGATCATGGGCGTGCTAAAAAACCTCTATCCGCGCCATTTTTCCGAGGCTTTGGGCCATATGATGGGCTCTAAAAGTAAAATCGATGTTTTCCACAAGTTGAATGGCTCCGAAGAAGTACTTTATCTTCTTCAAAAAGAGCGTTTTATCATTTGGAAATTGCGCGAAAAGTGTGCGAATGCACGTACCGCTTTTCTTCCCATTCGTGCTCAATATCTCCTTTATTAGCACTTAAGATCCTTTTCTGCTAAAAATCCTTGTTTTCGTCTTGACAGGAAACGGGGCCTACCTCTATGATAGCTTCTCTATAAAACAACCTATCTGAGGAGATCCAAAAATGAGTAAGATTAAGCCTCTTAACAACCGCGTTTTGATTAAGCGCTCAGTGGCGCAAACAACAAAGGGAGGCATCATTCTCCCTGATACGGCACAAGAAAAACCTAAAGAAGGGGAAGTTGTAGCTGTTGGAGAAGGAGTGCGTGACGAAGAAGGAAAACTGAATCCTCTCACCGTAAAAGTAGGTGATCGGGTGCTTTTTTCCTCTTATGCAGGAACAGAAGTTAAAGAGAGTGAAGAGGAATATCTCATTCTTTCAGAAGATGATGTTCTCGGTGTATTAGTTTAAATTTAAGGAGTATCCACCTATGTCAAAAATGTTTCAGTTTAAGCAAGATGCCCTTAAGTCTATTCAAGAAGGGATTCGCAAGTTGGCCAAAGCCGTTATTGTGACGCTTGGTCCTAAGGGGCGTAATGTCGTCATCAAAAAGAGCTTTGGTGCGCCTCTTTCTACCAAAGATGGAGTGACCGTTGCCAAAGAGATTTCACTAAAAGATAAGTTCGAAAATATGGGCGCCCAGCTCGTCAAAGAGGTCGCTTCTAAGACCTCTGATGTTGCCGGAGATGGAACCACGACAGCGATTGTTCTGGCTGAGGCCATTTTCACAGCAGGCTCTAGAAATGTAACAGCAGGCTGTAACCCAATGAGTCTCAAAAAGGGAATCGACAAAGCTGTTGAGAAAATGACCGGAACGCTTTCCAACCTTGCGGCGGCTGTTAAAACACCTGAAGAGGTCAAACAGATTGCCACTATCTCTGCCAACAACGATCCCGATATCGGCACCATTATCGCAGAGGCGATGCAGAAAGTGGGTAAAGACGGAATCATCACCGTCGATGAAGCAAAAGGAATCGAAACAGTACTCGATGTTGTCGAGGGAATGCAGTTTGATAAAGGATTTCTCTCTCCTTACTTCATCACCAACCCACAAAACATGAGCGTTGAGCTAGAAAACGCGCTTGTGCTTCTTGTTGATAAGAAAGTCTCTTCAGCAAAAGAGCTTGTGCCTGTTCTTGAGAAAACCATGAAAGATAGTCCAAAACCCCTGCTTATTATTGCTGAAGATGTTGATTCTGAAGCGCTTGCAACTCTTGTTGTGAATAAGCTCAAAGGAGGTCTTCCGGTTTGTGCGGTTAAATCTCCTGCATTTGGAGATCGTCGCAAGGCGATGTTGGAAGACATTGCGTGCTTAACAGGAGCAACAGTCGTGTCAGAAGATATTGGACTCAAGCTTGAAGATGTGGGTCCTGAGGTGCTTGGTCAGGTGAAAAAGATCAAAGTAAGCAAAGAAGAGACCACGTTAATTGACGGTGCGGGTGATCTGGGCCGTGTTAAAACGCGTGAAACACAGATTCGGGGTGAGATTGCCAACAGTACTTCTGATTACGACCGTGAAAAGCTGGAAGAGCGTCTGGCTAAGCTAGTTGGCGGTGTGGCTGTGATCAAAGTGGGCGCTGCTACAGAGACTGAGATGAAAGAGAAAAAAGCACGCGTAGAAGACGCTCTGCATGCGACCCGCGCTGCGGTTGCTGAAGGGATTGTTCCCGGAGGTGGGGTGGCCCTACTGAAAGCTGTCAAGTCTCTGGATGAGCTCAAGCTCGCTGGCGATGAAGCCGTTGGAGCTAAGATCATCTATCAGGCGGCTTTTGCTCCAGCGACGGCGATTGCGACCAACTGTGGTAAGCAAGGAAATCTCATTGCTGAGAAGATCTTTGAGAGCAAAGAAGCTAACTGGGGTTATAACGGTTTGACAGACACCTTTGGCAATCTTGTTGAAGACGGTGTCATTGATCCCGTTATGGTGACCAAAAGTGCTTTGCGTCACGCAGCGTCTGTATCAGGCTTGCTTTTGACCACTGCTGCCATGATTACCGACACGCCTAAGCCTAAAGAAGAGGCTCCATCTGCGCCTATGGGTGGAATGGGTGGAATGGGTGGAATGGGCGGCATGGGAGGAATGGGTGGTATGGACATGGGCGGCATGGGCATGGGCGGCATGGGCATGATGTAGCCCCCACTTGCCGGAGGGAGTGATCTCTCCGGCACCCATCAATCTTGAGGAGAAAAAATGCCCACATATGACTATTGCTGTGAAGTGTGCCAGCACACGCTGGAGGCTTTTCAGAAGATCACCGATGCGCCGCTTGTGACGTGTCCTTCTTGTCAAAAGGAGACTCTGCACCGTGGGGTTGGGGGTGGAAGCGCTACTTTTCGCTTTGTAGGTGAAGGTTTCTATATCAATGACTACAAATCGGATACATGCTCTTCTGGCTGCTCCTCTGACTCCAAAAACTGTGAGTGACTCTTTTATCACTATAGAGACTTCGCAGAAAAGCGCGTTAAATACTCTTACCCATAAAATCATTGGATCGGCAATTGAGGTGCACAAGGCTTTAGGTCCTGGGTTATTAGAATCTGCTTATGAGGCTTGTCTAGTTCATGAGCTTAAAACACAGAATCTAGATGTGGAGCATCAAAAACCGTTACCGATTGTCTACAAACATAAAAAGTTAGACTGTGGCTACCGTCTTGATGTAGTTCCCCAATTGGACTGGACAGGGTATACTGAAACAGTTCAAACAAGGAGCATACAATGGAACCACCCA
>JAJACP010000014.1 GCA_022601445.1 Chlamydiales bacterium | reverse complement strand
AGCAGACATCGAGACCAGGGTTTATTTTCAGTTGCAAACTGTTGTGAAGAAATATACTACAACAAAGATGAGCCAGATAAACCTTTGGGTCCTTCCATAGAAATACACAGCGAAACCTACGAGGAAGCTGTTCAGATTTTGAAAAAGCAACAGATGTGACATAAGCTGTTTGAATCCAATTTATTTGTCCTACATCGAAACAAAAATGCAAAATTACCGAAAAATGATAAAAAGGCTGTGCGTTTATCATCATGACGAGCTAAAACGTGTTTGACATCTTACTTTTTCTCTATTTTTTTACCCTACATGCAGACCAGCTTAACATCACCTTAAGTGGGTTTAGCCTCCGGTTGAACAACCTCATTGCTCTGGCTCTGTTTATTCTTTTTGTTGCACGAAGGCGCTCACAGCTCTTACGTATTGATCGGACCTTAGTCATCTCTTTCTTGGTGCTCAGTGTCTCTCTAACTCTCTCATTTCTGTTATCACCGTATAAAGGGCGCTGTTTCTTTTTCCTTGGCTGGTACGGATTTACCCTATTGATGTACATGCTATTTCCTTATCTGCTGATTTATTACTACGACAGCAAGAAAGTTCTCTCTCTCTACATGCTCTCTTTTCTTGTAGTAGGAGTATATGCGTCTCTTCAGCTTGTTTTGTCACTTTTAGGTTTCCAAGATCCTTTCGGGACACAGATTATCTCTGATGAGATCGTGCGCCCTAATGCGTTTGCCTATGAGCCATCATTCTACGCTTTATATATGACACCTTTTATCGTCATGGTGAACTACCACTTTTTAGCGAATCGAGAGAAACCCTTTTTTGTATTCGGATTGCTCACCTACTCCAAGATTCTGTGTCTAAACCTTCTCTATTTTGTATCCACATCGACCTCCGCTTTTTTCGCTTTTGTCCTTTTCTGTACTAGTCTGCTTTTTATCCCGCGAGTGCGCCGTCAGCTATGGAAATACAGCTTGGTTTTTGCCGTTCTTTTTCTCTGTTTAGGCGTGGCCTCTCCTTTTATCATGAAGAAATACTTCCTAAAGTTTTTCTATTCAGGCTTGATGGAACATGGCTCTTTTTATGAAAGGTGGATAGGGATTGAGAGGGCCTGGAAGGTGTTTTTGCAACACCCTTTTTTTGGAGTGGGTTTTGGGGGGTATCCTCCGTATCTTTTTGATGCCTATTTAAGCGGAGATGCTTTCTTACCTGTTTCGATTAATCAAATGGCCTTAACGGATGCTCTAAATCCCCTTAAGTTAGTTGAGGCAATGAATGTGTGTACTGAGATATTGGCAAGCACTGGAGCAGTGGGGGCACTGGCATTTGCTGTGCCGGTTGTACTCTTTATCAGGAGAGCGAAAAAAGCGATGTATTATGACCCTATTTTAGCTCAAAATTTGTTGCTGTCTGTGATTGTAATGGTGATTGTTCTCCAAATCAATCAAGGAATTTTGCGGACGTATGTGTGGGTGCATTTTGGGTTGGCATTCGCACTTGTAGAAAAAACTGTGCGTGAAGCTGCTCCACATTCTATGACGCTTGTCCACCAAGAGGGTAAAGCGCTAGCCCTGGACTTTGCTGGGTGAATTTTTTACTTGATTAGGTGTTCTTTAGGCTGATACAGCGAGAATGCTTTTGACTTCAAAAAGATTTAAGCAGTTCATATGCAAAAAATGCAAAAGTCGCTTGTTAACATGACAATCACCTTTTATTTAATATCTTCGGTACATTCGATTAGCATCTTCATTAACCATGTCAAACGCTGAGAGAAGAGTATGGGATAAAGTCTTGATGAAAAAAATCGATAATAAAATTTTGGTTTTTTTGGTGGTGTTAATGAGTCTAACTCAAGAATGACTTGAAAACAATCTTTACAAAATCTTACAATTCATGCTTCAGAAACTGACACCATGAATATGTTTAAAAAATTAATCTTAATCGCCACGATTTGTCTCTCATTTTCAGCTTATGGAAAAGTTTACGACTGCTTCATGTTCAATAACGAGATTGAGATTCTTGAGATACGGCTAAATGAGATGGATTCGTTCGTGGACTATTTTGTCATTGTGGAATGGAATAGAGGGCATAGAAAAAACAATTTAAAACCTTATTACTTTGATGAAAACAAACAGATTTTTGAAAGATTTTTGCCGAAAATTATCCACATAAAATTGGATGAAATTATTGAAACAGAAAATGGGTGGGTTAGAGAGAATTATCATAGAAATCAAATTATGAGAGGGCTGACTCATTGCAGTCCAGAAGATATCATCATCATATCTGATGTTGATGAAATAATTCCTGGTGAAGTTGTTCCGCAGTTGTCATTAGCAATTGACCGTAATGGACAGCTAGGTTTTTGGCAAAAAATGTATCGTTGGTTTTTGAATAGAACAGACAATACCGTTTGGTCTGGAACCTTTGCGGTTAAATACAAAACACTTGTCAATACCTCCCCACAAAAATTGAGGAATGAATTCAGGTCGATTGCCAATTTGCCCCGTTGGCATACTGGATGGCACTTTACTTCTATGGGTGGGTATGAAAAAGCAAAAGAAAAATACTACAGCATCGTTGAAGGATATGACGATTGGTGTAGAGGAGAAAATTGGTATGATCATGTTGATGCATCGTCCGTTTTAGTTCCGGTCGACTCTTCATACCCACGATTTGTTGTTGATAACGTTGACTATCTGATTGAAAAAGGCTTAATAGACAACAGGTGATAGGTATCTATATGTTTCTTAAATCAAATTTTCTATTTGTGCTTGGCTTTTTACCTCTGGCAAGTTTGGCAGTGGGAGACATCCCAGAGCCGTACTGCTCAATTAATAATTTGCCTTTTGATGGCCAAGGTTGGTTTGCAAATGGAGTTCAATTAGAAAAAATAATCGATGAAATTCAACCAAAAACCGTGATTGAAGTTGGGGCTTGGATAGGTCAATCTACTCGCTTTATGGCTCAGCGTTTGCCCAGAGAAAGCAAGTTATATGCTGTTGATACATGGCTGGGATCGCCTGAGGAAGAAGTGCATATGAATGATCCTAGGCTTCCCCATCTATATCAGCTTTTTCTATCCAACGTAAAGCATGCTGGACTAACAGATGTAATTATCCCCATTCGTATGAACTCATTAGAAGCTGCAAAAGCTCTTAATATTCAAGCAGATGTTATTTATATTGATGCTTCTCACGATCCTGAAAGTGTGTATCGAGATATTATGGCCTGGTATCCTCATCTAAAGCCAGGTGGAGTGTTTTGTGGTGACGACTGGGGTTGGGGAAATCTCCGCGAGGGAGTGATTCGTGCTGCAAATGAACTAAATCTTACTATTATAGAGTATGGCTGGTTTTGGAAATTTATCTAAAACGCTTTTACTAAAACAAGAAATTAAAATTACAAGGATGTTGTTATGTCTTTACAATCGGTCTCTTCTTTTTCACGTGATTTAAAGATCGCTACAGACTTTGCGATTCAGAAATACCAGCTAGCTGCTGTAATTCGCCTTCCTTTAGATTGCTGCAGGGTAACTGCCAACAGAGTTTCTAATACTTTAATCCTGATTGGGCGAGGTTTATACCAATCTCCGTCCAAAAAAATAGTTTCTCTCTCCTTACTATTCTTAGCGAATTATGGCGTAGAAGGTGTTCGTGGTCAATTCACAGGATCATATCGAGGTAATTTAAAAACCGTCATTAACTCAGCTAATACTTGCTACATTCAACTTATTGACAAGTTAGACCAGGGATTTACCACAACTGCACTTTGGGTTCCAGGTGGAGAAGAAACTAGTTTACGGTTTGAGCGAAATCTAGGACAGGCATGGACTGTGAGTGACTTTATGGTGTTTGGGCGGAGTTACTATCACCATGAAGATGTGTGGGATTTTCGCTCACCGCTGCTTCTCATTAAAGAACTTAATGATGATAGTCATCCCAGTTATCAAATTATTGCTTCAATGCTTGATAACGGAGGCTGGTTACATAATACGTGGATGCTAAGGGATGATTCTGTTGAAAAACAGACAAGTACTCCATCTAACCCGGCGCTTATTTCGGTTGACCTCCCACTGGAAGTCTCAGCAACCACTCAAGGAGCGGCAGGCGCCTGGCAAGAAAATCCCGTGAATGGAGATACTCCTCATGTTATGGCCTTTTTTGGAGCAATTTTAGAGGATTTTGCATACAACTTCACTACCCCTCCCTTTGAAGTATCCAAAGGAATTGAGCCCAATCAAGCCTATTTCATTGCAACTGGTGAGTCGGTACTTACAGTTCTTGATCAAGCGCGCACTTCATTTAAGCTAATCTCACACAAACCTGCAACAGGAGAAAGAAGTGGCTTCGCTTCGGTTTCCCAACTTCCTCGCTCTTATCCCTACATATTCAAGCCTCAAACATTTGCAACGGATGATAATCATGCAAACACTGTTGTTACCGTGTGTGCTACGGGTCCTAAAAAAGATGGAGATACCTATTCCATTGATGCAGCATTCATTAACAAAGAAACAGGTGAGATCTACTATGCCTTCCAAATTGCTGGAGGACCCACTACTGGCAGCCCCTATTACTCCCTTACAACCCGGCAAGTGGGATCAGGCACTTATGTGGCTACCTATCGTTATGAAAAAAATCTCTGGGGAGTTGCCTTTAATAAAAGAGGGCAAATGGGAGTTCCGTTTATTATTAATCAAACGCCTATCGAAGAGCCTGGACTAGCAGTAACATCTTTCTACCAAATGAATGGAGATCCAGTCACCAAAGGTTGTTCCGCATGGCAAACACAGAACAAAACCGTCACAGCCACGAATTTAGTGCTTGAAGATTTACCCTTACCTATACCATCTGGAATGCCATATCCAGATACAGTGCTTACGGTGCCTCAGCTTCCTATTACAACCACAGAAGCGGTAACAACCACAATTGCTTCAGCAATCGCGGCCGCTACAGGAACAATGATGCCAATCGCTCCTGCTTCGCCATCTAGCCGCTCCATCAGCAGAGAAGTGGCTCCCTCTCCCAATGGAGATCAAACAACAATCCTAATTGCCGCAATCACGGCGGTAGTCCTCCTAGTACTTGTTGCGGCTACCGGTGCAATGGCTGCAGTAGCATTGCGAAGAAGAAGTTTACGGCAAGCAGCTCGTCAGCATTTGCCACCTGCAGCCCCGCTGCATCCCACAACTTCACCTAAACAGCCTGAAATAGCAACAGCTGTAGCAACCCAGCAGCCTCCTCAGTATGCAAACGCACCGGCCCAGGGGATTGCAGCCTATGGTCTAGCAACAGCTGTAGCAACCCAGCAGCAAACGGTTCTGGCTTCTCCTTCTACGACTACTGTTTCTGCCCTGCCGCAAGCAAATGGCTCCAGGCCTACAAGTAACGCGTATGACTCGCTTCCGAAAAGTCAATACGAAGGTGCAAATCAAGCATTTGAACATACTTATGATGGAACAGTAGTACCCCTAAGTGGCGTGTCCTATGGTCAGCTGCAACCAGACAACAAACCATTGGTGTATTCAGAGCTAGGGCCTGATCAAACTTAAGCTGTGTAAACCAAGAGAGCTCTAGGCTTCTCTATTTTTTCTGGTAGGGAAGTTACTTTAGCTTTGGGCATGAGATGCAGGAAGGAATTGTCGCTGAGAGGTCTGTAAAGACCAAAAATGGCAGTAACGTCCCCCAAGTTTGATCAGATCAGCATGTGTTCCCTGTTCGACAATGCGTCCTTTTTCCAACATGAGGATCTGATCCGCCATGTTGATTGTAGCAAGGCGGTGCGCCACAACGATCATAGTTGTTTTACCTTTGAGTTTTTCCAGTGCTTCTTGAATCATTTTTTCTGACTGGCTGTCTAAATTACTTGTTGCCTCATCCAGCACAAGTATTTGTGGTTTGCGGACCAACGCTCTTGCTAAAGAAATACGCTGCCTTTCTCCACCCGACAATCGATGTCCCCTCTCACCAACAACTGTTTGATATTTGTCAGGAAGCTGCTCGATAAATGTTTCAGCTCCAGCCAACCGGGCTGCCTCGATGACTTCACCCGTAGTAGCGTTGAGCTTCCCGAAACGGATATTTTCTTCGATAGTCTCATGAAACAAAAAAACATCCTGAGTGACAACTCCAAACAGAGCGCGCCAAGAGCTAAGCTGATAATCAACTATAGGAACGTCATCAACATGAATCTGGCCCTCAGAAGGCTCATACAGACGCAGTAGTAGATCAAGTACGGATGACTTTCCTCCACCTGAATCACCAACAAGTGCTAATGTCTCTCCCTTGGGAATGGTCAAGGAGAGATTGTGCACTGCAAGCTCTTCTTTCCCAGGGTATTTCAATGAAGTCTGCGTAAAAGAAATGTGTGAGTTAAAAATAGAGACAGGCTTGTTACTGGAATCTGTACACTCTTTGTCTTTATCAAGAAGAATTTCTTCCAATCGTTTTACTTGCCCCATATTAAAGGCAATTTCAGCACATCCACTCATCATCACTTGTAGCCGTGTCCCAAACCGATAAGTGAGAGCTAGAAATGTGATTAAGAGGGAAAAAATCTGTTTTTCACTCTCGCCAAGCAGTACCAAACCAATGATCATGGTCGAACCAACAAGTACGACGGCAATGACCTCATTAACAGGTAAAATAAGCTGATTCCATTTATTTAGGTGTAATGAAGCTTGAGCTATGCTCTGGAGTGTTTTTTCAACCTTGTCTAAAATGTAATCTTTGAGATGAAAGAGATGAACTGTACGCAGCCCGGAGACGTTTTGCGCTGTTTCTTTGTTCAGTTCAACCATGTGGCCTGATTGCTCTTTGGATGCGCTCACAATTTTTGCAATTACGATTTTTTGTACAAACACTGTTAGTGCGAACAAAGCAAGTGTACTACAGGTAAGCAGCGGAGAGATTTTAAGCATGAAAAAAACATAAGCAACAATCATCATAATTGAAACAACAACGCGATTAAGTCCTTCTGTTACAAACCTAAAGTAGGTAGGAGGAGCAGTGGCATAATGAATCAGGTCTCCCATCTTATATTGGTTGACTGAAGCAAATGTGAGAGAAAAAATTCTGCGATAGATTGTGCGTTGGGCAGTTGTCTGTAAATTCACTGTAAGTAGGACAGTGACCATTTGACCAAAGTAAGTAAAGGCACTACGAAAAATCTGTGCCACAACTGCCCCTAACATAAAAAGACTGAAGAGATGGATTTGTTTAAAACCAAGCAGATACTTCTTGATCCCGTCAGGCAAAAAATCGGGCATCTCTCCACTTAAATAGCTAAAACTCATCCAAATGAGAGTAAAAGAAACCCCTTCAAGAAGAGCAGCAAAGAGATTCAGTGAGAAAGCTACTGATGTCAGTAGCCAGTTTTGAGTTCGTTTCTGGCAAAATAGCCACCAAAGAGGGTTAGTATGCAACGTAGGTTCTCTCCTAAGTCTAAAAAACGATGATAGGTGGTGCCTATATTCACGTAAATCGATAAATTGTTTTTGCCGACAACGCGCTTAAACCTGGGAGAAGACATTCCAGATTAGGCTCTGGGATTGTATAAAACAATAAAAAAACTTACTTTAAGTCTCTTATGATAAAACTCACCACAATTATACCGAATTACAATTACGCCCATTTTCTAGAGGAAGCAGTGCTTTCAATTGCGACCCATGAGGGGTCTAATGAAATTCTAATTATTGATGATGCTTCTTCAGATGGTAGCCAAGATCTTATCGTCCAACTTGCCAAAAAACACACGAAAATTCGCTACTATTTTAAAAAGAAAAATGAGGGAATAGCTAAAACAGCCAACCAGGGACTTGGACTTGCCAAAGGTGAATATGTACACTTATTTGCCTCGGATGATATGTATCTACCAGGAACTTTGCCTACCATTCTTGAGCATATAGATCAATTCCCTGAGGTCTCCTTTTTTTGCTCTGATTTTGCATACTTTTCAGATATTTCAGATATACAGGTTAAAAAGCAGTTAAACACCTGCCAAGAGTTTTTGTTTTTCTCTCCTCAGAAAATTTTTCAACTATTTCAAAGGACTAACTTTTGGATTCCAGGCCATACTGTGGTTGCAAAAAAAAGTATCTATGCAAAATATTTTCCCATGGATGAGCAGTTTGGTAGCATTTCCGATTGGTTTATTCATCATACGATGGCGTTAAAAGAGGGTGTGGGCTATATCCCGCGGGGTCTGATTGCAATGCGTCAACATGCGCAAAGTTTTTCTTCAAATCTCTCAAAGGAAAGAAAAAGAAAAATGTGGCTCTATCTTTTAGACGTTTTAGAAAAAAATCCGGATCAATATGCTCGTTTGTACAAATCAGGCATCTTACGCATGATTGGGATCAAGGCTATCTACAAAGAACTACTGAAAAATCCACGATTTTGGAAGTACCTTTTCCCTATGATTAAACGAGAAATTGTAAAAAGCGATGGAATTTAACTCTTTAGTCAAAACATTCCTCCTCTCTGTTAGACGTAAATTACATTCATTTTTATTTAGTCCCTATATACTAGAGCCTGCTTTGTCAGACTGCCCTTTTAGGTTTTATGTAGGATCATTCGAAGGAAGCTTGTGGTACGGCAAACATCGTTACTTATCAAGATGGCGAGAATCTTTCTCGCCGTTTGCCCATGAACTACAATGGATTGAAAAGATTATCCAAAGAGAAGACATTGTTGCGGATATAGGCGCGCATTTGGGTTTTTTCGCGCTTTTTTTTTCACAGTGGGTGGGGAACAAGGGGAAAGTCTTTTCGTTTGAATGCAATCCAAAAAATTACTCTTTTTTGAAGAAGAATATTGAGCTTAATCATTGCTCAAATGTTCATCTAGAACATTGTGCCGTGGGAGAAAAAGAGGGTGCTGTCGATGTTCCTGCAGATTCGTCAGGCCTATTTTGTAAAACAAAATTTCCTAAGGACATTCCTGTACAAATGATTTCCCTTGACTACTATTTCTTATCAAAAAATGTAGTACCTACTGTTATTAAAGTAGATGTTGAGGGGTATGAGCTGGAAGTGCTTAAAGGTTCTCAAACTATTTTAAAAAATAAGCCTAAACTGTTTATTGAGTTGCATAATTTTTTGTTTGCAGAACCCATGAGCAGGCTAGAGGAAATTTTTGAGCTAGTTAAGCACTACAAACATTGTTTCATCCAAGAGTCAGCATGTGATCAAGAACAACCTATTGCATTAACAAGATCGCAGCTAGCTCACATTTCCTCATTGCCAAACCCTCATCTGACTCTATTTTAAAATGGTGTAGAAGTTGTTTGTAATAAATTAATTGATGCTAACCTTGTTTAAACCAGTAAGGGCTATACCCAGGGTTTAGGTAAAGCTTCCACTTGAGATCGCGGAAAATGAAATCTAGTAAACCTGCATCCAAAAAGCGCTGACGCAAATCTCTGTCCTGTAATAAAAGCCGTAACAAATAACGATAGGTAGCCCGACGCCTTTTTTTGCTCCCCTTTACCCGATTTGTTAACGTTCGATCATGCACACGCATCGAGGTCAATACCTCAGGTATGTAACCCACTCCCTCACAAAGGGCCATCTTGTGAAAAATATACCAGTCCGAAATGTTCTCTAGTTGGGGAATGTCAGGACCGTATTTCAAAACCAAATCCCGAGACGCTATACATGATGCCCCAGGTACCCAAAAGGCGGTTGTCCGAAATACATTCACTATCTCTTCCCTAGAAATAAAGCGAGGATGCGTTAAACCCTCCAAAAGATGCCTTTCATCCAAATCATCAGAACCGTCCTGAAAATAACCAAGATCTGTACATACAAAACCGGCCTCCGGATGGGTGTCGAAAAATGACATGCTTTTTGATAAAAAACCAGGAAGATATCTGTCGTCCGCACTAAAATAGTGAAGATAAGCACCCGAAGACTGCTTCAAGCCTGTTAAAAGTGACTCATAAATGCCTAAGTTTTTTGAGTGCTGAATACACTGTATATGCGCGTACTGAGACGCATACTCCTGGCAAATCTCCGGACTCTGATCTGATGAACAATCATCTACCAATATCAATTCGTAATCAGTATAATCCTGAGATAAAATTGAGCCTATCGTCTCATGTAAATACCGTCCATAATTGTAACTAGGAACGATGATAGATAGTCGCGGCATGATCTTCTTAACTCTCTAATTCAAAACCAAAATACATCGAAATCATGATTACAGCAATCGTAAATTCTCGATGAACAGATCCCCACGGTTTTGCTTGAAAAGAATAGAAGCTAAAACATATACCAGAACTCTCAAATTTAATTCATGAGGGATAATGAAAGTTCTTGTCGCTGGTGGCGCTGGATATGTCGGCTCTAAACTCGTCCCTGCTCTTCTGAAAAAAGGATATGAGGTCACGGTCCTCGATCTTTATCTCTATGGCGATAATGTTCTAGAAAAACATCCTCGATTAACTGAAATCAAAGGGGATATGAGAGAGTCCGCTGTGGTTGAAGAGGCGCTAGAAGGATGTGATCATGTGATCCACTTGGCGTGTATTTCTAATGATCCCAGCTTTGAGCTGAATCCTGAACTGGGTAAATCGATTAACTTTGATGCCTTCGAACCTTTTGTGAAAATAGCTAAGGAAAAAGGGATTAAACGCTTTATCTATGCCTCCTCTTCATCGGTCTATGGCGTGAAATCTGAGCCGAATGTGACGGAAGACATGACGCTAGAACCCCTAACAGATTACTCTAAGTTTAAAGCGGCATGTGAGAAAATCCTCTTTCAGTACCAGGATGATGACTTTGTATGCACGATACTACGCCCTGCAACTGTATGTGGCTACGCCCCTAGACAGAGACTGGATGTAGTGGTTAATATCTTGACAAATCATGCGTATCGTAACCGGAAAATTAAGGTGATGGGGGGCAATCAAATGCGCCCGAATATTCATATCGATGACATGGTGGATGCCTACTTGTGTGTGCTAGAGGCGCCGGAAGAGAAGGTGCAGGGCGCGATCTTTAACGTGGGCTATCATAACCACACGGTGCGCGCGATTGGTGAGCTGGTAGCGCAGTCGGTAGAGGGATGTGAACTGGAGGTGGTGCCCACTGATGATAACCGCTCCTATCATGTTTCATCTGAAAAGATTGCAAAAGAATTGCAGTTTGTTCCGCGAAGAACAATCGAAGATGCAGTGCAGAGTTTGATCGATGCGTTTGAAGAGGGAAAGCTACCTGATTCGCTAGAAGATAAGCGATATTTTAACATTAAAACCATGAATGCAGTGGATTTACAATGAGAGCTCTTGTAACTGGCGGCGCGGGCTTTATTGGAAGCCATCTCACTGAATTGCTACTGGAAGTGGGGCATGAGGTGCGTGCTTTGGATAATCTCTATTCGGGGCGTCTTCGAAATCTAGAGGCTGTGAAGAATCATCCGGGTTTTTCGTTTCATGAGATGGATATTCGTGAATTGGAGGATTCGGTTTTTGAGGGAGTGGATTGGGTTTTTCACTTAGCAGGACTGGCGGATATCGTCCCTTCGATTGAAAATCCGCGTGACTACTTTGAAGTGAATGTGGATGGGACGTTTAATGTTCTTGAGTGCGCAAAAAAGAGGCAGGTTAAGCGGGTGATTTACGCAGCTTCTTCTTCGTGCTATGGAATTCCGTCTGTTTATCCCACTCCTGAGACGGCTCAGGTTCAACCTCAATACCCTTACGCACTGACGAAGTCTTTAGGGGAAGAGCTGGTGATGCATTGGGAGCAGGTGTATGGAATCCCAGCAGTGAGTCTGCGCCTATTTAATGTGTATGGCCCCAGATCACGTACTTCGGGTACGTATGGTGCGGTTTTTGGGGTGTTTTTAGCGCAAAAACTGCACGGAATGCCGTTTACTGTAGTGGGAGATGGCTCGCAGACGCGTGATTTTACTTATGTAGCGGATGTGGCGCGCGCTTTCTATGCTGCGGCTCAAAGTGAGGTCTCGGGAGAGATTTTTAATGTGGGAAGCTCTCATCACTATAGCGTTAACAGGCTAGTGGAGCTTCTGGAAGGGGATGTGGTGCACATTCCTAAGCGTCCTGGTGAACCGGATTGCACGTTCGCAGATATCTCTAAGATTGAGAAAATGCTGGGCTGGAAGGCTGAAATCTCCTTAGAAGAGGGTGTCTCACGTATATTAAGTGCAATCCACGATTACAAAGATGCTCCTGTATGGGCTCCTGAAACGATTGAAAAAGCAACAAAAAGTTGGTTTAATTGCCTATGTTCTGCGAACGATTAGATGAATTAAGCGCTCTGATTAAAAGCTGTGTCTACACGACCCGTTTGGGCGAAATTGATGCGCATGATGCGCTGCAGATGGCGCACTTTCTCCTAGAACAAGTTTCGAGAGTGAGTGGAATTGTTTATGTGATTGGTAACGGAGGCAGTGCGGGGATTGCTTCCCATTTTTGTACGGATTTGCTCAGAACAGTGAATGTTTCCGCCACGACTCTGTCGGATGCGAATATGCTGACCTGTTTCGCTAATGACTTTGGCTATGAAAATGTGTACAAAATGCCTTTAGAGCGTAATTTAAGAGCGAATGATTTGCTTGTGGCGATTTCTAGCTCAGGGCAGTCCGAAAATATTTTGGCTGCTGCGAAGGTCGCGAAAGAAAAAAAAGTAACATTGGTCACACTCTCGGGGTTTGATGAGGATAATCCCCTTTGTAAGTTAGGAGATCTGAATTTTTGGCTGGATAGTCATGATTACGGGCTCGTTGAAACAGGACACTTTTCCCTTTTACACACTATTGTGGATACGTTTAACGGATGCAAGAAAAAATCAAACAGCTTGGCGACATCGGCTCTTTAGTTGCCGAAGAGAAGCGTAAAGGACACAAAGTCGTGCATTGTCACGGTGTCTTTGACTTGCTGCATCCAGGGCACATCCGCCATCTTCAAGAGGCAAAAAAGCAAGGTGATAAGCTGGTGGTCTCGATCACACCTGATCAATATGTGAATAAAGGTCCAGGTCGCCCGGCATTCACTGAAAAGCTGCGCCTGGAACAACTCGCATCACTTGTTTCTGTTGACTATGTTGTGCTCAATAACTCTCCGGATGCGGTCTCGGTGATCAAAGCTGTGCAGCCGAGTGTCTATATCAAAGGGGAGGAGTACCGGAATCATGGCGCGGATGTAACGGGAAAAATCTCTGAAGAGGCGGAAGCGGTTCAAAGTGTGGGAGGTGAGATCTGTTATACAAATGATATCGTCTTTAGCTCCTCCGAGCTTCTCAACCGCTTTTTCGATCCAGACGCACGAAGACTCTCTCCTTTTTTAACGACGCTGAAACAAAATTTTTCTCTGGGTGAGATTCTGGAGAAAATCGAGTCTCTCAAAGATTTGAAGGTTCTGGTGATTGGTGATGCGATTTTAGATACGTATCAATATGTCGATCCTCTTGGCCAGTCAGGCAAAGGGGTCCACTTTACAGCGACACTGCGTGAGTCGGAAACGTTTTTAGGTGGCTCATTGGTTGTCGCCAATCACTTGTCTTCTTTTGTTCAAGATGTGACGCTTTTGACAGGCGTTGGCCAGGGGGAGTCTTTTTCGCAGCTTGCACCAAATGTAAATCCAGAATTCATCTATTTAGACGATTTGCCTACTCTGACAAAGAAACGGTATGTGCTGAAGGATGGAAAAACCATTACCAAGCTGTTTGAAACGTATTCGAGTAATGTTCCTCTCCTCTCAGAGGGGCAAACGAAGGAGTTGATTACGAAAATTCGAGAGCGCGCTCAAGGTTTTGATCTTGTTTTGGTCTGCGATTTTGGAAATGGGCTAATCAATTCGGGAATCATCCACGCGCTCTGCTCGCAACCGAATTTTCTCGCTGTGAATACGCAAACCAATAGTGGAAATCGTGGCTATAACGTGGTGACTCATTACCACAGAGCTGATTTTATCTCTCTCAATGAACCGGAGCTTCGATTAGCTGCTCACGATCGAACAAGCCGTCTTGAGACGGTTGTGGCGGATATCAGCGAGATTCTCCACTGTCCCCAAATTTCTGTGACACGTGGTGTGAATGGGGTTTCTCTTTATGAAAAGGATGAGAATGCATGGTCGATCCCAGCATTGACGATGCAAAGTGTGGACCGCGTGGGCGCTGGCGACAGTTATTTTGCCCTGGCCTCTCTTTTCGCCGCAAAGGGATATCCTATCCTTTTAGGAGGCTTTGTCGGCTCGGTTGCGGCGGCGATTGACATTCAAATTGTTGGAAATAAAGAAGCTGTGCATAAGGTCGATGTGTGTAAATATATCACTAGGTTAATGAAATGAAGGTCGCGCACAGTCTAGAGTATCGGTTGATGCGCATCCGGATGATTGAGGAGGCGATTGCCAATCGCTATCACGAGCAAAAAATGCGCTGTCCGGTTCACCTAAGCATTGGGCAAGAGGCGATTGCTGTCGGTGTTTGCTCTCAGTTAACCGCACGTGATTATGCAGTGAGTGGGCATCGTGCTCACGCTCACTATCTTGCCAAGGGGGGCGATTTAAAACGGATGCTGGCCGAAATTTACGGCAAGCAAACAGGGTGCTGCTTGGGTCGTGGTGGTTCGATGCATCTAGTGGATCTTTCTGTGGGATTTTTAGGCTCGACTCCGATTGTGGGGGGAAGTATTCCCGTTGGTGTAGGTGCTGCACTGGGAGCCAAAATGAAAAAAGAAGAGCGCCTCGTTGTGGTTTTTTTAGGCGAAGGCTCCACAGAGGAGGGCGTTTTTGCCGAGAGTCTAAATTTTGCCGCACTCAAACACCTCCCTGTTCTCTTTGTTTGTGAGAACAATCTTTACTCGGTCTACTCGCCTTTGGATGTGCGCCAGCCTCCCGCACGGAGTATTACGTATCTAGCTGAAGCGCATGGTGTGTTTGCTCTAAAAGGAGATGGAAATGTGCTCGATCAAGTGATCACATTGACGGAAAAGGGTGTAAACCATATTCGCACAGGGCATGGCCCCTGCTTACTTGAGTTTTCTACTTATCGCTTTCGAGAGCACTGCGGACCGCATATCGATCCGTATCAGCCTGAAAAAGAGGTTGAGTTTTGGAAACAACTAGACCCACTCAATGGTGTCCACCTCGACTCTGCCCCAATTGCGCAAGAGATTGAGGAGGCGTTTGTCTTTGCCGAAAAGAGCCCTTTTCCTGTGGAGGCGCATGACACAATTTAACGAAGCGATTTTACACGCAACTGACCAGCTGATGGCAGCGGATACCAGCGTCTATTTGATGGGACTGGGAGTCCCTGATCCGAAAGGGATTTTTGGAACCACCATTGGCTTGCAGGAAAAATATGGTCCTGAGCGCGTAATGGATATGCCGTGTTCAGAAAATGCGATGACGGGTGTTGCCATTGGCTCTGCAGTGGTGGGTATGCGTCCGATTTTAACCCATCAGCGCGTCGATTTTACCCTTCTTGCTCTTGATCAAATCGTGAACAATGCTGCCAAGTGGAATTATATGTTTGGCGACCAGATGAACGTCCCTCTGGTCATCCGCTTGGTGATCGGACGGGGGTGGGGACAAGGGCCTCAACACTCGCAAACCCTACATAGCCTGTTTGCTCATGTGCCCGGTCTGAAGGTTGTTGCGCCTTCCTCTCCCTATGATGCCAAAGGATTACTCATTTCTGCTGTTGAAGAGAATTGTCCAGTTATCTATCTAGAACATAGATGGCTACATAATATACACGGAGATGTTCCACGGGAAATGTATCGTGTTCCTCTCGGGAAAGCTAAAATTGTCCAGGAGGGGAGTGACGTAACGATCATTGCCTCATCCCATATGACCTTAGAGGCGTATAAAGCGGCGCAACTTCTCAAAGAAGATGGGATCTCGGTCGAAGTCGTCGATTTAAGAAGTTTAAAGCCGCTTGACACCGAGACCCTTGTCGCATCTGCCTGGAAAACAGGGCGAGTGATCATTGCTGATGCTGATTGGAAAACGTGTGGTTTAGCGGCTGAAATTTCTTCACTACTTACAGAGCGCGCATTTGGCGCCTTAAAAGTGCCTCCCAAACGGATCACCTATCCCGATAGCCATAGCCCAACAAGCTGGGCATTGGCAAATCACTACTACCCAACTTCCACTGATATCGCGATTGCGGCTTTAGAGCTGATGGAGCAGCCGACCCGAGCACGCGCTTTGCTTGAACAACTTATTGAATCTAAGATGGGGCGCCCGCACGATGTGCCCGATCGAACCTTTACAGGACCCTTTTGATGAAAAAAGTACTTGTGATTGGCAGTAATTCTTTTTCTGGGAGCGATTTTGTCGACCTTCTGCTCGAAGAGGGATCGTACGAAGTGGTGGGCGTGAGTCGCTCGCCAGAAAAAAGTTCGCTCTTTCTCTCTTATAAAGAGAGGGAGCATCCCCTTTTTCGTTTTCAACAGATTGATCTCAATCATGATCTCGATAAGCTAGCCGCTTTGCTAGAGACTTTTCAGCCAGAGTATGTGGTGAATTTTGCTGCGCAAAGCGAAGTGGCTCCCAGCTGGAAACATCCTCACCACTGGTTTCAGACAAATGCTGTCTCCCTAACCCAGCTGGCTAACCTTTTAAAAGACAGTGTCTATTTGAAGAAGTATGTGCATATCTCTTCGCCTGAGGTCTATGGCACTTGTGAAGGCTTTATCTCCGAGGAGACACCGGTTAATCCTACAACGCCTTATGCAGCATCTAAAGCAGCTGGAGACCTTTCCCTATTCACATTTGTGAAAAACTTTAATTTCCCCATGGTGATGATCCGGGCAACTAATGTTTATGGGCCTCATCAACAGCTGTTTAAGATTATTCCGCGCTCGATTATCTACATGAAGCAGCGCAAAAAAATTCCCCTTCATGGAGGGGGGCATGCGGTGAAATCCTATATCCACATCCGAGATGTCTCTAAAGGAGAGCTGCTTGCCATGGAACAAGGAAGAGCTGGAGAGATTTATCATCTCTCTCCGGACAAAGGTGTGGCTGTACGGGATGTGGTGGCCATGCTCGCAGAAAAGATGAATCTGACATTTGAAAATGCTGTCGAGGTTGTAGAAGAGCGGCTGGGTCAAGACAAAGCGTATACGATTGATTCGAGTAAAGCGCGCCATGAGCTGGGGTGGAAGCCAGAGATTTCCTTAGAAAGTGGGCTGACACAGACTGTGAAGTGGATCGAACAACATTTTGATGAGATTGCCAAAGAACCTTTAGAATACATGCACAAAGAGTGAGCCATGGAAATTGATTTGTTAGAGAACTACCCCAAAACGAAACGGAATGTGAAAGGGCGGGGAGCCACAAAGACAGATGAAGATCGTCAAATTGCGCGACAGTTTGGACAGGAGTTTTTTGATGGAGAGCGGCGCCATGGCTATGGTGGCTTTGCCTATCATCCCCGTTTTTGGCAGCCCGTTGTCCCGACTTTCCAAAAGCATTATACCCTTGGTGCACAATCCACAGTTCTAGATATTGGTTGCGCTAAAGGATTTATGCTTTATGATTTCAAAGAGCTGATTCCGGGTGTTTCTGTTAAAGGAGTGGATGTTTCAGAGTATGCGGTAAAGCACAGTAAAGAAGAGGTGCGCCCCTTTTTAGAGGTAGCCGATGCGCGCGCGCTTCCCTACGCAGACAATGCTTTTGATTTAGTGATTGCGATCAACACTGTTCACAATCTTGAACTGGATGATTTGAAGCAGGCGCTGAGAGAAATTGAGCGTGTCAGTGCAAAAAACAGTTATGTGACAGTCGACGCCTATCGGAATGATGAGGAAAAAGAACTGATGTTTGACTGGAATTTGACGGCGAAGACGATTTTGCATGTGGATGAGTGGAAAGCGCTTTTTGCTGAGGTAGGTTATACAGGTGACTATTACTGGTTTATGCCATGAAACTTTCTGATTATGTTGCAGATTTTTTTGCACAAAGGGGAGTCCGACACGTTTTTTTTGTGTCAGGTGGAGCTGTTGTCCACTTAATCGACTCCTCTTCGCGCCATCCTGATTTAGCGTGCATTCCCGGTCAGCACGAGCAAAGTAGTATCGCGGCTGCCGATATGTACTCTAGGGTTACGGGGAATTTGGGAGTGGCCATGAGCACAAGTGGTCCGGGCGCCACGAATATGGTGACTGGTGTCTGTAACGCTTATGTTGACTCTATCCCGGTGGTTGTCATTACCGGGCAGGTGGCCCGTTTTCGGATTAAAAAAACACGCGCTTTGCGTCAAAAAGGCTTTCAAGAAACGGATATTGTTTCCTTATTTGAAAGCATCACTAAGTACTCTGTTTTGGTTACAGATCCCTCTAAAATTCGGTATGAGCTGGAAAAAGCTGTTTATCTTGCCAAAGAGGGGCGTCCGGGACCTGTTGTTTTAGATATACCAGACGATCTGCAGCGCGAAGAGATTGATCCATCGCAATTAGAAGGGTTTACTCCTCCTCCGGTTAAGTGGTCTGAGATGCCGGTACTCCCCTTTCTGCAAATGCTTAAGCGAGCAAAACGTCCTGTTGTTATTTTAGGGGGGGGGGTGCATTACTCCAAAGCTGAAAAAGAAGCCCTTGCATTTGTCCGTCAACATCAACTTCCCTGTGTTTTAACCTGGGGTGGGGCCGATTTGCTGACCGAAGATGATCCACTCAATATGGGTCGAGCGGGTGTGTGCGGGCCAAGAGGAGGAAACTTTGCTCTCCAATATTCTGATCTGATTATTTCATTTGGAACACGCCTTTCCCAAATGATTACAGGAGGAAAGCAAAATCTTTTTGCTCCAAATGCTAAAAAAATAATGGTCGATATTGATCCAGAAGAGCTCAATAAATTTGATAAGGAGTCATTTGAGCTTGATTTGAAGGTGGAAGCCCACCTTCCTGACTTTTTAAAACAGTGTTTATCACAATCTGAGTTCACAGATTGTTTCAGCAGCTGGCGTGAAAAAATCAAGATGTGGTGCTCCCGATATCCCATTACATTTAATACAGGGGGAACGCGTGTTAATCCTTATTTTTTTATCCAAGAGCTATCTCGAGAGGTGGAGGAAGGAGCGATCATCATCGGGGATACTGGGGCAAATTTAAGTTGGGTGTGTCAAAAATTTGCCTTCAAAAAAGATCAGCGTCTATTTTCTGCCTGGAATCATACTCCCATGGGGTATTCACTTCCAGCAAGTGTGGGAGCCGCTTTTGCTACAAATAGACCCATTGTTTGTTTGACAGGTGACGGTGGATTAATGATGTCACTTCAAGAATTGGCTACCGTGCGCCGTTTTAATTTGCCTGTCCGTATTTTTATTTTTGATAACCAGGGGCATGGGATTCAAAAGCAAACGTTAGACACCTGGTTGGGGTCGCGCTATGTTGCTGTTGATGTACCCTCAGGCCTCTATTTTCCTGATTACCAAAAGCTGGCTGAAGCTTTTGACCTACCTTTCTTCTCTTTAAAACACGATGATGATCTTTCTGAGATCGCATCGATTTATTCACATCCTGGCCCCTATGTTTGTAATGTAGAGGTGCTTGAAGATCAGAAGATTGTCCCTATGTTAAAGTTTGGCGCTGGTTTAGAAGATTTAAATCCTAGACTCTCAGAAGCAGAGATGGCGCAAATCGCTCAGGAGAGCCTTGAAGAAGAGTTACAGCCCACTTAGAGAAAAAAATGAGAACAACAGAAGAACAACGTACTGCTTGGGATTGCTATCGTGAAGGAACCGATTATCAGTTTACGTGTGATGAAATTCCTTTAGGCCCTTGGACCTCTTATAGTTTAATGAACGATCCGAAACACATGTCCTTTGTACTTTCGCGCTACAAGTTTTGTGCCAAAATGTTAGAGGGAAGAGATTATGTGGTTGAGATAGGACCAGGAGATGGTTTTGGAGTGCCTATCATGGCGCAAGCTGTCGGTCATCTGCATTGTGTCGATTGGGATGAGCGTAACATCGAAGGGTGTAGACGGCGATTAGGTCATTTAAAAAACGTTACATTTGAAGTGATTGATCTCAACAAAGCGCCATTACAGGTGGAAGCAGATGCCGCTTTTTCCATCGATGTGATTGAACATATTGAGCCTGCTGAAGAGAGCCGTTTTATGGAAAACATTTTGCACTTCATGAAACCCTCCAGTGTCCTTTTGACAGGAACTCCCAATATGACGGCTAATGAGTATGCGAGCGAACGGAGCCGCGTACAGCACATCAACTTGAAGAGTCAGAAGACGCTGAAAGAGTTAAACGAACAGTATTTCAAACATGTGTTTATGTTTGGCATGAACGATGAGGTGGTGCATACCGGCTATGGTCCTATGTCGCATTACATTTGGTCGATGGGTGTAGAAAAGCGATGAAAAAGGCGATTGTGATTTCGGCCTCCAGTGATATTGGAGCGGCGCTTTGCCAAGATTGGACGCAAAAAGGGTGGGAAGTGATCGGCACCTATCGTACCTCCGTTCCCCCAGCTGATACGGAAAGTCTATTTTGTGATTTGCTTTCACCGCACTCCATTGAGAATGCAGCGGCCTCTATTCAAAAAAAAATGCCGAATTGGGATGTGCTTGTTTGTTCGTCAGGGACACTAAATCCAATTGGTCCCTTTGAAACGACCCCCTTTTCTAACTGGGAGCAGGGGATTGAGGCCAATTTTTTGCGTCCTTTGCAAATGGTGCACGCTCTTTTGCCCTATCGGAGTGAAGGCGCTACAGTTCTTTTTTTTGCAGGAGCTGGGACAAATAGTGCAGCTCCCAATTATTCAGCTTATGCGTTATCAAAAATTGCCCTCATCAAAATGTGTGAGCTATTAGACGCTGAGATGCCAGATGTACGTTTTGTGATAGTAGGACCGGGTTGGGTCAAGACCAAGATACATGAGGAAACAATCCAGGCGAAGACAAAAGCGGGTTCCAACTTAGAACGCACGCTTGACCGTCTGAAAGATCAAAAATTTACCTCCATGGAAGAAGTAGTTGCCTGTTGTAATTGGCTGATTCACTCTTCTAATCCGGAACTTGGCGGTAGAAATTATAGCGTAGTTTATGATCCTTGGGGGGAGGATACGCTAGAAAATCATGTGAAACAGAATCCTGATTTTTACAAATTGAGAAGAGAAGGGAACCAAACATTTCCCCCAAAAAGCAATGAAAACAACAGCTGCTGTACTCACTAAGCAAAAAGAGCCTCTAGAGATCCAAGAGCTCACGATTCCTGAACTCCAACCTGGACAGGTGTTGGTGCGCGTCGCCTACAGTGGTCTCTGTCATAGCCAACTCAATGAAATCAACGGCCTTAAAGGGGAAGACCGCTTCATTCCACATACTCTGGGGCACGAAGGATCAGGAGTAGTGGAGGCTATAGGGCCTGGAGTGTCAAAGGTGAAAGTGGGTGACCACGCTGTTTTAACCTGGATCAAAGGAACAGGCGCCGATGTCCCTGGTTGTTGTTATGGCCATGTCAACTCTGGAGCGATCAGTACCTTTATGACTCATGCCGTCATCTCTGAAAATCGGATTGTTCCCATTCCCAAAGAGATGCCTCTCCGAGAAGCTGCTCTACTCGGATGCGCCATCCCCACAGGCGCCGGAGTTGTCAAAAATGAAATGAAGCTCCATGAGGGAAATTCCTTTGCTGTTTTTGGTTCAGGAGGAGTGGGCTTAAGCGCCCTTCTGGCTGCAAAAGGGGCTAAAGCGCATCCGATTATTGCCGTGGATGTGAGCGAATCAAAACTCGCGCGCGCCTGCGCCTGTGGCGCCACGCATACGATTAATGCTAAAGAGCGCGATCCCATAGCTGCGATTTTTGAGATGACAGAGGGTGCGGGAGTTGATTTTGTCTTCGAATCGGCAGGGAGACGAGATGCAATGGAAAAGGCTTTTGGCTCTTTGAAAGCCCCAAATGGCCTCTGCGTGTTGGCAGGGAATCTTCCCAAGGGAGAGCAGATCTCCATCGATCCCTTCGAGCTCATTCGAGGGAAGCGGATTATCGGGACATGGGGAGGCAAGAGCGCCATTGATCAGGATGTGGCGCATTATGTCGATCTCTTTCTCAATAAGAGGATTGATTTAAGTCAGTTAATTACCCATGAGGTACCTCTCGATCAGATCAATCACCTGGTAGATGAGCTGCAGGCAGGAAAAGTTGGAAGAGGGCTGGTCTGTTGTTTCTGACTATTCTGCACGCTATTGCGGAATAGTCGTGACTTTTCTGCAATAGCGTGCAGAATAGTCGGAATGAAAATAGGGATCGATGCCACGCCCTTGAAAGAACACCTTACAGGAGTAGGCAATTACGTTTACTACTTGCTAGAAGGACTTATCCGGAAAAGGGGCAAGGATCAATTCTTTCTCTATGCGATTTGCCACTCAAGTAGACTAGCTAAGTTAGCAGAGTACAAGAATGTTACGGTCAGAGTGCATCCATTTTTGGGTTTCAGTGAAGCGCTCTGGAGCCAAACAACGTTAGCCTGGCTCTGCCAAAAAGAGCAGATCGATCTCTTCTGGGGGACCACGCAATCGGTTCCTTTGTGGGCACGCCACAAAAGCGTGATCACAGTCTATGATTTTACTTATCGCCTCTATCCTAAAACGGTTTCACGTGTCAGAGGAACCTATCTCCGTTGGTTTGGGAAATATCTCTATAAAAAAGCAGATGTCATCACCACAATTTCTCAAGGGACCGCTACACGTCTTGAGCAATACTATGGCTTAAAGGCTGACCAGGTAATCATTCCTCCCCTTAAAGACCTGACTGTGGCAGATGCAGTATTAGAACAGTTTTCTCTTAAATCCAAAGACTACTACTTAATGGTCGGCACGCGGGAGCCTAGAAAAAATATTGTGCCGACACTGCGCGCTTTCCAAGGAAAACACCCTCTGGTTTTGGTTGGAGCCAAAGGGTGGCGCGACTCTGAAATCGCAAAAGAGCTGCAAAAGAAATCCTCTCAAATACTGTGTTTGGGCTATCTGCCTGATCAAGAATTAAATGCTCTGGTTAAAGGCGCAAAAGCGTATGTGATGCCCTCGTTGTACGAGGGATATGGTATGCCAATTGCCGAAGCACGCTCTTTAGGTACACCTGTGATTTGCTGTGATGTGCGTGAAATGATCGAAGCGGCTGAGGGTGATGCACTGATTGTGCCGCATGCAGAGCTAGAGCGGGCTTTTACAACTGATGTGAAGGCTCCCCAAAAAACCACCTATCCTACGAATCAAGCGCTTATCGATCTTCTTTCAGAAGCGTTTGCACAACTTGCTCAGCAGAATCAAGGTTGTGGTTGATGGTGAAACGCTCAGCTTGCTTTAAAAGCTCTCCAAGTTGTTTCCCCGGTTTAATCCCATGCTCTTGCAAAAGGGCGGCTGTGACAAGAGGACGATTCGATTGAATCCGCTCGATGTGCGGCTTTAAGCGCTCTCTGCGAGCCGTGTGCTCGTGCATAAAAACAGCCCGTTCAGGAGGGTAGATACGGGCTCCTTGAATCTGAAGAAAGAGCTCAGAATAGGGATTTGCATAAAAATGTACCCACTCATATGGCTCTGTGCCAGCATGGCTAAAGTAATGAGAAGAGTGGGTGAAAAAAGTGGTGAGCTTTTTGTCTTCATTGGTGACTTTCAAATAGTCGCAAAGGGTCAAACGCTCTTCCAAAGTGGTGTCTGGAAAGAGTTCTAAAATATAAAGAATGGTGGGGCACTTGAGGGGAAAATAAGGAAAAACAGAGACGAATTTCTCAATATCTACCCCATGTAATTGAGGAAAAATCGTTGTGAGCAAGCCAAGATGCTTGAGTTGAAGCAGAGCGAGATCAAAATGGGGATAGGCTGCCATCTTTTGCAGTTCTTGCCAAACGCGCTCGATTGATACGGAAGGAAAAAGCGTGTGCGCATGCTTGACAATGGCTGTTTCAGTTTGCTCTTCAATCGGAAATCCAAAGCGGGCCGAAAAACGCACGGCTCGGATCATTCTCAGCCGATCTTCTTCAAAACGGAGATCAGGATTACCAATGGCGCGAATCACCCCTTTTTCTAAATCTTCTCTCCCCTCTACATAATCATAAATAAACTCACTTAGGGGGTCGTAAAACAGCCCGTTAATGGTAAAATCGCGGCGCTGCGCATCTTTTTCTGGAGTTGAAAAGTCAACGCCATTTGGGTGACGCCCATCGTGGTAAGGGTGATCCTTGCGGAAGGTGGTTACCTCAAAATTCATGCCCTCAAGCACAACAATGACCACTCCAAAAGCGACTCCAACAGGGATGGTTTTGGGAAAGAGCTCTTGAATCACTTCAGGAGAAGCGCTGGTAGCAATATCGATTTCGTCGGTTGGCTGATTCAGTAAAAGATCGCGCACCCAGCCACCAGCAAAATAGGCTGTATGCCCCGCCTCAAACAGGGTTTGGCAAATGGAGGTGGCGAGAAGGTGTGCTAAATCGCTCATGCAATTTTTTCAGAAGAACCACGGCGCACAATCTCGGGAGGGCGATTCTGTGTCACGGTTTCTTCTACAATACGTATTTCTGCAATGGTGTCGTCTGAGGGAACTTCAAACATCAAGTCGGTGAGAAGCGTCTCTAAAATCATCCGCAGCGCACGTGCACCCGTTCCCGCCTCTTTAGCCTTTGTCGCTGCAGCAAAGAGAGCTTCTTTTGTAAACTCAAGCTTGACGTTCTCTTCGGCAAAAAGCGCTTCGTATTGTCTGACAACAGCATGTTTGGGTTCAGTGAGAATCTTCACAAGGTCCTCAAGGGTGAGCTCATTGCAGTTGACGATGCAATTAAACCGGCCAATAAACTCTGGAATCATCCCAAAGCTGATCAAGTCCTCAGGCTCAACCTGAGCCAACAGAGTGTTTTTGTCATGCGGGTCAATGGCACGGCCCGTTTTAGAGTCGATAAAACCGATGGTGCTTTTGCCTAATCGTTTACCGATGATTTTCTCTAAATTCACAAAAGCACCCCCAATAATGAAGAGGATGTTTTCAGTACTGACCTTGATGTATTCCTGCTGCGGATGTTTGCGTCCTCCTTTGGGAGGAACATTGGCAGTTGTTCCTTCAACAATTTTCAAAAGAGCTTGCTGCACACCTTCACCAGAAACATCGCGGGTGATGGAAACGTTTGAAGTCGTACGCCCAATTTTGTCGATCTCATCAATATAAATGATGCCTTGCTCAGCGCGCGCGACATCATAATCTGCTGCCTGAAGGAGTCTGAGGATAATGTTCTCGACATCTTCACCCACATATCCCGCTTCTGTCAGGGTCGTGGCATCTGCAATGGTAAAGGGAACATCGAGAACTTGCGCTAAGGTTTTAGCCATCAATGTCTTTCCTGAGCCGGTTGGCCCTAGAAGCATCACATTTGATTTACTGTAACCGACCTCTTTTCCCTCTGAAAGAGCGCGCACGCGCTTATAGTGGTTGTAGACAGCAACGGAAATGGTTCGCTTGGCTTGATCCTGTCCAACAATAAAGGTATCGAGACGCTCTTTGATCTCTTGTGGCTTGAGTACTTTGAGTTCATGTGTCTGAGGTTTTTTCTCCAGAATGCTCATGCAGAGGTGGACACACTTGTCACAGATGTAAACATCAGGTCCGGAGACGAGTTTGTCTACATCCTCTTCGGTACGTCCACAAAATGAACACTTTTCTAACTCGTTATGATTGAATTTTTTTTTAGCCATTCTCTATTTTCCGTATGCTTGGGGCGAGGAGACAATTTCATCGATCAATCCATAGTCGATCGCTTCTTGAGGGCTCATGAAATAGTCACGCTCTCCATCTTCCAATATTTTTTCGACACTCTGCCCAGAGCAGTCAGCCAAAATTTCAGCGAGGTACTGCTTCAGGCGTAAAATCTCTTCAGCTTGAAGCTTAATGTCTGCCGATGTACCCATAATGCCGCCAGAGGGTTGGTGAATCATAATGCGGCTGTGGGGGAGTGCGCGTCTTTTCCCTTTTGTTCCTGCTGCCAACAGAAGCGCTCCCATAGAGGCTGCCTGTCCAATGCAGTAGGTGTTCACATCGCATCCCAAGAAACGAATGGTGTCGTAAATGGCCAAACCAGCGGTGATGTAACCTCCGGGTGAGTTAATAAAGATCTGAATGTCTTTTTTAGGGTCATCGGACATCAAGTAGAGCAGTTGGGCAATCACAGTATTGGCGAGGTGCTCATCAATAGCTTGACCGATCAAAACGATGCGATCTTTTAACAAGCGGGAGTAGATGTCCATGGCGCGTTCGCCACGGCCGGTATCTTCAATTACATAAGGGACTAGTGACATGGATTAACTCTTTAATTGGGGTTTACGTATAGGGCGAGTTTATGTTCTCATGCACCCAAGGTCAAGGATTTTCAGTGCGTCAGCACCTGTTCAAGAGCATATTCTTTTGTTTTTCGCTCTAATAGAGAGGCCGCCATTCGGGACATAATTCCCTTAGAGGTCTCTTTATCCATGTCCTTGCCATACAGATAAGGATTTTGGCTGATCTGCTTGACAAGCTCGTCATTCAACTCTTGGTTGGTCAGAGAAATGTTCCCCTGTTTGGCAATCTGCTTGTTGATGAAATAGAGGCGGAGCATTGCCTCGACTTCCTGAGCAACCTGTGTTTCAATCTGCTTTTCTTGGTTTTTAATCTCTTCATCACTAACACCTTCCCCTTTAAGCTCTTCTAGGCGTGCGCGGATCCGATCCACCCGCTCCGCCTCCACAAGTGAGATGGGCAGTTCGAAAGAATACTTTTCTAAAAGCGTTTTTTCAAGAGCTTCAATCCGTTGTTGGCGCTGTGCCTCTTCGGCTTCTTTTTCCAGATTGATTTGGATCTTCTGTTTCATATCTTCGACAGAATCGGCGCCTACTTTTTTAGCCAGTTCATCTGTGAGCTCAGGAAGGATGATCCTTTTGATTGCGTGCAGTTCAATGCGCACTTGAGTCGGCTTGAAATTTTTCTTTGCCTCTTCGTCTGCTTTCTCATCGACTTCACTTAATCCTTCAACAGTGTCTGAGACCTGCATGCCCACCAAAAGCTTGAGCATCCAAGGAGCGAGGCGTTTGTCTTCCACTTCGAATCTACGATCTTTTACAATGGATTTGGGTGGATCGACATCGATGGCGTCAATGGAGACATCAACAAAGTCTCCTTTTTCAACTGCGCGTCCTGTGATCTCTTCCCAGTCCGCGTTGCTCCGTTTCACCTCTTCAAGAATCTCTTCGACCCGCTCATCAGAGACAGCCGCTTTTTCAATTTTTGGCAGAGAAAGAGAGGAGAGATCGATCTCGGGAAGAGTTGGATAGCGCTCGTAGGCAAGAGCAACAGTGGTCCCCTCTTCTTGCGAGCAGTTTTCGATCTTAGGGGGTTTGATACTATCCTTATTAAAGGGGTAGACTTTGGTCAGATCAAGAGCAGCATGATAGGCATCGTTGATCAAAATATCTTTCCACTCTTGATCGACATAGGAGCTATACTTGCTGATCACAGTGGCATCAGGAGCGCGCCCTTTACGGAATCCGGGGATCGAGATCTGCTTGTTGACCTTTTTGATCGCCTTTTTATAAGCCTTTTGGGTGGCTTCGGGCTGCACATGGATTTTAAGAGAGTAGCGACACCCGGGCTCCTCGGTGGCTTCGACGGAAAAAGAGTCGTTTTCAAAAGTTTTCATAATCTCGAGAAAGTTTTTATGGATAGCGGGTGATGAGGTTCGAACTCACGACCCTCACGTTGGCAACGTGATGCTCTACCACTGAGCTACACCCGCATGAAACGAAAGGGAGATTCTAGTTTCAGAGAGGTTTTTTCGCAAGGAAATAAGAGGGAAAGGTCGCGAGATCTAGATCAAATTTTTCTTAGGTGCATTTTTCGACAAAGCATGATATTTTAATTTTTTCTTTATTTTCTAAAAGGAGGAAAGAGATGAGAAGTAGAACCCTTAAGAGTGTTATCTTGATGCTTATTTGTCTGACTTGCTTTTGTTCGGGTAAAACTTTTGCCCGTGGCTTTGAATCTTGTCTGGAGACATTTGACAATCAGTTTGAAAGAGTTTCTGAGGATAAGTATTATGTGAAACCTGGGAGCATTTTTGTTTCTTCAGAAGAAATTTTTTTTGTGCTGTGAGGGACAGCTTTTGCCAGTAAATTTTGTTGAATGTGATGAGGGTGGTGTTGCGTTGTGCGCTCAAATGCGTTTAAATGGGGACAATGTCCCGTCTGCAACTGGCCCCTTACACCTTGGGGTACGTGCAGCAATTCAAACTGTCCGACGAAGGGGTAAAGAAGTAAATAAAATTGCCTATGTGGGAGATGGGATACTTGTGGAATTATTTAAGCTGTTTATTCCCCTTTTTCTCTTGCTGTGTTCGTTTTCTAACCAGATGCATGCCGTGACCCGTTTAGCGCAGATTCCAAAGGAAGACAGTGAAAAAATTGACAGCTTGATGTCCTATCTCTTTTTGGATGAAGGATTTTCTTATGTGTTGTTTGGCTCTAAACCCATGTCGATGATTGGACACGATAAGAATACTCCTGCGGCATATCGGGAGTTGTACACGCATCCTCTGTTTGAACTAGAATTTTGGTGGCAAACTTGGGAAAAATATAGCCATTTATTTCCAATGAAAGATTTTTTTCTTTTCGCTCAAAACGGAGATGAATGGTTTGAAGTCTTTTTGATAAATAGATCAAATGCTCTAAAAACAATTGAAGAAAACCTGGCTTTGTTTAGGAAAAAAATAGGTGTAAATTTTTCGTCTACAGAGATACTCAAACATATTGTCTCTAGTCGTCATGTTTTTGAAGACGGACTGAACAAAAGCCATGCGCTACTTGGTCTACTTTTAGGGTATGGTAAGCAGAATGCAGTAAGATTCGAGAAGTATTTTTCTAAAAATAGAAAGTGGTCTTTTGTATCTCGAGCTCCTAAAAACAGTGCTGAAATGATGTGCATGGAAACCAGCAAACTAGCTGTTCCCTCCTTTTCCTCATTTTCAGACAGGGAAACTGTTCGAGTCGTAAAAAAATATTCTGGAGAACGAGAACGAATACTGGAGGCTTACTCTAAGGGTGATTGCCTTAAAATTACTCTGGGTCAATTATCCCCTTGAACGGATTAGTCTATCTAGAGGTTCAAGAGATGAGGGTAAAAAATGCCTGTTGTCGATAATTTTTTGAAGGTCTAACCTGTTTCTCAAATAGGAAGGTCTCTCATGCCTGTCAATGGTGATATGCTCGCACGTAGCGCCTTTCCGCAGGGTACGCACCTTTGTGAATACCTGCGCGCTATGGATGAAAGGGAGGCGGAGCTTCTGAACCAGGAAACAGGAGGCCCTAATGAAGGACTTCCCGGTGGGGATGTGACTTGTTGGACAGCTCTTGCGGCTATCGTAGGATTAGTGACAACGGGTTTGTGTTCAGGCTTTGTTGCTGATCAATTTAGACGATTTGGCTCCCAGATTGTGCTCGGAGGTATGGCGGCGGGAGCAGCAGCAGGCGGAGCTGTTGGATACCGAAGCGCCACTTCCATTAGCGCAAATCCATGGGACCGCCGGTCTCAAAATCCAAGTGAGCGTTACACAAGACTTTGCCTAAAAGTAACGCAAATAGGTCAACGAATCAACGCGATGCGCGGAGGAGGAAGTTCAGCTACCGGACAAAGTGAGGTGGAGCAGCTGGAAATCGCAAGGGCCTATTTTGAGTCCAAAAAAGTCGTGTATGAAGGATCTCTGAGAGACCCTAATCGTTTGACGGTTCTCCATCGGCACGCTTAGTTAAATTTTTTCACAAAGGAGTTAGGATGGCACTCGCTCCAAGAGGGTCGGCAGATCAAAGAGGTTCCCGCCTTGCAGCACACGCAAGCTTGCTCGCTACAGGGACTAGCGCTTCGGAAAACCTGCAAGAAAGATCTTCCCGCCAAAGATATTTAGTCCCCTTAGATACCTATCTAGTCAATCCAATTGCAGAGGCTCTGGCAAATCATGTCATGCTTCCCACTGTAAGGAAGCTAGGCAGGATGGTCACGGTCCATTGTCCGAGACTCTGCGATCCTCTCTCAACAGAAGCAATCGTACAGCTTTGCCAACGGGTTCAAAGTGTTTCGGGTCCACTCGCTGATCGAACCCCCAGCGAACTACCCCTAATCGCCTATTTTGATGCCTCTCTCGTAGTGTGTGCCCGCCACCTATATATCCTTTCAGAGGATGCGGTTTCGGTCTTACAAATACCCGAACAACTTCGAGCTTTCGCCAGGGAAGTTTCAGCTGCAGCCCAGGAGGAGATTGTAACCCCTCTCGAACAACAAGCAATAGAAATGGGACGCTCCCTGGTAGCAAATGCCGGTGAACAATACGACGAGACGACCTCTACCGATTCGAGTTATTGGACAAGCACAAAAGCCAGGATGACCTATTACACGCAAGCTGCAGGAGGATTTGCAGCAGCAGGTTCAGCAAGAGTAGGAGGTTTTGCTGCGATAGTGGCTGTGTCTACGGCTGGAAAGCAAGCAATGGCTTCGATTGATCGGAAAGAAGCGGAAATGCGCCAACAGAGAATTGCAGTAGTCGCAGACAAAATAGGTCGAAGCGCTGCCGTCGCATTGACCCGATGGCTCATAAGAGAGAGAATTGTGACAACTAGCTACATGGTATTGGAGCGTTTCTTCACTCACTTTATCCCTATGGAAGAAGATGCTGCTGTCGAGACTTTTGCTTCTATGGACCGCTGGACCTCTTTTGTCATTAAATTAACATGGATTTGCTTATGGATCATGGCTCTGACTCCTACTGTACAAAATCTCCACAGAGGCAGAGATCGACACTTTCATCGAAGCCAGACTACTGTCCAAGAGATTGGGGATCTTTTGAGGGCTACCGGGGCCGCCTCTTACATTGAAGAAGCGGTGAAAAGGCGCCCTGACGTTCCTACCCGCTGTCTTCAAAACTTTACTCGCCGTGTACGAATAGCAACCAGCCAGATTCTTTCCGGCGAACCGATGCCATAAATTTGTTAATCATGACAACACCTATTGAAAGACATTTACAGCAAAAGCTCGCAAACCATGGATGGCTTCAGGGTTGTCTGGACGGTGATACTGGAGCTTTTCCATACCGTCTTTCTTCTGAAAGACCACCTCAGCTTAACGGGCGCTCCTATTTTCCTCTCAGGCCACCTAAAACACTTCCTCAGGTCCCGCCTGGACCCGACCCGCTCTACTTGGTCAATGTCCCCTTGGGTCTTGCTCCTAATGTGACGGAATATACGTCCCTTCAATCCTTAGTCAAACTCTTTAGAGAAGAGGCTTTTGGGGCGACTACTGCCGAATCTAAAGCAGCGTTGAAAGGGCGCTTTGCCCTTGTAGTCGGCATCAACCGGATGCGCTCCCTTGACCCAGCTTTAAATCGGCAGTTTGCCCCCTATATCTCCCAAATCCCCAGAATGCTCTCTATTGTCTATCGCATTTTTGGATTCCTATGGAATCCAGTTTGGGAGAAGCAGATTTCTCAAGATGCCCTCTACTCTCCTCAGAAGGCTTTCATGCTAATCAAGGCCCACAATGTAACACGTGCAGAGGCGGTCCGGGCCATGCATGAGACCGAGCCTCCGATCGTTCCTTTTCAGCGTATTCGCGAGAGAATCAAAAGGTCAGATGAGACGCGCTTGTTGGTTCATCATTTTGAGAACGGAAATTCATCTGCTCCCATTTATTATGGCGTGATGGATGCTGACTGCCAACAAATGCGTACGACAACAGGTCTCTTCTCCCGTTTTGATTCCCTTATCGAGATTCACGGACCGCTCTCAGCTTTTTCCTTAGGATATCGGGTGAGTGAGAAGGAGCGTCCTATCATCCGCTTGGGAGTGGAGATTGATATGAAGATCCGAGAGGCAATGAATTCTGTGATTCCCTACTCGGGCTATTTTCCCGAGCCAGGATCGATCTTCTGTATTCGTACGCCCTTTGATTCAAACAAGTTAGACTCTCTCTCGTTTTTAGGGGCAGGTCAGGGGCTCGAATGTCGCCGATTGATCCAAAATGGACTTGCCACCGGAGCCCTGAAAAGAAAAGTGCATTTTTCAGCTGACGGCGGTGTGGAGACAAAAACTCCGAAGCGGATGAAAACCGAAAATAATGCGCGGATTACTGAGTTGACTCGTAGCAAACTAAAAGAAAAACGCTCTCTTCGGGCTCTTCGGCATACTTCTCAATCTCATCTAAAGCCCAAGCAATGGGCCGATAATCTCTATGCAAGTCTCACTTTTCCAGAAAGACTACACCCTGCATTGAGATCTCAGGGAAATTCTATGGAAGAGGTGGATGAGTTTGCCTTTCGTGCTTCACGTGTCACCAATGTAACAACGCCTATGATGCACCTCTTTAGCCTCTATGACCCTATATCAAGAGCCTTTTCAGAGCAGGGAGTCTATTCAGCCCGAACATTTGATCGCGTGATGGACACCTACGGCGCTCCTCTATCCGATGGGCAACAAAACCTACGTTTGACAGCACGCGAGAGTCTCGCTGCTCAACAAATGCGTCCCATGTTAGTAGACCGTATTGAAGAAGCTGCTAAACAGTCAGGTGCGGCCATTCACTCAATGCTCAAATCGACTGTTGCGAACTTGTCATGATCGCTGAACCAATCTCGCTAATCTGTTAATCCAAAAAACTATCAGAGTAAATCAGCCAAAAGACAGATCTGTCAACATGATGGATAAATTTATTACACGAAATGAACGACGTAATAAACACAAAGACTTATTACCAGCTAGACGTAAAAGTCCAGATGTACCATTCAATTTATGGCCTTTAAAGGATCAAATTGAATACATGA
>JAJACP010000013.1 GCA_022601445.1 Chlamydiales bacterium | reverse complement strand
AGCATTAGTGCTAAATGTTTTATAATTTCCCCCATGAAACACAAGTTAACTGAATCATCGTCTTTTGGAGTTAGCAGAACCCCTTCTGCTTGTGTTTTTCCTGTTCAAATTTTTTCTATTTCTCTTTTTATTCTGCACCCAGCGGCGCAATAATTATTTTCTTTCGATCACTATTTGTTTATTGAATTTCTAAAAAAAAGAGGAACCATATTATGTCAAATTCTTGTGAAAGAACCTCCTTCTGGCAGAACGTATGTGCCGGAAGTGTTTCAGCAATGTCAGCTGTCGCTTTCATTCAGCCGATGCTCTATTTCAAAAATGTCAAGCAGGCTCAGGCGAGTGTATCACCTAATCCACGTGTTTGGTACCGAGGTGTCCGCGTCTTTGCAGGAAGCTTTGTACCCACAACTGCAATACAAACAGCTGCAAATGGGGTATTCTAACGTTGGTGTGACCCTTTTTCTTCTGCAACAGCTGCTGGAGCCATTTCGGCTGTTGTCGTGTGTCCTGCGGAAGGGTTGATGATCCAGCAACAAATCCATGGGAAAAGTTTGTGGGAAACGGCACAGCGCATGTATAGACGCCACGGCGTGCGCGCTTATTATAACGCCGCTGCGCCGACAGCGATTCGAGAGGGAGCCTTTACAGCAGCCTATCTTGGAGGAGCTCCTTGGATGAAGGAACGGTTGGAGTCTTATGGGATCAATCCCTGGATTGCTCAAGTTGCAGTCGGGATCACAGCTGGCACTGCCGCTGCTGTTATCAGCCATCCAGCTGATACTCTGAAGACCCAGAGACAAGCCAATCTATCTGGAAAGGTGCCAATTCGTGCTGTGTTCCAAAAAGAGGCATTTGCAGGAATGGGATGGAGAATTGCAATGATTGCAACAGCAACCACAGTGATCCCCTTCGTCAGGCAAAAAGTGAATAGTTGGATGTCACGCTATAGAAATTAAGCAAAAAAACAGGGAAGAGACGCGCTTGGATGCAGTTTCTTCCCTTGAACCTATCCAAAAAGTAGGCGTGAGATAGGCCGTGCTAGTGCTCTGTCAACATTAAGTTTGTCGATGAGCCTCATAAAGCGTAAGCGGACTGCGAGGATCGCGACAAGATGACGCGGGATGTCTGCGGATACTTTTGGGACAAGTTCTTAAATATCCAACAATTGCTTAAACGGATCTGAAAAAACTCCTTCGTATTCATTTGCCGATCATGTTATAGCAACTATAAAACAGACTATTTAGAGGATTCGAGATGCTGCATTTTAAAAAAATTCTGCTCGCAACAATTCTTCTATTGAGTAGCTCATTACAGGCAGACATCTTTTACAATGACTGCCTTGATGAATGTAGTTACAACTGCTGCTCCAATGGCTATACGTTTGCGGTTTGGTTTGATCCCATGGCCGTGAAACCGTGTCAATCAAACCTACGATTTGTCACCATTCGGGAAGAAGATGAAGATGTATCTATTACGCTCATCGATCACTATCTGCATCCTGATTGGAGTTTTGGATTTCGGTTGGGAGGTGGCATCAAATCTCAATGTAGACCGTGGTCTTTCCGTGCAGATTACACTTACTGGGAGAATCGTTCGAGCGGTTCTGCGATCGCTACAAGTGCAGGAGTCACAACATCAATCGTTCCAATTGAAGGGAGCATGCGTCCTGCTCTCGGTTTCACCACATCTGTAGAAGATGGCGACATAGCCACCACATCGGTCTCTTTAAAATATGACTATTCCTTATTTGATTTGACAGCTGCATGGTCGTGTTGTATCTGCAAAAACCTGGAACTAACTCCCTACGGAGGATTTAGAGGATTTTGGTACAAAACTGATGCAAAGCAAATCAACGCAAATTCTGCAAACGATACTTATTCGCCTCAAGGAGACCTCTCAACAGCAAGAAACGATTACGCTGCATACGGAGTCGTAGGAGGATTACGATTAAACTATACTCTTTGTGGCTGTCTCAATTTATATGGCTCCTTTGGGGGTTCGATTTTAGCAGGAGAAAACACGTTTTGCCTCTCAGAATTCGCCTCTCAAGAATCCACGCCATTAGAGGTCCGCAAGGAAGAACTTTGCCTGTATAACCACTCTTTGGAAGGGGCTTGGGGAATCACTTATGACACCTGTCTTTGCGGACTGAAAACACATCTAGGCTTGGGTTATGAGGTGACGCGGTGGAATGAGTTTTTACCTAGTCCTTTTGGAGAAAACACGACTGGGACTTCTACTCTGGACGATGTTCCCTTACCCCGAGGGCTCTTTATCCAGGCGATCACGGCACGGCTTGGGATCGCCTACTAACCCTTAAAAGCGGATTTTTCCCTCTTTAATGGTGAGCGTGACCTCTTTGTTGGGGACGATCGCCCCCTCTAAAAGTGCTTTGGAAAGAGGGTTGACCACCTCGTGCTGGATCATCCGCTTCAACGGCCGCGCCCCAAACGCGGGATCATATCCCTCCTTAGCTAAGTGCTGAATCACCTCAGCACCCCACCGAAGAGTGATGTGTTTTTCAGCCAAACGCTGCACAACACGCTGCATCTGAATCTCCACAATCTGCGCCATCTGCTCCTCTTGAAGAGGAAGAAAAGGCAAAATCTCATCCAGTCGATTTAAAAACTCCGGACGGAAATGTTGCCGTAAGACCGGCTCGACTGTCTCCAAAACACGCTCTTTGGTTAAGTTCTCACTCTTCATCACCTCCATCAGTTGATCTGAACCTAAGTTAGAGGTCATGATAAACAGGGCATTTTTGCAGTTCACCTTCCGCCCTTTACTATCGGTCAATCTTCCATCATCAAACACTTGCAAAAGGATATTAAAGACATCGTGGTGCGCCTTTTCAATTTCATCAAGAAGGACAACTGCATAGGGACGACGACGGAGCGCCTCAGAGAGCTGCCCCCCCTCATCATAGCCGACGTAACCGGGAGGAGATCCAATCAACTTGGAAACGGTATGTTTCTCCATATACTCGGACATATCCAGCCTGATTATTGCCTCTTCGTTATCAAAAAGCTGCTCAGCCAGTGCTTTAGCAAGCTCGGTTTTTCCCACGCCTGTCGGACCAAGAAACAGAAAAGCGCCAGTGGGACGAGTCGGGTCATTTAAGCCGGCTCTTGCTGCACGAATCGCATCGCTCACTGCTGTGATGGCAAACTCCTGCCCCACCACACGCTTCTCAAGAGCCTTTTCCAGCTGCAAGAGCTTCTCAGCCTCTCCCTCAAGCATTTTCTGGACCGGAATGCCGGTCCATTTGGCCACAATCTGCGCCACTAAATGCTCATCCACCTCTTCTTGCAGGAGACGGTTTTCTTTTTTAGAAAGCTTCTCTTCTGCCTCCTCAATCTCTTTTTTCAGTTCAGGAAGCTCATTGTAGCGAATCTGGGCCACCCGATTGTAGTCGGCCACTCTTTCTGCTTCTTCCTCTTGAAAGCGGAGCTGCTCGAGCTGATTTTTCTTCTCTTTTACAGAAACTAGAATCTCTTTTTCATTATCCCATCTCTGCTTGAGCAAGGTAAGCTCTTCTTTAAGCTGAGCAACCTTTTTCGCTAGATCACCACTCTCTTCTTTGGCAACCGGAGTCTCTTCGCGCTTGAGCCCCTCCTGCTTGACAATCAGAGCAGCAAGCTCTCTCTCCTTGATATCAATGGGAAGTGGACGTGAACCGAGCTGCATCCGAATTAAACTCGCCGCCTCGTCGATAAGGTCAATCGCCTTGTCAGGCAAAAAGCGATCCGAAATATAGCGGTGAGAAAGCATGACGGCCGCATAAAGCGCCCCTTCGGTGATCCTAACGCCGTGATAAATTTCATACCGTTCTCGCAAACCGCGGAGAATCGCAATCGCATCTTCTAGAGAGGGCTCCGAGATGGTCACCGGTTGAAAACGCCTCTCAAGCGCAGCATCTTTTTCGATGTGCTTTTGATACTCGTTTAAGGTCGTAGCCCCCACACAGTGCAATGTGCCTCTTGCCAGAGCGGGCTTCAAGAGATTCGCTGCATCCATCGCCCCCTCGGCAGCTCCCGCACCTACAAGCGTATGGACCTCATCGATAAAGAGGATCACCTTTCCCTCGCTCTGCTCCACCTCTTGTAAAATCCCTTTGAGCCGCTCCTCAAACTCCCCTCTAAATTTGGTACCAGCAATCAAGCTGCCCATATCCAAGGAAACCAGCTCTTTATCTAAAAGCGAATCAGGAACATCCTTTTGAATGATCCTTTGAGCTAGTCCCTCGGCAATCGCTGTTTTTCCCACTCCTGGTTCCCCGATAAGCATCGGGTTATTTTTTGTACGGCGGCTCAAGACTTGAATAGTGCGCCGAATCTCCTCATCCCGTCCAATCACGGGGTCGAGCTTTCCCTCTTTGGCCAAGGCGGTGTAGTTTTTACAAAACTTTTCCAGGCTTTTCATATTTGTTTCTGCTGTAGGTGAGTCCATATGCCGATCTCCTCGCACTTTTCTAATTGATGATTGGATCTCTTTGAGTGAAATGTCGCTTTTCTTCTTCCACGAAACGAAGGGCTCGCCACTTTCTTTCCAATAACTCAAAAGAAAGTGATCGCCTGAAATGTACTCATCTTTCCACTCTTTGGCAAACTGCTGGGCACCTTGAATGCGCGCTTGCAAATCACGTGAGGGTTTGGGAGGCTCTCCCTCTCCTGAATAGGTAGGTAGATGGTTGAGAGCATCCACAACGGAGCGCGTTAACTCTTCAGTACCACCTACTGTTTCTTCAATAAGAGAGTAGAAATACCCTTGAGCATCTTCTAAAAAGGCGAGGAGAAGATGGTTTTCCGTGACTTCCGGATTGTGCATCTGCTCAGCTTTCTGAAAAGCGTTTTGCAGAGCGCTTTGAGCAGCATCTGAAAAGTTTTCCATGCACTCAATTTAAGCAAAAAACAGGTAAAATTCAAGCAGGTTTATTCGGGACAGTGCTGGACTAAAGTCCGCCTCAACTCTTTGAGCGCTTTGGGAGAAAAATCTCGCTCAGCTGTAATCGACTCGGCTTGTTTCAGATAACGCCAACAGTTTTTATAGTCATGCCGCTCTCCATGCAAAACCGCCAGGTAATAGGCTGTTACGGGATTGTGAGGATCTAGCGCATCGTAGCGTTTCAAAGCCTCAATCGCCTCTTTGGCACGATTCAGCTGAATCCATGTGATAGCCAGCTGATGAATCCCCTCTCGAAACTCAGGATAGGTTTTTAGAATCTCTTGAATCTCTTTCTGTTTTTCTAAAATCGACTCACGTGTCTCATCAACCCGCGAAAAAATGGCCTGAATCCCTGCCAAATCGACTTTACCCGCTAAGTAATCACTCGCAATTCCATTTTTTACGATTGCCTCATCAGGAGTCACATCGACAATCTCTTTTAAAAGTGTCTCTCCTTCATGCATTTTTCCTGTGAAGAGGTAACTATAGCCGAGCAGCTCTTTGACAAGCGGATCGTCATACATGTAGGGACGCGCTTTTTCATAAGCCACAACCGCTTGATCAAACTGATGAGCATGCAAATATGTTGAAGCTTGGTTCACATGGGTCATCCCAATGACCTCTTTTAGCGTCCGTTCTTGCAAACTACGTGTATTCACACTCAAATAGGCATCGCTTGGGTGATCCACTCCGCGCGCTGTGGTCTCAATATTGGTGATCTGATCCCCTTCCCGATACCGAATGTAGATGTGACCGGGAGGGGTGATGATTTCAAGTGGAAGGTCTATCCGTTGGGCAACAGCTAAGTAGAGCGCAGTCACCCCCAAACAGACCCCTAAATGATTGTCCATTACAGAGGGAAGAAAGGTGTAGAGATCGATCTTTTCCGCATACACAGAGTGCGGAGGAAAACGAAAGTGCATCTCATCAAAAATAAAGCGATTGGTCTCCCGCACTTTCTCTAATGGCGTCGCCTCGTCTGGTAACCTTGAGAGAATCTGCAACGCCATCAAGTCCAACATCGCTGAGTAGCAACGCGCTTGATAATAGGCATCCTCTTTTCCCTCTAGTTGAGAAAGCAACAGAGCCATTCCTAAATCAATCTCTTCTGAAGGACACGCAATGACCTCTGCTTCGGAGCGCACACGGTATCCCTTTAAAGCGCGGTTGGGCAAATGAGAGGCCAAGTTTTCAATCACACGAATTTCATGCTCACTGAGCTGCTCAGAGGTGCGATGCAATGCAGTGGCGACCACATCAACCTCTTCTTTGGAGGAGGCGTTCAACAGAGAAAGCGCACGGTTTAACGCACGCTCTTGTTCAGGGTAAAGCTCATAAAAGGCAAGAGTTTGGGAAACAGACTGAGGATCCAGGCTGTTAAAAAGAGCCAGTGTGGCAATCAGGAGCGCTTTCATGATTCAATTTTGTTCAGTCCATTTAGCGCAGCAATCCGATATCCTTCCGCAAAAGTGGGGTAATTGAACACCTGATCAACAAAGTAGTCAATTTTAGCCCCAAAGGACATCGCTACCTGTCCCGTATGAATCACCTCCGTCGCATTTCTGCCGACGATATGCACACCTAGCACCTCTCGAGTCTCTTTATCAAAGAGCATCTTGAACATCCCTAGATGACTAGAACCGGCAATGTGACTGCGGGCAATCTCATAGTAATAGGCACGTCCCACTTCATACGCAACATGTTTTTGCTGCAGCTCCTCTTCAGTATAGCCGCAGCACGATATTTCGGGAATCGTATAGATTCCCAGCGGATAAAAGGTAGGAAATAGATGCGTCGGCGCGCCAAAAGCGTGACGCGCAGCCAAACGTCCCTGCTCCATACTCGTGGATGCCAGGGCGGGGTGCCCAATTACATCTCCTCCTGCATAAATGTGAGGAGCTGCCGTTTGAAAGTGCTCATTGACCGGGATGTAGCCTCGTTCATTCAGCTTAATCGCCGTTCGTTCAACTTGCATTCCCTGAACATTGGCTTCTCGCCCAAGCGCGTATAGAAGGACCTCAGCCTTGTAAACCGATCCATCTTCACACTCCACCCGCGCCTGATTACCCACTCTCTGAATCATTTTCGGCACTTTAAGAGGAAGAAAATTCAGTCCAAACTCCTTTAGGCCGACCTGAAGGTGAATCCCGATTTCTGCATCCAAACCAGGCAGTAGGCGCTCGCGTTTATCCAGAACGGTCACCTCCGTGCCCAAGGTAGCAAAAAAACTGGCATATTCGGCACCGATCACGCCCCCTCCGAGAACCAACATGGTTTTCGGAACGCTGTTGATCGTCAAAAGACGGGTCGAATCTAAGATCACATCCTCATCAAAGGGAATATGCAAAGGGTTACGCGGCTCAGATCCGGTTGCGATTAAAAATTTTTCTGCCTCCACTTCCCAAGCCGGCTCTCCTCTATAATTTGTCACCAAAAGGGTATGAGGCGTCTCAAATTGCGCCTGACCTTGTAAAAAGCGGATCTTATTTTTCTTGAAATGTCTCAGCAAAATCGCACGCTCTCCTTCCAAAACAGTGGAGAGGCGGTAGTTGAGATCAAAGATAGTTACTTCACGCAGGCAGCTCGAGCCGTAAAAACTTCTTTCATTATAACGTGTCAGATCGATAATAGCTTCTCTCAGAGACTTAGAAGGGATGGTTCCTGAATTTAAACAGTTGCCTCCCGGCACGATATCGCGCTCGATCAGCGCAACAGACTTTCCCAGCTTGGAGGCTTGGATTGCACTTGTTTGTCCAGCTGGTCCGGATCCGATTACAGCAAAATCAACTTTTATTTTTTCCATGGATTTCACTCTATAGTTGCAAGATACATGCCAGGGTGCTATAGTCTTTTCTCAACTGAAGTTTGGAGTTTTACAATGTCTAGGAAGTGTCAAGTTACAGGCAAAAAACCAAAGCCAGGATTTAGCTATACAATCCGCGGTATTGCCAAGAAGAAGAAGGGAATTGGACTCAATATTACAGGGAAAAACAAACGCCGTTTCCTCCCTAATCTCGTCACTAAACGCTTCTGGTTCTCTGAAGAGAATCGTTTTGTTTCCCTTCGCCTCTCTACTTCTGCGATGCGCACCATCGACAAGCGCGGTTTGGCCGTTGTGATTAAAGAAATGCGTGCAAAAGGTCAGAAAGTCTAAATGCTGAACCTAAGACAATTTCTTCAGGCTCTACGGGAATCTGGAGAAGTTGTTGACGTTCATCACGAAGTAGATACAGATCTCGAACTCGCTGAAATTCATAGACGTGTGGCTGCCGCAGACGGCCCTGCTCTTTTTTTCCATCACGTTAAGAACTCTCCTTTTCCTGTTGTCACCAATCTTTTTGGCTCCCGTAAACGGGTCGATCTTGCCTTTCCTAATCACCCCGAAAAAATCATTGCCAACCTGATCAAGCTCATGACACAGGACTTTCCCCCTACCCCCAAGATCCTATGGGAGAATCGGAAAACCTTGAAAAGCTTATTCCATATGGGAACCAAAAAGCGCATAGCGGGTCCTATTCAGCACACCTGTCTCTCCCCACCAGATTTAGAAAAGCTCCCTCTGCTCAAAACGTGGCCTTTGGACGGGGGACACTTTGTCACTTTACCTCTCGTCTATACAGAGCCACCAGAAGGAGGTCCGCCCAATCTCGGTATGTATCGCATTCAACGGTATAGTGCACGGGAAACAGGACTCCATTTTCAGATCCAAAAGGGAGGCGGCTTTCACTACCATCAAGCGGAGGCTCTCAATCAATCCCTGCCGGTTTCCATTTTTATTGGCGGCCCCCCTGCTCTGATTTTAAGTGCGATTACTCCTTTGCCCGAGAATGTACCCGAACTGTTGATCTGCGGTTTGATGCAAGGGAAAAAGCTGGCCACTTGTACATCCCGTCACACCACTCATCCTCTGATTTCCGAGTGCGAGTTTGCCCTTGTGGGCAAAGCGCGCCCTCATATCCGTCGTGACGAGGGCCCGTTTGGAGATCACTACGGTTATTATAGTTGGGCACATGAGTTCCCGGTCTTTGAGTGCGACGCTCTTTACCACAGGAAAGATGCCATCTACCCAGCCACCATTGTGGGCAAACCCAGACAGGAAGATTTCTACATCGGCGATTACCTTCAAGAACTCCTCTCTCCTCTTTTCCCCATTGTGATGCCCGGTGTCAAAGATCTATGGAGTTATGGAGAGACCGGCTTTCACTCTCTATCAGCTGCTGTCGTTACCGAGCGCTACTACCGCGAGTGCATGGCCTCAGCTTTTCGGATTTTGGGAGAAGGGCAACTCTCATTGACCAAGTTTTTGCTTGTAACCGATCAGTCTGTGAACCTACGTAATTTCCGAGAACTGCTCACCACTGTTTTAGAGCGATTCACTCCTGAGACTGATCTATTTGTATTTGCCAATCTCTCGTTAGATACCCTCGATTATACTGGTCCTGAACTCAACAAGGGATCACGTGGAGTGATGCTCGGTGTGGGCGAGAAAAAACGGGATCTGCCTCTCTCTTACCAGGATGGACTCCCTCCAGGGGCTACCAAAGTGGGTGTTTATCAACCGGGATGCCTTGTCATCGAAGGAGAGATGAGCGAGGCGCTGCTTGATTTTCGGGGATTTGAAAAATGGCCGCTTGTGATTCTTGTTGACAGTGTGGACAAGGCCATCCGTTCGGACACAGCCTTCTTGTGGACTGTCTTTACACGCTTTGAGCCCGCTGCTGATATCCATGCAAAAACGCGCATTGTACGGAATCACATTGCCTATTCGGGGTGCATTTTGATTGACGCTCGAATGAAAGAGGCGTATCCTCCTGTAGTGACATGCGCGCCTCAGACCGCGCAGCTTGTCACCCAAAATTGGAACCACTATTTTCCAGAAGGGATGGAAATGGGGGAGAGCGACGGTGATTTATAATCTGTATGCGAATGCGTATTACGCTCTGGCCGGCCCTTCAAACACAGAAGCTTCTCCACGTAACTTACATAAACTCATTCGAGAGCAAAAAGAGTATATCCTTTACTACACATTTGATGGATTGCATCCCCTCGCCTATGCTGTCAAAATTGGAGACCTGACCGCAACTACTGATCTACTCAGATATCAAGCGCTAGAAGATTACAACAAAACTCATCAAGAAACGATCATTCACATTTTCATCCGCTCGCTTTGTGAAACAGAGGCTCCTAACATACCGCTTTTGAAGCTTTTACTGGATCGCATGCCTCGTCAATATGACCAAAGTAGCCTCATGCCCTGTCTATTAGATCATGTGGAAGCATTCGAAACAATCCCTTGGAATGTCATCCAAGAACTTCTTCGGCGCGGCATTGGAAAAACAACGGCGCCTCCTAAGAAGTTTTCAGCCACAAATCGAACAATCTACCTTTGCCTGCAAAATAACCCTCCTGGTCGAGAGCAAATTGAGAGGATCCTTAAAGATCAAATTGCGCAATTAAAGATCGATTGTGAGACATGGGAGCGTATGAATTCGCTAACGCACTCCCAAACAAGAGCTTATTCATCCCTTCTCAATGAGCAAATCCAGAAAACTAAAGCAGTCCTTATGCTCACTACCCCCCAACTTGCTGTTGCAATTACCTCTCTTACAGATGGCTATGGATCTGCATTGATCGCTCATGAGCTCCTACAGCCCATTGCAAACCTTTCAGACGAGTGTAGGCAACTCGTCAGAAGTCTTGCCAGCGAAACGTCTCAGGGTTCATCGTCGTCAGGTAATAAATCTCCCTAAAAGCCTGCTGAAACTCCGCATCCTCAAGACGAATACACTCTTTTCCATTGTAGATACCCCGCATTCCGTGTGGGACAGGAATGCCGATGGAGCGCATCTCTTTTTCTAGATACTTGTTATAAAAAATGGTCCGGTCTCCCTCAAATTCCACCAAGGATTGAGAGGTTTTTGTGTTGATTAGTTTCATATTCCCCTAAAGTACATTCTATCTCTTCATTGACATATCGGGTAAATGTTGTCCAGTCTTCCGCTCCCCGCTCCAGCAATCGTTTAATCAACAGCTCAAATTTGGAATCCGGAGCACGTCGGTCACGCGTTTTAGCTACAATATCTCCGATGTTGTGCGGGTAAAAGCCACGCATCACACCCATTTTTAAAAGCATCGTCGCGACATAGAGACGGTTGGCAATCTTTTCCGAAAGCCCAGTCTCTTCTATCAAAAGAGCGCGATCTTTTTCCGGATCAATCCACGCAATATAGCTCTGCTCCTCCTCAGAAAAGGGAGTCGCTGCTTGATTCCAGAACATCCAGGCAAAATGCACACTTCCTAGCTCCCTTGGAAGAGCAAAACCGTGATCAATGGGAACGGCCTCTGTCTCATCGCAGATCAAGATGTTTGAGGTGTGCCGATCGGCATTGAGTACGCGAATGTCGAGCTGGGCAATCCGTCGAATGGGCGCGGGCGAAAAACCTGTAAAAACACTCTCCGAAAGCTCGACTGCTGAAATGCTATCTTCCACATACAGCTGACACGAGCCTGTCGCCTCTCCACCAAAAAGGGGATGCGTGAAGGCGGCGATTACCGTTGGAGGAACACCTGAAAATCCCTTATGATCCAAACGATACGTTGCATACTCTTGCAGGTAGTGCTCTAGCTTGAAAACTGCAAGAGGTTTCCCCTCTTCATCTTTCAGAAAATAGGTCTCTGAGGTGCCCTGCATACTCTTTTCAGGTGAGATCCCTTTTTTCAGAGCCCGTTTCACCTCCCAGATCACATCACTCATCTCGGGCGCATGACGCAGTGTACTTAATTGGTATGCGGGATCATTGATAAAGACCTCTGGATGATAGGTCAGAAAGCGAGATACTTTTTTAACTGTTGGACGCATTTACCCCTCTTGTATTAGTATAAGTCATTTTTAGAATTAAGGGAATATGCTCAACCGTCTGATCAAACCTGCCCGCATTCTCTTCACTCTCCTCATCCTCCTTCTATTCTTCTACCTAGAAGAGCGTCCCACCCTCTCATCCAACGAACCCGTTCAACTCTACGCCTCCGCCTGTCATGACGATTTATGTAAAGTCGTCCTCAATGCCATCCAAGGAGCTTCCGAGTCCATCTATCTCGTAATGTATTCGTTAAATGAAAACAAAGTGATCAAAGCGCTCAATCAAAAGGCAAAAGAAGGTGTAGAGGTCACTGTCGTTTACGACCCTACCACTCCTCAAGAGGGTTATGAAAAACTCGTAGGGATCAAGCGCCTTCCCATTAAAATCAGTGGTCTCATGCACAAAAAAATCTTAATCGTAGATCAGGAAAGGATTTTAGTTGGCTCTGCGAATTTCACTCGTGGGTCGCTCCGCTCGCATGACAACCTTGTAGTCGGCGCCACAAGTGCCGAACTCTCTCGCGTGATTCAGAACGAAGAGCCCGAGAAACAATTCATTGTGGGTGGTCAACGCCTCGAATTCTGGTCTCTACCTCGCGACAAAAAAGAAGGGTTAACGCGACTGATCGGATTGATTGAAGGAGCTCAGAAAACCATTCAAGTGGCGATGTATACATGGACGCATCCCGTTCTGACTGAGGCAATTGTGCAGGCGCATCAGCGTGGTGTGCATGTTGAGGTGATTTTAGACCGTGGACAAGCCAACGGAGTAGGAAGAAAAGCGCTACAGAGCCTGGTCAACTCAGGTGTTCCTATTTGGCTGAGTACTGGACGCAAACTTCTTCATCATAAATGCTTAGTTGTAGACAATGCGGTCTTAGTGAACGGCTCAGCCAACTGGACACGGGCCGCTTTTTCGCGCAATCACGACTGCTTTTTTGTGTTGCAGGACCTGTCTGAGGCGCAACAAGAGAAGCTGGCCACGCTTTGGAAGCGAACACGCATACTCTCAACTCGTAAAACGCCCTCTAAGATTGTGCAGCTGCCCCGCCCCCTCCATCGGCAGGCAGCCTGAAAAAACGGCGTGCAGGCAAGATCACTGTATTGCGCATATCGAACGCTGGGTAATCGGTGCTTACAAAGAAAGTGCTCCTATCACGATAGCAGCGCCCAACTACAAGATACGATACACCTTCAGGGCGTCCCTCTTGACGCTCAAAACAGCGGATCCGATGCTTCTCCGAGCCAAAGCAAGACTCAAAATTGCGATTGTAGATGGCAAGAAAAGAGACTAGAACAATTGCCTCAAGAACAAGGGATCTGCCAAAGCCTTTTTGTTCTCCGTTTATTCTATCGACGACCTCTCGCTGAGGTTCATATACGGGCACAAACTTCTTACTTACCAACACCCAACCCGGGGCCTTAAAATGACCATACTTTTCAGGCACACCATACCCCATGAGAGTAAACTCTTTACAGATTGTATAAAACGTTTGCAGAGTCAATTCCTTGGCTACACCTCCCTCTCTGATCTGATCGGGAATATAAAAAAGAACGTAATTCTCTCGATAGGGTCTGTCAAAAAAGGGGTCATTTGCATCCCACTCAAATCCTGGAGCATTCGGAACCTCGTCCAACACTTCCACTCCCCAAATCCTCCATGCATCTGCTCCATACACTAACCCATTTTGGGTATCCACACTCCATCTGTGATAGGACTGATACACATAATTCGCACCACTACTCAGCGCCCCTCCAATAACTCCAGCCATGAAAGTCTCCTTTTTTTCTAGTGCGCAGCTAACCCACCCACTCCATCAACGAGCCGCTTAACGGATGAAGAGCATTTCGTGATACTTGGGCAACGGCCAAAGCTGGTCTGAAACCATGAATTCCAAAGCATCTACATGCAATCGTAAAGCAGTCATAGTGGGTAGCACCCGATCGCGTAAAAAAAGAGCTCCTTCACCTAACTCTTCCATTGGGACCCGCTGAATCAGATCATCCAACGTTTTTAACGCTTTCCGTACACCCGAAAACTCCTTAACAACCCCTTTCAATAGCTCCTGATCTCCCTTATGTAAATGAACAAGAGCATCCCCTAACTCTTTTACATACAAAATAGTTGAAGGAATAATCATGGTATGCGCCATATGGGAAGCTGTCCGCGCTTCGATCAAAAGCTTCTTTATATACTTACTCAAGGTGATCTCTTGCCGGCTCACCAACTCTCGTCGGCTAAACACTTTATACTTGGTAAAAAGAGAAAGCGATTCGCTCGATGTATAGGCTTGAGCGGCCACTACAGCGTCGTGGATGTGAGGGAGCCCACGCTTTTCTGCCTCTTTGCACCAAGCGGCATCATAATTATCTCCCTCAAAAAGAATCGGTTGAAACGCTTTGGCCTCTGCAGCCAAAAGTGTTTGGAGTGCTTGGTTAAAGTCGTCTGCTTTTTCTAATTTTGAGGCAAAATGATCGAGCGACTCAGCAACCATTGTATTGATCACCGTGGTGGGTTTGGCGATATTTTCTGTCGAACCCACGGCGCGAAATTCAAATTTGTTTCCGGTGAAGGCAAACGGGCTTGTTCGATTTCGATCGCTCGAGTGGCGGGGAATGCGGGGAAGTAAGGAGACGCCTAGGGTTAAATCTCCTCCTGATTCCCCCTCGTGAGCCTCTCCTTTGATCAACCGTTGAAAAATATCAAAAAGATGCTCGCCCAAAAAGACACTCATAATTCCAGGAGGCGCCTCGTGTTGTCCCAGTCGATGGTCGTTTCCGGCCGATGCCACACTCATCCGTAACAACGGCGCATGTATGTGCACGGCGCGCACCACTGCTGCACAAAAAAGTAAAAAGCGCGCATTTTCGTGCGGCGTGTGTCCGGGCTCAAGCAAATTCTCACCCTTGTCGGTTGCCAAAGACCAATTATTGTGCTTCCCCGATCCGTTAATCCCCGCAAATGGCTTTTCATGCAGCAAACAGGTCAATCCGTGTCGATTAGCAATCTTTTTTAAAATCTCCATCACGAGCATGTGGTGATCAGAAGAGAGATTAGCTCGCTGGAAGGAAACAGCTAGTTCGTACTGGGAAGGGGCGACCTCATTATGACGGGTTTTGACGGGTACACCAAGCTGAAGAAGCTGAAATTCTGCCTCCTCCATAAAGCGAATGATCCTTTCGGGAACGGCACCAAGATACTGATCTTCTAGCTCTTGCCCCTTAGGCGGACGGGCACCAAATAGGGTGCGTCCACACGTGAGCAAATCGGGGCGCATGTGATAGAATTGGGTGTCGATTAGAAAGTACTCTTGCTCAGCACCCAGGGTAGGAATCACACACTGCGTCTCTTGATCCCCAAAGAGACGTAAAACACGCAGAGCTTGCTTGTTCAGTGCTTCCATCGAGCGGAGCAGAGGCGTCTTTTTGTCTAGGGCATCTCCTGCCCAGCTGATGAAAAAAGAGGGAATGACCAGGGTTCTGCCTAAAATAAAGGCTGGGCTGCTTGGATCCCAGGCGGTATAGCCGCGCGCTTCGAAGGTTGTGCGTAGTCCACCCGTGGGAAAGCTGCTGGCATCTGGTTCACCTTGTATGAGCATCTTACCACTGAATTCAGCAACAACGGATCCATCTTGAGTGGGGTTAAAAAAGCTATCGTGCTTTTCGGCGGTCAGATCCGTTAGAGGTTGAAACCAGTGACAATAGTGAGTGACCCCTCTGGTCAGGGCCCACTCTTTCATCCCCGAGGCAACCGAATCTGCAAGTGTAGGATCGAGCGCCTCACCCATTTTTGCTGTTTTTTGCAAAGCGTGAAACACCTCTTCCGAGAGATGCTCGCTTTGAGCTGCGTCATTAAACACTTGATGACCAAAGGAATCAAAAAGATGCCGCTCATGTATTTTTCTTTTTTTCTCTATTTTATGATCACCTGCAATCGAACAAATAGCATAGTCACGACGATTCATATTTCCTCCCGATCAGGAGAGTTTATAAAAATATCTTCTTTCCGTATACCCCGGTTGTTTATTTTCTATTCTAGACTAGACAAAAATCATTCAACTCAAAAAAACTCGATGAAGCTGATTAACCCGTTCACAAAAGAGAGGAAAATATGTTTGCTCTGACACGTGCGGTTTTTACACACTATAGACCAAAAGCACCCTCTGGTGCACGCCTGCTCCAGCGTGCATCAACAACTGCTCGTCATACTAGACAAAAGACCCCTATTCCCCCCGATTTGGTTAGGAGAAGACTATACGCCGCATGTACTGTCGACTTGCCTAGGAGATCTAGATGGACAAGAGACGTAAAAGCAGGATTTTATGACGAATATGTAAAAAAAGGGCCGGCAAATCTACTGAAATGGATCTTACTTTCCTTATGTGTAGGCACAGTTCTTGAGCAGTATAGAAGGGAAAATGATGAGCTTGCTTCAGTTGAAAATGCGTTAAAAGAGGCAAATGCTGTCACAAGAGAAGTTTTACTGAAGACAAAAGAAATCTCTGTCTTCCCTCGAATCTTCTTTTATTCCAACCACTTTTCTAATGATAAAATTGAAGAAGAAATTGCGCAGATTGAATCTCTCATTGCGCGTATTGAAGATATTGACAATAAGCTGATTAAATCAAGTAGTTTCACGCTACGCCTCTTATCAAATAGCCGTAGAATCTCAATCGAAGAACAAGTTAAAAATCAGAAAAAAGTTCTTCTACTATCCTCTGTGATTTTAAAAGCAATCTTGTTGTATGGTCGCACAGATTATAAAAAAGCAATTGCACTTTTTGAAAATGCATACGTTTCAAGCGTTGTCAGAAACCTGACACAAACCTACTTTGATGCCTCTCAAGCCAAAATGAGACCACAGCATCTGCAATCTTTACTCTCGACTATTTACAACCTTCAAGGATTGGTTTTAAGAGCTGCTGCAAGTAGAGCGCTCACAAAAAAAGATGCAGGGTTTATCCACGCTCAAAACAGCTTTATGGAGGGTCTAGAAGTTTCGATTGGACGCCCCTTACAAGGGCACTCGATTGAAGAAAAAATGAGACACTTTTACACCTTATGTGGAACGCAATCGATTCAACCCACTGAACAACAGAGCATTTTGCTCAGCAACCTGGGCTTTTTGATGAATCAGCGTGGGAAACCTGAATGTGCCCTAAAGTTGCATAAAACAGCGCATGATTTTTGGCCCAATAGTTGGGTGACAACAAATGGACTCGGATTTGCACTCGGCCAAATGGCCTATATCACACAGGATCCCGCATTGAAACAAGCGTGTTATGAGGAAGCTTCCACGTACCTGGAGTATGCGATACAAAAGGCTCCATCTAATTTAGTGATTATTAGCAATAAGGCCTGGCTTGCCCTGGAGAAAACAGAGGAAAGCCTATTTCAACAAGAGCGAAAAGCGCTTTGCGAAGAAGCTTGTTCGTTATTTGAAAAGGTCATAGAGAAGCAAACAGCATTGAAAGGGGGCGTGCTTGGCTACGCAGTCGCTCTCTCTCGTTTGGCTTCCTACCAATCCTATTCTACGAAACAAGCTACGCAGATTAAAGCAAAAGCCTATCTTACAACAGCACAAGTACTATACCGAGATAACACAGATGTATCGGCCTACATTGTGCGCACCTTGTCGATAGAAGGAGACTATCCTCTCCCCCCTTACAACAATAATGAAATGCTAAGAAACACCGCAAAGCCTGTTGATATGTCTGTGCATACTCTCTCGTTTTATCCAGAAAACGTGCAAAAAATGCGCCTAAAAACAGATAGGCTGATCATACGACCTATCCAAGATCAAGATCTCCTATTTGTTTGGCAAGATTTGTACGGAAACCAACAGACAATGTCTCAGTACTTTGATCGACAACCTCAAGGCATAAACAGAGTGAGAGGACATGTCAAAACGTGGACTCAATACTTCAGAGAAGGGAATCCCTATAGCGCCTATGTTGTCGAAACAAACGATGGGAGTGAGAGGCAAATCGGTCTCATCGTCATTGAAGCCAGCCAGCAGCATGAAGCAAGACCTGGTGTGGGCCAGTTATTTTATCTATTTTCTCCCCACTACCAAGGATTGGGATATGGCAAAGAGTCCCTAAATGCCTTCGTAAATGAATTTGTCCAGAAAAACCTGTTTAATCACCCCACCTTTTTGGTACAAGGAGCCCCCTTCCAATCGATCGAGTTAACAGCGCTTGAGAGCAATCAAGCCTCCACAAGAATCATAGAAAAGTACTTGAAGGGAGCTGCGATTCGAAAAGAGAATAAATATGGTAGTGACCGAGTTGTCTATACAATCAAACAGAGGGAGTTAGAAAGAGGCTAGCTGTTTGTAAAAAAGAACTCTTTCCGTATACTCCTATCACAATGAAGATTTCTCTTTTTGGTTTTGGAAAAATGGGTCAGATGGTGGCGCGCCTTGCAAAAGAGCGTGGACACGAGATAGTCGAGACGCCACATGAAGCCGACGTCTGTATCGACTTTTCATCTGCATCTGGTGTCGTCGAGCACATTCGCGAGGCGTGCGAAGCCTCAGTGCCGATCGTCATTGGAACCACGGGATGGGAAACCGATATCCCTGTTGTGCAAACCTTAGTTGAAAAAAGCGGGATCGCCGCCCTCTATGCCCCCAACTTCTCGCTTGGGGTCGCGCTATTTCGCAAGCTGCTAAAAGAGGCGCGCGCGCAACTAACAGATTATGAAATCGCCGGTATTGAGTGGCACCACCAACAGAAAAAAGATGCTCCCTCCGGCACAGCTTGCGCCATTGCAAAGGAGCTGGACATGCCCACTCCTTTCTCGAGTGTGCGATGCGGCTCTGTTGTTGGTAAACATTCCGTTTTCTTTGACTCGCTCGGCGATACGATTACTCTCACTCACGAGGCAAAAAATCGTGAGGGATTTGCCCTCGGTGCTCTGAAAGCTGCAGAATGGATAATAGATCAAAAAGGATGGTTGACACTCGATGACATGTTATACAGCGCTGATTACACCGTTCGATGAAGAGGGGTGTCTCGATGAAGAGGGCTTACGTAAAAACGTATTTCGCCAACAGGCAGTCGATGGGATTGCCGCTCTTGGAACAACTGGCGAGACACCCACCCTCTCCCTAGACGAAAAAAAGCGTTTTCTCACCATTGTCCGCGAAACAGAGCTCCCGCTTATGGTGGGATGCGGTGCTAACTCGACCTCTCAAACAATGGAAAACATAAAGCTTGCAGCCGACCATGGAGCAGACACGGCCCTTGTTGTCACCCCTTACTACAATAAACCCACCCAAGAAGGTCTCTTCTGCCACTTTGAAGCTCTGGCCCAAACCTCTCCTCTTCCGATTATCCTGTACAACATCCAGGGGAGGACCTCTGTAAACCTCGCTCCGGAAACATTGAAGCGACTGATACCGCTCCCCCAGATCATTGGCATTAAAGAAGCTTCAGGGAGTATTGAGCAGATTACAGAGGCGATTGCCCTGAAAAAAGAGCGCCCCGAATTTCTTGTGTATGCAGGCGACGATCTCATGACACTTCCTACCATGGCCCTCGGGGGCGATGGCGTGATTTCAGTGGCAAGTAATCTGGTCCCCATGCTGATGAAAGAGCTTGTGGACGCCTGCCATGCGGGAAGCTACGCGCACGCGCAGCAAATCAATGCCTTGCTTCTCCCCCTTTTCAAAGCCTCCAATTGGGAGACCAACCCGATTCCGATCAAAGCCGCTATGGACATTGCAGGTTTTGCCGCAGGCGCTCCCCGTCTTCCACTCACTCCTCTCCACAACACATATCTGGCTCCCCTCCAAAAGGTGGTGAAGGACTTAGTATGAAAATTCCGGTTGGTATTCTGGGTGCAACAGGGGTCATTGGACAGCAATATGTTGCTTTATTGCACGACCATCCTTGGTTTGAGATCAAAAGCTTAGCTGCAACCCACGCCTCCCCTTCGTACAAGCAAGCTGTACAGAGTCGTTGGCACGCTTCAAAGCCGATCCCCGAAGGGTACTCCCTGAGCTCCCTTGAAAATTTTGAGCCGTGTCCCCTCATCTTTTCAGCACTTCCCAATACGTTAGCCGCAGTTTATGAGCCCAAGCTCGTAGAAGCCGGATCCACTGTGATTTCAAGTGCTTCGTGTCACAGAGGAAGCGCGCCTATCATTATCCCTGAAATCAACGCGCATCACCTCACAGGCAAACTCATTACCAAGCCCAACTGCGCACTGCAAGCGTTTCTCCTCCCCTTGGCTCCCCTCCACCGGAAGGCAAATATCTGCGGCCTTTCGGTCACAACATTGCAGGCAATGAGTGGAGCCGGTCATAGCGGCCTTCTCTCTCAAGAGATTGAAGGCAATGTGATCCCCTTGATTGACGGGGAAGAAGAAAAACTCGAAAACGAGCCTCTGAAAATCTTAGAAGCCCGTTTTCCCATCTCAGCTCACTGCAACCGCATTCCTGTAATCCATGGCCACATGGCGTGCGTCTCAGTGGCCTTTGAGTACCCTCTCTCCTACGAAGATATTCTGGCTGAATGGAATCAGCCGAACGCGCTTACTCTTCCTTCCGCACCACGCTACCCTGTGATTTATTGCGATGATCCCGCACGTCCTCAAACCCGTTTAGACAGAGATGCTGGAGAAGGTATGAGTGTTACAGTGGGTCGGCTCCGCCACTGCCCCCTCCTGGAGTGGCGTTTTGTCGCGCTCTCTCACAACACGATACGTGGAGGCGCCGGAGGAGGCGTTTTAACCGCTGAATTACTGAAACAGGAGGGACACCTTGGTTAAGCGTAATCCCCATTTTTCTCGTTTAAACCCCAGCTATCTCTTTCCCGAGGTGATGCGCAGAGCCGCTCCCTTTTCAGATCTAATTAGCCTAAGTGTGGGAGACACCTCAGAACCGATTCCCCTTTCTGTTGTTGAGGCGCTCGAAAAAGCTGCACGTGATCAGGGCACAAGGTCTGGATACCGTGGGTATGGAGCTGAGCAAGGCAATCAAAGCCTCCGAGAGAAAATTGCGTACCATCTCTATCAAGACACGATTTCTCCAGAAGACATTTTTATCTCTGACGGCGCTAAGTGTGATATCGGCCGCCTCCAAATCCTTTTTGGCTCTGGAGTCACCAGTGCTGTCCAAAATCCCACTTATCCCGTCTATGTCGATGCGGGCCTTCTACTCAATCAACAGGTGCTGTATCTCGACTGCTCACCCAAAAACAATTTCTTTCCAGAGACCCTTCCAGATGAAGCTTCACTTCTTTTTATCTGTAGTCCCAACAATCCAACTGGATCCGTTGCCACACACGCGCAGCTCCGCTATCTGGTTGAGTGGGCACACGCCAAAGGAGCTCTGATTGTTTTTGATGCCGCTTACTCGGGATTTATCCAGGACCCCTCTCTTCCCCGCTCGATCTATGAAATTGAGGGGGCAGAAGAGGTGGCCATTGAAGTCTCTTCTTTCTCTAAACTGATTGGATTTACGGGCGTACGGCTCGGATGGAGCGTCGTGCCGAGCACGCTAACCTATAAAGAGGGAGGCTCAATCCGTGATGACTATCGCCGTATTGTCACCACGTTTTTTAACGGAGCCTCTATTCTTTCACAAGCAGGAGGGGTTGCTGCTCTCGAGCATCCTCACGAAATCCAAACGCTTTGCTCCTTTTACCTAGAAAATGCAATGCTGATCCGCAGCGCTTTAGGACCCAAAGGCTTTCCCATCTATGGAGGAGAAAACGCTCCTTACCTCTGGGTCGATTTTGGTAAAGAAAACAGCTGGGACCTCTTTCAAATGCTTTTAGAAGAAACAGGAATCATCACCACCCCAGGCTCTGGTTTTGGCAGCTCCGGAGAGGGTTTTTTACGCTTTAGCGCCTTTGGACAGAGGCAAAACATCATCAACGCTGTCGAACGGATCCAAACACAATGGCCCAAGTCGCTCTCCCTATTATCGATTTAAGACGGGAACCACAAGACCTTCTTCCCAAAAACTACGACCACAACGACCTACGTGACTCTCAACTCATTTTTAATGAAAAGGTTGAAATACTTGAGCTCCAAGACGAATGGGCGCGTGTAGCTGCGTGCGAGCAACGTCGTTTCACTCCTGAAAAACAGTGGCACTCTTACGAAGGATGGGTTCGCCGCTCAGAGCTCCATGAAAAGACCTTCACCCCCCGCTACGTCATCGTCTCTTCCCCTCACTACTCGTATGGAACGTATCTAGAAGAGCCGATTGAGGGAGCGCGTCCTCTTTCCACACACTTTGATCGCGAGCAGCTGGTTGAGGAAGCAAAACTCTTTTTAGAGGCTCCTTACCTTTGGGGTGGACGCTGCAGCCGCAACCCGGACTGTTCAGGGTTAATCGATCTTCTCTATAGAGCGCAAAATATCTCAATACCACGTGACGCTCATGATCAATATTTAGCTGGCACACCGATTTCTGTTTTGGAGCCTGGAGATCCTTTATATCTTGCCAAAGAGAAGCGTGTTTCTCATGTGATTCTCAAACTCTCCGAGCGTCTTTTTATGGAATCTCCCGAAACAGGCAAAAAGGTACGTCTACTTAAAGAGGGCGTGGACATATGGGAAGAGGGAGGCAGGTGGCACTTTCTAGATCGCCCGCATTCTTACAAAGGCTTTCCGATCTCGCTCAAGTCCCTCGATCAACTGGTTGCGCCTAACGCTTTCACTTAAACTAGAATAGTCTTCAAGATTCGTCACTTTAAATTGAATCGCTTGCTCCCCAATCTCACAGCGTAACTGAAAACAATGACTCCCTAGCTTCACCCGCTTTCCTAACCTGAGCTCATGAAATCTGGATAAAAATGTATGCTGTCGCTTAACCAAATCCTCCATAAAAGCATGTAATTTTTCAATTTTCAAACAGTTTTCTTTAAATAATAAAAACTCTTTTGTTTGCTTAACAAAAGTATCTCGTGTTTCACTTAAAGTTCGCCGTGTTTCTTCTAAAATCCCATTCATCTCAATCAGTTCTACAACTGTTTTTTTGACCGCATCTAATTGTCTGACCGCAGGAAGAATCAGTTTGACATGCTGTATACATTTCGCATGGCGGCGATGCATCTCCTGCAATTGATCCAAGCACGCAAGCGCCTCGTCGATAACCTCTCCATGATCGGGATAGGCGTTTAATGCCGCTCTAAGTGAATCAAAACGCTCTGCAGGCAAAGGGTGCACTCCCTCCTTGCGCCATAAAGAGTACAAGGAAAAGCGCACGTACTCCATCCAGGTAGCCGGCACATCTTCAGCCGTTTCTCCAGCAATTTGTTTGGTAAGTTGAATAAATTGAGCGTCAAGGGACTCAGAAATGGCAGCTATTCCTATTTGATTCCTGAGAGCAAAACTCCTCAATTGCACTGCGGCTCAAGAAAACACCTCGAACCAATCTGTACAATGAACTCGCCTCGAATAGGCTGGCAAACGATTCTTGGATCCTTAAGAGCCGACCTTTCAGAGCGTAGTATTCTCTATCCGAAAGGATCCACGATGCGTCTTGTATCACATCACGTAGATCTGAAAAAAGAGCCGAAACACGATGCACCATTTTTCTAAGCTGTCTGGGCTGCCCACACTCTTCTTGAATAAGATTCAACTGTTTAGCAACTTTTTTCTCAAGGTTTGCTACCACCTGATATGAGTCGTCTACACGAATCTGGAATCTCAACAAAGAGACCCGACATACTTCCAGCTCTGGATATTTGGATTTAATTTGACCACACCCGTCGTGCCTTTCTAATTTTAGAAGCAGCGCCGCTCTTGCTCTTTCCATGCCCTCATAAGTGAGGGCCTCAAACGAGTGTGCTGTCCAACCACGAATGATTTCTTCTAATTTCCCGTTTTCACGTTGCAAACGTTGACTCTCTGCTCTTGCTTGATCATAATAGCGAGGAAGGCGAGCGAGCTTCTCGCATGCCATCCGAGCGACTACAGCCAGCACCTGTCGACACGCTTGCTTTTCATGCTCTTGGCGATCTTGACAACTTTTAAGAAGAGAAACTCCTGATACCAAACACCCCAATGCAGAGGCTCCTCCCCATCCAGCAGGTCCAGACAGGACCACAGCAGTACCCACACCGCTTTTTCCTACAGGAACAATTTGATGCCATGTGGACTGATTAAGCACTCTCTCGGCATTTTTTGTAGCTCGGGTATACGTATCCCATTCTATAAATGCAGTCCTCCTTTCAGCCTCTATCATGCTCCCAATAAAAGGCATACCCTGTTTTGGGTCATATGTGAGTACCCCCATTTCATGAACCTCACAGCCAGCTGAAACTAGGGAAGCGCTAACTGAAATCGCTGCCATGATTTAACCTCTTTTAAACTGCTGAAGAATCAGATCATCGAGATCTTCCTGCGGCATATGAGAGGCTCTTCTTTCACTGCGCTTACGTAACACAGAGCCTGTTACTCCGGGCATATCCGCTAGCACGGGAGGCTCTAATGGAGTCAAGGCACAACACATCCGCTGATCTAGAGGAAGGGTAATGAGGGTCTTCTCCTCGACTGTCGTGTTTGTAAATAGCTGATACACGTTTCGACCGGCAGTCACTAACTGAGTCCCAACTGTGACAGTGGCACCCAAAAAGCCAACAACTCCATGACCAACGATATTTCCGACAAAGTGAAGAGCTCCGCTTTGGACTGCGCTGCTAGCTGATTCCGTGATAACCTCACAAGCCATTTCAGAAGCAGACTGTCTATCTTCTGGCGCTTTTAAATAATTTGTGAAAGAGGTGAAAAAGACATGATGAGTCAGCGACGAAAAAAAAGTATGACTGGCTGTTTGGGCAACACCCGAAAGGGCTCCTACATGAGCAACATCATCCTCACCTTCTTTTGGTAATGGCTGACTCTCTTCTTCTGAACCCGTTTCGACTTTGGGGGTCGGTTCAGAATCTTGACTAGGGGAGACATCATCAACCTTTGGATCATGATCGATTTTATCGACCGGAGCGATTACAGCTCGACCCATTGCCACCTCTTGATCGGCCCTATTCTTTGCTCGAATGGCTTCCGCTTCTTTTAAAAAACGAGGATCAGTTAAAACCTCTTTTGCCGCTTTGTCTTTGGCCTTGGTCCTTTCTCTATGACTTTTTGGATGGCCATGTTTGTTGCACGGCTCTCCTTTCTTAGCCTTTTTTGCATAGATTTCTTCTTGAATGACTTTTTCAAAGTGCGCTTGAGCTTCCTCAACAGAATTAAAGCTGGCTTGGGGATACGCATTGGCAGAAACCTGTTTAACAGGCAACTGCTCACGCTCTTTAATCTGAAATTCTTCGACTGTCATGCCGTAAGCGCGTTTAAAATCGTCCTCCAATCTCTCAATATCTTCAAGAACGTGACCTTTTTTCAAACGGGATAAATTCCACCGACTCCGTTGTTTAAGTGCCTCATACCTATTTCTACGTGCTTGTATCTGATGAGCAGCCCTTTTTGGTCCTTGATCAACTCCCTCTATAAAATCCAAATAGCCTAGGTCTGGGTGAATGTCACCCCACCTAGTGTCGGGTGAAATGACCCCATATCTAGATAAGTCAATGCTTTCATCGTCCAGGTCAAAAGGAGAAACGTGAGTTTCCTTAATCGACTTCAGACCGTGTTCTCCAGGAACTCTGTATTCTTGGTGGCCATGCCGGTTTAAAATAGGATCGTCCAAAGGGCAGTGCTCGGGTCGAATAATCACCGTATCCTCATCGGGCTGTTTAATGTGAGGAGCAATGGCGAGTTTTGCTGCCTCATCTAGCTGATCACGAACATCGGCATGGCTAGCAACAAAGGCTGCCCCAGAGTGATTCGACGTTACGTCTACTTTTCCAACAGCTTCTTGAACTTTTGCGATCTCTTTGCCAAAAGAAGTAGCAGAGCTCGTTCCGATCCCATCTTCGAGATTGCGAAACCAATGCGCTCCAAATCTTCTTGGGTTACGGATAATATCCAGGGCTGTTGGAGGCACGCTCCCTTCAATGGCCATGGTGAGCAAACCAGTTGCTTTATCACGTAAGAAAACAACCTGCTTATGATGTCGCTCAAAATGGGTGACATACTCCAAATTGGGAAGGTGCTGGGCAATATGCTCTTTTAGGTTATGTCTCACATAAGGAACTTGACAAAGCTTGATATGCTCGTAAGGACTTAAAATCGCTAGATTACCTAAATGATTGGAGGCAGATGTCATATGTTCTCCCCTGCAGATAAAGGGCAGTTTAAGCTCACAGAAGGATTTGTTACAAAAGATTTGAGAAAAGTGCGGAATTTTTCCTTAAAAACCAGCTAGAGAGGCTTTCCGATCTCGCTGGCAATAGGCTGCAAGCGAGAGCGCATCTTTAAAAGTGCCTTGGTGTGAATCTGTGAAATACGTGATTCACTCAAACCCATCACCTTCCCAATCTCTTTGAGCATCAACTCCTCATAATAATAGAGCTGAAGCACTTGCCGCTCTTGATCCGGAAGATTGTCAATTGCCTCTGCTAAAAGCGCCGCACACTCGTTGCGCTCAGCACGCTCAAAACTTGTCTCCGCCTTCGCATCAGCAATGCGCTCAGATAAAGGAGCATTGTCATCGTCGTTACAAGAATTGGCCTCACCATTCAATGAAATCAGAATGGCCGGACGGACCCGGTTAAATAACTCACCAAGCTCCTCTTCTTTCACACCCATCTGTTTGGAGAGCTCTTGATCGGTCGGATCACGTCCAAGCTCCTGCTGAAGCTTTTGTTGAGCTGTAGAGAGTTGATTCGCTTTTTGGTGCACGCTACGTGGCACCCAGTCCAAAGCGCGCATTTCATCAATAATCGCTCCCTTGATCAATAAAGAGGCATAACTCTCAAATTTGCTGTTACGGGTCGAATCGTATTTTTCGACCGCTCTAATCAACCCGGTTACGCCTGACGAATAGAGATCATCGAGTTTGACATGATTCGGAAGGCCCGCTCCTAACCGCCCCACCACATATTTAACTAGATAGAGGTTCTTCACAATGAGCTCATCTCGGTATTCTGTCTTCCCTGTTTCATGGAAGCGCTTCCAGAGATCCTCCTTTGCTTTTTTATCGTCCAAACTCAAACCTAGTTAATTACTATAATAACTTTATTTTAATTTATTTCTTTTATTCACACAATGTTAATTGCCTTAGTTGATTAAACTCATCTTGGTTGAAATCCGTGAGAATTTTATGCGTAATCTCATAAGGATCAGCTAATTGAATTTCACCAGGGAGAGGATATCCATAGGCAATGTAGCGAATCGGAAAATCTGTTTTAGCCGAAACATTAATCAATACGCCGCTTGCAAGCGTTTCATCGAGTTTAGTGAAAGCCAAACTCGACGGACAAAGAGGGGAAAACTGATGAATGGCTCCATAGAGATCGACATCTTTTGTAGCTGCACTTAACGTGAGTAAAACCTCCACTTCACCACACGCAGCAAGCTGCTCTCCGATAGAATCTATCTGATTGGGTTGGTAAAAGTTACATCCACTTGTATCGATTAAAACCAGATCTCCTTCGGCCTCCTCTATAGACTCGTATAAGGGAATTTCCCACTTTGTCGCATATTTTTCTAGCTGGTTGTAGGCTCCCCCTTTTTCTTGATCAAGAGCTACAATCGCAATGCGTTTCCCTTGCTTTAAATAGTAATCAGCGAGCTTTAGTAGAGTCGTTGTCTTACCCACCCCTGTTGGTCCAACAAGAGCCAATTGATTGGGAAATATAAGCTCTCCAGCTGTTCGTATCTGCTTGACCAGGCTTTCTTTAAGAGAGCTCAGCTCCCGGCTTTCAGCTGAAAAATCTAGGGTAATTTTCTCAGCAAGTGGGCGCGCGACCCCTTTTGAGACTAAAAAACGGATGAGCGCTAAATAAGAGTCGCAGGACTCTTTTCGCTCTTGAAGTCGCCGTTTAATCTCTGCTACATGTCCTTTTCTTTCCATCAAATCAACACTTCGTTTGATACGGTTCCAATCTTCCTAAACTCTACATCGTTTGTTACTTCCCTATAGGATAGAACCGGAAGTTCAGGAAACTGTTTCTCGATCAGTTTTTTCAATTTAGCACGCGCCTCAGCTTTGGTAACCACAACCGGACTCACCCCACGTTTGCCTGCCTCTTGAGTCATCTGAAGAAGCGAGCGCGCCAGTTTATCAACTGTGGAGGGTCGGATTTTTCCTTTTGAGACATCGAGAATCTGCTCTACTTTCGGATCGATTAGAATCACGTGTGCAATTCCTGTTTTGCCAAAAAACTCCTCTGAAATCCCTCTTGAGAGCCCCCTTCTTACCGCCTCTGTCAACGCTTCAAGATCACTCTCGTCTCCTTTTGCGTGGTCAGCCAAAATCTCCAAAATCGTGACAAAATCCCGCACGGGCACTTTTTCTCCGAGCAAAGCTTGTAAGACTTTGAGCACTTGACCCACACTCATTTTTTTTCCGATGAGCTCTTCAACAACGGCCGAGTCGATCCGCTTCACATCTTGGATCATCTGAGCGACATCTTGACGCGTGAGCAATTCATGCGCTCTTGCCTCAATCACCTCTGTTAGACTCGTGATCAGTGCTGGAAGCTCAGCTCCTCGACCTGAAGCCGCCGTGATTCCTTTGATTCGAATTCTCCATGCCGTTCCAGCCAGCTCTGCATTATCCGTAATATGCACCTGAGGAACACGGACACCCAGATGAGAGGCAATCCGTTTGCGGATATCAGCTAACCGCTGAAGAAGGGGATCGGCAAGTAAGACCACCTGATAGCCAAGCTCTACTTCAATTGGATGCACAAACAGTGAAAGGGTAGAGGGCCTTTCCACAGGTTCGTCTTTTTTTCCCTTCTCTTTAAGTTGCACATACCCGCTGAAAAGAAAAACCACACTGATCGGCAGCATGACCAAAAAGGGCATGCCTGGAACAAATCCCAATACCAGAACCGTTACACCTACGATGAAAAGAACTTTTGGGTGGTGAAAGACCTGCCTAGTCAATGCTTTTCCTACGCTCCCTGAAGAGGCCCGCGTCACCATGATTCCTGCAGCCACTGAAATTAAAAGAGCTGGAATCTGAGAAACCAGCCCATCGCCAACAGTCAACCTTGTAAAAGTAGAGAGACAGTTTTGCCACGAGAGCCCTTGTAGAGTGAGCCCCACAATCAAGCCGCCCAGTATATTCACAAACGTAATCACCAATCCCGCAATCGCATCACCTCGCACAAACTTGGAAGCGCCATCCATGGCCCCATAAAATTCCGCTTCTTGCGAGACTTTTTCCCTCTCTTTTTTGGCCTCCTCTTGTGAAATCAGGCCACTTGAAAGCTCACCATCAATGGCCAGCTGCTTACCTGGAAGCGCCTCAAGAGTGAAGCGGGCGGCGACCTCAGCAATGCGTCCCGATCCTTTGGTCACCACGATAAAATTGATCAGCGTGAGAAGGGCAAACAAAATGACCCCAACGGTGAGGTTACCATGCGTCACAAAGCTGCCGAATGTGCGGATGATATCGCCCCCTTCACCGTGCGTCAAAATCATCCGGGTCGAGGCAATATTAAGCCCCAACCTATAGAGCGTCAAAAAGAGTAGCAGCGAAGGAAAAGAGCTAAACTCGAGAGCGTTTTCCACATAGATGGTAAGAAGTAGTGCCATGACAGAGAAGACAATGCTTAAACAGAGAAGCGCATCGAGTAAAAAAGGAGGGAGAGGAATCACTAATAAAAGGACAAGTCCGATCACACCGCATGCCAAAACGGCATCGGCATGACCAAAGGCATGACGCAAGCGTGCTAAGAATCCCCTCATAACCCTTGATGTGTAGAAGAGTATTCTTTTTTATGCAATTGGGATTATTGGAAAACAGGCTTCTTTGGGCTTTTTCTGCGCCATCGAAGACTCAAAGAATGTTAACCGGAAAATAAGCACTTTTGGGGATTTTGCTTCTAGTTTTTCGATCTTGAGCGTGGGCTTCTGCAAGAGGTACGCCGAGCGAAAGATCGGAAAAATAGGACGAAATCATCCAAAAGCATGATCAAAGACCGACTTTTTCAATGACTCTAGTCTCTTCGATTACGCATTTCGCCTTTGAGTTGCGTGTCTCCTTCGTTCTCTCGCCTCTCTTGTTTGAGCTCTTCGCGTGTCATTCGCATCTTCTTGTCATAACGCCACTTTTGATAAAACAAATCACAAAGCCCTAAAAAGAGCAACGCCGCCCCAATTTGCAAGCACAATCCAAATAGTTTTCGAAAAAGTGCGCTGCTCTGTTTAGCTACCGATGCAAACAGCAAGTCAGGATCGATACAAGTGCGCACGGTTAGATAACCGATGGCACTGATGATGAAAAGTTGGAGCAAAGGAAATACAATCCGCCTCTCACTCCCTTTTTTTCTCCATTTCGGCCGGATCCGCTCCGGTGCCCAGATCCATCCCGTTTGAAACAGATGCGCTCCGATAGCAATCGCCACAATTCCCACCATAATACCCGCAACCGGATAGATGAGCGGATCCAACACCATCTTGAAAGCGCCTTCTAACCCTGCCCCTCCTATAAGGACAAATGCGGCGCGCATGCTCTTTTGAAACCGTTCGGCTAAAAGAGCGTGCAAGCCACCGATGAATAGTACTCCTCCCACAAAAACCAGCGCGCCTGCCAGAAAAGATGATTTGGCCACATCCCCGCGCTGTCGCGCTTTTTTCAGTTTCTGTTTAGATGGTTTTTCCGTTTTCTCCATAATTATGTCTTATAGGCGATTCAGAGATTGATTGAAAATCCCCTCCTCCACTATTCTCATTTTTTCGGAGTATAGCGCAGCTTGGTTAGCGCGGCTGCTTTGGGAGCAGTAGGTCGGGGGTTCGAATCCCTCTACTCCGACATTTTTTTGATCGCATTTTATTCATCCCTCCTCCATACTCCCCTCCTATTCAAACGGAGTTCTATTGCATGGGTAAATTAATCTTTGAAGAGACAGCTGAAGAGTTTGAGATCACCGACGGTGAGCCGATTGCCGAGATATGCGAGGACGCTGGCGTTCCTTTTGCCTGCACTGAGGGCGTCTGTGGTACCTGCGTCATTGAGGTGAGTGAAGGGATGGAAAATCTTTCTGGTTTTACCCAAGAGGAAGAGGACTTTCTCGGCGAGATGGAGACAGAGCGGTTAGCCTGTCAGTGTAAGTTAAAGGGTGGATGCGTTAAAATTTCATTTTAGGAGATATTATGGAGACCAAAGAGCCGATCACAAAAGAGATGACCATTGCCGATATTTTTTCGAATTATCCGCAAAAGAGTCAACGTCTGGCTCAAACCATGACCAATGCCGGGCTACACTGCACCAGTTGTAGCGCAGCGACCTGGGAAACCTTAGAAGCTGGAGTACTCAGCCACGGCATGTCTCCCGATACGGTCACAAAGCTTGTTGATGAGCTCAACGCTATTTTGGAAGAAGAAATCGCAGTCGACACCATCACGCTTACGCCGCGCGCGGCTGAGAAGTTTCGTCTTTTTGCCGAAGAAGAGGGCAAAAAAGGGTGTGCTCTTCGCTTTGGAGATACAGCTGGCGGTTGTGGTGGTTTCCAATATATTCTTGACTTTTCAGACAAAGCTGACGAAGAGGATGCTGTTTACGAGTCAGAAGGGCTAGAGATTCATGTCAAAAAAGGAATGGTCGGGCGTCTTCTTGGGTGTGTCATTGACTATGTGGATGGTCTTCAGGGAGCTGGCTTTAAGATCTCCAACCCTAATGTCAAATCTTCTTGTGGCTGTGGCACCTCTCAAGGGTATTAATTTATCCCTGTTTAGTTTAAACTAGTCGTGTGAATGTTTTAAACGTAAACACTTCTGTTGAAAGCTACCCTTTTCGTCGCACTAATGCGGCACTCATTACTGCAGCTGTAGTCGCCATCGCTCTTACAGTGATTGGATCATGTGCGCTTTTTCCTTGCGTGGGAGCCATTTCCGGTATCTGTACGACCTACAGCGGACTCTTGCTGGGTGGGATTGCTGCGCTTGTCTATCACCACCTGAGAATGCCGACCACACACATCCATCTTCAGCATGCAAGCGCCACCTTTGCTGAAAGCTTTGACGCCACTACAATAAAATTACTTTTAGAAGAGTGCGACCTAGCGGGAGAACGACATATCTCCATCACACCATTTACCTGCTCTGTGGGTGGATGTCCTAGAGATTTAGATCCACGCATTCATAAATATTATGCAGAAGGGCTTCTTCCGCCAGGCCGCATCCTTATCGATATTGAACACCCAGAGCCCATCACAACTGTTTCTTTCCGATGTGTAACGCCTTCCCTGTTAATTACTCTAAACAGCAGAATGAGCCCAGCGCATACCGAACAGCTTAAATCGCTTATTATCCGACTCGGTCTTTCAAGCTACACCGATCTCTCCATTACCAGCTATGAGCTAATTGCGGACAATAACGAACTAGACCCAGCAGAACCTGCATTCATTAACATCTTATACCGAGACGGATTGCTCCCAGATGGTCGGATCAATATACACATTGAGCAGAGTACTATTAAGCTCTCTTCTTCTTATCCAGACGAAGTTTGGCTGAGTGTCTTTTCAAAACTTAAGAATCGTGCTGCGCTTAGACAAGTCTCTCGTCTTTTTTATGAGCTTTCCCAAGACGGAAGCCTATTCACCTACGTGAGTCCTGCAAGAAACGCTCGTGCCCATTTCTATTCCCACCTCTGCAAAAATGGTAGGACAATTAAAGCGCTTAATCTTACGGGTCAGCAGGACAATGGAAGATTACCTCAACAAACTTGGTTGATTGGTTCGATTCCTAATTTTTGTCCCAATCTACGTAGCTTGGACCTTTCTCTAAAGAGAATGTCCTTACACCATCTTAGGCGTGTTCTTCAGTTTTTGCCACACTTAGAACATCTAAACGTAAGTGACTTATACAGCCAAGATGACTCTACGCAGTCATTAGAAGAAGCGATGACTATGCCAAAACTTGTAAATCTAACCATAGGCCGTTATCATTCTTTTAATTTGGCCGAACTTGGATCTTTTCTTAGCAAGTTTCCTAATTTAGCTCATTTAAATCTTGGACGTGGGTAGAGATATTGTCAAAAGTTGTGTCCCGAGTTCATGAGCTGATCCTCGAAGGTTGATTTTACGCAGCTTGTTCTACCTCTTGTCCATCTTTAAATTTCACCCCACTGACCACTTTGGAAATCAAGACTGAGCCACGTAAACGTCTCCATTTTTTCTCAGCCTCCATGGATAGCTTGAAGACCATAAAGAGGGTAGCTTTTCGAGATCCACACCCTTTTGTTTGCCGAGATCGATGTCTGATACTGGCAAACATGGATTCAATCGGGTTGGTTGTCCGGATGTGTTGCCAGTGCTCTGCTGGAAAATCATAAAACGTAAATAGCTGCTCTTTACTCTTGGTAAGGCAATTACATGCTTTGGGATACTTGGCCTCGTAAAGACTGACAAAGCGGTCAAATATCTTCAGGCCCTCTGCTTTGGTGGGTGACATATACATCTCGTGGATGAGCGTTTTGGCTCCTGCTTGAGCAGATTTGGGGAGCTTATCCAAGATATTGGCTGTTTTGTGCACCCAGCATCTTTGCTGACCACAGCTGGGCATCTCTTCTTCAAGCGCTGCCCAAAAACCTAAAGCTCCATCCCCTATGGCAAGCCAAGGCGATGTCGTTAACCCTCGAGCTTTCAGATCTAAAAGCACCTCTTTCCAGGAAAGAGTGCTTTCTCGAATCCCATCATGAATAGCGAGCAGTTCTTTGGTCCCATCCAATCGGGCTCCGATTAATACAAGAAGACAGGGTCTCTCTTCTGACAAGCGAACATTAAAATAAATGCCATCAGCCCAGATATAAACGTAGTGCTTGTAGCTGAGGTCACGCTTTGTCCACTTTTCGTACTCTTGTTCCCACATTGCTTTGAGTCTCACAATATTCGTAGGAGAAAGCCCCGAGGCATTTTTGCCTAAAATTGCGGCAAGAGCTTCTTCCATATTTCCTGTAGAAACCCCTTTTAGGTAAAGAGCCGGTATTAAAGCTTCTAAACTGGGAACTCTCCGCAGATACTTGGGTAAAATGACACTCGAATAGTTGTCTCCACGCACTCTGGGCTGCTTGATGGAAATCGAACCTATGCCTGTTTGGATAGATCTTTCAGGAAGATAACCATTACGTCTGACTATCTTTCGATTATCGGCTCCCCGAGATTGATGCTGCTGTAAATACTCAGTCAATTCGTTTTCAATTGCTTGCTGAAGAAGCTTTTGAGCTCCTTGCTTTAAAATTGCTTCTAGACTTGTCGAGAAGTCTGGAAAAATGTGATCCTGTTTCATGAGCGTACTCCTTGTTTTTGAAGATTTTTTTAGTCATTAATCTTCGAGGATACGCTCACTTTACT
>JAJACP010000012.1 GCA_022601445.1 Chlamydiales bacterium | reverse complement strand
GTGATTAACAAGAAACACAGCTCTCTCCATGAGGGTTTGAAGAAGTTCACTTTATTCTGAAGTTATGCAACACAACCGGTTCCGATTAGAAGAAATAGAAGAATTTTTTTCATGGAGTTAGCTATTGAAGGTTAACAAAAAAGAAAGTAACATTAGTGCCTAAAAAAGGCTTTTTATGTCTACAACAGAATTTAATCCACTGAGCTCCTACTGGTCTTCGCAATCACCTCCAAGTCCAATTTGCTACCCTGCCTTATATGTCTTGGGAATGGTGGGGTACGCAGGAGCTCTGATTGTCCGTATTGGCTATTTAGTCAAGGAGCTCTTCCATCTTGTGGGCGCTTTTTTCTATAACCTTTGTGTTCACCACGGTGAGGGATTTCAAGGTGCAATGAACGCGCGTCTATGCGCCCTGGGGGTGGCAGCAGGAGGCACTTGTTCTGCTGTGGTGGGCATTCTCTGTCCACCGCTTGCATATGCTCTGGATCGCGCTCTTTATGACAGAGCTTCCGCACCACCCGCACCAACCGCAGGACAGACAGTGGAGCATCCACTCGATTCTTTCACCCCGCACCTTAAAAGCGCAACTGGAGAGCTAGCCCTCTACTTTACAAGGGGTGATTTGCGCGAAGTGTATGCAACAACAATCAAGCAGGTCTTCTTGATTGCTCTTTTACAGGCTTGGGAAAAACCTGAATTAACGTCTATTTTCAAGCCCATCAAACCTTATTTGGCTAGGCAGCCTGTGAAGTTTGATGCCCAGCAGAGAGCTTTTGACGCGCAGCGGGCTACCATTTTACGGGATTCTTCGGTGAACACGTCTGATATGGTTGAATGGTTGATCGCGCAAGCGGTACTTAAGGCCCTAGTAGTGGATGGACTTGGGCTTGACAAAGATGCTTTTTTAGCGGGGCAAGAAGAGACACTGGATTCAGCTCTTGGAGACGAATATCGATTTGATGAGCTGTATAATGTCTTAGAAAGAACGGTTGAAACAATCATGGCGATTGACCGCGGATTGTGTGCCTGGGTATACAGGGCCTCAGGCTTGGAACAGTGTTGATTAATATTGGTGGAGCGAGTAGCCTGGTCGAAAGAAATAGCGGGTACCCCCTCTTAAGCACGTGAGTATTGCAAATTACCTAACCTTTTTTCGCATCTTTATCACCCCCATCTTTATGTTTCTCTATTTGGAACATGAGCTTTTGGGAATTAGCCTTGTCGTTTTACCCTATCTCCTTCTCTTTTTACTCATTATCTCCGAGCTCTCTGACGCCTTTGATGGGTTTTTAGCACGCAAATTTCACCAAGTGACTGATTTAGGGAAACTTTTGGATCCAATGGCAGATAGTATCTACCGCATCTCCGTTTTCCTGACTTTTACCCAGCCACCTGTCAGCCTACCTCTCCTGATTGTCTTCATCTTTCTCTATCGTGACTCAGTCATCAGTACCCTCCGTACCATCTGCGCACTCCGTGGTTTTGCTCTTGCAGCGCGCGCGACAGGGAAAATTAAAGCTATTATTCAGGCAGGAAGCGCCTTTTTAGTCGTCATCATGATGATTCCCTACTCGCTAGGAGCGATTTCGCACTATACGTTGCGTCTGACTGCCGGGATTGCGGTTTCGGTGGCTGCGCTCTATGCTCTTTATTCAGGAATCGAGTACATCTGGGCCAACCGTGACTACGTGATTCGACTCCTTGTGGACAAAGGGAGCAAGGAATGAGCTACGAGATCATTGGTGTGGGAGGGCCGCTTCTCGATCAATTGGTCCAAGTTTCTGAAGCTTATTTGGCTACTGTCCCCGGAAAAAAAGGGGGAATGGAGCCAGTCTCTTTTGAGCAATTGGAGGCAATTGTGGCGGGAAGTGGCTCGGATTCGGTCTTTGTCCCGGGAGGATGCGCGCGCAATACGCTGCATGGACTCACCCGTTTTGGCGAAAAATGCGCTCTCATGGGCATGGTGGGTAATGATCCGCGTGGGCTTCTCTACCGAAAATTGCTTGAAGAGCAGGGAATTGAGTCGCTCTTAATAGAGAGTGAGACACCGACAGCCATCGTTTTGTCTCTTGTGACTCCCGATGGGGAGCGGACCATGCGCACTTTTCAGGGCGCTACGGTTGAGATCCGCGGCTCTCACCTGAATTCTGATCAGTTTCGTGGGGCCAAGCTCGTCTATTTGGATGGTTATACCCTTTTTAATGAAGATCTAACCGAGACGGCCATGCGTCTTGCCAAGGAGGCGGGAGCTAAAGTTGCTTTTGATTTGGCAAGTTTTGAAATTGCCGAGCGTTTTAATGCGCACATCTTCCACTTGCTTGAGCAGTATGTCGATATCATCTTTTGTAATGAAGAGGAAGCGAGGACGTTGTTTCGTCAACCGGGAGAGGAGGCGTGTTTGTCTTTGGCTGAGTTTTGTGAGGTGGGAGTCGTTTTGATGGGATCAAAAGGGTGCTGGGTTGCTCAAAAAAAAGAGAAGTGGCACTGTCCTGCCTATCCTGTTGAGCCCCTTGATACAACCGGCGCAGGCGATCTCTTTGCAAGTGGATTTCTACACGGGTACATGCGTCACTATCCACTCAATATTTGTGCGCATTATGGCGCGATTGCCGGAAGGGCCGTTGTTCAGGTGATGGGGCCTGTGATTCCCCATGAACATTGGGAAAAGATCTATGAAAAGCTTAAGCACGAGCTGTAGATTTTCAAGTAATTTTCAGAGGGTTTGTTCCAGCTGTGATCCTCGCGCATTCCGTTTTCTTGCAACATCTGCCAAGTGGGGGTGCCCCACAAGGGAAGAGCGCGCTCCAGCGTTTTGCAAATCGCCTCTGGATTAGGAGGGCCGAACGTAAATCCGTTTATTCCTTCAAAAACTGTATTGACCAGTCCCCCTGTTTCGCGCACAAGAGGAATGGTTCCATAACGCATGGCAATGAGTTGTGTCAGTCCGCACGGCTCAAAAAGAGAAGGAACTAAAAGAAGATCACTTCCCCCATAGATCAGATGAGAGAGCTCTTCATCATAGGTGAGTTCCACATGTCCCTGATTCGATTCGGCCAGTTGCTCCTTTAATTTTTTAAATTCTGCTTGGGTCATCGGATCAAAAGCCGAACCGAGAAGCACAACCTGTCCTCCTAGCTCTAAAGTATGAAGCAACGCCGCTTTGATCAATTCAGGCCCTTTTTGCGGAACCAAACGAGTGACTGCTCCCACAAGAGGAGACTCTTTTTGCTCCAGACCAAGGCGCTGGCGCAGCGCCCTTTTCACTTGCTTCTTTCCTCCCTTGTTTTCAATTGAGAAAGAGGTGGGCATGAGGGGATCGTGCGCTGGATTCCAATAGTGGGCATCCAGTCCGTTCAACACCCCTGAAAATTTGTTTTGGTATTTTTTCAAGGTAGGCTGAAGCGCTCCGCCCATTTCTGAGTTCAGAATTTCTTTAGCATAGTTAGGGGAGACCGTTGTCACCTGATCGGCATAGAGGATGCCCGCCTTCATCAGATTGTACGTTCCTTTCTCTTCAATCGCTCCGCTTTTCCATCCGATCGAGTCCAATACCGCACCGTCGCACTCACCTTGATACGCTAAATTATGAATCGTAAACACACACTGAGCATGGAGCTCAGCAAAGCGCTCCTTCAACAAAGGAGCAGCCACAGCCGTATGCCAATCGTGAAGGTGAATAACATTTGGGTGTCGTCCATTTTCTTTTAGATATCTAAGAGCGGCTAAACAAAAAGAGGTAAAGCGCAGAGCATCATCTTCACACCCGTAGATTGTGCCGCGTTTAAAAAAATCCTCCACCTCTATCAAAGTCACCGGGATTCCATCGACCCGACCCTCTGAAACACCTTCCCAGTCCAAACAATCGTAATGAGGAAGGATGACCTCAACCTGGTGGCCCTTGGCTAGCAGAGCACGAGAAAGTCCATGCAAAACATCTCCCATCCCGCCTACTTTAGCCACAGGCGCCAACTCAGCTGCAATATGTACAATCTCCATTCCGCGCATCCTACTAAATCGTTGATAGAAAATCAAAGGCTCTGTAAGATGGCCCTTCTTCGTTGTTGGGGTGTAGCCAAGCGGTAAGGCAGCGGTTTTTGGTACCGTGTATCGGAGGTTCGAATCCTTCCACCCCAGTTAAATGCAGCTTTTTTGAGCGTGTGAGACGATCGTGTGGGTCGCCTACTAATTAAGTATGTCGACCCACACGATCGTCTCACACGCTCAAAAATCAGGCATTTAACTAATCTCTGGGTGCACTATCAAGCCTTCTATGGATCAATTCATCCTCTTCTCGGGAACCTCACACCCCCAATTCGCTGCTGAACTCGCTACATATTTGGGTGCACGTTTAGGAGAAGTTGACTTTCAACCCTTTCCCGATGGTGAAATCTATGTCCAAATTCAAGATAATGTCCGCGGAAGAGATGTCTTTGTTGTCCAATCTGTCGCCCGAGAGCCCAACCACTACTTGATGGAGCTGCTGATCATGATCGATGCCCTCAAACGGGCCTCAGCAAGAAATATCGTGGCTGTCATCCCCTACTTTGGCTACGCTAGACAAGATCGCAAAGATAAACCGCGTGTTCCCATTACCGCCAAACTCGTCGCCGATTTGCTTGCTACTGCGGGCGCCACAAGGGTGTTGACAATGGATTTGCACGCCGGGCAAATCCAAGGCTTTTTTGACGTGCCAGTCGATAATCTCTACGCCCGTCCAATGCTGGCCGATGCGATGATGAAGGAAAATGTACACGATTTAGTCGTAATGGCTCCCGATCTGGGCGCGATTAAAATTGCCCGAGCCTACTCCAATCATTTGAAAGCGGAATTTGCCGTGATGGATAAACGGCGACTGAGTACCGAAGAGGTCTCTATTTCGTCAATTATCGGGGATGTGAAGGGACGGGATGTGCTGCTTGTCGATGATATGTGCTCAACCGGGGGAACGTTAATGCGCGCCGCAGAAGCGTGTAAAGAGGCGGGAGCTAAAAGAATTTTTGCCGCTTTTACACACGGCCTGCTTGTCGGAGATGCCGTAGAGAAAATGGGAAAAAGCGCCATTGAAAAAGTGTTTACCAGTAATTCGGTCCCCTTTCTGGAACACCACCGTAATCAAAAAATTGAGGTGGTTTCGGTGGCAAATCTATTTGGTGAGGCGATCCGTTGTATCATTTCTGCCGAATCGATCTCTTCGATCTTTAACTAAAATCGCTCTTTTTCTATAATCGCCCCCTTTACTAAGGAGATACCTATGGAACTGACCTTAACCAAGCGCCAAGCTGGAAAGAAATCTGAGACAAATAAGATCCGCCGAGAGGGGAATATCCTGGCTGTTCTCTACTCAAAAGGAAAGAAAGGGGAAGATGTCGTTGTCGACGGAAATGCCTTTAAGAAAATCCTGAATAAGATCGAATCCGGAACGCTCTCTTCAAAAGTATTTACGCTGCAGGTGGATGGGAAGCCGATCCAGGCAATCATCAAAGATATCCAGTACCATGTTACCACTTACGAGCCTCTCCATATCGATTTTGCGGAGTTGCATGAAGGCTCTCCTGTGACTCTGAACATTCCTGTGAAATTGACAGGGGTGGTCGAGTGTGCAGGAGTCAAGCTAGGTGGAGTACTTCGCCAGGTGATTCGACATGTGCAAGTGCGCTGTTTGCCCAAAGATATTCCCGATCACTTTAGTTTGGATGTGAGACATCTGCTCACAGGGCAATCTGTGCGTTTGAACAAAATTAGTATTCCCAGTGCGGTTCGGCCGGTGATTAACTTAAATGAAGTGGCTGCTGTTGTCGGCAAAAGATAATGTCTGATTCAGACTGTTTAATCGTGGGATTAGGAAATCCCGGAACGCGGTACGAAAAAACCCGCCACAACCTAGGGTTTATGGTGGTGAAGGCCCTTGCTAAACAAGAGGGGCTCTCCTTTAAAAGAGAGTGGCGCCTCAAGGGCAAAGTGGCTAGCGGGATTGTACACGAGAAGAAAGTCTATATGTTAATGCCTTCCACTTACATGAATTTAAGTGGAGAGGCAGTAGGTAAATGTCTCAACTACTACCACATTCCCGTAGACAATGTGCTGGTGATCACAGACGATGTCTACTTAAAGCTGGGGAGCATGCGGATCCGACCTAAGGGGAGTGCTGGTGGGCACAACGGATTGAAAAGTGTTGAGCAACACCTACAGACACAAAACTATTCCCGCCTTCGTATGGGGGTGGGAGGAGAGTCGCTTTCGGAGAGAGCTTTGGAAGCGTTTGTTCTGGAAAATTTCAGCTCCACTGAACAGAAGGAGTTACCAGCAGCAATTGAGGCTGGCGCTTCTGTTGCAACGTGTTGGCTGATCCAAGGAACGGAACCTGCAGCTCAGCTAGCAGGACAACTGACTAAAGGAACTAGTCTATGAAAGAAAAAAACCAATTGTATGAAGGGATGTACATCCTCAATGCAACATTAAGCGAAGATGCCCGTGCAAAGGCGTTGGAGCGGATCGCTTCGGAGATTACCAGTCGTGGAGGCGAGGTTCACAAGGTGCACGATCAAGGGCGTAAAAAACTTGCCTATGAGATTCGTGGCTCTCGAGAGGGATACTACTTCCTTCTTTACTTCACAGCTCCTACCTCTAAGTTGGGTGAGCTTTGGAAAGAGTACCACCTCAATGAGGACCTCCTGCGGTTTTTAACTCTGAAGACCGACGCAGTGAGAGAATCACTCGAATTTAAAAAATTACCCGAATAAGGAGAAAACAATGTCGTCAGACTTTTCTGAGTCTCGTAGAAGACGCTCTTCATCGAAGAAGTGTCCGTTCACGGCGGCAGGGTGGAAGGAGATCGATTACAAAGATGTCGATACCCTCAGACGGTTCATTACTGACCGAGGCAAGATCCTTCCCCGTCGCATCACAGGTGTCTCTGCACACTACCAAAGGCTACTCAACACAGCGATTAAGCGTGCGCGCTCAATTGGCTTATTACCCTTTGTTGCGGAGGATTAATCATGAAACAACAACTACTCCTACTTGAAGATGTAGACGGTCTAGGTAGAGCGGGTGAACTGGTCACAGCAAAGCCGGGCTTTATTCGGAACTACCTTCTTCCTCAGAAGAAAGGGCTAATTGCCGATAAGCAGACCCTAAAAATGCAAGCCCGCTTGCAAGAAGAGCGCGAAAAGCGTGCTGCTGTTGATCGGAAGGCTTCAGAAGAGCTGGCTGCCAAATTCGCTGATCTCGTTCTTTCGACTGAGGTGAAAATTGATCCAGATGGAAAGATGTATGGGTCTGTCACCACCCTTGAAATTGCCAACTTGTTGCAAGAGAAAGGGCATGCGGTGGAACGTAAGCAGGTGATGCTAGCGCACCCGATTAAAAATCTGGGCACGCACACCATTCAACTACGCTTGAAAGAGAATGTTCCTGCTTCTTTTACCTTGGAAGTCACCCCTGAAGGGGGCCCACTTCCTTTCAAAGAAGAAGAGGGAGTAGAGGCGGCTGTTGCCGAAGAAGAGACTGCCCAGTAGTCTCACACTCTCCTCGCCTGCAAAGGTGAATCTTTTTCTGCGTATTCTAGGCAAGCGTCGTGATGGGTTTCACGAGCTTGCCTCTCTTTTTCACACAATCGATCTTGCTGACACACTCACCTTTACCCTTTCTAAAGAGGATGCACTTATCTGCACCGATTCTTCAATCGGCCCCAATTTAGTTACCAGAGCCGTTGAGCTTTTCCGCAAAAAGAGTGGACTCAACTTTGCTGTTTCCATCCATTTAGAAAAAAAAATTCCGACCGAAGCCGGTTTGGGTGGGGGAAGTAGTAATGCAGCCACGACCCTAATAGGACTCAATGCACTTTTAGGCTCTCCCATCACCGTACCTGATTTACAAACTTGGTCAGCTGAGCTTGGGTCGGACGTTCCTTTCTTTTTTTCCTCAGGAGCAGCTTACTGTACGGGAAGAGGAGAAATTGTGCGGGATTTACCGGGTTTTCGCTTAGACCAGTCGCTTAAGATTTACAAGCCAAAGGGAGGCCTTTCCACACCTAAGGTGTATCAAGCACTCAACTTAGACAAGTGTTCACAGGAAGATCCCGAGGCACTTTTGGAGAGCTTTTTAGCAGGTAAACCTGTTTTTCATAACGATCTCGAGGCACCCGCCTTTCGACTACGCCCTTCTCTAAGAGAGGTCAAAGAGCGTTTAGAGGGCACCATGAGTGGCTCAGGTACCGCCTTCTTTACTTGCCGTCCGCATCGATCGTTTTCGGCGTATTCCCCTGACCAAGTAGCATTTGGATTGGTTGAGGAACAGAGAGAAAAAAGTCTCGATATATTTTAGACAAAGGAGCCCGTTCTTCTAATGCAGCTAGCTTGGCTTGAGTAGGAGACTGGGCAGTGGGTTCTTCGTCTTTAACCTTTGTTCCTCTACCTAATTTTTCTAACACACTTCTCCAGCTATCACGAAGATTTGTCTTTTTAGCATATACGGCGGCCAGCTGGTCAAAGGGAACCTCTCCATCTGTTTTCGCGTGCCGCCTGTCTATTTGGCCCTTTAAAGCGTCAAGTTCGGTTTTGAGTTGCTGGTTATCGCTTTCAAGCTGGCGCACCTCTTCTTGACAACGCTTGATTTCGTGTCCCAAAGTTAATTGGGGGGGCATAAAGGCATTGTGCGCTTTAAGAAAGGTGGTCTCATCGTTAGAGAGCTGCTCCAGATAGGCTGCATACTCAGCGTCCGATACAAACGTGATGGGTTGACCTGCCTTTCCTTGCTGAACCGTATAGAGAGTGAAGGGTTTGTTATCGGCATTTGCAGCTTGCATCTTTCCGATGCGCTCTTGCAGTACTTTAACTCTTTCTTGCCCCTGTCTCAATTGGAGCTGCTTCCCTTCTAGTTGCTCTATATCATCAGCGTGTGCTTTTAGCTCTTTTCCCACTCTTTCTAAAGTATGCTCGAGTCCGTTGTTTTCTCTTTGAGTGACCTGCTCGGTTTTCATTCCTTTTCTTACGTCTACTTGGTAGGGCGTTCCATAAAGGTAGGTATCGATTGCAGATTGATACGCTTTTCTTTCAGCATCCGTTAGTTGTGAAAGTTTTCCCATATCATGCCCAGGTTGGACCTGAGGACGTGCTGGTTCATCAGACAAGTGTCCTAGTTTGTCGGCCTCTTCTGTGAGCTTTCGATGAGCGAAGGTGGCTTTTGGCTTGGCTGACCCCAATCCTGGAGGCGGAGGGGGCGCTCCCATGGGAGGAGGTGGAGGAGGGGCACCGCCTGCTTTTGGCAGCGGCGGAGGAGCTTGTTCTGCGCTTTTTGGGGCCTCTGGTGGTGGCGGTGCGGATGAAACTTCTTGTTTTGCTGGGCTGCGAGATTCTACAGTCTTTACACCCTTAATCGCACCCTCTACAATCCCTAACTTCCGGATTCCTTCTAACTGACGTCCTCGTCCCCATAGAACAAATCGACCTGCTAGACTTTTCTCTCTTTTTTGTAGAGCTTGAGTCAATTTTGTTGTATCGAGATCGTTTTGTTGAACAAACTCAACGATCTTGTCCTTAAGATCTGCAAGATCGGTAATCGCACCTTCTCCTGCAAGTTTTTTTGCTTCTGTAGTCGTTACGTTTTTAAATTTCTTATTGTGGAATACAACACGGTGACCTCTTTGCTCAAGACCTCCAACAATTGCATTAAATTGATCAATAGGCTTGGACATAAATAAACCCTAATTAATTATACTTATTATTTTAACAAATACTAACTAATTAGGGTATATTAAATATAAGTGATTAATATTCAGCGTTTTTGACGCTATTAATCACATATGTTAGATCTCCATGGAAAAAGCTGCCTACCCCATCTGTAACAGATTGAGCAAGCGTGCTTTTTGCGCTCCACGTCCGGCTTGATGTGAGAGTCGCAAGTGGAATCGTGGGTCCTCCACGCTTTGCATGCGCTAGTTGAGAGTGTGCCGGATAGATCCCGACATTTGTTTCTATTTTCATAGCTCACCTCCTTCAAAACTGGTTTATAGAAGTGGAGTTTTTCTGTCGAATTATTATCCTTGCTTTTGTTATCTTTCCTTCTTATGAAACTCTTCAAAGATAAATATATTGTCGTGACAGGCGGTGCCGGTTTCATCGGGTCGGGCGTCGTACGGATTTTAAATGATCAAGGGTTTAACAACATCGTGGTTGTTGACAATCTTGATCATACCGATAAGTGGAAGAACTTGGTCGGAAAAGCCTTTGTCGATTGCATCCACAAAGACACGCTTTTTGATTGGCTAGTGGGGCGCGAGCGGGATATTGAAGCTTTCCTCCATCTAGGCGCCTGCTCGAGTACGGTGGAAACAGATGCCAACTACCTACTCGAAAATAACTACCGCTACTCGGTCCGCCTAGCAGAATACGCACTAGCACACAGCCACCGTTTTATCTATGCCTCGTCTGCTGCAACTTATGGTGAGGGGAATTTGGGTTTCTCCGATGCGCATGAGACACTTGAGCAGTATCATCCTATGAATATGTATGGTTATTCCAAACATCTTTTTGATCTCTGGCTAAAGGGACAGAATTTGTTGGATAAGGTGGTTGGTCTCAAATACTTCAATGTATACGGTCCCAACGAGTTTCATAAAGGGCGGATGGCCTCTGTGATTTTGAAGATGGTGCCCGATGCACTTAAAACAGGCAAGATCTGTCTCTTTAAATCGTCTGAGCCAGAGAAGTATGGAGATGGCGATCAGGTGCGTGACTTTATCTATGTGAAAGATGCAGCGGCGATGACGGTGCAGTTTTTGACCAATGACGAGACGGGCATCTTTAATGTTGGCTCAGGGAAGCCTGAGACGTGGAATGCGCTGGCTGGCGGCGTGATCAAAGCGCTTGAAAAACCAATCTCAATCGAGTATATCCCGATGCCGGAGGACTTGATCGGTAAATACCAAAATTACACGTGCGCGGATGTGCAAAAATCGGCACATCTGCTAAAGCCTACGTTCTCTTTGGAGGCGGCAGTGAGAGATTATGTCCAAAATTATGTGGTTCCAGGTCGGTATTGGTAATGTTTGAGAAAAAGCGCGTTTTGGTTGTCGGCGATGTGATGCTCGATGTCTACACGATGGGGGATGTTCAGCGGATCTCTCCTGAAGCCCCGGTGCCGGTGCTGCGTGTGAGTGAAGAGAGTAGGCGGCCTGGAGGAGCAGGTAATGCGATCTTGAATCTCGTCTCTCTGGGAATGGAGGTGGTGGCGTTGGGGCGTGTGGGGGCTGATGCTGCCGGTTCTTATTTTCGGGATGCATTGGAGCAGGAAGGAGTCGACACCTCTGCTTTGGTGGAAGATCCCTCTTTTCAGACTCCTGTCAAAAATCGGATGATTGCTTCTGGCCAACAAATTGTGCGGATCGACCACGAGAGGCCCTCTCTTCTTGATTCTTCTCTTGAAAAGCAGATCTGTGCGACCTTTCCCACTCTTTTGAAGAGCGTGGATGGTGTGGCGATTTCAGACTATGCCAAAGGCTTTTTAACAGCGGCACTTCTAAGCGAGCTGATCACACAAGCACGCCAGCTAGGAGTGCCCGTGATTGTGGATCCAAAAGGGCGCGACTTTTTTCGTTACCGCGGCTCTTCTTTGCTGAAACCTAATTTTTCTGAAGCGGTAGCCGCAGCTGGCCTCGGTATGGAGGCCACCCTAGACGATGTGGCACGCCAAATCCTACAAGAGGTGGCTGTTGAAACATTGATGATCACCCGTGCCAAAGAGGGAATTTCTATTTATAGTCGCCACGATTGTGTGCGCCACGACTTTCCTGCTCAGGTGCATGAAATCAAGGATGTCACAGGAGCCGGGGATACCGTTTTAGCTGTTGTCACCGCAGCTCTTGTCAATCAGCTTCCACTAGCAGAGGCGGCTCATCTCGCGAATCTTGCAGCTGGCATTGCCATTGAACGGATTGGATGCGCTCGAGTTTCTCATAATGATTTAGTCTTACGTCAGCATCAGTGTGCTCAAGCCTAAGTAGATGGTGATGGTGATGATATCGGCCATCATTAACACAACTGGACCCGCCGCCACTTTTGGGTCGAGATGTAGGGCGTGAAGCAAGATGGGAAAGATGGCTCCAAACAGTGCAGCTGCTACCATGGCTCCCACAACAGCAATTCCAATAGAAAGAATGGGAAGCAGATCAATACTCCACGCAAAATAGAAAAAACAGACAATAATGGCGCTGGTGACTCCCAATAAAAAGCTCGACTTGCCCTCAACTACAATACGGCGCCACACTTGCCTCCAGTGCACCTTACGAATATGCAAGAAGCGGAGACTTAAGGTCATCGATTGAATGCCAATCGATTCACCCAAGCCCAAAACGAGCGGAATAAAAAAGGCCAACAGGACCACTTCTACGAGGGGAGCTTGAAGAAATTCAGAGATCACCGCGCAGATAAGCCCCCCGACAAGATTACAAAGAAGCCACGGCATTCTCAGGCGGTATTCGTGCCAAGGAGAGGCTTGTTTCCTTTGCTCGATAGAAAATCCAATAAACTGGAAAATATCTTCTTTCAGATTTTTATAATGAACTTTCGTGACCTCTTCTTTAGGGTCTTGCGCATGGGGGAGGATCTCCAGTATGCCCACAAACTGCTTCTCCGTGTTCACAACAGGCACAACCAGAATCTGGTTTTTAGCTAGTAGCTTCAATCCCTTTTCTAACGGAGCCTCTTCACTCACGGATAGGATGTCTGTATCGATCAGATCGATCAATGGCGTTTTGGGAGAGTTATAGAGAAGGTCAGGGAGATTTAAGAGGCCAACAAGCTTATTCTCTTTATCTGTGACGTAAAGGTACTCGACTCGTTTTTCGATTTTTTTTGACTGTAGAGCGCTCAATACCTCTTCAACAGTCTGTGTAATGGTAAAAATATACGGATAGGGGTCCGTAAAAGCACGGATTTCACTATCCAAATCGCGCTGGCTGATTCTTTTGGTCGTGTCGATTCTCACGTTCCCGTTTTATAGAATTTTCTTTTAATTCAAAAGCGTTTATCAACACGTGTTAATGCGATTGGTCTATATCTTCAGTGGTTGCCTCATTTTAGGCATGATCGTGTCACAGCTCTTCGATCTAGCGGAGTGGCGTGGCTCGCTCACTTTTACAGCCGATATCATGCTGGCCTACATCATGATGGAGGTGGGGCTCGAATTTGTTTTAGATAAACAGAACTGGCGCTCGTATTTTAAAGACTATCTCATTGCCGCTGTCACTGCGACTCTCCCATGGCTCTTCTGCACGCTCTATTTTCTTGCCTATTTTAAAGAAAACTCCTGGCAAGAGATTTTGTTGATTGCCCGTTTTGCAGCTCCCACTTCATCAGGTATTCTTTTCACCATGCTTGCAGCAGCCGGGCTGGGTATGACCTGGCTCTTTCGGAAAGTGGAAATTCTAGCCATTTTAGATGATGTCGATACGATTATTCTACTGATTCCTCTCCAGTTTTTATTAGGAGGGCCGCATTACGCCTTATTGAGTGTCGTGGGGATGGTGGTCGTCCTCATTTTTATTGCGTGGAAGTTTCTGCATCGGCTCCCTCTTCCGTCAGGTCGCTTGTGGCTTTTAGGCTACAGTATCGTCCTGGCCGCTCTGCTAAAATGGCTCCACCTTCAGCTTGAAGTGGAGCTGGAGATTTTACTTCCTGCTTTTGTGTTGGGGTGTGTGCTTTACAATCCTCACGATCCGCGCCGGCGGAAAGTGCATCTGCATGAGCACGCCTTTATTGAGGCTGAAGAGCGTCCCTTGATGCTTCTCGACCGGGGAATTAAAATTGCCTTTATGCTTTGTGTCGGCCTGCTATTGCCAAAATTTCCCTTCCACGCCTTTAACCCTTGGGTTACCCTCTTGCATGTACTTTTGATCACGCTTCTTGCGAATTTAGGAAAATGTTTTCCCATCTTCTGCTATAAAAATGAAGCGAGTCTACGTGAGAGAGTGGCCGTCAGTGTGGGGATGTTTCCAAGAGGAGAGGTAGGCGCAGGGATTTTGGTTTTAGCCATTGAGCATGGTGTGACTGGCTATGCGACAACTGTGGCAGGCTTGAGCCTTGCCTTGAACCTCCTTCTAACAGGCCTCTTCATCACCATTGTGATTCGTCTTGTCCGGAGGCCCGCATGAACTTTCAGATTTTTTCGACTCTCATCTTTGCTCTGGCTGTGGTGCACACGTTTTTAACTCCTACCCTCTATTCCTATTCTCAAAAGCTAGGAGCAAAAAAACGGCTCTATCCCAGGAGGTGGCGCCACTACCACTTTTTATCTGAAATCTTTTACCTCATCAGCGAAGTAGAAGTTGTTTTTGGCATCTGGCTGGTGCCATTACTTGTCGCTTCTACGCTCATTCGTGGGTGGGATGTCACCCTTGAGTATGTCAATACGCGCTCCTATACACACGCTCTGTATATCACGGTCATCTTGGTGGTAATTGGCTCGCGCCCCATTATCACTTTTGCAGAAACCATCCTAGAAAAGATCGCACGCTTGGGTAAAGACACACCGGCTGCTTGGTGGTGGACCATTGTGACCATAGGGCCTCTTTTGGGAGCACTCATTAAAGAGCCTGCTGCCATGGCCCTTTCTGCTATTTTGCTCAGCAAAAAATTCTATCCCTACTACCCCAGCCGCCGCTTTCAGTACGCGACTTTAGGTCTTCTCTTTGCCAATATCTCTGTGGGAGGGATGCTCACGACCTTCTCCTCGCGTGCTCTTTTTATTGTGGCAGACAGGTGGGACTGGGACTGGACCTACATGCTTGTCCGGTTTGGATGGAAAGAGTTTGTAGGAATGCTGATTGCAACGGGTTTGTACTACATCTTATTCAGGAAAGAGTTTCAAAAAGAACGGTTTCCTAAAAAGCTGCCTGCCCTTGAAAAAGAGGAAGCGGAAAACCCCACACCGGTCTGGATTACCGTTATTCACGTTATCTTTGTGGGGCTGATCGTCATCACAGGAGAGACGGCTCCTCTTTTTTTAGGTGTCTTTCTGCTTTTTTTAGGATTTTGGAAGGCCACTCCCTTTTACCAAACCCCACTGCATCTGCGTGCTGCCATTCTTGTTGGTTTCTTTTTTGCTAGTTTGATCATCCATGGGGAGCTTCAGGGGTGGTGGATCATTCCTTTAATGGAAAGTCTCAATCATTTTGGAGCCATGATGGTGAGTTTTGTGTTGTCAGCGTTTATTGACAATGCAGTTGTGAGCTATCTGACGCTGGACATACCGCACTTCGATGATCTCAAGCACTACTTGGTGGTATCGGGTGCTATGTGTGCGGGGGCGCTTACGGTGATTGCTAATGCGCCCAATCCCGTGGGCCACGCCATTTTGCGTCCCTCTTTTCAAGGTAAGATTGCGTACTTTCCTCTCTTTTTAGGGGCAATGGGCCCTGCTCTGATCTACCTCTCGCTTTTTTGGTTCTTTCGCTAAAAAAACCCAAGCCTCTCTATGGAAGCTTGGGTATGTCAGGACAAAAGAGGATGGATTATTTTTTCTTCTTCTTATTTTTGCTTGGAGAATTTGTGCTTGTAGCAGCAGCTCCGCCTCCATTTGAACCGCTAACCGCTGCTCTGGCAGCAGTCATCTCTCGGTCTAATTTTTTTCTTGCTGCTTCTCGTTGTCCATTTGCTGTTTTTAGAGCTTCGAGCTCAGCATTAGCTTGATCAAGAGCCTGTTGTAATCTAGCATTTTCAGTAGCAGCTTCGTCTCCATCGCTAGTTGTTAGCGCTGCGAGTTGCTGCTTTTCCTCTTCCAGAGTCTTTATTTGTTGCTCTGCTTGCCTCAGTTTTACACCTCGATCTCTTGCATCTCTTTCTGATGCTTCTATAATTTGTTCTGTTTTTTTCACTTGCTGCTCTAGTTCAGCTATGCGAGCCTGAGCTGTATCTCTCTCAGTTTCTAGTTCAGCCTTTTGTTTAGCCTGTGCAGTAGTTGCATCAGTCAACTGCTTCTCTAGTTCATCAACCCGAGCCTGAGCTGTATCTCTCTCAGTTTCTAGTTCAGCCTTTTGTTTAGCCTGTGCAGTAGTTGCATCAGTCAACTGCTTCTCTAGTTCACCAACCCGAGCTTGAGCTGTATCTCTCTCAGTTTCTAGTTCAGCCTTTTGTTTAGCCTGTGCAGTAGTTGCATCAGTGAACTGCTTCTCTAGTTCACCAACCCGAGCTTGCTCAGCATCTCTTGCCTCTCTTAGCTGAGCTATTACAGGAGCACTCCCACCTGCAGCAGTCTGAACTTGTGCTTGAAGCTCATGAAGGGAAGTCTGAGCTCTGTCTCTTTCATCAGTAAGGCGCTTTAACTTCTGTTCAGCCTCCTTGAGTTGAGACTCTAGGGTTGTGACTTGCGCACTAAATTGAGCGGTGGAAGCCACCGTTGACTCGGACAATTGCTGTGTTACCATTCTGAACGAGGTTTCATGCCGCTCTTCGGCTTCTTCCAAGTCCGTTTGTAGTACCCTAACGAGCTCTTCTAGGCGCTCCTTTTCTGTTTCAAGCTCAGCAACACGAAACTCATTGGTCAGCTCAATATTGCGGGCAGAAAGAGCGTTGATGTGGCGCGCCTGCTGAATCACCCCCTTTAGTAGATCCAAAACAAGCATTCCACCTGCGACACCATACAAGATGTAGGCGTTATTCGCCCCAATCGAACCAATACCCGATAACTGACCTAAGTCCACGAGCCCGTTTGCCTGCAAAAGCACCAAAGTTGCAGCCGTCACCAAAAGCACAGCAATTACGCAGTCGGTAATCACCGCCATTTTCTCGTCGTTTTCAAGTGTGGGTCGAGCGTCAATGGGGGGGCGTGCATCAAAGCAACAAGTTAAAGCAACGTAAGACATACCGTTTTCTCCTCAATTGGAATATAAATTTTAAAGATAAGTTAGAAGAATATGCAGCATTTAAGAATATGTAAAGGAGAAAAAGGATAAAAAAAAGATTAGTTGCTTCAAATAATTGCTTGAAGCTCCTGTATTGTGCAGCAGATTAACAAAATGGTGTTGTTGAAAAAGTCTGGCTCTTATCTCACCCCTCATCACTATTTTCGGACCAGGTCACGTGCAGTGCTTCTCAGGCTGCGTTCTGAAACGGCGAAGGCGCTCCCAGCAAGTAAAATGGTGAGCAGCTCTTTGGGAAAAGGAGGCGCCCAAAACTGGAAACAAACAAAGCCTGCAGCTCCGCAAATCATCGCCGCTTTTGCTGAACGTTTGTGCGGATTGCGTGTCCAGACAGCTAGGGTAACGGGAATAAAGAGAACACTGACAGCCAGCTCATAGGAGAACATGAGCATGCCCACAACGTGATCAAATAGAAATGAAAAGCCTAATGTACTCAACCCCACAGCTAAGGTAATCCCTTGAGAAGCCAGTACGGATTGTTTGAGCCTAGGAAAATCGCACGCGACGTTGGAGCTAATGGAGCAAAGAAGGGAGTCAGCGGTCGAAACAATCGCGAGTAAAATGGCACAAATCACGCAGGTGGCAACGGTGGGATTAGTGAGCGCGTGCACGGCAGTAATCAAGACGCTTGCTCCCTCAGGAATTTCAACGCCCATCGCGGCGGCTTGTCTACCAAAGTAGATAGGAACAAGAGAAACAATGAGAAGGGTGAGTCCGGCAGCAATAGCGGCTAGCGTGACGGTGCGCGGTTTTTTGGCCGCAAAACAGCGCTGACCCATATCTTGCTCAATCAACATAAAAAGCAGAGGCATCATCAACCAGGTCATCCAAGGAGTGGAGGAGGATGAGGAGGTAAAGGGAATTTCTGCTACGGGCGAAGCGGTGCCAAAACTGGCAAAAACAGCAAGGGCAAAGGCAATGAGGATAAAGAGCGCTTGCAGAATGTCGGTGCTCACAACGGCTTTGAGCCCGCCCAGCACTGTATACAGGGTGAGAACAATCCAAAAGCCAACAAAAAGATAGGGACCGGCAAATCCCAGTGAGAAGAAAAACTTGCGCGCCGCAATGGCTTGGGCAACCAGAATGAAGTAAAGAGAAGCAATGGATAAAAGAGAGGCAATTTGACGTAGATTCGGCGCACGGTAGATCTTGTCGAAAATCTCAGGAACGGTGGTAAGGTTGAGCCGACGCATTTTGGCGCCATATCCACATCCCAACACCAAAAGACCCAGCACCATGCCAAGAGGATAAAAGAGTACCGTCCATCCCTTCGCATACGCCTCTTCAGCGGCACCAATGAGCGCGCCACCCCCCACTTGGGTAGCTAGAAGGGTCATAAAGAGGGCAAATAGCCCGAGTTTACGCCCCATCAGAAAGTAGTCTTCGTTGTTCTTTTGGCCTGAAGAGGCACGTTTCCCCAGCCACAGAGAGAGAGTCGCGACTCCTACGAGAAGTCCAAAAAAGAGTCGAATATTCATGATTGCCCCCTATTATACTGTCCTAGAGGATAGAATTAAAGAGAGATGAAGATATCGCTGATAATCAATTATTTAGTGCAATTTAAGTCTTTTTTTGAGATAATGAGCGTTAAGAGAGAAGGTGTTATCTACTCTCTTGGGAGGACGTATGGGAATGGTTAAGGCTACGGTCATGCAGCAGTCTGACATTCTCCGCCTCGAGGCAGAGATCAACAATTTGTGGGGGGAGCTCAACACGAGCAACATCCCACACGCAACGCGGATGGAGTTAGAGGGAACTTTGTCTGGTTGTGAGGAGGAATTTAAGGCGGTTCTGGGAGGTCAGGCTTCGTACAAGGCGTTGGAGGAGAATCTCCACAACGTCGACATGATGCTCGCATTGTCTTCCGTTCAACAAGCGGAAAACGAGGTTCCAAAAGCTGAGCATACAGCCAGTGTGTTTCAAGCCTTGGAAAACATCCGCAAAGAGTTGAATGGGGGGACACTGACTCCGGTGCGGGCACGTCATGAGGTAAAAGAGATTATGCGCCACCAAAAGTAATCTCTTTTGCTGACTCACTTCCTCTCTTGGGCATTTCTGTCCAAGAGAGGTTTTTTTTATTCAAAGAAATACTCGATCCGGTTAATTTGAAGTCAAATAACTATTTCATTGACTAGTGGAGGAATATGAAACGATTAATGATGGCAGCAGGATTGGTTCTGGGCTTGTGCGCGACAGCACTGGGTGCGGACGATTCTATGCGAGAAAAGGATGACAACTACTCAGACTATGATGACTGCTCTTGGGACAATTGGGATTTCGATGTCTATGGTGAGTATCTCTATTGGAGAATCGGACGCTCAGACCTAGATCCAATTAATGGTTTTTATATCAATCCTGACTATGACTCAGGGTTCCGTGCTGGGTTTCGAGGAGGAAAGGACCAATGGGATATTGGTGTCTGCTTTACTCGTTATAACACATCTCAGCGTCTGACTATATTTGACGGAGATGAATTCCGACACCAAGTCGACTTTGACTATCAAGTACTAGATCTTGAAGCCGGATATACATGTGATTTTCAGTGTGGGCGGGGACAGTTTAGGCCTTATTTCGGTGTCAAAATTGCGTGGATACAGGATCGCTTTCGCCATTTTGTAAACCGTCAGATTGATGAGGACGAGCTCATTGATTTTACAGGCGTAGGCCTCTATTTGGGAGCGGAAACGCGCTATAACATATGTGAGTGCTGCGTTCCGATTGCGCTTGTTGTCTCTGGAGATGTTGCGGTTCTTGATAGCGTATTCACTCAAGAAATTTTTGATGGCAACCCCTTATGGGAAGAAAAACTGTTTGTCCCGGTTTTAGATCTGTTTATCGGGTTAGAGTTTGATTTTGGAACTGTGTTCTGCTGCACCGACTTTAATTTAGGCATTGGATATGAAGTGCAGAGTTGGCAAGGATGGCGTAAGTACAGTGATAACGATCAGCTAGCAGACTTTGGATTGGGAGGTCTTGTTGTAAAAGCCGGTTTTGGCTTCTAAAGGCGACGACAGCTTGTCTGACTTGAATGGGCATCATGGGTATTTTCTAATAGGAAGTCCTCGTGATGCCCTTTTTTTATGGAGTGGGTTTATCGGTCGGTATGAATAAGTGGAACGAAGAACAGATTATGGATGCCATGCATGCCAATATGCATGAGCAGATGGTGTTTTTTGCAGGGTCTCATCCTCGGATGCAGCTAATTTGTGAACCCGACGTCACAGCGGTTCAGGCTGAGCTCAAAGACGATATGGTGAACTACGTGTTAGCAGCAAGATTTACCGATGACAACGCTCATGAAAGGGTAAAAGCCATTTCCACTTTGTATCAAGAAAGGCAGCTGCCTTTTTCCTGGTGGCTGAGCGAAGGACGTGACACTCCACACAATCTTGCAGATGTTCTTTTGGCAAACGGCTTAAAGAAAAAAGAGATAGATGCTGGAATGTATCTGAGGCTGGATGCTCCTGATTCAAAACCGATCAAAGAGAGTGTACGGCGTGTGGAAGATCGTGAGCAACTGCGCGCGTTTGTGGATGTGATCATTTCGGTTGGAGGGCATCCCCAGCTATTTGAGATGATCTACCAAGGGATTTCTCTAAGTCAAATTCTAGACAGAGCGCCCATGGAGCTTTATCTGATTGAAATTGAAGGAAACGTTGCGACAACGGGCATGCTTTTTTTTCATGCAGACGTGGCCGGAATCTATTACCTCGCCACGCACCCCCGCTACAGACGGCGTGGTCTTGGCACTAAAATGATGCAGTATTTGTTAGCAAGAGCGCGTGCAAAAGGAATTGAGGTGGCAACACTGCAAGCTTCGGAAGAGGGAAAAAATCTCTACGAGAGCTTAGGTTTTAAGCAGATTTGTCGTATCACAGAGTATGCTTAGTAAGCATTCTAAGCTTTTCATATCATGAAATTGCAATTTTGCATTTTTATGACGTGAGATTCGAGGTGAACTTCATATCATATGGAGAGTTTGGGTCGGGTTTATTGCGCGAGGGAGCTTTAAAGTAAATGGTGACCGGTTCGGTTAAATTGTAGCCACGGGCTTGTGCTTGTTGAGATGTAATCGTAGTTGTCATCTTATTCTCCCTCTTAAAATAGGAAACGTTCTAACAGAAAATAGCTTAAAAAGCTCGTTGCTTTTACAGCATGGTTTGCATAAGATGCGCCCTTATGCGCTATATATTCTTTTTTTCTATTTTGTTCGCGATGGGTGCAGGATGTCAAAAACAAGACCCTCCTCCTCTGATTCGCCCAGTCAGAGCGATGCAGCTAGAAGCAGCAGAGCTGGTCCGCCTCAACTCATTCCCAGGAAGGACGCGCGCGGTAGATCGCGCCAATCTCTCCTTTCGAGTGGAAGGACAATTGATCGAGCGGCCCGTGTATGTGGGGGATCATGTTCTAAAAGGAGAGCTTTTAGCTCGTCTAGATCCCAAAGACTATGAGGTGAGTCTGCAAAATAGTTTTGGGAAGCTGGAGAGGGTGCAGGCTGATCTCCGCTTTGCTGAAAATGACTACAAACGGGCCCAAAGCATCTGGCAAGAGGATCCAGGCGCGATCAGCAAAAGCATGCTGGAGCAAAAGAAGGAGGAGGCTAATCGTCTTAAAGGTGAGGTGCGGGCCCTAGAAGCTGAAGTGGAACATGCGGAAGATCGACTGCGCTACACCTATTTGCGCGCGCCTTATGATGGAGTGGTCGTGGCGACGTATGTGCAAAACTTTGAATATGTTCAAGCCAAGCAGCCGATCATCCGTCTTCTCGATACCGCCCAGGTAGAGATGGTAATCGATGTGCCTGAAAGCATGATTGCCGATATCCCCTTCGTGGAAAAGGTGGTGGTCGAGTTTGATGCCATTGCCGGAAAAGAGTTTCCGGCCACGGTAAAAGAGATCGGGACAGAGGCATCGACAACAACACGTACATTTCCGGTGACGCTGCTCATTGAACAGCCGGATGAGACAATGATCTATGCGGGCATGGCAGGCTACGCCTATCTTTTCAGCTCTGCTTCAGGAGAGTTTAGCGAAGTGGGCTTTTTACTTCCTCCGACAGCTCTTGTGACAGATGATGCGCTCGATAAGACGTTTGTGTGGGTGGTCAATACTGAGACAATGACGGTTGACAAGCAAGAAGTGGAGAAGGGGCGGCTGACAAGTCAAGGGATCATCATCACCAGTGGTTTAGAGGAGGGGCAGTGGGTTGTAACAGCTGGTGTCCACTATCTGCGGGATGGGCAGGAGGTCCGCATCGCTCCTGTCAAACTCACTGCATCAGGTGAGCAGGTACCTGCCGTGGAAGGAGAGGGATGAAGGGGCTGATTCAGTATGCTCTGGAGCATCGAGCGGTCGTCTATTTTGTCACACTTCTCCTATTTCTAGGGGGAAGTGCAAGCTTTTTTGCTCTGCCTCAACTCGAAGATCCTGTTTTTACTGTCAAAAACGCGGTCATTTTGACCCGCTATCCAGGAGCCTCTCCAAAAGAGGTGGAAATGGAGGTGACCGACCGGATCGAAACGGCCATTCAGCAGATGACGCAGGTGAAACACATCTACTCGATTTCACGCGCAGGAGAATCTTATGTCAAGGTGACCATCAAACCGCAGTATTGGACCGATCGTCTGCCTCAAGTGTGGGACGAGCTGAGGAAAAAAATTCAAGATGTGGGTCCCAAGCTTCCTCCTGGTGTCGGCACGCCCAAGGTGGGAGATGATTTCGGGTTTGTCTACGGCTTTGTCTTAGGGATTACAGGTGATGGCTACTCGTTTAAAGAACTCGAGCAGTTTGCCAAGATCATCAAAAAAGAGCTGAGCCTAGTACAAGATGTCTCGCGTGTGGAGATGTGGGGTGTTCAGCCAAAAGCAGTCTACCTAGATATTTCTGAAAAGCAGATTGCTGAGCTCAATCTAACAGCCGAAACCATTCAGCAGACTTTGCAAAAACAGAATATGGTGGTCAACGCCGGGTTTGTCGACGAGGGGGGGATCCGCTTTCGGATCGCCCCAACGGGGGAGTTCACTTCACCTGAAGAGATCGGGGAGTTGATTTTGCGCCCCGCCTCTCAAGATGTGACCAGTAACATCATGCGTGAGGTGAGAGAGGGCGATCGCCTCGCAGACGTGGCACGCGAGATTGAAAGAGAGGGAACCAATGTGATCCGCGTCAAAGATGTGACGCAGGTGCGCACGGGCTATATTGAGCCCCCTCTAACGATGATGCGCTACAATGGCCAGGCTGCGGTCGGTCTTCAAGTCGCAGGGTCAGACGATGCGAATATCGTCGATGTCGGGGAGCGGCTCGATGAAGCGGTGCGCTTGATTTCTGAACACCTGCCGATTGGGATTGAGCTGCATAAAATTGCGTGGCAGTCAGAGCTGGTCAGTGAGTCGATCCATGGCTTTTTTATTAATTTGCTAGAAGCAGTTGTGATTGTACTTTTAGTTTTGATCATCCCTAGCGGCTTGCGGATGGGTCTGATTATTGGGAGCAATCTCGTCTTGACGATTTTAGGGACGTTTATCTTCATGGCTGCTTTGGGGATCACGCTGCAACGGATGTCTCTGGGCGCGCTCATCATCGCCTTGGGGATGATGGTGGATAACTCCATTGTGGTGGCCGATGGTGTCGCGGTTTATCTCAGACAAAAAAAAGGACGGATGGAGGCGGCGTTTCTTGCCGCCAGCCAAAACTCTTTTCCTCTTTTGGTTGCAACGGTGATTGCGATTTTGGCCTTTTTTCCGATCTTTGCCTCCACAGAAGATGCCGGTGAGTACTGTCGCTCTCTTTTCCAGGTAGTGGGAATCTCTTTGGGTCTCAGTTGGTTCATCGCGCTTTTTGTCACGCCGCTTCAATGTGTCGATTTTCTTCCAGAGCCCAAAGAGGGGAAAGGGGACGAGTTTCACACTCCTTTCTATCAAAAGTTTCGACGGGTGGTGACCTATCTGATTCAAAGACGGCTCTTGACGCTAGGAGCCTTGGCTCTTTTACTGATAGCGAGCGTGGGTGGTTTTGCTTTTGTGAAGCAGATGTTTTTCCCCGATTCGACCCGTCCGCAGATGATGATCGACTACTGGATGGCTGCAGGCACTCAAATTCAAGAGGTGGCAAAAGATGTAGAGAATTTTGAGTCGGTAGTTGCGGCTCATCCTGAGGTGGAGAGTGTGGCGACCTTTATCGGAGCGGGGCCACCGCGTTTCTATCTTCCTGTGGAGCCGGAGAAAAACTACTCCCATTATGCCCAGATGATTGTGAACTTCCCCTCGTATGAGGAAATAGATCCTTTTATCGAAGAGATGATGCCGTGGGCGCGCGAAAATATGCCTCAAGCGATGGTCCGTTTTCGTAAATATAGTGTGGGGCCAGGTAACGCTTGGCAATTTGAGGCGCGCATTAGCGGTCCTGGAGACGCGGATTTAGGAGAGCTCCGTTCGCTAGCTAAAGAGGTACGTACCATTGCCATGCACTCGCCTTATGGAGAGGATTGGCGCACGGACATGATGAATCCTGTCTTGAAAGTGGTCCCTGAGTATGACCAAAAAAGGGGAAGGTGGTCGTCTGTTAACCGATTGGACTTAGCCGATGCTACTAAGCGTGCGTATGATGGAATTCATGTGGGGCTTTATCGGGAGGGGGATGATCTACTTCCGATCATTTTACGCAATAGTGCACGCGAAAGACGTCAGATGCTCACAAATATTGAAACGATTCAAATTAAGCCCACACTTTCTACAGGTTCTATTCCGCTTTCCCAAGTGGTCTCTTCAGTGGATACAGGTTGGGAAGATCCTTATATCATTCGGTGGAATCGGAGGCGGGCGGTGACAGTGCAGGGCGCGCCTCTTCCTGGAGTGACGTTTCCTCAGCTCTATGGAAGTGTCAGCAAAGAGATTGATGAGGTGAAGCTCCCACCGGGATATGATATCTATTGGGATGGGGAGGCTTCTAGTGCCAAAGATGCCCAAAAGTCACTTCTGCCTGGGATCATTCCTGCTGTGGTGTTGATTTTATTGCTTCTTGTCTTCGTATTCAATGCGTTTCGCCCTGTCGTCATCATTCTGTTTACGATTCCCTTTGCCATGATCGGCATTACAGGAGGCCTTTTGGTGTTTAATATGCCTTTTGGATTTATGGCGCTTCTCGGAGGAATGAGTTTGGCAGGGATGATGAACAAAAATATCGTCGTGCTGCTCGATGCGGCCGCTCTCAATCGAAAAGAGGGATTATCTCCTCTCGATGCCATTGTAGAAGCGGCCGTTTCTAGGGCGCGTCCTGTTCTGTTAGCCGCTGGAACAACGATACTTGGGGTGATTCCTCTTCTCCAAGATATCTTCTGGCAGTCGATGGCTGTCACGATTATGGCCGGACTGGCATTCGGTTCGCTACTGACTTTGATTGCAGTGCCTGTGTTTTATGCGCTGCTCTACAAAATCAAAGAAAAATGAAATACATTCTTGGCCTTTTGTTGTTAACCGGGTGTTTAGTCGGCCCCAATTTCTCTCCTCCTGAACCTCTTGTGGAGTGTGAGTGGATGGAGTGTACAAACGCGCAAATTGCTTGTCACGACCCTTTTTGTTCTGCATGGTGGGATTATTTTGAAGATCCAGATCTTAACTCTCTAATTGGAATTGCGGCTGCAGAGAATCTCTCTTTGAAAGAGGCGGGGATGCGTGTTTTGCAAGCGCGTGCGGAACGGGGGATCGCTGTAGGCGAATTTTTTCCTCAGCTGCAGCAGATTGTCGGTTCTGCTCAGCGGTTTAAGATTAGTGAAGCGGCTCCCAATACCTTTGCTGCTGATTTGAATTACTGGGATTTTATTTCGGGTCTTCAAGTCGCCTGGGAGCTCGATTTTTGGGGGAAATTTCGACGCGGCATTGAGTCGGCAAATGAAAACTTGATGGCCACAGTAGCCAATTTTCAAGATGTGATGGTCCTCCTTTTTTCTGATGTTGCGGCAACCTATGTCAACATGCGCACGCTACAAGCGCGCATTGAGATCTTGTATCGGAACATCGCTTTGCAAGAGAGAAGTTTAGAGATTGTAGAGGCGCGGTGGCGGGCGGGAATGGTTACCGATCTCGATGTACAACAAGCGCGCACACTTGTCTTTGGCACCAAATCAAGGCTGCCTGTGATTGAAACAGAATTGTGCCTGGCAAAAAATGCGCTAGCTGTTTTAATCGGAACGGTTCCGGATCAGATTGACTGTCTGGTCCCCTATTCAGCAAAGATTCCGAGTGCCCCCAAGGAGATTGCGGTGGGAGTTCCGGCAGAGTTGCTCTGTCGCCGCCCGGATGTGCGGCGTGCTCTTCATGTAGCTGCCGCAGAGAGTGCTCAGATCGGAATTGCGGTTTCGGAATTGCTTCCGCGTATCTCCTTAAATGGATTTATTGGACTTGAGTACTCAGACAGTCCCTTAACAAAAAAGCGTGGGGATAGTAAGGTTCTGGATATGCGCAATGTGACCTATATTTTTGGTCCCTCCTTTGCGTGGCCGATTTTCAACTACGGCCGCTTGATGAATAATGTGCGTGCTCAATATGCCCGTTTTTATCAGGCGGGGCTTGCTTATCAAAATCAAGTGCTCTTTGCCGTGAAAGAGGCAGAAGATGGGCTTTGTGCCTTTATCAAGTCGCATGAAGAGGTCGTTGAGCTTGAACAGAGTGTCAAAGCAGCGACAAGGTCGACAGATGTGGCTCGTACACAGTATGTGGAGGGAATTGCGGACTACACGCGCGTGCTTGAGACCGATCGCTCGAAATTAGAAGAAGAGGATCGACTGGCCGTTGCGCAAGGAAAAATCGCATTGAGCTTGGTGACCACCTACAAGGCCCTTGGAGGAGGGTGGGAGCCGTTTACTTGTGAAAAGGAATGACGACTCAAAAAACAGTAGAGGTGGAAGGGCGCCAGTTGTGGACCGAATCGTTAGGTGATCCGATAGATCCTGCTGTGCTTCTGATCAGCGGTGCTGGTGCACACGCTCACTTTTGGACCGACACCTTCTGCCGTTCCCTTATAGAAGCGGGCTTCTTTTTAATTCGCTATGACCTACGTGATGTGGGCCTCTCTGATTCAGGAGGGGGAGACTACACGCTTCAGGATTTGGTGGACGATGCTATCGGGATTCTTAATGTTTATAACATCCGTGCTGCTCACATTGTGGGGCATTCGATGGGGAGCTATATCGGTCAGTTGATGGCCCTCTCTCATCCTGAGCGCATGTTGAGTCTCACCTCGCTCTCGGCTGGGCCGGCTGGTGAGACCGAACGTTTGCTGGCCCCCCAAACCGATACTGAAAAAGAGGTGATGATTGCCACCTGGCGCGTCATGCTCCGCAACCGCCCGACTCAAGATTTTGAAGAGAGCTATCCGGGATTTGCCGCTGTTTGGGAGCGTCTGAACGGAAACATTGCTGTCGATGAATCCCTAGCGCGCGCCTATACTCAGGAGATGTATACCCGTTCTCGCTATCCTGTGGGCGCGCATGAGCCGCACATGAAGGTGATGCAGCAGATGGCCCAGACACTCAAAGAGCGCAAAGAGATGTTTACAAAGATCACGCTACCTACTTTGATTATCCACGGAGCAGAAGATCCTCTTGTTCCTCTTGAGCGGGGAGGCAAAGCGTTGGCAGAAGTGCTGCCACAAGCTGAGCTTGAGGTGATTCCCGAGATGGGACACATGCTGTTTGATCGCTCTTTACAAGAAAAAATAGCTGGTAGAGTGGCGCTTTTTTTAAGGGGAGTCCGTGCTTAAACATCTATTTCTTCTTCTACTCGTACACCAAATTGTGCATGCCAATGAATTTTTAACAGACGTCCGTTTTGAAACAGGCACGCAGCAGAGTCTGCAAATCGATAGCCGCTACGCTCTTTATCAACAAGGGGGCCATCTTTTATTTGCTAATCTAAGAGGGGGGATTGGATCGACCACTGACACCTTTACGCCCGGCACACAAGCCCCTTTTCTTGAGGGAAACGTAGGCCTCAACTACAGAACCGCGTACCGTAGGGGCATTTTAGGGTTCTACTCCTACTATGGCCAGCTGAAAACACCTTATGACAATGTTTTTTCGCGGGCAGCTTTGGGCGTCGAGTACTTTACGCAGCGCTATGGAGGCTACTTAAACGTTTATGCGCCTCTTGGGGAGAGAAGTCAGACGATCAATCGACGGTTTGAGTTTGGTGAAATCAGTTATTTCTTTCGAGGGCATGACCTATTTGAGAGGCTTTTTGGCAGAAGGGAGCATATGTCTCCTTTGGGCATTGAGCTTGGTTTAGATCGACGGTTTGGTCGTTTAGAAGCGCGTGCGCGGGGCCACTACTATACTCAGGACAGAGAGGGAGGGAGTTTTGATTTAAGCTATGATTTGAATCGAAACGGTCAGCTCAAGGGGCGTGTGGGTTATGATTCTTTCTACAAGACCCAAGCGCAGATTGGGTTTTCCTATTCGTTTGGAAATCGAGCCATTGCCAATCGGTGTAAACGACGCGCCTTCCGTCCTGTACGGCTGGAAGAGTTTTTCTGGGTGCAGCGGAATCGCAAAGAGACAAGTGATGAGATCGTCAAAACAGACTTCTATTTTGTCGATAGTGCCAGGTCTTATAGTGGAGGATTTCAGGGTGATGGGACCTTTGAGACACCGTTTTTAACAGCTCAGTTAGCCAACACGGCCATTGCAACGGTTCCCGATGCGACTGTCTATTTCTATCAGGGGGCGGGACCGTATCAGAACTTTGGGACGTTTAATCTTTTCGGAACCCAAACTCTGACAGGAGAGGGAGGTGATTATCTTTTTCGTGGGACGGTCGTGCTACCTGGCTCAAATGCAACGCGCCCCTTTTTAGCGCGAACAGCGGCTCAACAAGCGGCCAATACGCCTTTGGTTACCGTGACAGATGGAGGAGCGAATGTCATAGAAAATATAGGCCTAAGCAATATTTCTGGTGCTGTAGCCACAGGGGGGTCGATGGTCACCGCCATTGGCAGCTCGATTGATTCTCTGCGCATGACCAATGTGACGTCCAGTGACAAGGTCTCGCTATTTTTAACAGCAGGCAATCAAGCGATTCGTCTTTTTGACAATGATATTTACGGGGTCGACATTAAAACACTCAATTCTGCTGTGTTGGATTTGCAAGTCGAAGCCAATCTATTTCGCACAAATACAATAGTCGCCACGCGGTTTAATCAAGCCATTGGGGCATCCCTCTTTATGGAATCATTGAATAGCTCTGCCTACACAGTTTCATCTTGTCGCGATAACACCTGTTTGAATACACGCTTGAATGGGAGTGCGCATCTCGGTTTTGGGTATCTCTCCTCTGGAACATCCACTAATGTGACTCCCAATGGATTTATTGGGAACACCTCGATTGGGAATTTTGCGGCACCAACTGCAGGAGCTTTTTTGTTTCAAGGGGTGGATGCGTCAAGAGTACAGATTGAGGGGTGTTTTGGCAACTTTTCAGCAACCAATGGGTTTACCCTTCAACTCTGTGATGTGAACATCAAGCAAGCAGGGGTTCCGGCAACTGTAGCGGGACTTTCGCAAGCTAATGGTAATACAGCTGTTGCCCCTTTCTTTTCTGTTGTCATTACTAATACGCCTTAAGTAGCTCAGAGTAAAAAAAAGAGAGGAGATCACGCCCGAAGGTGATCTCCTGCTCACGAGAATCACTCCCTCCATGTCCGCAGGATCTCTCTAGGCGAAGCAAAATGGGGCGCGCACTTCCATTCGCCTCTTTTAATGCTGCATAGAATTTGTAGCTGTGCATCGGCACCACACGGTCGTCATGGTCGGCTGTGTTGACAAGTGTGGAGGGATAATGGGCACCTGAAACGACGTTGTGGTAAGGAGAATAGTTGAGGAGATAGTCATGATCAACAGGGTCATCGGGATTGCCGTAATCACAGATCCAAAAACGCCCAATTGTATAGAGATGAAAGCGGAGCATGTCGAGCACACCCTTGTTGACAATTGCTGCGCCGAACAGTTCGGGGCGTTGTGTTAAAGCAGCTCCCACCAGGAGTCCTCCGTTGCTGGTGCCAAAAATTCCCAGCCGCTCGGGACTTCCCACTTTATTATTGAGTAGCCACTCAGCCGCGGCAATAAAATCATCGAAGACGTTCTGCTTGTTGTGGCCACGCCCCCCATCATACCATTTAGAGCCAAATTCTTTTCCACCGCGGATATTGGGGACGGCCAAAAGTCCCCCTGACTCGATCCACTTGAGTTGATAGGAGCGAAAAAAGGGTGTCACGGGGATTCCAAAGCCTCCATATCCATAAAGGAGTACAGGAGTCTTTTCATCGATAATGAGATCTTTTTTGTGCGTGAGGAACATCGGCACCCGCGTGCCATCTTTGCTTGTGTACCAAATTTGTTGGGTGACAATCTCGGAGGTGGCGGCGTTTGGGGTATAGAGCGGTTCGGTTTGCGTACTCTGTACATCGTGGCTATAGATTTGAACCGGCGTAAAAAAATCGGTGTAGGAGTAGAAAAGCATTTGATCTGAGCTGTCGAGTTCCACTGAGCCCCGATTGGGGAGGGGGAGTGTATAGAGGTAGCGGCCGTTGCGATCGAAAATCTTGAGCTCTGCCCTGGCATCGGCGCAGTAGGAGCAGGCGATTTTATCACCGACGACCTCTGCTTCATCAAGTAGATCGCCCGTCTCTTCAATCAAGGTTCTCTTCTCTTTCTGCGCGTTGATCGCAATGAGTTTGCCCATGCAACACTTCTCGTCGGTGATCAGTAGGATCTCGTCATCAATACTTCCCACAGGCGTCACGTCAAAGTCACCGGGAGCCATCAGTTGATAAGAGCTATGATCGAGAAGATCAATCAGGCGGATGCCGACCCGCTTGACCACTTGAGGGCGCTCCTCAATCAGGATGTAGCGGCCGTTACAGACCATTTGCGGGTGGTAGAGAATCAGATCTTCATTAGGTTGATACAGGAGTGTATCTTCAGAAACTGGTGTATCTAATCGGTGCGCTAAAACTTCTTGACAGTTGCGCACGTAATAGAGGGTTTCATTATCTTGATCCCAACAGATTTTGGAGAATTGAATCTCTGTTAAAACCTCAGGCAACTCTTCACCCGTTTCCAAGTTGAGCACATGCCATTCGAGTTGATCAGATCCTGCAATCGAGAGTCCATAGGCAAGATGACGTCCGTTGGGGCTAATTGAGAAACCAACTAGCATGACCTCTCGATCAAATAAATTTGGGTCGATGAGCGTGTCGGTTTTGTTCCCTTGTTTGCGTACAAGAGCGGCTTTATTTGCGCCAGCATCGCGTTTTAAAAAGTATAGAGTCTTACCCTGCTTTTGCGGCACCCACCAGCGCTCCATACTAGAAAGAGTGCGCAGCTCCTGCTCAAGAGCGCTTGAATCTAAACGGGCAAAATAGCTTTCGCTTAAAGAGTTCTGCTCTTCAATCCAGTTTTGCGTAGTGTGGGAGTCCTCTTCTAACCAACGATAGGGGTCGGCATTTGCTGTGACAGTCAGGGCAGCTAGGCATAGATTCAAAAAAAGTTTTTTCATAATATGCTGGTTTCTTGAGGTTAAGAGTTAGTATGTCATAACGACGTGTAAAAAGACACTAGACTTTTCTTGAAGGAAGAACTATAAGAATCTTTTTTTATTCTAAGAGCGTTCATGAGAATTCTATTGTTTTTACTAGCTGTAGTACCGAGTTTATTATGCGCTGAGACGTGTCAGTACTATGAGGGTGATCCCTGTCAGACAGATTGCGACAATGCGTTTGGATTTTCTGTGTATGGAGAGTGGCTCTATTGGAATGTGAGAAGGAATAATCTGGATTACGCGATGCCATTTAATGACGCACCTCCTGTTACCAGTTTTGGAAAGGTTTCACGCATTTCTCCTCAGTACGAAAATGGGTTTCGGGTAGGACTACAGAAAAGTTTCGATTGTAACGATATCGAAGTGCGTTACACCTATTACCGTAATAGGGAGCTGGATTCAAATTTCGTTACGGGTGGATTGCAGGGGGCAACGCGTACCATTGCTCCGTTTACAGAGGTCGATGTCGATCAAGTCGATTTTGCGCGTGCCGAATGGAAATTAGACTATGATGTCGCAGATGTCTGGTTGAAACACACATTTTGTCTCTCTCGCTTGTGGGAGGGGCACTTCTTTGGCGGATTTACCTGGGCTAAGCTTGATCAACAGTTGGATACATTTTATATTGATGTATCGGCCTCAGATTTTGATCGTATTCGAGAAACAAGGGATATGAATGCGTACGGTCTCTCCATCGGAGTGGGGGGGCGCTGTCCACTTCTTGGTTGTTTCGATCTCTTCGGTAATTTTTGGTACAACGCGTTGATCGGAGATGTCGATCGTTCTATGATCTATGATACTTCTGCCGATGGGGGCGTCACAATAGTCAGGCATGCTGACTTGAGAGATGATGGGTGCGAATTTGTAAGCGTGCTCAATGTCTGTTTTGGCCTAGAGTATCGTTACTCACTTTGTTGGTGTTGGTTGAGAGATCTTTCTTTAGCCGTTGGCTATGAATTTCATCATTGGATTGGCATGTCAGATTTTTACGAATTTCAAACAGAGGTTGGAACAGGAGGGACAGATGCGCTCACTGTGCTCCGTCGCACAGGTGACCTCGAGCTAGATGGGCTCTTTGTGCGTGTTGGTTTGACCTTCTAAACAACTCTCTTTATCCTTGAAAATCTTAAGATGAGCTTTAGACTTTCAAGGATAAAATTCTGTAGATCCTGTTTTGACTTGAAGATTATCCTTGAAAATCTTAAGATGAGCTTTAGATTTTCAAGGATAAAATGCAGCGCGACTCCTCTCTTTTTAAGATAGATGACTATTTTCGTACCCACCCTATTGTGGCCATTTTAGGTCCAAGACAGTGCGGTAAAACGACTTTAGCCAAAGTGTATTGTGGTGGGGGATTGGAACGCTCTCACTACTTCGATTTAGAAGACCAAACAGATTTGGAGCGTCTTCAGGACCCTAAGCTTGCTCTTCAAGACCTGGAGGGTTTAGTTGTTATCGATGAAATTCAAAAAATTCCTGATCTCTTTGCGACGTTAAGAGTTCTTGTTGATCAGAGCCCGACAAAACGGTTTTTGATTCTTGGAAGCGCTTCTACTGAGCTCATCCGGCAGTCATCAGAGACTCTTGCCGGGCGGATTGCCTATATTGAGCTGACACCTTTTTCTTTCTCCGAAACGCATGAATGGGAAAAACTGTGGTTTCGGGGCGGGTTTCCAAAGTCATACCTAGCGGAAAGTGAAGAAGATAGTTTTTTATGGAGAAAGTTTTATATTGCCAATTTTCTAGAACGCGATATTCCTCAGTTGGGAATTGAGATTCCGCCTCATACACTGCGTCGTTTCTGGTCGATGTTGGCGCATTATCATGGAAATCTATTCAATGCAGCAGAGCTAGGGCGCTCGTTTGGCGCCTCGGGGGTGACAATGCGTCGTTATCTGGATATCCTCTCAGGAACATTCATGATTAGACAGCTCTATCCATGGCATGAGAACTTAAAAAAGCGGCAGGTGAAAACACCCAAGATCTATTTTCGTGATTCGGGCCTTCTGCACTCGCTACTTGAAGTAGAGACGGTGTCTGAGCTGCGGGTGAATCCCAAAATAGGTGCCTCGTGGGAGGGGTTTGCCTTAGAGGAGATTCTGCGGGGGCTTGATGTGGATGCCTACTTTTGGTCGACACATAGCGGCGCTGAACTAGATCTCTTTTTTCAGAAGAAGGGAAAGCGGTATGGGGTGGAGTTTAAGTACTCCAGCGCGCCTAAAATGACTAAATCGATGCAGCAAAGTCTTCATGATCTTTCACTTGAGATGCTTACGGTGATCTACCCGGGAGATGTCGATTATGCCTTGAGTGACCGAGTGCAAGTCAAAACTTTAGAAAACTACCTTTTGAGCTTGCATGCATAGAATGCTATCCTCCCCAAAAGAGACAAATGTCATTTTTGGGCAGGATGAATCGATGTAGACAGAATGCCCAAGAATGAAACTCGCAATAAGATCACAGTCTGTTTTAATCTCGGATTCTCTCTTGAGTCGTCGTGACTTTTATCGTATGATCGACGTTGCAGATTTATTGGGCAGGCATGCGTAACTCATTTGGAAATATTTTTCGGATCACCACGTGGGGCGAGTCGCATGGAAAGGCGATTGGGGTTGTGATCGACGGTTGTCCAGCTGGTCTAGAGCTCTCTGAACAAGACATCAACGATGAAATGATGCGTAGAGCGCCTGGACGGCATCGGCACACCTCTGCTCGTAAAGAACCCGACCAAGTGGAAATTCTCTCTGGTCTTTTTGAGGGAAAAACAACCGGAACGCCCCTCTCTATTTTGATTCCCAATCGGGATGTCGATTCAAGTCACTATGAACCGATCAAAGATTTGGTGCGCCCCGGACATGCCACCTACACCTATCACCAGAAATACGGACACTTTGACTATCGAGGTGGAGGGCGTTCTTCGGCAAGAGAAACTGCGTGTCGCGTGGCTGCAGGCGCAATCGCCAAAAAATACTTGAGCCAATTCGGGATACAGATCGAGGGTGCACTTGTCGAAAAAGGGGATGTAGAGGCGGCGTTGCAAGAGGGTGATTCGGTTGGAGGGGTGGTTGAGAGCAGAGTTTTAGGTGTGCCGGTGGGCTTGGGTGAGCCGGTCTACCATAAGATGGAGGCGATGCTAGCTCACGCCATGCTCTCCTTGCCGGCGTCTAAAGGATTTGAGATTGGAGGGGGCTTTCAAGCAGCAAGAATGCGCGGTTCTGCGCACAATCAAGCCGCTTCAGGAGGTACACTGGGAGGGATTACAGATGGAGAGACACTTGTATTTCGCGTTGCCTTTAAGCCCACTTCAAGTATTGCGCTTCCGCAGGAAACGGTGACGCTATCGGGTGAAAAAGCGACGTTGACTCTGCCCAAAGGATCGCGTCACGATCCGTGTGTAGCCATTCGCGCTGTGCCGGTTGTCGAGGCGATGGCAGCGTTGGTCTTAGCCGATGCTCTTTTAATGGACCGGTCGTGCCGATGAGTGAACATGTTTCTATTTTAGTGGAGGAATACCTCGCTTTTTTTGCGGACAGGAAAATCCAGCGTTTTGTAGACGGGACGGTTGGAGCTGGAGGACATGCACACGCTCTTTTGGAGATGCATTCCGAAATCGAGATTTTCTACGGGTTGGATCAAGATCCGGAGGCTTTAGAGATTGCTGAGAAACGGCTAGAGCCTTTCAAAGAGAAAGTCTCATTGGTTCACGGTAGCTTTTTTGAGATGGATCAGCTTGTTGAAGGGCCTGTGGAAGGAATTTTTCTCGATTTGGGAGTCTCGTCGATGCAGCTCGACCGTCCTGAAAAGGGGTTTAGCCTCTATAAGGAAGGCCCGCTCGATATGCGCATGAATCCAGAAATGCGACTTGATGCAGCAACAGTAGTGAATACCTTTTCACAAAAAGAGCTGGAGCGGATCTTTCGAGACTATGGCGAGGAGCCACGCGCACGCGCTGTCTCGAAGGCGATTGTTGAGGTAAGACGTAAAAAAAAGTTCAAGACGACAACAGATTTAACAGAGGCGCTCAAGCGGGTGTTGACGTGGGGAGGAAGGCGAGGAAAAAAGATCCATCCGATGACGTTGGTCTTTCAAGCGCTTCGCATTTATGTCAATAATGAGTTAAAAGGTTTAGAGGAGATGCTGCCCAAAGGGGTGGAGCTGTTGAACCCAGGAGGACGATTCGGGGTGCTCACGTTTCATAGTTTGGAAGATCGCATTGTTAAGCATACCTTTCGGCAGCTGGCTAGTGAAAAAAAGGTAACTTTGCTAACGAAAAAGCCATTGATACCGGATTCAGAAGAGATGCAGAATAACCCACGCAGTCGCTCAGCAAAACTGCGCTTTGTGGAAAAGTTATGAATGTGGGAATTTTCATCCGTCTTTTTTTATGCATTTTGATGATTGGGGTTTTTCTTTACGCCTACGTCAATAAGCAGAACCAAATCACCGAGCTCAGGCTTCAGATTCCTGTTGCTGCAGGGCAGCTGCGCGTCGTGCAGCAAGAAAATACAGGATTGCAATTTGAAATCGATCAGTTTGAAAATCCGCTCCGTTTAATGGAGCTTGCGCGCCTTCCTCAGTTCAGCCATCTCAAACATCCACTTGTGAATGAGATTATCACGATTCAAGTTCCTCGGGAGGAGCCGTGAAGCAAAAAAAGCGGCTGGTGATCATTTCGATTGGAATTTTTTTCCTCTTTTCTCTACTCATTGTGCACTATTTCAAGATTCAAATTCTAGAGGGGGAAAAATGGACGCGAAGAGCTTTGGCGCAGCATGAATTTGTGATTCAAGAGCCTTTTAAACGAGGCACTTTTTATGCTAATCCCTCTCTCAAACAAGGGCATCCAGAGGCGCCTCAACCTCTCGTCTTTGATGTGACTAAATTTCACTTATATGCCGACCCTCTTTCGATTCCAAAAGAGTATCGTGATGAGGTTGTAGAGGGGTTAAATACGATTATAGCAGTCGATCAAAAGGAATTAAATCGCACCATACGCAATCGTGATTTTGCTCTTTGGATCGATCAAGAGGCAAAAGATGGTGTGCAAGGTTTTGGAAAAATTGTGACGGTCGACCGAGAGGATTTGAATCGAAAAACGCGTAGTCGTCGCCTTGCTCTTTGGCTGGGTCGAGAGACAAAAGAGGCGATCTTGGAGTGGTGGCGTCCTTTTGCCAAGCAGAGGAAAATTGCACGTAATGCTCTCTATTTTGTCACCGATTACCGCCGCTCGTACCCGTATGGAAAGATGCTGGGCCAAGTTTTGCACACCATTCGAGAAATGAAAGATGAGACAACCTATGAAGGATTGCCGACAGGGGGATTAGAGGCCTATTTCAATGCCTATCTTAAGGGAAAAATAGGTAAGCGCAAGAGGCTGCGCTCTCCGCTTAATCAACTGGAGATCGATCAGGTCATTGAAGAGCCGGAAGATGGGGCTGATGTCTACCTTACGATTGATCCATGTATGCAAGCGATCGTGGAGGAAGAGCTGGAGAAGGGAGTGGCGGCGGCGCAAGCAAAAGGAGGGTGGGCTGTAATGCTCAATCCTCATAACGGGGAAGTTTTAGCTCTTGCGCAGTACCCTTATTTTGATCCCTCTCGTTATCAGGATTTTTTCAATGATCCTGAGAAGATGGAAGATGCGAAAGTCAAAGCTGTTTCAGATGCCTTTGAGCTCGGATCAATCATGAAGCCGATCACCATTGCGTTAGCCATGAAGGCAAATAAAGAGTTAGAGAGTGAGGGAAAAAAGCCGATTTACGATCCGCATGAAAAATTGGCCGTCACCCGTTCGAGCTTTCCCGGTAGAGCCTCCCGACCGCTTTATGACCTTCCACGTCATAAAGCATTGAATATGTACATGGCGCTACAAAAATCGTCGAATGTCTATATGGCAGAGGTGATCGATCGAGTGATTGAGGCGCGCGGTAGCCAGTGGTATCGCAAAGAGTTGGTGGATGTTTTTGGGTTTGAGACCAAATCGGGCATTGAGCTGCCAGGAGAGGCGTATGGACTCGTGCCGACGCCAGGAAAAATGCATCCGAGCGGCGCTTTAGAGTGGTCAGTGCCTACACCCTACTCTTTGTCTATTGGCTATAACATGTTGGCAACGAGTCTACAGATGCTCCGTGCATTTGCTGTTTTTGCCAATGGAGGTTTTCTGGTTGATCCGACCTTAGTCAGAAAAATTGTGGGTAAAGAGGGGGTGTTGCTGGATCATACGTTGTTTTCTAAAAAGCGACGGGTGCTCGATGAAGAGATTGCACAAGAGGTCGTTAAGGGGATGAAGTTTTCGACAAAACCCGGGGGCACGGGCCGTTTAGCCAGTGTGAGTGGCTATTCAGAAGCTGGAAAAACAGGGACTGCAGAAAAAATTGTTGGTGGTGTTTATTCCAAACAACGCTATATATCTTCGTTTATCGGGATGGCTCCTGCAAATCGACCACGCCTTGTGCTCATTGTTACGCTTGATGAGCCGAAGCCGATTCGGCTTGAAGGGGGGATCAAAAATTATGTGGGGGGAAGGTGTTCAGCGCCGGTATTTGCAGAAATGGCAAAGCGGACACTGGAGTATTTAGGAGAACCTCCCGATGATCCTTATGGATATCCGCCAGGAGATCCCCGTTATGACCCTGAAAAGGCGGATTGGATGAAAGAAGTGCGCGAGCTGAAACTCCTCTATGAACAATGGAATCGACCATGAACCTCAAACAGTTAATTGCAGACCTCCCCATTGAGGTCTATAAGGGAGCCAAGGATATCGAGATCACGGGCCTTTGCTCCCACTCCAAGCTGGTCGCACCAGGAAATCTATTCATTGCCAAGAAGGGGATGACCGATGATGGAGCTAAGTATTTGGAGGAAGCTTTGGCCAGTGGAGCCAGCGCCCTTTTGACCGATATGCCTAACCCTTTTTTGAAAAATGTGACCCAGTTGATCACTCCTGATGTGCGCGCTTTGGAAGGAGAGTTGGCTGCCCGTTTTTTTGGTTCTCCCTCTCGCTCTCTTTTTATGGTGGGCCTAACAGGAACCAATGGCAAGACCACAACGGCCTATCTGATCAAGCACCTATTTGATTATTTCAATGTCCCGTGCGGCCTGATTGGAACCATTGAGTATGTGATTGGTCGGCACCATTTTGCAGCCGAATTAACCACCCCAGAAGTGATTACCAACCAAAAGCTTTTAAGAGAGATGGTGAAGCAAAAATGTGAAGCCGCTGTGATGGAAGTCTCCTCGATTGGGTTAGACCAAAAAAGAGTCGCAGGGATTCATTACGATGTTGCTCTGTTTACAAATCTCTCACAGGAACATCTTGATTACCATAAGACCATGGAAATGTATGCAGAAGCAAAGGCTAAGCTCTTTCACAATCTCGATGCGCAGGCAACGGCTCTTTTCAATGCTGACTCTCCCTGGTCGGATTATATGCGCAAAGGGTGTTCAGCTCAGCAGGTGACCTACGGCTTTGCCGATAGAGCGGATCTACGGGTGCATGCGCTCGAGCTGTTGCCTAATCAAACGCGCTTTTCGCTCACCTATCAGGGGGAAACTCTTTCTTTTTCGTGGAGTCTGATTGGTCGGTTTAATGTCTATAATTGTCTTGCTGCGATCGGTGCGGCACTGGCAAAACACATTCCTTTTAAGAGTTTACCAGAAGCCATAGCCCGTTTTTCTTCGGTTCCAGGGAGACTAGAGCGTGTTGAGAATCAAGCGGGATTGCACATTTTTGTCGACTATGCCCATACTCCAGACGCTTTGGAAAAGGCGCTTCATTCCTTGCGAGAGGTGACCAAAGGAAAGATTTACACCATTTTTGGCTGCGGGGGAAATCGGGATAGAACGAAGCGCGCGCTGATGGCAGAGGTTGCTGAAAAGGGAAGCGATTTTTCCATTGTGACCTCGGATAATCCCCGCTCTGAAGACCCTTTAGCTATCTGTGAAGAAATTGTGTGTGGATTTACAGGGAAACAGTTTTTAATTGAGGTGGATCGGAGAATGGCCATTGAACGGGCAATTGAAAAGGCATCAACAGATGATTTGATTTTAATTGCTGGCAAAGGGCATGAAAATTACCAGATATTTGCCCACCAGACACTTCCATTTGATGATTGCCAAGTGGCAAGAGAAATTGCAAATCGGGTAACAGTATGAGAGCGCTTTTATTATTGGGTCTAGTTTTAGTGGTGTCGGGTTGTAGTTACCGTGGGATTTCTCCTGAAGTTTCACGGCTTTCTGATGAAAAGCAGACCCGCTTTACCCGCCTGCACAAGCCTGAGGTGATCATTGTGGACGCTGGGCATGGGGGGAAAGATGGGGGCACAGGGAATAAAGGGGACGCTATTGAAGAGAAAGAGCTGACTCTAGAGACTGCTTTTTTAATACGTAATTGTTTGCATCAGTTGGGATATAAAACGGTTATGACTCGTACGCACGACATCTATGTGCCTCTCAGCACGCGTGCAGAGATCGCCAACAACGTGGGTGCGGATCTTTTTGTTAGCATTCACTACAACCACGCTGCGAGTAAGGAAGCAAAAGGTGTGGAGGTGTTTTATTATAAAGAGGGTAAAAGTCCACCTTCGCAACGGATTACTGAATCTAAAAATTTGGCGGGTAGTATCTTAAAGAGAGTCATTGCGAATACAGGGGCTGAGTCACGTGGGTTGAAAGAGGCGAACTTTGCGGTGATACGCGAGACGCAGATGCCGGCTATTTTGATTGAGGCAGGTTTTCTTTCGAACCCGATTGAGCGAGAGAGGGTGCGTGATCCGAAGTATCAGCACTCGATTGCGTGGGGTATAGCCCGCGGCATCGACCAATACTGCGAATCTATGCGTACCAAAAAGTAGTTCTCCTCTTTTGAGTTTTTTTGCTCTAGTTGACAGATCTCTCGCTCGGTGTATCGTTTACACGAGTGTGTTGCATAACCTTTGTCATTGGTAAACCATCTTGTTGATGAATTGGACCTAAAAAATAACCACAGAGATCA
>JAJACP010000011.1 GCA_022601445.1 Chlamydiales bacterium | reverse complement strand
CTCTTGGCCTGCGGTCAGCTTCAAACGGAGTCAATCAAAGATGGGCTATCGACACAACCCATGTTTTTTGTGGGCATGATGGGTGGTGTCATTTGACAGCTGTTATAGACTGTTATGATAGGCACATAGTAGGCTGGCGCTTTTCAAAGCGAGGGATCGCAAAAGTGGCAGCAGGTGCTTTAGAAGATGCCCTGAAAGAGCGTCAGGTGGACGTATCAGAGGGATTGTCGCTTAGGTCAGACAATGGGCTTGTATTTGGATCAAAAGAATTTGTGAAGGTAGTGAAGCAGTGGAAGCTCTCACAGGAATATATCACTCCGTATACACCAGAGCAGAATGGGATGATCGAGCGTTTTTTTCGGACATTAAAGGAAGAATGTGTTTGGCAGCATCAATTTAAAAACCAAGATGAGGCATTTGTGGCAATTGGAGACTTTCTAGATGTGTATCATAAAGAGCGCCCACACTCAGCTCTTGGATACCTAACTCCCGAAGAATTTCGATTGAGTCAAGCTGCATAAGAAATTTTTCTGTCCAAAAAATAGGGGAACACTACAGTCTTGATTTATTGGTAGAAAAGCACATAATTGTTGAGGTCAAATCTATTTCTTTGCTTACTGAAATTCATAGAGCACAACTACTTTCGTACTTAAAGCTGTCTGGTTGTGAGCTGGGTTTACTCATCAACTTTAATGTAAAAGTTTTGAGGGATGGTATTTGTCGTATGAAGATATAATGTGTTACCTACGTGCGTGTACTGGACACAAAAAAATAACCACCGAGATCACAGAGCACACAGAGAGATGACTTCGCTCGCATCAACAAGACGGACATCTGCTGAGAGTTGGAGGTTTTGGGGCTTTTCAGAAACAAATAGAATGTAAAGAGTCTGGAAATGATCAGGGCGCGAAATAGGAGGAATCCCTTTAGCACGTAGAGCATTGATTTCTCTTTCTATCCACTCTTTGGTGGGGCGCTTGGCTGTCCACTTTGCCTCTCCAAGTAAAAACACCTTCTTCTCCTTTTTAGCCTCAGCAACAAGATCCCATTCATGACCCTTTCCATGCCAGAAACGCCCCGCCTCCCCACACTCCAATCCCCAGCCTCTGGCAAGGGTAGGGAGTGCCGCGCGGCAAAGCTCTTCCCAAGCAACAGAAAATATCCTTGGAAGCGCTTTTTGGAGATAAAGCAGATGCTCGCGCTGATTCATCTGAGCAAGTAGACTCCGCTTGGAAGCCACAACTTCAAACCAAAACCGTACGAAAGGATCGCGGATTTTATAGAGCGCTTTTTTAGAGTCTACTGCACTTTTTCCAAACGGAACCTCTCGATAAACCAGGTCTAAATCAATGAGCTGCTGCATTGGGCGCGAAAGGGATGTAGCAGGCTTTTCAATGCGTGCTGCAATCTCAGAGAGACGATGAGCTCCTAAACCAATCGCATCTAAAATGGAGCGCAAACCCATTCCTGAAGGGGACTCTTCTAACAACAAACGGTTCGGCTCCTCTTGCAAAGGAGCCATTGAATCAAGAACCAAATCACTAATAAGCGTATACAAGTCACCTTTTCTTCTGGATACAAGCTCCCAATAGCGCGGGACCCCTCCCCAAACAGCATAAGCCTCCACAATATCACGAGCACGATTCATCTTCAGGGCTTCGCCCATATAGGCAATGGGAATCGGCTGTAGCTTGAAAAGCTCGTCTGCACGTCCATAAAGAGGAGCGCTAGGGGATAAAACAGCTCCCTGCATCATCCTTTGAGAAGAGCCGCACAAAGCGATGATCAATTTAGCCTCTTGAGCCTCCCGGTCTACAAAACTTTGCAAAACACTGGGAAGTTCTGGTGAAGAAGCAATGAGATAAGGGAGTTCATCAATGATGAGAGGGCCACGCCAGTTCAGGCGTTTAGCCTCTTGAGCTAAGCGGAGAAAAAGCGAGCGCCAATCGGGATAGTCTACGTCAGCAAAGTCAGAAAAAACACCCGAAAGAGCAAGCGCAAGATACTTTCTTTGAACTGAGGCCGACGATTCATCGGCTACATAATAGATACCCTGATGTTTGGAAGCCCATTCAAGAAGAAGACGGGTTTTTCCTACACGCCGCCGTCCCCAGATGACGGCCACGCTCCCCTCTTTGGAATGCAAAAGCCGATCTAGCCTCCGCATCTCTCTGATTCTATCTACAAAGTCCATGTTCATTATTATGCAATGAAACATAATGTTTTGCAACATAATGTTTCATTGCATAATTCTAAGTTTAATAGGAAGTACGCCAAAAAGCGGGGACAAAGGCGATGAGCACCGCAAAGTACTCGAGACGGCCGGCCACCATCCAAAAGCAAGCAAGCAGCTTACTCCAATTGGATAGGAAAGCAAAGGACTCGACAGGCCCGCCCATCCGAAACGCGATCCCCACATTATTTAACATGCACGAAACGGTGCTTAAACCTGTCTCTGGATCCACCCCGTCGAGAACAAGCAAAAATGTGCCTAAAATAGCTAAAAAAGCCGACACCATAATGAAACAAAGCACAGTTGTTGCCGTTCGATTATCAATGATGCTATTGCCCACACGATAGGTGCGCACGGTGTCAGGGCGGTAGATCGACTCGATCTTGTCGAGCATAATCCGGAAAAAAGTCTGATGCCGAATCACTTTCAGGCCTCCTGCCGTAGAGCCTGCCATTCCTCCTATAAAGAATAAGGCTAACATGAGTACCTGGATTGAAAAGGGCCAAAGATCGTAGTTAGCCGTTGTAAAGCCGGTTGACGTTTGCGCCGAGATGACCTGGAAGGCGCCAAAGCGGAGCGCGCCGAAAAAGCCAAGCTCACCTGTCTGCTCTGCGGGAGAAAGGGGATAGCCGAACTTTCCTATCAGTTGCCACGTGGTGATGGCCACCACGCACAAAATGATCAGCAAAAACCCGATCAACTCAGGATCTTTGAGTCTGTAAAACTTTCCTCTCATGCAAAAGAAGTAAATGGAAAAGCTAATACTCCCCAATACCATAAAAACAATGATCACCCAATCGGTGTAGGCGTTATGAAAGGCGGCAATGCCTCCGTTTCTAGCTGTAAAGCCACCTGTTGAAATGGTCGAGAAAGAGGTGGTAACGGCGTCAAAAAAGCTGATGGAGTGGTTGGTGACCATAAGAAGAATCACTTCTAAGATGGTGAGGCCGAGGTAGATCTTCCACAGTTGGCTTGCGGTCTCTTTAATGCGAGGCATCATCGACTCTTTACTGGGGCCTGTCACCTCTGTTTGGTAGAGGATTTTTCCGCCCACTCCTAATGCAGGTAGAATGGCAACAAATAAGACGATGATTCCACCCCCACCTAGCCACTGCATAAAGCTGCGCCAAAAGAGCAGAGAGGGACTGACGGCGTCAAGGCCGGATAGAAGAATGGCTTTTGTCTCTGGTTCGATGATCGGAGAGAGGGTGCCGTAGTAACTATAGTCGGTTTTTTGGCCTGTTTGCACATTTCTTTGGATCGGTCTCTCTTGCTCTGTAAAGGGGTCGACTGCTTTTGCTTGCATGACAGTCGCCCCGGTCGTTGTCACACCAGAGACGGCTTCAAAAAAAGCGTCGATAGGATTGGTGAGCGTTTTGCTTAAAAAAAAGGGCAAAGCGCTGACAGCTGGCGTAAATAAATACACGAGTAGTACAAGTAAAAGGGCTTCGCGCCGATAAAGGTGTCCCGTTCTTTTTTGGCCGATGAGCCAGAAAACACCTCCAAGCGCGGCTGTAATAAAAAGGGTGAGCAAAAAAGCAAACGCGGCGGGAGGTTGCGGATAGACTTCTGGTCCCACAATCCACTCGCAATAGGCAGCAATGCAAAAGGGGATCGAAAGGGGGATCAGTAAGATCCACATGTAAAAGGAGAGGGTTTTGCAGATATCTCTGTATAGCATCAGAAAAGCTTCTTTATTTCAGGTACATGTTGTGGGCTGCTGACTACGACGACAGTATCTCCGGGTGAAAGCACTCTGCTGGCATCCGCAATAAATACTCTTCCGCGACTCTGGATCATCGCAATTAAAAAGTCTTTGGGAAACTCGGGTCGCAGTTCTCGAATCGGAATACCGACTAGCTTCGATGTGAGAGAGACTTTTACCTCCATCACTTCGGCCTGGTTATTGTATAGCGCAACCATTGAGGCGATTGTTTTTTCACGTGCAATGGAGAGAATCCGGTTTGCGGCATTGATTCGTGGGGAGGCAACCTGGGAGATTCCCAACCGGTTTACAAGGGGAAGGTAGTTTGTATCGGAGAGAGAGGAGATGACATTCTCACACCCTAAATCACGCGCGATGGTGGCAGCTAAAAAGTTCACCTCGTCATTTCTGGTGCAGGTGACAAAAAAATCGGCTTCTTCCACTTTCTCAGACTGTAGAAAGCGGTAGTCTGTACCACTCCGGTGGATGACAGTGCAGAGAGGAAGTTTTTCTGAAAGAAGACGGCATTTAGTAAAATCGCGATCGAGAATCCTAACATGCACATTACTTTCGGTGAGAGTGCGTGCGAGATTGAGGCCGATGAGGGAGCCTCCCACGATGACAACAGACTTGGGTGTTTTAGGGGAGATGCCAAAAAACTTATGGAGGTTTTTAATGGCTCCTCGTTCCCCAATAAAGGTGACCTCATCATCAGGAAGGAGAGTTTCTTGATCGTGGGGGAAAATGATCTTTTCACTAGTGGAGGTAATTTTTCCTTTTGCTGTGAGAGTCTTTTCCCTTCGAATCAATCCCACCATGAGTTGCGGCGAGAGTCCAAGCTCAGAGCGTTTCACCAGAGGAATTTCCTCTTTCCGCCATGATTCTGGGACTTTGACTGTGCGCATCTGAATCGAGCCGTGCGCAAATCGCTCGGTGGCAATTGAACCGGGGATCATCACCATTCCTGCAATGGCATCTGCAGTCAGTTTTTCAGGACCAATCAAATGATCCACACAGAAAATGCGCTCAAAACTGAGTCGACTTTGCATGAAATACTTGTTGCTGCGCACGCGTGCGATGGTCTGGGGATAGCCTAGGTTTTTTGCAAGTGTGCAGGTGACTAGATTGTCCTCATCGTCATTTGTGAGGGCGATCAGCAGGTCGGGGTTGAATTCAAGCAACTCTTCTAGTAGTTCCCAATTGGTTCCGGAGCCACGCCGTGTGGCGACATCGAGATCACGTGCTGCTTGCTCCAGTTTGCCCGGGTCGAGATCGATCAGGACAATACTATAGTCGATCTGTGAAAAAATGGTGGCCAGGTGAATTCCGATATCTCCGGCGCCAATAATGACAATATTCATGCAGTTTCCGTTTTAATGCAGTAGATCGCCCCTATAATCACAAGAGCGACGCCGATATAGGACAGCATATCGGGCTTATTATTCCAAAAAATCCAATCAAACAGGCCGGATAAGATCACAGCAAAGTAAATCAAAGGACTGATCTTTTGCGCTGAGGCGTGCTGATACCCCTTGGTGAGAAAGCATTGGTAGATAGCTGCAAAGAGACCCACACCGATTAATAGCCCCCAAATCAGCAGTGTGTGGTTTTGCCATGCCCAAAAAAGAGGAATGGCAGAAATCAATGTGCTGATGGAAAAGTAATAAAATAAAATGCGGTAGAGCGGCTCAAACTTTCCCAACTCGCGAATGCCTGCCATGCTCACCGACATAAAGAGGCCCGAGGCTAAAGCGACAAGAGCTGCCGGGTTAAAAAGCGTCATGCCAGGGTGTAAAATAAAGAGGATCCCCAAAAAACCCACTAAAAGTCCCGGGATGAGTTTAAGCGAGATTTTTTGTCCTTTCCAAATCCATAAAACCAAAGGGATGAAAAGAGGCATGGTGTTGTTGAGGAGCATCGCATCTGTTAAAATGATGTAGCGAATCGAAAAGAAAAAACAGTACATGTTGAGGAGACCCGCAACTGCGCGCACGAGATGGGTGGGAAATACGTTTGTCTGTAGACTTTTGGGTTTGGGAAAGAGGATCCACGGAAGTAAGAGAGCCAAGCAGACAAGGTTGCGCATGAAGACGAGCTGCTGATCAGAAATTTTTCCTCCCCACTTCACAAGCGCGCCCATGCAGGCATACGCTGTTGCCGCCAGCAAAATAAAGCCTCCTCCTACCCAGATCTGTTCTTCTTGCTGACGTGTCTCCATTCCTATCTTCTATCAAAAAAAACTTTTTTAGAGGAGAAGAGGCTTGAATAGTTGTGCCGCCTCCCGTATACTTCTCTCGTCCCTGCACTGGTAGCTCAGCTGGATAGAGTACCCGGCTACGAACCGGGCGGTCAGAGGTTCGAATCCTCTCCAGTGCAATTTTTTATTATGGAGGTGTCCGATGGGCGTTTTAGTTGGAAAAAAAGCTCCTGACTTTCACTTGAAAGCCGTTGTTAAAGGAAAAATTGAAAACCAATTCTCACTCTCTTCTATGAAGGGAAAGTATGTTGTCTTGTTTTTTTATCCTCTCGATTTCACTTTTGTCTGTCCAACAGAGCTGCACGCTTTCCAAGAGCGTTTAGGCGAATTTGAAAAACGCGACGCTCAAGTTGTGGGCTGCTCGGTTGACAGTTGCTTCTCTCATACCGCATGGTTAAATACACCCCGCAGTAAAGGGGGGATTGAGGGTGTTGAATACCCGATTCTCTCTGATATCAATAAGCGCGTCTGCCGCGACTATGATGTTCTTAAAGAAGATGAAGGGATTGCCTACCGTGGCCTCTTCTTAATCGATAAAGATGGCATTGTCCGTCATCAGATCGTCAATGACCTCCCTCTCGGGCGTTCGGTGGACGAGGCAATCCGGATGATTGATGCACTGATCTTTTTTGAGAATCATGGTGAGGTCTGTCCAGCCAACTGGCAGCAGGGACAAAAATCAATGAAGGCGACACCCGAAGGTTTGGTCGAATACTTCGCTCCTTAACGGTTGGTTAGGTAGTCGTACAAATCGCGTTCGGTCACCATCAAAATAGAGCGATGCATTTCGCAGACAGGCTCTGTTGCGTGGATGATTTCGCTACACCCCACCCCCGGCAGACAGAGTCCGGAGATCGTGGGAAAAAGATTCTTGTTTTCTAAGAAATTGAGACCAAAAAGATAGTCTGGGGTGCTAAACCCCTCCTCTTTGACGCGAAAAAAGACCACTCCCCTTTCAAACAAAAGCGCTTGCACAGCAAAGCGGAGCCCCAGGCTCTCCTCCGTGGGCGGTTCACCCAGAAAGTCGGAAAGCTGAGCTAAATTTTTACAATGATAGGCGGTTTCGAATTCCCCCTTTTGGGCTTCTCCAAATAAAGCAATTGTGTGCATAGTAATTACCTCAAATTAATTGTAACAAATAATACTATTTTATTTCATAAAATCTCAGGCTTGTCTTAACGAAAAGTTAATGAAAATAAATAGAACGGATGGCACACTCTCTTGCAGAACGTTAACTTTCCAACAACAAGGAGAAATGGTATGGAACGTCTTGATGAGCGTCTAGAGCAGATGCACCTCTATCTTTCACGAGCTACAGCAGTCCCTGTATTAGGGGCGATTCCAGCAGCACTTAAAGCCATTGCTGGTTTAGTCGAATCTGTTGTGGGTGCTGTGATTGCGTTGATTAGCCTTTTAGTTTTTCCCTTATCTGGTAGAACGGCTGAACGTGCTTTTAATTGGGGTGTAAGCCATGTAGGGCATGGACTTACCAGGGCGCTTGCTGCTCTCTTATTTGTGATTCCCTGTGTGAGTTGTGTAATCGGCCTGAGAACCGGCGGTATTCCTTCATCTAGAAATGAGAGTGGTATAGGAGATGCTACTCGAGAACTTGAAGAAGGCAGTTGGGCGAAGTATTTCTACGCCTAGTACTTAATCTCTTGGTTGCGGCGCAACCAAGAGTTTTATCTAAGAAGCGTGTTGGTTAGAGTCTCTGTAAAGCGCTTGAGCACCTAGCTCTTTCTCTATCAAAATCAATCGATTATACTTCGCTGTTCGATCGGATCGTGAGAGCGAGCCAGTTTTGATTTGACCCGAAGCAGTCGCAACGGCTAGGTCGGCGAGCGTTGTATCCTCTGTCTCTCCTGAGCGATGTGAGGGGATAACGGTATATCCATGCGCGCGCGCGAGTTGAATGCAGTCCAATGTTTCAGTTAAGGTGCCGATTTGATTGAGTTTGATTAGGATAGAATTGGCCACTCCCATTTCGATCCCTTTTTCTAAGAACTTGGTGTTCGTGACAAAGAGATCATCGCCGACCAGCTGCACTTTCTTTCCTAATCGATCGGTCAACCATTTCCATCCCTCCCAATCATTTTCTGCCATGCCATCTTCAATGGAGTCGATTGGAAAGCGTTCACAAAAACGAGCGAGCTCTTCCACTTGCTCCTGAGAAGAACGTCCATTGTAGGTGTCCTCGTTGTAAAATTCAGAAGCGGCGCAATCGAGCGCGAGGGTGATCTGCTTACCAAGCGTGTATCCAGCCTCTTCAATCGCCTGTACAAGAACCGTAAGTGCGTCCTCGTTAGAGGGTAGATTAGGGGCAAATCCTCCTTCATCTCCGACTGCTGTGACAAGTCCTTTTTTCTTCAGAATTTTTTTAAGGGTATGGAAAATTTCGGCTCCCCACCGTATCGCTTCTGCGAAGGTGTGGGCGCCAACAGGCCGAATCATAAATTCTTGAAATTCAAGGCCATTATCGGCATGTGCTCCTCCGTTGATCACATTCATCATCGGGCAGGGAAGAAGATGAGCTGAGGCGCCGCCGAGATAGTGATAGAGGGGGAGTTTGAGGGAGGCTGCAGCTGCTTTGGCGATGGCAAGTGAGGCGCCTAGGATGGCATTGGCTCCAAAGTGAGACTTATTTTCGGTTCCATCTTCTTTGCACATGAGGTGATCGAGCTCAACTTGATTACAAACATCTTTGCCGACGATCAGGTCGGCGATCTTATCGTTGACGTTTTGCACAGCACGGAGCACGCCCTTTCCTTGATAGCGGTTAGGATCACCATCACGTAGTTCAACAGCTTCATGCTCTCCGGTTGAAGCACCTGAGGGGACGGCGGCGATCCCTTGAGTTCCATCCTCTGTGGTGACGGTGACGTGAAGGGTGGGGTTACCGCGCGAATCTAGGATTTCAATGGCTTGGATCTCTGCAATTTTGGTCTGTGTCATATTTTTCCTCTGCTTCCAATGTTAAAACTTGTTAGGATTTGCCACAATGGATGAACACGCGTTGATTGAACAAAGCCGGGCGGGAAATCAAGAGGCAATGGACCTTTTGGTGCGGGCGCATTGGGATCGGATTTATCACCACTGTCTCCGCATGATTCATGATGAGGGGATAGCCGAGGATTTAGCTCAAGAGACGTTTGTCCGTGCGTTTGCGCATTTAGATGCCTTTCAAGAACGGGCACGGTTTTCCACTTGGGTGTGGCGCATCGCGCACAATCTTTCCATTAACTACCTTAAGAAACAACATGTCAAAGAGCATGTGCTCAATGAAAAGCTTCTCTCTGCTGAGGTGCATGAGGAGGAAGGAGCCTTCGTGGAGCAGGTGAAAGAGGCTCTTAAAACTTTAGATGAGAAACACCGAGTTGTATTTGAGCTTTATGATTTAGAACATCTTCCGCAAAAGGAGATTGCGGCTCGGTTGGGGATTCCACATGGAACGGTGCGTTCGCGCCTCCACAATGCACGTCTTAAAGTCCGCGAATACTTCAAAAACCATCCCGCTGACCTTACTTAAGCTCTTTGAGAAGCTTGAGGTAAGAATCAAAGCGTAAAGCGGAGATCTTGCCAGACTGAAGCGCCTCTTCAAGGGCGCACCCTGGCTCATGCGTATGGCTACAATTAGGAAAGCGGCAGTGCCGGCTCTCCTTCTGAATTTCTGGGAAATACGACTCTACATCCTCTTTTTTGAGGTCCCAAACGCCAAAGCTGCGAATACCGGGCGTGTCAATACACCACCCTCCAAAACTCAAAGGGATCAGATGGGTGGAGGAGGTGGTATGTGTCCCTTTTCGCGTCTTTTTAACGACCTCCGCAACGGCTAGATCGAGACCGGTCATGGTGTTGATTAAAGAGGACTTGCCCACCCCTGATTGTCCTGAAAAGACCGAAGCGCGGCCCTGCATCTGTTCTTTTAACTGTTCGATTCCCTCTCCTGTTTCAGCGCTGATAGGCAGGATCGGAATTCCCAGCGCACGGTATGTTTCTAGACAGTGCGTTAAGAGCTCTGCTTCTTCGCTTGCCTTTTCCAGCAGATCGACTTTGTTGATCACAATCACAGGCTCCATTTTCCCTTTGTAGGTGGCGATGATGTAGCGATCGATTAGATGGGGTTTCAAATGGGGTTGGACGACCGAAACGGTGATCAGAACTTGATCAATATTGGCTGCAATAAGCTGCATTTGACGCCTGCGCAGATTGTCTTGCCGCGAAAGCACGGAGACTCTTTCCTCTACGTGAGCAATCGAGCCCTCTTCGAATAAAACAAAATCCCCAACAGTAACGAGATTTTTAGCCCGGTTGATCTCTTTTTTTAAAGCGCCGCGCAGTGTACAGAGATAGACGTTGTCTTCATATTGAACAGAAATGCCGTCTGGGGTGATGGCAAGGACGCGGCCACGCAACAGATTCTGGTTTTTGGAGAGCTTTTTTTCTGTTGCAAGCTTGTCGTGGCGCTCTTTTTTTTCGGAGTCGGTTTTTTTGTACTTCGAGCGATCTTTTTTAGACGCTCTTTTGCGCGCCGTTTTGTGCTCTTTACGGCTCTCAGAAAAGTCTTCTTCTTCAAAAAGCTTACTCACGATCTCCTCTCAGGCTGGTTAACGCATACATCATGATGGCGCCAGAAATGGCAACGTTCAGAGATTCCATCTTGCCTGGCATAGGAATGGTGACCCGTTCACCTAGCTCTGCACCCTCTGGAGAGATGCCTTGCGCTTCATTGCTCAGCACAAGCATGCTGTTTTCATTTGGAGCAACCTCAGGAAGCGGGCGCCCTTCAATGTCGGCTGTGTAAGCGGTGTGAGGCAGCTCTCTGAGTTGCTCCCAATCTCCCTCTTGCCACGGAAGGTAAAAAAGCGCTCCTCGAGAGGCGCGGATCACCTTCTCATGAAAGGGATCCACACAACCGGGAAGAAAAAACACCCCTTTCCAACCAAGAGCCAAAGCGGTGCGTAGCAAGGTGCCCATGTTCCCCGGATCAGTAATCCGATCGAGAACGAGAAGAGGAGCCTTGTTTTTGAGCGATGTAGCCTCAGGAAAAGGGAATTCGGCAGCCATTCCTTCTGGAGAGGGAAGGCCTGTGATTTTCTTCATCACGGATTCCGAAACGCGAATATGAGGTATCGGTAGAGGCTCTAAACTAAACAAACGTGAAGGTGGGAGCACTTCTGATAGCTCGGCCACTAATTTCAATCCGGAAATCACAACGTGCCCCTGCTCTATTCGATAACGCGCATTGGTGCGTAGTTTGACCAGGTGTTTGATAACAGGATTGTGTGTACTTACAATTTGCGTTTTAAACATTTCACTTTATTATTCGGCTCATGATTCCATTTAGAAAGTCTATTGGGTTCCGCCTTCTCGGTATCAGCTTTATTCTACTTGCCTTCCCCCTTTTAGTGGACTCATTTATCCTGGTGCAAAAACGGTATGAGCACGCTGTTGCTGATGCAAAGGGCTATCTGGTCGAGGTCGCCCACCTAAGAGAGCTTCCTCTTGAGCAAATTCAGCCACTCAACAAGCCTCTGCTGGAAGTGATGACCTACTTTCTTAACCTGCAAACAGATTTTCCAGATCAAACAAATCAAGAATTAAACAAAAGACTGGCGACTCTAGCTGAGGTCGGAGATTTTTTTGGGATTTTTCTCCTTAAAATCACTGATGACAAAGAGTACATTGTAACAGCTTCTAGTTTAGAATCCTATATTGGAAAAAATTATACAGAATTTTTCAAATATGATCCTATTCAACCCGATTCAGTAGAGAGAGGGTTTAAAGGATACATTTCTTTTGATGCTAAAGATTTAGACCCTTATTTTATTGTGGCGCACCTGGTGCACGCGTCGGATGAAGAGAAGGCGATCGGTGTGTTGGCTGTTTCAGACAACATTTCAGATAAGCTCAATGAGATTCTCCAGCAGGATGATCACCGTTATCCTGTCCGTTTTGCTCTTCTGCTTCCCTCTTCGATTGTCATTGCGGCTACGGATCCAGAGCTCCGTTTCAACCACTTTCTTCCACTTGATCCAGATTTTCGTGCCCGTTTTCTAAAAGAGAATAACTTTGTGAAAGGAGCACTTCCTGAAAACCCTTTGAAGGTGGTCGGAGAAATTGGCTATCCGTTCACGGAGTTTGAGTGGAAAGGAGAGACGCAAATCGGCTATGTCAAAAAGTTACCTGAAGCCGATTTTGCCCTTTTAACCTATGCGTCTAAAGATGAGATTTTCCACTCTCCTGTGGTGAGCTTTTTTAATATTTACAGCGTCTACGGATTGATTTTGATCATAGGAGGAATTGTCGCTTATTTGTTGACCATGCGGATGGCCCGTCCGATTCAAAACTTAAGCGTGGTGATGCAGGAGATTCAAAAAGGAGATTCGAAACAGCGGTATCAGAAAGATCCAATGGGTTTTGAAATTAATGTTTTGGGCTCGATTTTTAATGAGATGGTTGATGCTCTGCTCGAACAGAAAAAAGTCGCTGAAGAAGAGCGGATAAAAAGAGAGACGTTCGCACAAGAGCTGAGATTGGGACAGCAGGTACAGAGGAGTCTGCTTCCGCAGCAGATGCCGCACTATCCTGGTGTGGAGGTTGCTGAGGTCTATATTCCTGCCATCGAAGTAGGAGGCGATTTTTACGATGTTTTTGTCAAAGAGACAGAAGAAGGAGCCTCCCAGCTGGTTGTTGCCGTTGCTGACGCTTCAGGAAAAGGGGTGCAGGCTTGTTTTTACTCATTAAGTGTACGCAATATGCTGCGCACGTATATGAAAGAGTATGACGATGTGGGCAGAGCGGTGTCAGATACAAACAATCTCTTTACTCTTGATACAGAGGAAACAGGAATGTTTGTGACGGTGATGATCGGTGTCTACGATAAGCAGACAGGGCTTTTTCACTACTTTTCAGCTGGCCACAATCCTCCCATCGTCAGGCGAGCCAATGGAGCGGTTGAAATCATGCGGCATCATGGGATGGCTATGGGGGTGCTTCCAACTGAAAATCAACAAGCTGAATCGATTCAGCTCCATAGTGGAGATGTTGTTGTTCTTTACACAGATGGAATCACTGAGGCTCATGATGAAGAATTTGAGCTTTACAGCGAGGAAAGATTAATTCAGCTGATTGAAAATGAAGGAGAAAAGAGTGCTTCCGCACTCGTTAGGCGCATTGTCGCAGATGTTAATGATTTTGCGGGAAAAGCGCCTCAGCATGATGACATCACCCTTTTGGTAATGAAAATAGAATAGACACATGATTAAACAGTCTTTCACTCTCCGCGTCTTGGTGATCAGCTTTCTTGTGCTGGCTCTTCCACTTTTGATCGATTCGTTTATTTTCTTTCAAAATTCGTATGATGATACGATCGATAAGGCCAAAACAGATCTTAGGGAGGCGGCTCATTTCCGCACCTTTACCCTGACTGAAATCCAGCCGATCAAGCAGGTTTTACTCAAAGAATTGATCCATCTTCTCAACTTGGAAGATCAACTGCCCACTACAGAACCTGATCATCTTAGTGAGCAGCTCGCTGAGGCGGCTCATATCGGTGATGAGTTCGAACTTTTTCTTCTCAATTTATCTAAAGGAGATGAGTTCAAAATCATTGCAGCGAGCTCAGAGACTTTTGTGGATACTTTTTTTACTAGCTTTCGCAAGCTGGATCGAGTTGTGGAAACGGGAGAAGGAAGCTTTGTTCGCTACATCTATGATCAAGAGGAAAAGCGTTATGTTCCGTACGTTTTTTTGGCGCGCGTGGTGAGCTCAAATCAAACGGGAGAACCAGCTGCCATTCTGATGGCACGGGCAGAAATTGAGGGGCAATTGGGCTCTTTGCTGTCGACAGCAAAGGAAAAAAATAACATCGATTTTGCGATTCTGAATGCCGATGGGATTGTTTTTGCCGCAACTGATGCAAACCTTGTGGGCAATTACTTCGATCCGCTTACCTCAGTGCGAAAAAAGGAGATTCTGGCATCCAGTCAATTAGGGAGCCGTTTTCTCCCTCCGAAGCCAGTTCCGGTCATTAAAGGAGAAGATCCCCCCTTTTTCGAATTTATTTTTGCCGATCAGGTGCAAATTGCCTATCGCTCTTTTATTTCTGATTTTGGAATCTCTGTGATCGCTTACTCCGCAAAAGAGGAATTTTTTGCCGAAGCTGTGCGTCACTTTCTCTTCATCTACTCAATCTACGGTGTGATATTGGTCACTGGTGGTGGGGTGACTTATCTGCTTTCACTCTGGATCTCACGCCCCCTTAGACAACTCTCCTACTTGATGGGTGAGGTGAGTGAGGGGAACCTTGATGTCCGATTTGAAAAGCAACCGTTTGGTTTTGAGATCAATATTTTGGGAGAGATATTCAACAATACATTAGTTATTTTGTTGGAAAATATCCAAAAAGCAGAAGATGAGCGAGTTAAAAAAGAGATGTATCAAAGAGAAGTCGCCATCGGAAAGCAGGTGCAGCGTAGCTTGCTCCCCTCTCAGGTTCCAAAAATCTCTGGGGCTGAGGTGGCCGGAACCTATTTGCCTGCGAATGAGGCAGGAGGAGACTTTTATGGGTATCTCTCCCGTCTTTCCAATGCTGGTGAAGAGATTTTGATGATTAGCGTGGCTGATGCGGCAGGAAAAGGAATTTCACCTTGTCTCTATGCTCTTTCTGCCCGTAGTTTGTTTCGCACGTATGCTCGGCTGATCGATAATCCTGCTGAAATCCTCAGTCGCACTAATGATGCATTTACCGCAGATACGGGCGATACGGGAATGTTCGTGACGATATTCGCAGCGACGTATCATGCTCAATCTAAAATTCTTTCGTATTATTCATGTGGCCATGTTCCTCCTATTGTGCGTAAAGTGGATGGAAGTTTGGTCACTTTAGAGCATTCAGGTGTGGCGCTTGGGCTGCAAGAATCTAGTGACTTTGTTTCTGATTCGATTCAGCTTGCAAGTGGAGATTTAGTTCTTTTTTACACAAATGGTTTAACCGAAGCGATCAATGACAAGGGCCAATCTTTTTCTAAAAAGCGCTTGAAACAATGCCTACAACGCCAAAAATGGACAACGGCGGGGCAAGCAGTTGAGGGGTTGACTGCTGAACTACAGTCTTTTACCGGAAGTGCCTCTCAGATCGAAGAGGTGACCATTGTGGCGCTAAAAATTGAATGATGTTTCGATTTCTAAAAGAGAGTTTTGAAAGAGCCGCGGGAGCCAGAACATATGCTGATCCTCTGGAAGATTTGCTCTGTAATGAATCGATCACGCTCTGCACTGAATTTGATCAAACCCACTTTCAAGAGAGTTGGTCTTGGCGTAATACCCATATGGCACGAGAGCTTGCCACCTACCTGATCGATGAAAAAGGGGAGCTTAAGCGGCGAGTGCTTCTGAAGGCGATGCGCCTTTTGGAAAGCGAGAGTCACTCTTTAGGCCCCAATCGACATCACGATGCGCACCGTCTTACTCACGTTCTTAAAGTTCTACGTCTCTTTTCTAAAGAGCAGGTTTATAGCAAAACACTCAAACGGATTTACCGCCCAGAAAACCATCAAGGTGCGATTCAGCTGATTCGTGAAACCCTTTTTATTTCTGAAAAAACCCCGATTACCCACGCACATGCGCGCAGAGCTGCCTTTTCGGCACTTCTTACTGAGTTGCGTCAAAGTGTGGGGTCCTGTTTTGCAACAGCGCCAGCGATTATGATTCAGCAAGAGCAGCCTCTGCAATTTCTATCTGATATTGGGCAACTTTTTGCCACTGGAAGGCTCACACGCGTCTATGAAGGCGTCGAGTATACAGTGCCTCTAAGTGTGAACTGGGGAGCAGGTGATCTCTACCGTCCGATTCCTTTCTCCTCTTTAGGTCGCGATCCACTTAAGAGCGTGATTTCCTCACCTGGTCTAAAAGCCGCTTTTGAGGCGTCACGATTAGAAAATCCGTTTGCAGAATCTTCGGATTGGATTGAAAAATTCGATCCTTTTTCTCTGGTCACAGCCGATACATTCCTCAAGCAAGCTCTATTAGGTCGACATGGTGTTACAGAAGAAGAGGTAAAGGAGCACCAAGAAAGGCCTGTTGAGGGACTTGCGCATCAAATCATGATCCAAACGCCGCATCAGCAGGCTGGAAAAGGGGCCGCATGCACGCAGTTTTTAAATGATTATGAAAAAGGAAAAAATGCATTCAAATCTCTTACAGATAATGCATTGCTTAAGTCCTGGGAATTCACTTTAGCCTCCCTTTCGGAGTCTAAGGCCGATTGTGCGCGGTGGAATCTCTACATCAGCTTAGGCATTGAGCCAGAAGAACCATTTGGAATTGGGCAGAGCATTCAAGAGTATTTACAAAAGAAGATAGATCAACTCAATGATGAGCTTGAAGAGTATCAGTCGCGCTACGACCATCTTTTTGCCCAAGCCAAATATGTGGAGGGACGTATTCGAAGGGCTTCTGCTTCAGAATTGGAGTGGTTGCGTGCTGACTACAGATTGCGACAGCAGGAGATTAATCGCACTTTAAGTGAGAGAGATGAGGCGCACGATAAAGGGCAAAGACTCTCCAAGCTTTTCCCCTTTTTAGTCGATTTTTATGGGAAGAAGATGAAAGACTACTTCCAAGAGGTTTACGATGCCGAAATGCTGGATGTGAACTCCACTCTTTATGATGATAGTCCTGCCGGTTTTCGGCTGCTTTACAAGCACGGTAGGGCGCACACGGCTCTCTGGAGTCTGATCCATAATTCTGCTGAGTATATCCAGCATCTGAGCGCCTTTTTTGTAGCGACAGAAAATGAGCTCAGGCATTTGCCTGAGATGGAGGGGATTGAACAAGAGCTTTCTGAGCTTGTGACGACGATCATCACGACCATTAAGCGTCCCGAATTTCTTGAATCGTCGTATTCTCGGCTAGCCCGGGCCTACAAAGAGCCTTTAAAGAGTCTAGAGCAAGTCAAGCGCAAACCGTGGGTTTATGTTTCCGGTGGAACAATGGGAACACTCATCAGTTGTTACTATGGAAGTTCTCACCCTCCAACGGAAGTGAGACGTTGGGTGGAGAGTCCAACAGAGCTACTTGCTTTTTTCATTGATACAATGCGCGAGTTGCCACACAGCACACAGAGACTCTATGAACAGGAGCAGGACCGCTCCTTGCTTGCCTCCTCGCCAACTCATGCTTTTTTATGTAAGCCGGGTTGGAACCTCTTTCGCCAAGCTTGGGAAAGCGATCTCTATACCTATACCTGGATTCGCGATCTCTGGAACCATCCACAGCAACGTTTTCTCGACGAGAATATTCTCGATAGCCGGATGATGGATTTTGTTTTTTCGGAGCTTCTCAACTTTATTCCCTCTGGTTACCAAGCTCATGTGCAAACTATTTTGAAGGGATTCCCCTACTCCATGCGCTCCAATGAATTTAGAGAGTATGTGATCCGCGCGCTTTCATATGAAAAGTGGCTCCGTCCAGGACTCATTGCTGAGGAGCTTGATGCCATCCTCTACCGCTCTCTTCCTCTATTCCCTGAACACGCACTTACAGACAGGCTGCGCTCCATATTTAAGGCTATTGAGGAAATTGATGACCGATTTTATGCTCAGCTAGATGAGCGTATTGAGACCTTGGATGTGGGACGGTATCAGATTTTTTCAGCTGCGCAGCTGCGGGATAGTGCGAAGGCACTCTTGATTCAAGTAACAGGCTCAACGCGTTCTTCGATTCCCTTTCACCAAAAGATTACAGGGGCGATGCAAAAACTGGGTTTTGCATACCCTGAGCCGTTTTTAATCGCAGATACTAACTGGGTGAAAAACACCTTTGGTTTCACCGTGAATCCAGGGACCGGGAACGTCGAATTTTGGCGCTTCGATGATTGTGGTAGCGAAGGGAAGCCGATCGTGCAATGGCGTCGTTACTTGAATGGAGTCGATCGACAAGAGTGGGGACTTTACACGGTTCCATCTGAGTATGGACAGTTCTTTACAAAAACGTAAAAGGTCTCTATAAACGTTACCGTTATGAGTCATCTTGTGAAAAAAATCCTTTTTATCTTTCTACTTTTTGGTTGCGCACTTCCCCTTTTTGCCGCGCCGGACAACTTGGGTCCTACAGCTTCTGGATTTCTATCTGAAGGAGACTTTGGACCTGAGGATAATGATTTTGTCGATCCCAATGTCTTGCGCGATTTTATTGAGAGTAAGGGATTGATTGAGTGTCGGAAAAAATCAGGCTTGTTAACGATTGCAGGTGATGTACGTGCCCGCTGGATTTCTGCTGGTGAGCAGGTGAATGGATTTAAGAAGCGTGGACAAGGAACGCCTGTGGGAATCAATCGTTACAAGAGTGAGGTGAACCTCTTTTTCGATTACGTCGCGCCTCGCTCTTGGGTTTCGACTAAACTCAAGTGGGTGAATTTTGATGGAAAAGATGGAGGAACGGCCACGCGTGTGGAGATGGACCGCGCCTTTATTGGTTATGATATCTACAAAGAGGGCAAAGAGGATTTCTATATAGAAATTGGACGCAGCAAACTCAACTTTATCTACGATTCGCAGGTCGAATTTTGCAGCACCTTTGACGGGATTCACCTCTATTATACGCGCTGTTGGCCGCGCGTAGGTGACTTTATCATTCATGGTGGGCCTTTCATCATTGATAGCTTCACGAATCACTACGCTTGGATTGTGGAGACAGGAGTCATCAACTTTCGTGGCACCGGTTTAGGTTTTAAATATAGCCTAGTTGACTGGCATCGAGGTGCGCGCACGCTTGATTACGGAAATAAAAAGAACGCCGGTAAAACATTGGTGGGGCAAAATCCTCGCTACTCCTTCATTGTCTCGCAGATGCTCTTTGGCTATGAGCGTAAAGTGGATTTTATGCACTGTAAGACCCTTTATGTTTATGGAGCCGTTTTAGCTAACCATGATGCAAAGCGGACACCCACAACTAATGGGAAAAAGCTCAACGGAGCGTGGTATGCCGGCTTTACATTGGGTAAATTGTGTAAAGCTTGTGACTGGTCGATCGACATTAATTACCAGAGTGTACAAGCGCAGGCAGTTCCTGAATATGATTTATGCGGGATAGGGCATGGAAATGCGGAGAACGGCCTGCTTTCAGATGCCATTTTAGAGGGATTTGGGCCTGGACGGGCTCGTGGCTTTACGAACTATAAGGGATGGGCGGTTAGTGGTCTGTATGCGATGACCGACAATCTCTCTTTGCGAGCGCAGGGGCAGTATACGCGGCCACGTAACAAGAGTATCGGCGGCGATTTCCGCTACAAAGCCTTCGAAATGTCTGTTATTTACGCCTTCTAAGTTTTTCAACGCTCCCTTCTTCTACCAGGGCTGAATGATTTCTTGGGCATATTCGAAGGGATGCGTATCAATCTCAACATATCCCGTGAAAGGATGGTCGAGTGAAAAGACCATAAAGAGTAAGAACGCAATAATATTGGCTAAAAAGAGAACTAGAAGCAACTTGAAAAATAGCAAATCAATTTTGAAAAAACAGGGAATTGAAGTTAAAAATAACCCGCCTACAATGAGAAGCACCCATCTTAAAATACCCACAGAACTCGAATTGTTGAAAATGCGTGTTAAGCGAGCCTTTGAAAACTCGTTGAGCTTTAGAATCGATTCCGTGTACCAAATTTTGTCCTTTTCCGTTTTAGGCGTGTAATTGTAATAGACTTGCCAGATCTCATGCACAAGATCATCCCCTCTCTCAAGAGCTCCGGGCCACTCCATTTTAGGCCACTCTTGGTAAATTGCTTGTGCTAAATACTGCTTGAGTTTAGCCTGAATCGCCTCTTCCATCTCAGGTTCAAAAACAGTCGAATCTCGGTAGAGGTCGACAAGGTTTTTTGATTCGGTTTGGATGGTACGCTTGACGTCGTAAAATCGCTCCCAAACGTCCCAAACAATAAAACTTAAAAAAAGCGCATAAATAATACCGCAGATTTGAAAAATCAACGAGGTGTAATGGCGAAATTGAGTGGGATCGACATGCCACTTTTTTTTATGAAAAAGAAGTACAGATCCCACTGCAACAAAGTTGAATAGAACAAAAATCGCAAAAGCGCGGAAGTACCACCAGGTGTTTAGATCCATAAATGAAATGCTAGCGACTAGGTTTTTTTTTAGCCATGCCCATTTCCATAAAAGACCCGAATGGTCCCTTTCGTTAGGCTTTTGAGCTCGGCAAGCCGCCCCGAAGTTTTGAGTCTACTACGGGAGATATGAATAGGTAAAACAGGGACATGAATATCCTTAAGCACCTCTTTCAGCGCCTTTTCCCACTCCTTTAAACTGCTGGAGGGCAGGTCTACCGGTTGCATCAAACAAACAGATTGCCCTGCTTTTAACTCAGCTTTGATCGCCTCTAGCGCCGGAGGGCCAATCGGAGAGAAATGCTCGATGTCAATGGGAATGAGCCAGAGTAGACCATAAAGAAAGGATTTTTTTTTGTTGATGCGTGCCTTGGGGACAATGTAGCGAGTCATGCGAGGTAGGATGGTCATGACCACGAGGGTATCGAGCCAGTTGGTGCGCGGAGCGACAAGTAGTGTGGGCTGAATCGACTTGATACGCCGTTTTCCTGTTACCTTGATCCGACAAAAAAGCTTAGCCCCAGTCGCCACAATCAAGCGGAGTACCTGATCGGCAAAGAGTAAAAGTAGAAACAAACCCATTAAGAAAGTCAAAATCCCAACAATCAAAAAGCCTGTTGCTGCAGTTAGATTCAAAAGATTTCCAAAAAAAGCAATCAAGCCCGAGGCAACAATCACCCCAATAAAACTCAAAAAATTGGAAGCAGCGACATTTTGACCTCTATCTCTTTCAGGACTAGCTATTTGAATAAAAGTTTCGATAGGGACGATATAAAATCCTCCGAAGATACCGAGTATGATCAAAAACGGAACCACAACAAAAAAGTGCGCAGCAAAGAGGAAAAGCGCGATGAAACAGATTGAGACACCGATCGCAGCCAAGGGGACAAAGCCGAGCTCGACTTGGTTTCCTGAAAAGCGCCCTGCAAAAAAGGAACCAATTCCTATCCCAATGGCTGTCATTAAGAAAAGGTAGCCCCCTTGGATCTCGGAGAGGTGAAGAGATTGGAGGGTAAAGGGGATAATATTGAGCTGGGCATAGGCGCCCATAAAGAGGAAATAGGCAGCGAACACAATCACAGGAAAAAGGTAGCGTCGTTTCTTGGACTTTTTCAGGCTGCGGAGAATGGTGAATACAAAACGCGCTGATATTTTTTTTCCTGCGGCTGCAGGTTTCGTTTTTTGGATCTTTAAGCTAAACAGGGTGCCAATGATGGCAATAAAGACGCAGAAAAAGACGGCAAAGACAAAATTGCGGTGGGTAATTTCAGTGATAAAAGAAGCAAAAAAGGTCCCTAAGATAATCGCTAAGTAGGTGGCGGCTGTGATCATCCCGTTGCAGCGGGGAACATCATCTTTTTTGACAAGCTCGGGAATGATTCCATATTTGCATGGCGAAAAGAGGGCGCTATGCGTCGCCATTAAAAAAAGAACAATATATCCACCCAAAACCGACTTAAAAATGAAGGCAATCACACCCAAGGACGTTGAGAGAATGTCGATCAGTCGGGTAAGGTAGATGATCGTGCGCTTGCTGTAGCGATCAGCCAGAGTTCCGGCAGTAGAGGCAAAAAGGATAAACGGAATGACAAAGATGGCGCCAGCAAGCGATAGGATTGTGTTGCTATGCTCCTCACCTTTAATGGAAATAAGAAAGAAAACCAAGAGGAGCTTGTAGAGGTTATCGTTTAAAGCTGCAAAAAATTGGGTAAAATTGAGCGCTGAAAAAGAGGTCAGAAGTTTTGGTTTAGAAGCGGACATTAGGAGCGATTATAGTCCTTGTCGGTTGTTTTTTGGCAACTCCATTGAAAATCTTTTTGAAAGATTGAAAGAAAACCTCTTTTTTCCGGGATCTACCCCCTTTTCCAAGCGGCTGATCATTGTTCCGAGCCAAGCAATGGAGAACTGGATTCGGATGCATCTTGCCAACCATCTCACGATTGCCGCCGGAATCACAACCTCTTTTTTGGACCATGCCATTCATGAGCTGTTTGAGAGTGAACCTTTTCCCTCCAGACTTGAACTCACTCTTCGGATTGAAGAGGCGATGGACCGAATCCAGCAAAAATGGGAGCCGCTTCTCAGCTACACGCGTGGGAAAAAGAGGCGGATGCTCTTGCTTTCAAGGGAGCTGGCGACTCTTTTCAACCGTTATGGAGTGTATGGACAGATCTTTTGTGGGCAGTGGGAAAAAGAGCCACAAAATTGGCAAGAAGCACTTTGGCAAGAGGTTTTTTCCACCTGCAACTACCCCTTGCAGATGCTTCCCAAGCTGAAAACGCAAGCAAGCGCAGCTTCGATCCATCTCTTCTCTTTTAGTCACATCCCGCCGCTTTACTTCCATTTTTTTCAGCAGCTCTCGGGAGTGCACTTTTATCAACTCTCTCCCTGTCAAGAGTTTTGGAGCGATCTTTCACATGCGCACCCCCATTTAACCTACTTTGGAAAAGTGGGCCGAGAAATGGCGCGTTTGGTGGAAGAGAGCGATCTGATGACAGAAGAGTGTTATGCTTTTTCTGAAGCAGAGACGCAGCTCCAGAGGCTGCAGCAGGAATGGCTCAATTTGGAGACGACGGAAAAAGTCGAAGATGACTCGCTTCAGCTCCACATCTCGCAGACAGAACATCATGAGGTGCAGAATCTCCACACGACCCTTTTAAATCTTTTGGAAGCAGAGCCTGGGCTTGAGCCGAAAGATATTTTGGTGATGGCCCCCGATATCACGCGTTATGCCCCTTATGTCGAAGCTGTTTTCAAGGGCTCTTTACCCTATCAGATTGCCGATATGCCGATGCAGCACCATCATCCACAGATTGAAGGATTATTTTCGCTGCTTGAGCTTGAAAAAAACCGATTTAGTGCACCAGCTGTGTTAGACTTGTTCCATCATCCCCTATTTCAGAAAAAAAGAGGGTGGTCTGAGGAAGATCTGCTTCAAATCCGTAACTGGATCGAAGCTACTGGGATTCGGTGGGGACTAGATAGCGCCCATCGAGATGCTCTTTTAAAGCAGAGGCAGTGTGAAAAAGGGGTTCAGGATGAAGGTTCCACGTGGAAAGCGGGGATCGACCACCTGCTTGAGGAGCTGGCAATTCCTTATTCTCCCGGGCGGATTGACTTTACACAAGCCGAGTTACTAGGAGAGTGGAAGCAGGTTCTCGATCAACTAAGCCAGGCTCTGGAACTTTTACACGAAACTCTCCCACTTAGAGAGTGGGTTAACAGGCTCATTGCTCTGCACACCACTTTTTTTGCAGAATCTGATCAAGTGGCCATTGAGCTCGAACAGTTAGGGCGGGCCGGCCGTTTTTCTGCTAAACGCACCTACTCTTTTGCGACCATCGAGCCTTTGCTGCGCGATTCAATAGGAGAAAAAAGTGTCACCATCCACGCTCACCTTATTCAAGCGGTCCGTTTTTGCTCTCTGCTTCCTATGCGTGCTATTCCATCTAAAATACTCTGTCTTTTGGGGATGAATCATGATACGTTTCCGCGGAAAGACAACCTTTTTTCACTAGACCTCATTAAAAATAAAGGGGATTACGCTCCTTCCCGCTTGGATTTCGACCGCTATCTCTTTTTAGAGGCGGTGCTTTCAGCGCGCGCAAAACTTCTCATTAGCTACATTGGATCTGATCCCTTTGATCAAACTCCTTGGCCTCCCTCCTCTGTTGTCACACAGCTTCTTCCTTACATTTCTAAAACAGTAAAGCACCCCACGGTAAGTCCGGTCAAAGACCAGCCAGAGCAGCAGCCCGCTCTTTTTACGTTCCATCCGCAGAGAATAGAAATTCCCTCTTGCCAGATCGATATGACTGATTTTGTCCGTGCGTTTCGCGCTCCTTTGCGTCACTACCTTCATCATCGCAATCTCTATATTCGGGATGAGAAGGTGGTTCAAGGAGAAGAGGCCTTTCATCTATCGGCCTTAAATCGAGCGATTTTGCGCAAGCAAAGCGCAGCAGGCGATGCCCTTTTGAAGGCGCGTAAAGAAGGTGTCTTTCCGATCGGAGCGTTGGGCATACTCGCGCAAAAGCAGCTTGCAGAGGAAATGGCTTTGATCCCACCTCATTTGGAGAGTAGTCCTGTCGATTTGACTGTTGATGGTGTTCAGCTAGTAGGAACGTTAGATAGCCTGATACCAAAGGGATTGTGCGCACTAGAGAGAAAAAACATGAAGGGCGCGGTGCGCTCTTGGCCTCTTTTTTTAATTGCCACCGCCACACGTCCGGAAACATCTTCCCTTCTTTTTGTGCGCGATGGAAAAAAAGTAGAGCGCTTTTTTGATGATCCAACCCCTTATTTGCGTAATGCTATCGCCTATTATTTTTTATCAAAACAGATGCCCTCTCCCCTTTTTCCTGATTGGGTCGAGCCGATTTTGAAAGATAGTCCCAAAAAATTAGCGTTAGCAGCTAGTTACGACGCCTCATTGAAGTGGGCGTTGAGGGGACAAAAGCCCTTGCTGCCAGATGAGCTGGTTGCGCAATGGAAAGAGAAGACCGAAACTCTTTACAAGGAGATGGCTGATGCGTGGTTTTGATGTGCTCGCTCCAGATCTTCCTCTCTTTGAAAACCATTTTTTGGAGGCCTCAGCCGGAACAGGAAAGACCTTTGCAATTGAAAACTTAGTGCTTCGGATGCTCGAAGAGGGAGTGGCTCTCGAAGAAATTTTGATCGTCACTTTTACAAGGGCTGCAACCATTGAGCTAAAAGAGCGCATTCGGAGGCATCTATCTGGGGAACAACTCGCTCAGTTCGATGAGGCAAAAATCTGGACGATCCACAGTTTTTGTTTTCACTGCTTGCAAGAACACGCCTTGCAAACCGGCTTTTCCCTCGATCAAATCGAGCAAAGTGCCCAGACCCAGACACTCAAAGAGATCATCAAAGATGCGCTTCGCACCTCCAATACGCTCACACCTAAGCAGTTTGAAAGAGCTATTCAAGGAAACAGTGAAGCATTGATCAATCAACTCGCTGCCCTTGCGAGTCAACGTCTTCCCATCGAGCAGCCGGACTGGGATTACACTGAAGAACTCGCTCAGTTGGAAAAAGTCGATCCTGAAAAACTACTTGAGGACCTCATTGCCTTGGCGCCTCGCTATGGGAAGCTTTGTGATCGACAGAAAGAAGTGAAGCTAGAAATTCTTGAAGGTTTAAAGCGCTTTACACAGTTGATTGCAGGTGAAAAGATGGATCCTGTTGATTTGCCGATCCTCAGATACACGGAAGACAACCGACTCAAAAGAGAGGTAGAGGTTACCCTCCACTATCCAGGCTTTTTGGGGGCGTTGCAGAGAGGTTTGATTCCCAAACTCGCTCTTTTTTCCGATCGGGTGGCGATCCTCGCTGTTTTGGCTGAAGAGGCGCGCCTGCATTTAGAGAGAGTGATTGAAGAGGAAGAGCTGGTTTTTTTTGAAGATCTTCTCAGGTTGATGGCCAGACATGTGCGCGCTCCTCTTTTTGCGCAAACGGTGCGCTCCTCTTACCGCGCCGTTTTAATCGATGAGTTTCAAGATACCGATCCACAGCAGTGGAAAATCTTTTCGACTCTTTTTTTAACCGACAAATTTGAGGGCCCTCTTTATCTGGTGGGGGATCCCAAGCAGTCGATCTACCGTTTTCGCAACGCCGATCTCTACACCTATTTAGAAGCGAAAAAGGCAATGGGAGAAAAAAGTTGGGCCTCACTGCAAACCAATTACCGCTCCACCCCCTCTCTTGTCGAATCGTTAAATACCTTGTTTGCAAAGCCGTTTATTACGTTGCCCAAAAGAGATGAGACCCTACCTTGTCCACCTGTTTTGGCAGCCTCTGAGCTCTCTCCTATCGATGATGGAAAGGGAAGCCTGCACTTTTTATTAGCCGATACTGAAGAGGCCTTGTTTTCTACGATTGTCCAAGAGATCGTTCGACTAGAGATCCCTCTGCATGAGTGTGCGGTTTTAGTTAGCGATCGATTTCAAGCCGACCGCTTTATGCACTTTTGTCCCCTTCCGACCGTCTCGAAAAAAAGTCGCTCTCTTTTGGATACACCTGCCTTTGAGACGCTCATAGAGCTTGTCCGCGCTGCTCAAAATCCACGCGATCGTAGCGCTGTCGCTCGCGTGCTTGCGGGTCCGTTTTTCCGTTATTCACTTGATGCTCTGCCCGATGAAGCCGAGCGTTTCTATTGCTACCACCATTTGCTCGAGACAGAAGGTGTTCTCACATTTTTTCAAACAGTGGTGTGCGAATCACGCTTAAACGATGCCGCTCTTTATCAGGATCTATTGCAACTGGTTGAAATGGCTGCTGTATCAGGTGAGGATCCCCTCTGCTTTCTCCACCGCTTGATGCAACTCGATCCCGATTCTGAGCAGCTCAAAGCGCGAGCCAAAAGCGAGCAAGAGGCGATTCAAGTCATGACCATTCATGTCAGTAAAGGACTTGAATTTTCAGTGGTTTTTCCAATTGGCGTTGCCACTCCTTATTCACGGCGAAAAGGCTTAGTGCGTGGAGAGAATCGTTTAGTTTTTACCGATCCCTTTAGTGAGGCAGAAGAGCATTCAGAGAAGATGCGTCAACTTTATGTCGCCTGCACACGGGCAAAGCTCAGGCTTTACATTCCTGTTTTAGAGAATCACTCACCGATTACGACCTTTTTAGAAGGGATCGACCTCTCTGTCTATTCTTCTGAAACGTGTCAGATTTATCCGCCTGTCACTTTTGAGAAAAAACAGGAGCAGGTGTTACCTGCCCCTCAGCTTTCCCAAACCTATACACCTTATGCACTTCACTCCTACACCTCACTCGCGCCTCCTCACACTCCCGAGAAAAGAAGTCTTCCTGAAGGGATTATTCCGGCAGGTCCTCAAACAGGGATTTTGATTCATGAGCTGTTTGAAAAGCTCCCCTTTGCTGAGGCTTTTCAAGCCAAAACGCTTCTTCCTTTTGTGACCCCTGAGCTGAAAGGAACGTTTTTAGAGCCGTGGACTGAAGAGGTGGCCTCGATGATGCAGCAAACGCTCCATTTACCTCTCCCCGGTCCTGACGGTCCCTTTCCCTTATCGGCTGTCGATCCACAAAAAATACTTAAAGAGATGGAGTTTTTGTTCCCGTCTGTTGAGCCTCCAGGGTTTTTTAAGGGTTTTATCGATCTCTTTTTTGAGTATGAGGGTGGCTTTTATATTCTTGATTGGAAGACGAACTACTTGACAGCTTCAGTAGAAGAGGCAATCGAGGAGCATAGCTACGCTTTACAAGCTTCGATTTATCAACAAGGGGTGGAGCGTTACTTAAGTCTTTTTTATAAAAAACCGGTTTTTAAAGGGAGCTTTTACCTCTTTCTACGCTCACAAGAGATTTATCATTTCTTTAATAACAAATAGTTATGCTATTCTGGCTCACGTCAATTGAATGAAAATAACGAGGTAAAGTTATGGCAGCCATTACCTATTCTATGCCTGATAGAGCAGAATTAAATACATGTCTAAAAGGAGAAAGAGGCGTCTCTACTCTCGCTCTTCTTTCGGGACGTGGAAGAGCTTCTTTTGATCCTCAAAGCGTTAAAATGGGGCTGACCGCTTCATGTCCGATGCCGATCCGACATCAAGTCATTGCACAGTATAACTACCGTGCTAATGAGTATAATAGAGCAGAACAACAGGATCCTTTTACCAACGACAGCATCCGCGTTACCAACCTGATGGCAGGCACAATCGGGATGGCGCTTAGCCTAACCTATCGAGTCGTGCGGACGGTTCTGCGGACGGTTTTCCTGCCGATCACAGTCACCTATGCTTATCATCAACAGTGTCGTTATGCCATTGACGGGTGGGCCCTTGAGGACCTAAAGCGGATTGCTTGGGAGTGGGTCGATTTGGGAGCGATTCTGGCCTCTGCTTTTATTGGAATCATCAACACCTTTCATCCTAATGCGATTAAACTCGATTCTTTAAAAGAATACTATGTCCAGCGCACGAATCAAGCAACTTCACGTAACCAAGAGTTTGCAGGTGCAAAGAGAGATTACTTGGATCGGCGCGCGCGCGTTGCTCAAGCACAAGGGGTGTGAAGCCTAGATGGCAGCAGTTGGAGAACCGATACGGTCAGATTCTGAGCATTACGACTGTTTAACCACGACGGTTGCAGGTTTGGCTGTAGGGGTTTATGCGATCGTAGAGTTGGTTAAGTGGGTCTTCAATGGACTCAAGACCTTTTTTCAGCGAGTGATCGAGAATTTACTGAGCTATTTGCATTCCGGTTGGAGTGAAGGTGTGAAGATTGGCTCCGGTTTAGGTGAATCTCTCTTTGACATCGGTTCTCTTCTCTATGAGGGGAGCTTTCCCCTCTTTCAAAATGGGGCTAGCTACTTGGGTAGCGGGGGAAGAGAAGGGATTAAGCTAGCTTATGCCCTGGGTGAAACTGCCGAAGAGGGAGGACGCCCCGTTTTACAAACAGTTTCACAAGTGGCTCGCGAGGTGGGCTTCTACAGTGGATCGGGTGCTCGAGAGGCAATCAAGTTGCTAGGAGATGTTCCCAATGCTGTACATGAAGCGATCACACCTGCTGCAGAGTTGGCCAGCGCTTTGATTCAATCACTGACCGATATGGCTCTTTCAGGTGGAATAGAAGGGGTGAAACTGGCTCAAGGGTGTGGGGAGGCTACCGATGAAATTTTGCGAGGTGCGTGGCTACTTTTACGTGGTGGTGTTTACGCCTCCATCGATTACGCGCGAAGTGGTTGGGAGGAGTCTGTAAAAGGCCTACTTGCGCTTCCTGAATCGGTAGAAGAGGGATCTGTTTTGGTGCGCGAGCTAGTTTGGGGTATAGTGATGAATCTGCTCGACTACCTGGCCTCTGGTAGGCATCAGCTTCAGTTGATGCTTGATGTGAGCGTTCCGGTTCTCTCCCATATTCTTCGTCTTGCTAAAGAGGGCATTTTGGAGGTGCTCGTCCATTTGCTTGAGTATCTAGTCAGCGGATGGGATGAGGCCAAAAAAGTATTTCCAGCGATTGGTGAGGGAGCAGTAGAGGCAACAAGTGGTGTACGCACTTTGGCTCGCACTCTTGCGGTGACTTTGTGTGATTACGTGCGCGCTGGATCTGAAGAGCTGGTGAAACTAGCAATCGCATTGCCCCAAGCCGTAGATGAGAGTATCACTCCTTTGATGACGCTCAGTCGTGATGTGCTTCACAATCTTTTGGGATATGGTTCATCAGGAATTTCTGAAGCATTCAAGAGCTTAAACTTAGTTGGAGACAGTCTAGAGGAGCTTTCCGAGGGTCCCTACGATTTGGTGAAAGCGTTTACACTGAATGTGGTGGACTATTTGAAGGCAGGTGGGAGTGAAGCAGTTGCTTTTTTACAAGCTGCGGCCGACTCGTGCGAAGAGGCAACAGCCGTTCCACGCGAAGTAGTTGCAGCAGTGGCTGTAAATGTTTATGATGATCTTCTGTCTGGTTTAAGGGAGGCGACAAAAGGAGTTGTAAACGGCTCTGAATCGCTTGTCGAGGCAGAACAGTTTCCCTATGAGCTAGTTAAGGCGATTTGTGTGAATCTCTTTGATTATCTTCAATCGGGTGGCACGCAAGCAGCACTGTTTGCGCTTCTTGTAAAAGAGGATCTTCCTGATACATTCCGTATCTTGGTGCAAGACCCTCTAGAAGCTTTTTTTGAGCCGAGATGGCGTCGTTTTAGAGTGGCGTTTACAGATTGGAACACACAGCGGCAGGCCCGCATGGAGAGGATAAGAAATACCCTTGCAGCCCGAATTACAGAAATTCAAGCAGCGATCAGCGTGCGAATCAGAAGAGAATCACCTTCCGGTTGATGTCTACTTTGCCAAAAGACTCGCCCCTAACGCACCAGGCTCCGTTCATCACTATCTAGCAGATCTGCTCAAAGCCGCACGTGAAGGGCATCTCTGTCTACCTGAAAATCCCGATATCTCACTTCCTGCCACTCTTTTTGAACAGGCACTTGTGCAAGAGAGGGGGCGCATTTATCTCCGCCGCAACTGGGATTGTGAGCAACGGTTTTTCCATCACTTTCACCGTTTAAAAGAGCAAGAGCCCTCACTGCCTATTAAAGAGCTCCATCTAACCGAGTCTTTAGAAAACGAGCAGAAAGAGGCAATTTTTCAGGCTGCACGCCGCTCTCTCTCTTTGATTTGTGGCGGACCTGGAACAGGAAAAACATTTACAGCCGCTACCCTTATTCGTCATTTTCTTCCCTATCTCAAAGAGGTGGTGGTGGCGGCGCCCACAGGCAAAGCAGCAGCGAATCTACGCGCACCTCTCAAAGGGTTAGCCTCTGTTCAGACCCTGCATTCTCTGTTAAAAAAACGGCAGTTAACCGCTGATTTGATCGTTGTGGATGAGGCTTCGATGATTGATGCGGAGATGATGGCCTCTCTTTTTGCTGCAGTGAAACAGGAAGCGCGTCTTGTTTTAATTGGAGACAAAGATCAGCTGCCTCCTGTTGAGTCGGGTCATTTTTTCGCTGACCTCGCTGCTGACACTACTCTTGTAACGGAGTTGAATCGCTGTCTGCGGGCGGAGCTGAATACAATTGTCGAGTGGGCGCGCGCTGTTCGTGAGGGAAAAGAGATTCCTGTGCAGCCTCTCCCTCCTTTTGACCAACTTATTTCGTGGGTTTTAGAAGAGGGGGTCTGTATTTTAACGCCCCTTAGGCACGGCCCTTGGGGAGTAGAGAGATTAAATCAAAGAGTCTTGAAAGAGCATAGAAAACGGGGAGGGACTCGGTTTCCGATTATGATCAAGGTCAACGATTCGGCAGTTGATCTGTACAATGGTGATTTGGGAGAGTTTGTTCCGAGCGAGAAAAAGGCCTATTTTGGAGAGAGGGAGGTCCCTGAGTATCTGCTTCCACACTATGAGTATGCATATGTGCTTTCTGTGCATAAGAGTCAGGGAAGTGAGTATGATGCTGTGGCGGTGTTACTTCCGGAGGGTGCGGATGTGTTTGGTCGGGAGATGCTCTACACGGCTCTTACTCGAGCCAAAAAGCGGGTGGAGGTGTATGCAGCAGAGGGGATGTTGGCTCCAATTTTAGCTAAGCGCGAGCATCGCCATTCAGGGTTTGGATTGGAAAGATAGAGAAGAGGGAGAGGAGCAGCAGTTGCAGCAGTTATGGATTTTCGGATCCACCTTGCTTCGCAGGTGAAAGGAGTAGCTTGTTGGGAGGGGGGGGCTAATCGCCCCCCGTTGCCCCAATTGGGGTTGCAATCGTGTCGATATTTGCAGTCGACAGAATCACAAAAGCTTGTGCTGCCCATCATTTTTAGCCGTAGGTGGCTTCTCTGACCATGTAAGAGCCTTTAGCTCCGACAAGGATTATGGTTGCGACAATGCGCAACTCAGGTGAGAAGGGTAAAAGGCCAAAATCAAAAGGAAGCGCAACTAGATCAATCCCGTCACATACGGTGCTCGCAACCAGTTTTTTTTGTTTAAAGCGCCTTTCAGCCTTTTCTTGAGGAGTCAGTCTCAGTGTATTGGTACTTTGTTCTTTGGCCAACTCACGCACGTTTTGGACCATATCAAGGCCAATCACTGCAGCCCAGATACCCATCGTCGCATGGCTGATATTCTTAGAATGGGTTTCGCCCAAATCGTAGGCCCCATGCACGTGTAGAAAATTGACAGCGCTTAGAACACGCGCTGCAAGCGACAAAACTTCCATCGAAATCGAGATCGGATCGCGAAACGGGGTCCTACTTTGGTCGGTAGGAAGAGCTTCAATGTATCCATTCCGATCCTTGGCTAGAGTGCCGTCTGCATTGACACGCACTTTTTTCCAAGTACCATCTGTATCTGTTCTTTGCCAGAACATCTTTCCAGTTACAAGGCGCTCTGCGGGAAATACAGTCCGAGCAAATCCCAAAGCAGAGGCGGCTCCACCAAAAACATCAGAGATACGTCCGCATGTATCTGCGCTCGTGGTGTCACCACGCAGTAGCGCGATTTCACGTCCGAGCCCTGCTCCGTGCTGTAAAAGGCCGAATGTACGGTCGGTCATCTCTGCATAGTTGCCTCCTTGATCAAAACAACGACTCGACCCACTTTTAAAGTATGCATTCATGTGCGCTCGGGTAATGGCCATAAGGTACCACCTTTTGTAATAATATTAGTAAGCCCATTTTATCTTATTTTAAATAAAATAAAAAGAGCTTATTAAGAGTTTGTAAATAGAAATTTAGTTGTTATACTTTACAACAGAGATTTGCTTTGACGCGAGCGGCTTTGTTCCGCTTGTAGATGCCGCGCTTGACGCCTTTGTCCATCATGCTATAGACAGTATTGAGGGCGTGCTGAATTTGTTCCTTGTCGTCTCCCTTAAGAGCGTCTTCGAGGGAACGCATGGCTGTTCGCACGCGGGATTTGAAAGCTTTATTGATTAAACGACGCTTGCTGTTGCGAATATCTCGCTTTTGAGCTGTAGGACGTTTTGTTTTAGCTTTTTTCTTTTCTTCTTTGGCCATGACTCTACCTGTATTTTGAAGCGATCATCTTAAACAATACGAAAATTTATGTCAATGGTATTAGAATTGCTTCCTCAATAAAAGATATGTTAGGGTCTTTGCTATGCAGCGAAATGTGATTTGGATTGCGTTTTTACTCATCATGACGGGATTCGCCACTTGGTTTGTGGTGAGTGCCGGCCGTGATTTGATGCGCTATTATCAGATCAGCACTCAAGTTTCGGCAACTGTGGAAAAGTGGGATATTAAAGAGAGGGGCCCTAACCAATACGTTGTTCAAGCTGTATACTCTTATGATTTTGGTGGAAAAAGCTATCCTGGATCGGGACCGGTCACAGAGGCGTACCCCAATCCATGGGCAGCGACTCAAGCGCTTGAAAAAATGAAGAAAAGAAAATGGAGTGTTTGGATCAATCCAAAGGTTCCGGATCAATCGATATTAGACAGAAAATTTCCCTACAAAGCAACGCTTTCGGCCGTGATTTTGATCGCGCTTTCGGCCTATTTTATCTGCTTGGGGGTGTACGCAGGAATAAAAAATGAGCAGCGACGTCACTGAAACGACATGTCTCCATCTAACGCTAGATGACTATTCGGCTACTTTTATGCCGGGTAGAGGGATGAACTTTGTCAGTCTGAAAAAGGGGGAAGTAGAGGCTATCGATCAAAGCACACGCTCTCTATTTGAAGAGCGTTTTGCGGGACTGGGGGCCATGATTGGTCCCCACTTTCACAGACGCAATCCAGCTGTAATTCCCCAGGTAAAAGGGGAGGAGCGCTTTCCCCATATTGCGCGAGTTAAGGCGCAAGGAAGCGCGGAGCCTTTTTCGCATGGTATTGGTCGTTATGCGCCGTGGAAGGTAGAAGAGGCATCTGAAACGCGGATTAAGGCGGTTTTACGTGGCGAGGATCAATGGCACAATATTTCTTTAAAAGATTTGGAAGGCCAAGATTTTACGATGAATTACACGGCTGAGCTCACGCCGGATGGTCTGCAGATCTCCCTTGCGGTAAGAAGTGAAACAGAATCGGTTGTAGGGTTACATACCTACTATGCCTTAACAGATGGTACAGGGACCGTTTCGGCGCCCGTGCGCGATCACTATAATGATCAAGGGGTTTTGAAGCCGATCCCTTCCACGTGGAACTATGAGGCGCATCGATTGATCTATCCAGCAAGTGAGCCGTGTGACTTTGGTTTTCAGCCATTTCCAGATTCTCTGCATGGGATGATGGATTTGGAAACGGGGAATCACCGTGTTCAGGTGAACTACTGGTCTGACAATGAAGAAAATTCGATTCAGATGTGGCATCCACAAGGGGCTTCGTTTATGTGTATGGAGCCTTTATCGGCAAAAGATCCGAGAAAACCGAAACTGACGGTGAGTCGAATTAAAATTCTCATTTCTGTTCTATAACTATCTGTGATATAGAAGGGGTAGGATGATGGAAAGTCAAGTTGAGTCCCAAGATCTGCAAGCAGAGCCACAGAAAAGAGGCTTTACACTTTCGCGCAACCATTTTTATCTTTTGCTTTTGGCGACGCTGCTACTCCCTGCGGTGGTGGTGACGTGCTATGGAGCTGAGGTGCGTGGGATCTTTTTTGTCGCGCTTCTCTCTTTGATGTCGGCTGGTGGTGGTGGGTGGTATTTACTCCGTCTATGGGAAATGAAAATGCAGCGCTCTGTCTCAAAGTTGGTCAAAGCGCGTTTAGCGCAAACCTCACTCTCTTCTTCAGAGGAGCGGATTGCTCTTTTACACAAAGAACTTCATGAAACGCGCCGCGGTTATGAGCACCAAATGGATCTTTTGCAGTCTTCTGTGGCAAAGAGCAAAGAGGATGTGCATCAGCTGAATCTGGAGATGGATAAGAAGCTTGAAGAGATGCGCATTGCGTATTTAGAATTTGAGGATTTACGCAAGGAGTATCATCGACTCGAAGAGGAATATGCTCATGCTAAGCTAGAAAATCAAAAACAAGTCAAACATAGAGAGTCGCTCAACAGTGAGTATCAGCGCACGATTGCTGAGCAGAGGATGATTCTGGAGAAAAAACAGGGCTATATTACAAAACTTGAGGGGAAGGTTCATGATTTGATGTATGAGATTCGCAGTCTTCTTCAGTTGGAAGAGACCTCTAATGAGCCTTCGGTCTCAACAGCAGAAGATTATCTCGCTCTGTCTCAGGGAGCCAATACTCCTTATGACCTCTCGCTTCAACTTCAGCGCTATGTGGAGAAAGCGGAAGAGCAGACGGGGATGGAGCATCTAGGGGGAAAATCTCCCCGTTTTCTTGATCTTGCCGATAGCTACGCTGTCGATCGACGTGGATTATTCGATTGCTTTAGTAATGAGACGGCGGGAATTATCTATATTCTCTCTTTGAGTGAGAAAAAGTTTTTATTTGTGAATCCACATGTAAAAGCGCTTCTTGGCTGGAGTCCGGAGAAATTCATGAAGGAGTTTTCTCGCATAGTCGCCAGCGGTTATCCAGAGTGGAAAAAAGCGTTGGCAAGCGCGGGTCAAGGGCAAGAGGGGCAAGCGCACGTGGTGTTTCAGACTAAATCGGGGGAGAAGAAGGATCTGATGTGTGTGATGGGACTGATTGCAAAGGGACCTTTTTCCAACCACATTATGGGGATTCTGGGTTAACTGCAGACTTTTTCCAGAAGAATTTGAAATAGAATGCGATAAAGGGAAATAGGCGTGCATTTTAGAGGCTGAAAGGGTTGTTGAAAGAGGTCGCCTTGGAAGCCGATTTTCCACTTCTGTCTCTCTTTGGGATAGTGAGGTGGGATATGTTTGAGGTGTTGAGGAGCATAGAGGGTGATGGGATAGCGTGGCGTGCGTCGAATCCGCTCTGCCCAACGAGTGTGAGCGTATTGATCATAGATCTCGCCCTCCCCAAGTGCGTTCATCGTGCAGAAATAGTGAGGGTAGGAGCGTAAAAATCGCTCAGCGGGGCTTTCTCGCTTTTGGTTAAAGCGGCGATCGTGGAGGATCCAGATCAGGTCGTAGCCAATTTGTTTATAGGCATGGAGGCGCGCTTCGATCTCTTTGGGAGAAATAGAGGAGCACTGCACCTCGAAGATGATGTTTTGGGCGGGCCAAACCACATCGGCAACGCGGTTTATGGAAGGAAAGGGCTTTTCCAGCCAAACCAGATCGGGCGCAAGCGCTTTTTTTAAAGCGCATTGAATGGCTCGGTGAGAATTTTGCATAGCGTATCAAAACGATTTAGGGTATAGTATCCAAATTTAGAAAAAGATTTATCATAGATGGCCAAATCCAAACCAACTGAAAACACAGACGACGCCTTCCAAGGCAAAATGGAAGAGCTGGTAGCCCTTGCTAAAGAGCAGGGTTTTATCACCTACGAGGAGATCAATGAGATTCTCCCCATGACCTTTGATACCCCCGAGACAATTGATCAGGTTTTGATCTATTTAGCGGGAATGGACATTCAAGTCCTCAACCAATCTGAGGTAGATCGGCAGAAAGAGAAAAAGAAAGAGGCTAAAGAGCTTGAGGGAATTGCACGCCGCGCTGAGGGAACACCCGACGATCCTGTACGCATGTACCTCAAGGAGATGGGCTCTGTTCCGCTGCTGACACGAGAGGAGGAGGTGGAGATCTCTAAGCGGATTGAGAAGGCGCAGTTCCAGGTGGAACGGATCATTCTCCGCTTTCGGTATTCGAGCAAAGAGGCGATTTCGATTGCCCACTCGTTAATGGGTGGAAAAGACCGCTTTGATAAGATTATATCGGAAAAAGAGGTCGAAGATAAGAATGCGTATCTCAAGCTTCTTCCCAAGCTCACGAATCTTTTGTGTGAAGAGGATCAAAATTTAGAGAGACTTTTGATTTCCCTGCGCAATCCCAAACTCAAAAGGGCTGACCAAGCTAAAATTAACGAAGATATTGAAAAAGGCCGCATTCGGATGCAGGCGTATCTCCACCACTTTCACTGCCGGCATAATGTAATTGAAGATTTGGGTGAAGTGGTCTTCAAAGCCTACGAGCGCTTCTTGAATCTGGAAAAAGAGATCAATGATCTCAAAGCGCGTGCTGAGCGAAATAAGTTTGCGGCCGCCAAGCTTTCAGCTGCACAAAGAAAGCTGGTTAAGCGGGAGATTGCAGGGGGGCGGACGCTAGACGAGTTTAAAAAAGATGTGCGCATGCTCCAGCGGTGGATGGATAAGAGCCAAGAGGCCAAGCGCGAAATGGTAGAGTCCAACCTCCGCTTGGTGATCTCCATTGCCAAGAAATATACGAACCGTGGCCTTTCCTTTCTTGACTTGATTCAAGAGGGAAATATGGGCTTGATGAAAGCAGTTGAGAAGTTTGAGTATCGTCGAGGATATAAATTCTCCACTTATGCCACTTGGTGGATCCGTCAGGCTGTGACTCGCGCCATTGCTGACCAAGCACGCACAATTCGGATTCCGGTCCACATGATTGAGACAATTAACAAGGTCTTGCGTGGTGCTAAGAAGCTCATGATGGAGACAGGGCGTGAGCCGACGCCAGAAGAGCTTGCTGCCGAACTGGGCTTAACAGCCGAGCGGGTACGGGAGATCTACAAAATTGCGCAACACCCGATCTCCCTGCAGGCTGAGGTTGGAGAGGGAGGCGAGAGCCAGTTTGGTGATTTTCTCGAAGATACCGGTGTGGAATCCCCGGCAGAGGCAACCGGTTATTCGATCCTGAAAGACAAAATGAACGAGGTGTTGACTACGTTGACCGAACGGGAGCGGATTGTTCTCATTCAGCGCTTTGGTCTTTTAGATGGAAAGCCTAAAACGTTAGAGGAGGTGGGGGTGGCCTTTAATGTGACCCGGGAGAGGATCCGGCAAATTGAGGCCAAGGCATTGCGCAAGATGCGTCATCCTATTCGTTCTAAGCAGCTTAAAGCCTTTCTTGATCTCTTGGAAAGTGAATAGAGAGTCCATTACCTCCCTTCTTGAAGCAGAAGGTCTTTTCAGTAGCAAACTTCCTGGTTTTGAGGTGCGCGAGGGGCAAACGGCCATGCTCCGTGACGTGATGGCTGCCTATGATGAGGAGGCCATCGCGCTGATTGAAGCGGGAACAGGGACCGGTAAGAGTCTTGCTTATCTCATTCCAGCTCTGTATTGGGCGCTTGAAAAGGGCGAGCCGACCGTGGTGGCGACGCATACCATTGCTCTGCAAGAGCAGCTCATTGAAAAAGACATTCCCTTTTTGCTCGACACGTTAGATTTAGACCTAAAAGTTGTGCTCGTCAAAGGGATGCAGAATTATGTTTGCCTACGCAAACTCCATGATGCGGCTCACGAACTTCCTGATAGTCTCCTTTCGTGGTCCAAAACAACCCAAGAGGGATCACGATCAGCGCTTCCTGTTCTTCCCAGTCCCGATTTATGGGAGCAAATTGGGGCTGAAAAAGAAGGGTGCACACACGTGAAGTGCCCACATTACAAAGAGTGTTTTTACTTCAAAGCGCGTAAGGAAGCGGCCGATGCGCATTTGATTATCGCCAATCACCATCTTTTGTTTGCTGATCTCTCTTTGCGTGAACAGAGCGATAACTATGGGGAGATGTGCGTCCTTCCAGCTTATAAGCGGCTTGTGCTTGATGAAGCCCACCATGTAGAAGATGTGGCGACTGAATACTTTGCTGACAAAGTGAGCCGGCGTGGGCTTGTCTATTTATTGGGAAGATTGATTTCAGACAGAAGCACCGGAAAGCTAATGGCGCTCCATAAAAAGTTGTTTGAAGTCTATCCTGAAGATGGTGGAGAGCGCGCTCTACTGAACCTCTTAGAGCTCACATTGCCTGCTGAAAAGCGTGCCTTGATCGACCAAATTCAAACAACTTTTGAACGGATCAATCAATTTGCTGCTGAGCATCAAAGCGAGGAGAAGTTTCGTTTTCGCGAGGAGCATGTGCAGCACCCTTTTTGGGTAGAAAAAGTGCAGCCTGCAGTTCAAGAGTGTGTCGATTTGGGTAAAGAGTTTGTGCAGTCGGTGCTTCTTCTAGAAGTGCACGTGAAACGCGATGCAAACCTACCCTCGAAATGCGAAGGGATTTTAGCCGATATTGGAGGCATCTGTCGCCGTCTTGGCAGTGCGTTTGATATTCTGCACCACTTTGTCTTCTCGCCTCTAGAACCAACACGTGTGCGGTGGATTGAAGGGGATGGCCATTTGATTACGGCCGATCTTGAAATTGCGACACGCCTCTCAGAGACTCTTTTTAGCCGCTTGCCGACAACGGTTCTGTGTAGCGCGACCCTTTCAACGAATCGTTCGTTTGCTTTCATTCGCGCGCGGCTAGGCATTGAAGAGGCTGCGGAGCGAATCTATGAGAGCCCTTTTGACTATAATGAGCAAGCTCTGATGACTGTGCCAGTTAACCTTCCCGATCCAGGGAGTCCCCATTTTGTGCAAGCAGCTGCTGAACATATCTATGAGGTGATACAGATTAGTCAAGGGGGTGTTTTTGTTCTATTTACCTCCTATCATATGTTGAAAAGCTGCGAGCAGATCCTTTTAGACAGGCTTCTTAGAGAGCAGTTTACCCTCTTTTGTCAAGGTGATGAGGGACGCACCGCGCTGTTAACTCAGTTTAGACAGACGCCGCGCGCTGTTTTATTTGGAACCGACTCTTTTTGGGAGGGAGTGGATGTAGTAGGCGAGGCGCTTCGGTGTGTTGTGCTGGTTAAACTCCCCTTCAAAGTGCCAAGCGATCCCCTTTTTCAAGCGCGCTCTGAGGCGATCGCGCAGCAAGGGGGCTCTCCGTTTTTTGACTACTCACTACCCCATGCGATCGTCAAATTCAAACAAGGGTTTGGGCGGCTGATCCGGAATAAAGCCGATCGCGGCTGCGTGGTCTGTCTGGATACAAGGTTAGCCAAAAAAGGATACGGCAAGCATTTTCTCAAGAGTCTTCCCAATTGCCCTGTTGTATTTGCTGGCCGAGAGGAAGTTTTCCAGTCGATGCGCGCGCGCTACCCCTCCTTTCAATCCAAAAATTAAATTGACGTAAAGATTAATTTGTTTATACTTCCTTTAAAAAAGGAGGCTACGTATGGCTGCTGTGTTGAATTGGTTTGGTTGGGGCTCTGAGCAGCCAGTAACAACGGTTAGAATCACAGGTTCAGGTTTTTCCTCCGATGAATGGGAGATGGTGGGCGACACCAGAGCTAAAGGGGGAGCCGCATCTCCCCGTGACTACTCGAGTAGCGGCTCTACGTTTATTCCTGCAGGTGGAGGTACAGTTGTCCATGAGTTAGGGGATGGAAGAGCTTTAGAGGTGCGTGTGGTTGAATCTCCTTCTCCTGCGGCAGCTTCGCCTGTTTTCGCCTTTAGAGGGGAACCGCAGCCAGTGAATGGTCATGGACGTACACTTCTCAGAGTCGCCGCTGCTGTGACATTTGTCTTTGCTGTGACCCTACTTGCCTTTTTTATTGCTTACTCACAAGGGGCCTTCCATTTTGAGTCCTTTATTGGACCGATAGGTTACAATGTTTCTCTCTCGTTAACAGCAACTCTTGCGGCTCTTTCAGCCACTGTTTTGCTTTGTAGTTATCGATAAGGAGATTTTTATATGGCAGCTACACCTCCCTTTTCGCTTCAATCGACTCTTGCCCATTATGGCCAGATTGCAATGAGCTATTGTTCAGAGGTTAAAATGACTCCGAAATTAGGCGCACATATTGCCATTGTCGCCGCTCTTGTGACCTCTCTTTTTATGGCCGCAATCGGAGGGAACACCATTTTTTTCCTTGCAGTTGTGGGAGGAGGATTAGCAGAGGCCTATTTGCTTCATAGAATATACACTAAAAGTCCGTGGAGGATTGGAGAGGGATGAAAAAGCTAATTTGCTTTCTCACGTTCCTGTTCGTGCCTCTTCTTCACGGTGCTGTCGATTGGACCTCGCCTCTTCCGTTGCTTGACTCGCATTCTGAAAGCAGCACCTATTCGGTTTCCATCAATCCTGAAGGAAATACCCTTGTCGGGTATTACAATCCACAAGAGAAGCAGATCGATTTCACGGGCTATAGTTTTTTGGAGAACAAAAGCCATTCTGCGCGTGTAAGGGCGATTCCGTGCACCGGAGAGGTGAGCTTTTTAGAAATTGCCAGAGACTTTAAAGACCATCTTTTTGCTCTTTGGGTTGATGAGGGAGCGGGTACTTTGAAAGCAGCCCGCTTTCGCGTACCAACTAATAGCGTGCAGCTGGGGAGGTGGATGGATCCGTTTGTGATTCCACACGCTTCGACAGTGAGAAATCCTGCACTGCGCTGTGACGGAAATGGAAACGCGGTTGTGATTTGGGAGCAGTTCAATGGGTACGAATTTCAAGTCAAAATGGCCTATTTTTCACACAGAAATTTCGAGTGGTCTCCGGTTTATACCCTCTCCTCATTGGGTTATGATTGCCATTCAACCTGTATAGCAATCGATCAAGAAGGAGAGCTTGTTGTGGCGTGGTGCGCCTGCTCTCATGTGGGCGAAAATCCCGCTGATGGGATACGGGCGATTCGCATGACGCTCGACCCTTTTGAGCCTTCTGAAATCATCTCCCAGTCTGAGACACGTTTTGTATTAAAGAATCCCAGTGTTGGATTTGGCCCAGATAACACGATCTATGTTGTGTGGGAGAGGAAAGATCGGCTGACAGGCGCAACCCTTGTGCAATCCTTTTCTGCAAGTTCCCACTTGCATGAGAAGGGAAATATTCGAGATATCTCCGGTGAAAACGCCACATCTCCCTCTCTGATTACCCTTCAAGGGCGTGCTTATGTCCTGTGGGTTGAAAAAGAGGGATCCTTTGAGCAGCTAAAGCGTCGAGGTATGGAGCCAGAATCAGAAGTGCAGCGTATTGCCTTTCCACTTTCAAAGATCAAAGGATACACCTTAAATTGTGATGAGCTTGGCAAAGCTAAAATACTCTATTTTAATGACGAGCAGGTAGTTGTCTCATTGTTTGATGAGAAGTGGACAAATACGCGGCTCTACTCTCGAAAAACGCCTCAAAACCAAGTAAAAAATGTCCAAGTCAAAAGTGATGCTTTTGGAAACACACTGGTTACATGGGCAGATAACGATCGTATTTTCTATTCTCAAGGCGATTATTTACTTCCTCCCCGCAATTTTTTGGCACGCAGAGTGACCAAGCGGTTTCCTGCCAAGACCATTGTACGTGCACATCTCACATGGTCACCTGCAACCAACCCTTCGATTGTGGGGTATCGCATTCGGCGCAATAACATTGTTTTAGACGAGACCCTCACAACAGAATTTATGGATCGCTGTTGTCCACGCGGCGGCTTGATCTACTCAATCTCAGCGATTAACGACAAAGGAATTGAGAGTCAGCCCTCTCAGCTCTTTTTCCAAAATTAAATAGACTTTTCGCATTCCAAGATTTATAGTCGCCCCAAGCACCCAATCGAGGAAGTTGTATGAAATTCTCCGTTTTCTTAGCTCTTTTGCTGCTTGCCATCATTCCTGCTCAAGCTGATCGCTATCTTTTCGATGCCAAGGTAGGATATTTCCGCCCCTTCTCCGATGAACTGCGCAACATCTACTCAGAAGGATGGGCGAGCTATCAAGTAGAAGCTGCCTATTCTCCTTTTAGTAGCTGCAACTCTGCCTGGTGGAGTAACTTTTTTGCTTGGGGTGGCTACAACTATCTCTATGACAAAGGAGAGACCCGCTCTGGGATGGATGATGATGAGACCATCATTCAGTTTTACAACTTCACTCTAGGCCTGAAGTATTTAGTGCCTATGTTCTGTAATACAAGGTTGTATGGAGCAGCCGGCGCGCGCTACTTCTTTCTACGCATCGACAACTGTGATGATGCCGTTGGGCACAGAGAGCGTGCAAATGGCATGGGGAGTGCATTTAGCTTAGGCGTACTCTTTCAGCCCTATCGTTGCTTCGTGATGGATTTTTTCACAGATGTGATGGTCAGGAAATTTACCGACTCAGACTTTACAACGCGCTGTGATGAGGTGGCGGAGGACCTGGACATAAGCGGTATTACCTTCGGCATAGGCATCGGCATCCTCTTCTAGTCGGGCCCCAGGGGGGGGGGGCTGCATCTGGCTTAGATAAATTACAGCGCACTCGCTTGGTGTATCCCTGTACACTGCCTTACACAAATTCGTTTCCAGATGTGGTGTTGGGAGTAATCAGAAAAGAGTGCTTAGCGGATACATGAATATGTATCCGCTATATACGGAAATAGACCTACCAAAACTTAATGTAACTTAACCAGCTACGTGAAGCCTGGTTGCCTTCTCCTGGAGGAGTGACTGTGTCGCCAGCAGCTGCTAATCTAGCTGCATCGCGGCGGTCTTTGCATGCTTTAACCATACGAACAGCTAGGTAACCCACAGCTCCACCCGAAGCGGCTACAAGGGCTCCACTACCAAACTGGCCAATTGTGTTCAAAGATGATAGAGGATCGCCCAACACGTTGAAGTTCACAAGTGTTGCTAGAATAGCTACTACAACTAGAGCTAAAACTGCGGCGACGACAAGTGCGATTTTTCCAGCGTTTGCACAACGTGACTTGGTTGTGTCGCTAAATGAAGGAACACATCCTCTCATTCTTTGTAAGCATGAAACTGATGCTGTTTCACTTGTTCCTGGTGATGCTGACATATTTTCCGTCCTTGTTAGGTTTTAAAATTTACTTAGTGTTTCTTAGCTGTCTCATCCTTTCAGAACAAGACAGACTGATTCATTATTTGCTTCTTTTTTCCATCCCAGATGGGGTGAAAAGTTAAAGTATGATTAATATTTGATTTATTTTCTATAAATTTTTTTTCAAGAAAAAATTGTCAAGAAAAAAATTCTGATCAAACTAAGAATGAAAAGTTTACGCAACTTCTTCAATTTCGTCAACCGGGTCGGTAACAGGAGCATCAGCTTTAGAGAGGTCTTTATCGACGGCGATTGTGATACACGCGTCTGACCAAATATTCAGAGCAGTCTCGATCATGTCTAGAACCGCGTAGAAAGGAAGAATCAGCCCCATCATGTAAAGGGGGACGTCCATTCCAATGAGGAAGGCGCTGGAGAGGAAGAAGCACCCCATGGGGACGCCTGCATTTCCAATTGCCGCAAAGGTGGCAATGAAGATCCAGCTGAATAGATCGAAGCCAGAAAATGTGAGTCCATTAGCCGAAGAGACGAAGAGGACTGTGGTCAAAATGAAGGCCGCACACCCATTCATATTAATAACGGAGCAAAGGGGGAAGGAGAAGCTGGAGACCTTCTGTTTGATCCCTAGGTTTTTCTCCGCACACTGGATTGAGACAGGGAGAGTGGCACTGGAAGATTTAGAGAAAAAAGCGACGGTCAAGGCTTGGCCCATCCCACGGAAAGACCTCCAAGGGGAGACTTTTTTCATCTTCAAAAAGAGGGGCAGAACGAGGAAGCCTTGGATGAGATTGGCGCTGACAACACAAATCACATACAGCATAATCCGATTGAAGTGTGCGTGGTTCTCTTGTAGTTCTTTGACGAGCAGAACCATGAAGCCCCAGATTGCGATGGGCATCAACTTGATCACAAACCCTGTGATTTTGAGCATGGCAGCAAAGAGACTAGAAAAGAATTGATTGAGAAATGTCTTCTGCTCGGTGGGTAAAAAGAGAATGGAAACACTCAAAATCATGGCAATGAACACAATTCCCATCACATTTCCCTGAGCGAAGGCCTCGAAGAAATTGGAGGGGATAATGTTGATGACAAACGAGAGGTAGGAGGCTTGTTGAGGAGCGTCAGTGGCAGCAGTTCCTTTCATCCCCATTGCAGCTGCAGCTGGGTTGATGGTCACATACAGAAGAAGAGCGACAGCCGCCGATACAAGAGTAGTGCCCAGTGTATAAAGGAGAACTTTTCGTCCCATCCTCTTCATCTCATGAAGGCTTTTCATTCCTGTGATTGTGGAGGTGACAGCCAGGAAAATGATGGGTACACCGATTAATTTCAGCAAACGGAGAAAGAGCTCAGAGGTAACAGAGGCTGTCTCATTAAGGGCGCCGATATTTGCCCATCCCGTCAGTAGACCGAGCCCGATTCCTGCTAAAAGTAAAAGATTACCAACATAACGCTTCATAGTCTGAATCCTGCTAAAATTAAAAGCTCATCAAGCTGATATAAAAATTGTATCTTATACAGCTTTTTAATAAAAGAAAAAATACAGGGAGGAAAAAATAGACCAGATATATTAATATAATCTTTTTTTTAACTAGATCTTGACAGGTGGGCTGTGTTTTTGTTATATATATGGATATCCGTATAACCAAATAAGGAGAGTGTGATGGATTACTATTATGAACCACCCCGTGTGGAGCATGTGCAGTATGTGACTGTGAGTCGTAATGAGGAGGTCAAAGAGGATGTACGCGGAGCATATGGCCGTGTTGCAGAGGCAGATAATGAGAGTCAGAGTTGTGGAAATGGGCGCAGTTGTTGTGGCGTTTCGGCCAAGCCTGATGCCGATTATTCCTTAGAGCTGGGCTATTCTAAGGAGGATTTAGAGAGTGTCCCTGAGGGCGCTAACATGGGGCTGGGATGTGGAAATCCTCAAGCCATTGCTTCTTTAAAGCCGGGCGAGACAGTCTTAGATTTAGGTGCGGGCGGCGGATTTGACGCGTTTTTGGCAGCAAAAAAAGTGGGGCCTAAGGGAAAGGTTTTTGGTGTGGACATGACACCTGAGATGTTGAGTAAGGCGCGGGAGAATGCGGAAATCGGAGGCTACAAAAATGTGGAGTTTTTGTTGGGTGAGATTGAGCATCTTCCTTTGCCTGATCGTTCGGTGGATGTAATCATTTCCAATTGTGTGGTCAATTTATCGACCGACAAGGGTCAGGTACTAAAAGAGTCGTTCCGTGTTTTGAAGAAGGGGGGGCGGATTGCGTTTTCTGACATTGTGGCCAATCGTCCTTTACCAGAAGAGATGTTGAATAACAAAGAGCTTTACTGTAATTGTATTTCAGGTGCTCTTCCGATTGAGGAGTTGAGGAGCTTGTTAGTTCAAGCGGGCTTTAAGGACATTGAGATTGAACCTCAGGAAAACAGTCGGATGTTTATTAAAGATTGGGTGCCAGGTGCTGGAGCGGAGGAGTATGTCGTTTCGGCTAAAATACGTGCTACCAAGAAGAGATAGATGATCTTACCGCAAGAGTTTTTTGCTCTTTTGTCTGACGAGACCCGTTTGCGTTGTTTGGTACTGTTGCACAAGAAGGGGGAGGTTTGCGTTTGTGAATTTACTCAGATTCTTGGAATTATACAGCCGAAGGTATCGCGTCATTTGGCGCATTTGCGCAAATCGGGTCTTGTTTTGGATGAGCGGCGTGGGCAGTGGGTGTATTATCGTCTGAATCCGGATTTACCGAAATGGATGGGTAAATTGTTACACGAGGGACTGGAGAGTTTAAGGGGAATCGAGCCGTTCCGCGCGGACCTCAAGCCTCTCAGCAGCAAGCTAAGACCTTGCTAAAGGCTTCTCGATCCCGAAAACTTCTGCGCGTTTATTCCACAACCTAATAGAACCAACGATCTGATGTATAGTGGGAGCATTGAAAAATATGAAATGCTCTCAACAAATTGATTATGAATTTGTTAAGACGTATTTAAGAATTTAAGATAGGAAGAGTTTTTTATTACTGCTTGCATTTGTAAGAAAAACATGTCATTATTTCTTACATGAGGAGCAATCAAAAAAAGCCGAATAGTATTGATCAGAGTATACTTAATGCGATAATTGCCTTTGGGCATGGCGCTGTATTTGTTCCAACAGACTTTTTGAGCTTTGGTAGTCGACAAGCAGTAGACGTTGTTCTTCACCGACTTGTTCAAAACGGAACCATTCGCCGCCTGGCACGAGGAATATATGACTTTCCTAAAAAACACCCCAAGCTTGGAACACTCCACCCCTCTGTAGAAAAGATAGCAGCAGCTTTAGTTGGCAGAGATTGCACACGTATTCAACCAGCGGGAGCTTATGCAGCAAATATCCTAGGGCTATCTGAACAAGTTCCTGCTAAGGTTGTGTTTCTGACTGACGGGCCAAGTCGAACAGTAAAAATAGGTGCGACGACCATTCAACTGCGACGAACGACTCCTAAAAATATGGCGATGGCAGGACGTCTCAGTGGGCTTTTAGTTCAAGCGCTCCGTGAACTAGGTAAAGAAAATATCACTCCGGAACGAATTGAACATTTAAAGCGGACTATTCCGCTTAGTGTACGAAAAGAATTGCTTAAGGATATTCGATTTGCACCAGAGTGGATGCACTCCGTTTTCAGGGAGTTAGCTGAGGAGGCTTAAGTGAAAATTGACTTTTTAAAATTACCTTCTACCGAACGACGCCTGTACATTGAACAAGCTGCCATGCAGAGGAATATATCTCCTGTACTTGTGGAGAAAGATTTTTTTGTGTGTTGGTTACTTAGTATTCTATTCGATTCGGAGTTCGCAAGCAGTCTTGTATTCAAAGGAGGTACTTCCTTATCAAAAATATTTAGCACAATCAATCGGTTTTCTGAAGATATCGATCTCTCGCTGTCGCCTACCTTTCTTGGACTTCCTGAAACCTCTGCAAATTGCAGTCAAGCTGACAAATGGCGGGGAAGAGCTGAAAAAGTATGTGAAATCGCTGTTCAAACTCAGATTATGCCGATGTTAGAAGAATCGACGTTAGGAGCATTAGAAAAAAATGAGCAGGCAAGATTCGATTGCATGGGCACTAGCGCAACTCTTCAAAACGGCGCCCGTTGAAGGGATTGCTTTATTCATGCTCATTTTGCTTCAAGGTATTTTACCTGCAGCCTCTCTGTTCGTTATACGGGAAGTAGTCGATTGGATTAGCCCAGGAATAAGTAACTCTTCTGAAAGTCTAATTGTTCTTGTTTGTATTTGGGGATCCATATTACTTGTAGATGTATCTATTGGTCCTTTCATATCTGTAATTAGAATTCAGTTGAACGAAAAGATTATAGCGCATTGCAACATTCTGTTGATGGAAAAAGCGAATTCTATTCAGGGCATTAAGCCTTTTGAAGAGACCGCTCTTTATGATGAAATTCAATTCCTGAGAGAAGAGTCAGGTAGAAGGCCGCTAAACTTTGTGTATATTCTCACAGGGTTTTTAAGAGATTTTATAACGCTATCCTCTATCTTGATTATTCTTGTAACAATGGGATGGTGGGTTCCTGTTGGGGTCTTGTTAGCCGCGATCCCACATGCGGTCTCTTCGTGGTGGTTTGAAAAAGAATCTTGGGATCAGATGCTATTTAGAAGCCCTGAATCACGCCGGATGAACTGGTTTTCTTCTCTAACCATGGATGATAGGGCATCAAAGGAAATCCGTTTTTTCGGATTTGGAAAATTTTTAACCGAACAGTACAAGCGTCTTGCAAGTACTTATCACAAGTCTTTAGGTCAAGAGAGGTGGAAAAAATCGCTTATATGTATTTCTCTCTCCCTTGTGACGGTGGCGAGCAACATTGCTATATTTGTCTTTGTTGTTATCAAGGCAAAAAGTGGAGTTGTGAGCGTTGGAAGTTTAGTGATGACAGTCCAGGCCCTAGTCATGACTCAGCTCCAATTGTCCGGATGTATTGCAAATATTGGGATGTTGAAGCCAACCCTTTTGTTTTTTGAAAAATTCAAAACTTTTTTAAAACAAAATTTGTGTGGTCTTTATCAAAGTTTAGATCCTTTAAATCCCTCTGAACATTTGTCTAGTAAACAAATTGATTTTGAAAATGTTTCTTTTAAATATCCTGATGGAAGAGTGGCTTTAAGAAATGTTACTTTTTCAATTAAATCGGAAGAGAGAGTGGCTATTGTTGGTGAAAATGGAGCTGGAAAATCAACGATCGTAAAGCTGTTAGCAAGATTTTATGATCCGTCTGAGGGGAGGATTACTGTAGATGGAGTCGATATCAAAGAGTTAGATATTGAAGCCTGGAGAAAGAGTCTAAGCGGTGTTTTCCAGGATTTTGGGCAGTATCAGCTGTCTGTAAAGGAGAATATTTCTCTCAGTGATTTGTTTGCCGAGCATGATGAAATTGCAGAGGCTTCCAAAAAAGGTGGATTACATTCTGTCATAAACAAGTTACCAAATGGTTTTGACTCAAAGCTTGGAAAAGAATTTGGAGGAACAACGCTTTCTGGTGGTGAATGGCAAAAGCTGGCAATGTCCCGAGCCTTTTTGAGAGATGCAAACATTCTTATACTTGATGAACCGACCGCTGCTTTAGATCCTCGGAGCGAATATGAGGTTTTTCAACGTTTTTCTCAGAATTCAGAAGGGAAAACGGTGATACTCATCACACATAGATTAGGCTCGGTGAAAATGGCTGATAGACTACTAGTGTTTAAGAATGGAGAGCTTGTGGAAGAGGGAAAACATAGCCATTTGATGGCTTTGGGGGGAGAGTATGCTCAACTATTTTCCCTGCAGGCAGAAAGCTACTTAGTTAGTAATAATCTAGAGTCAGTCGCTTTACACTAAAAAAGAGGGAGAAAGTTTTTTTGGAGCGTAACGGAATCGAACCGATGACCTCAACAATGCCATTGTTGCGCTCTACCAATTGAGCTAACGCCCCCTAAACCGGGAAGAGGAAGTCTATCAATCCCTCCTTTTCTTGAGAAGAACAAAGAATCGTGCTAACCTTTCTCCACTATGGACTTTTTTGAAACGGTTGAACAAGCCCCTCCCGATTTGATTTTTGGCCTCAATGCTGCCTTCTCTGCTGATAAGCGAGAATCTAAGGTGAATTTAGGTGCTGGAGTCTACAAGACGGCCGATCTAAAACCGCTCATCTTACAAGCGGTGAAACAAGCTGAAAGTCAATTGTTTAAAAACGAAACGAGTAAAGACTATCTTCCAATAGATGGGCATCCAGGTTATGTTGAGGCGACCAAGCAGTTGGTGTTCGGCGCTCCAAATAAACAGATCTATGGCGCCCAAACGGTTGGGGGAACGGCGGCATTAAGGGTGGGAAGCGCATTTATGCACCTCCACGGCTGTGAGCGGATCTACATTTCAGATCCGACGTGGGCTAACCATAGACGTATCTTTGCCGATGCCGGGTTGCAAGTGGAGACCTATCCCTACTATAATTTTGAGAGGCGTGCTTTTGATTTTGAAGGGTTTTACGACTCTTTAAACCAGATGCCGGCACGCAGTCTTGTCCTTCTGCAGGGATGTTGCCACAATCCAACGGGTTTTGATCCTTCCTTTGAGCAGTGGAGTGCGCTTTGTGAGCGGATGCAGGCGCGCCAGCTCTTTCCTTTTTTTGATTTTGCTTACCAAGGTTTTGGAGGAGATCTCGAAAAAGATGCTGCTGCTGTCCGTCTTTTTGTAGAGGCAGGTCTGCAATGCACGGTGGCTGTCTCGCATTCGAAAAATTTTGGCCTCTATGCAGAGCGTACAGGCGCCTTGTATATCGCGTGCGCCTCTGAAAAAGAGGCCAATCGGATCGGATCACGCCTTAAAATGGTGATTCGAGGGCTTTATTCAAATCCTCCCTGTCATGGTGCCAAGCTTGTCGCTCTCATTCTTGAAGATGCGTCTCTCAAAAAAATGTGGCAAAACGAGTTGAAGGGGATGTATACGCGCATCAGTGAAATGCGCAGCACTCTGGTCTCTGTTTTAGCCGCTCAGACGGACCGGTTTGCGTGCTTGGGAGCACAATTGGGGATGTTTTCCTACACGGGATTGAGCTCAGGGCAAGTGGAGCGTTTAATTGCCGACTATGGGATTTATCTTCCGCCGGATGGGCGTATTAATGTAGCTGGATTGAATCAACAAAATGTGTCATATGTGGCAGAAGCGATTCTTGCCGTGACCGCTTATGCGTAGATATCCGTACAAAAAATATCTTCTTCTGTTAGGCGCTCTTTTTCTCCTCTTGAGCTTGCCTCCTCTGTTAACTCGTTCCCTGCGAGGGAAACTTTTTGCCTTTTTTTCCCCTACCTTTAAAGCAGCCAATAGTCATTCAAAAGGTTTTGATTATGAGCGTTTAAAAGCAGAAAATCACCTGCTGCGAATTGAGATCGACCAGCTGCGCGCTCTTTTTGATCATGAAGTCCTCGTCGCGAGTAAAGCCATCCCTGCGCGTGTCATCTATCGCGATCCGGGTAGTTGGTCTAGCTCGGTTTGGATTAATGTCGGTGCACTGACAGATGCCTGCATTCAAAAAAATAGCCCTGTTATTGTCGATCATTCTCTGGTGGGGGTCATCGATTATGTGGGCAAGAAGCAGTCTCGTGTGCGTCTCATCACTGATGTGGGATTGAAGCCGGCTGTACGCGCTGTTCGTGGATCTATGCAAAATAGAGTTTTGGTCGACTATATCTCCCCTGTTTTACGCCATCTGAGCGCCCGCGACGATCTTCCCCTTTCTAAAGAGGAGCAGGGTGCATTAAGGCGCACGTTGTCTGTATTTAAGGAGCGGCTATCTAATGAGGGGGAGAGTTGGTATTTAGCTAAAGGGATTTTACAGGGTGCAGGAACGCCTCTTTGGCGGAGCTCAAATCATACGTTGCGTGGCATTGGCTTTAACTACGATTTCCCCGATGAATTAGGTCCGACACAAGAGTTGGTAGAGAGTCAACCACTGATTCAAAAGAATGATGTACTGGTGACAACTGGAATGGATGGAGTCTTTCCGCCTGGACTCTCCGTGGCTGAAGTGACGAAAGTTTTTCCTCTACGCGAAGGAGGGTATACTTATGAAATTGAAGCGATCCCTGTTGTAGAAAATTTAGATTCCATACAAACTCTTTTTGTCATTCCTCCCGTTGGATATGATGGTGAAGATCAACCCAATCAGGTCTATGAGCTCGGCATTAGTAGATAGATTTGACACGTTTATTTTTGGCTTGGCTTTAACCAATCACGCCTCCCACCTTTCACCCAATTGGGAGCGAGCTGAAAGTACTCAAAAGCGCGCCTTTGCCTACGTAACCGGCATGGCGGAGCATGTTTTATACGTCGCATTTAAAGCTGTGGTGGTTGTCGGCTCCATTTTTGCTAACATAGCTCTTGCTCTCCACTACCTTTTAGGGCATATCCAATCTATAGATGAAGAGAAACTCACACAAAGAAAGGTGCGCCTTCTGATTGGCTTGTTGATTTCTGGAGAAGCAATGCTCGGTTTGGGCGTGGATACCGTTGGTGTGATCTACCCTCCTGGCGCCTACAAAGCGCACGCGTTTTTGATGAAGCACGTCACGCGTCGCGCTTTTGAAAGGCTGGGGATTGTGGATTATACCGAATCGATGGACATCTTCACTGTGGAGGGTTTTTGGTACGAAATGGAAGGAAGAGCATGAAAGTTGTCAAAGCGCGTGAGATGGCCCGCATCGAGCAGCTCGCCTACAGCCAGGGAGCCTCTGAAGAAGAGTTCATGAACTCAGCAGGAGCAGGTGTTGCGGGTCACGTTCAGAGCTTTATTGGGCGCTATCACCTAAAGCCAAATATCACTTTATTATGCGGCTCGGGCAATAACGCAGGTGACGCTTATGTAGCTGGCACGATCCTTCTTGAAGGGGGCTTTCATGTTCACGCTCTCTCTTTTGCCCCCTATGAGAAAAGTTCTCCCTTGTGCCAATTGCAAAGTAAGCGCTTTATCGATGCAGGAGGATTGATTGAGTATGTTCAAGAAAGCTCCCCTCTTTGCTTTTCCGAATCAGAAGTTTTATTAGATGGCATTCTCGGAACCGGCTTTCACGGCGAGGTGACCGGCTTGTATCGAAAGGCGATCGAGAGTGCCAATGGATCGGGAATCCCGATTATTGCGATCGACATTCCCTCTGGGATTGATGGTACCACCGGCTCTATTGGTGGTGTGGCTATTGATGCGGTTGAAACCCTTTTTTTGGGGCTTCCGAAGACAGGGTGCTTTATCGGTGAAGCGTGGAATTATGTGGGAAAGGTCTCGATCTATGACTTTGGTTTAGGAACCGAGCGCATCGATCAAGCGGACGCTGACTTTACCCTGATTGACGCACCGATGATGCGCGCCTTTTTTCCTCCGCTTGTCCGCAATCGGCACAAGTACCAAGCGGGGTACGTTGTGGGACTAGGAGGGTCTCCTGGAATGCCGGGAGCGCCCACTCTATCTAGCTTTTCCGCTCTGCGAGCCGGTGCGGGCATTGTACGACTCCTTCACCCCGTTGGAATGGAAAGCGAGCTGGCCTTTGCCCCTTATGAGGTGATCCGCCAGGGATTTAAGGAGGGAGATGCCTCTGCTGTGTTGGAGAGTTTTAAGCGCGCCTCGGCCCTATTTATTGGTCCTGGAATCGGAACTTCCCATGCGGCTCTTAAACTGTTAAAAAAAGTGTTGCCAGCTGTCGATTGTCCTTGTGTGATTGATGCCGATGCGCTCACTTTGATTGCGCATCACGGACTCTCGCTGCCCAAGGAAGCCATATTAACGCCTCATCATGGAGAGATGAAGCGGTTGCTTAAGGTAGAGGGAACACTCTCTTTTCTTGAGCTTTTGCAAAAAAGCCAAGAGTATGTCGACTCTCACCAAGTGACCCTCGTCTTAAAAGGAGCACCTACATTTGTCTTGCATCCCGGTCTTGTACCTCATCTCTGCGCTCACGGGGATCCAGGGATGGCAACAGCAGGAAGTGGGGATGTCTTAACCGGAATCGTAGCGGCATTTTTATCTCAGGTAGGCGATCCGCTGAAAGCAGCGATTTTAGGCGTGCAGATGCACGCTTTGGCAGGAGAGCGTGCGGCTGAGGAGCTCACCTCCTACTCCATAGTAGCGTCGGACCTTATAGAGGCTCTACCTGAAGTATTTAATCAGATAGGTTTTTAATGATGTATTCAAAAAGAAAACCCTTTTACCAGAAAATTATTGTTTGCTCCTCAAATTTTATTTTCATAGGACTGGGAATCATTTTTACACTTGTTGCCTTGGCCATTATTGTATTGAGTGCTTGGGACTTGATCATCTGCTTACAAGGAGAGTGTGATCGCCTCAGCGCGTTTTTAAACTTTGTGGGTTATCTCATTATTGCTGTCGCCATTTTTGATGTGGGGCGCTATCTTTTAGAAGAGGAAGTGTTTCGAGAGCGCGAGCTGCACTCACCTAAAGAAGCGCGTCGTAGTTTGACAAAATTTATGGTGATCATTGTGATTGCTGTCACGCTTGAGTCATTGCTCAATGTCCTCAAGGCTGGAGCCATTAGCCTGGAGTCGCTTATCTATCCTGCTGCTCTTTTTTTAGTGGCTGTACTTTTGCTTGTAGGGCTGGGGGTTTATCAAAGGCTGAGCAGCTTGACTGAGCAGGAAGTGGACAAAAACGGAGGCATTAGAGAACTTGAGTAGTCTGGTACCAATCCACAAACTGTTTTAGTCCCTCCTCCAAATCTGTTTTAGGCTGAAATCCAAGCTTTTGCTGTGCATCGGTAATATCGGCATACGTTGTTTCGACCTCACCGGCGCTGGGGCCCTCAAAAACCTTGATGGCCTCACGTCCAAGCTGCTTTTCTAAGATCGACACAAAGGTTAACAGCTCAACGGGCTCATGGTTGCCTAAGTTAAAGAGCTCGTACTCTCCCTGAAAATCCAAGGCCGCCACTGTTCCCCGTACAACATCATCAATGTAGGTGAAATCGCGTTGCATTTTCCCTTGGTTAAAGAGATGAATCGGCTCTTGCTTCCTAATCGCCTCAGCAAATGAGTAGTAGGCCATGTCAGGACGTCCCCAAGGTCCGTAGACCGTAAAAAAACGGAGCCCTGTCATCGCAATTCCATAGAGATGGTGGTAACTATAGGCCATCAATTCATTGGCTTTTTTGGTCGCCGCATAAAGATTGGCCGGCTTATCGGTTGTGTCCGTTGTGGCAAAAGGGATTTTCTCATTGCGCCCGTAAACAGAAGAGGAGGAGGCGTAGGTGAGCTTCACATCAGGATGGTGTTTCAAAGTCTCTAATACGGCCAAAAATCCTTCAATGTTACTCTTAATGTAGGCTTCTGGATGGTGGCGGGCGTAGCGCACTCCGGCTTGGGCTGCCAGGTTAAGCACATCTGTAAATTTATGTTGTTCAAAGAGTTGTTTTAAAACCTCTCTCTCATTGAGATCGGCTTCTATAATCTCAATGCCCTTTTGTTTCAGAATTTGAGCCCGTGCTCTTTTTAAGGCCGGGGAGTAGTAAGCGTTAAAATTATCCAAGCCGATCACACGATCTCCCCGTCCAGCCAATGCCTGGGCTGTATGAAAACCGATAAATCCGGCAGCTCCTGTTACTAAAATCGTTTTCATGTTAATGCTTTGTCAACCAAGCAGACATGCTTCAAATACTCGATTGTTTTTTGGAGGCCCTCTTCCAGTTCGACAGTGGGTTCCCAATTGAGTTTCTCTTGGGCAAGCGAGATGTCAGGTCGTCTTTGCTTGGGATCGTCGCTAGGCAGAGGCTCATAAACAACCTGTGAAGCAGATCCTGTTAGTTGAAGAATGTGATCGGCAAGCGCGTGCATCGAAAATTCTTTTGGGTTGCCCAAATTGACAGGACCCACGCATTCTTGAGGAGATTCCATAAGGCGAATCAGCCCCTCTACAAGATCCGAAACAAAGCAGAAAGAGCGGGTCTGCTTCCCCGTTCCATAAATCGTAATTGATTGATTGTTAATAGCTTGAAAAATAAAGTTTGAAACAACACGCCCATCATTTGGGTGCATGCGCGGGCCATACGTATTGAAGATCCGCGCCACCTTGATTTTGAGTCCAAATTGTCTGTGGTAGTCGAAAAAAAGCGTCTCTGCGCACCGTTTTCCCTCATCATAACAGGCCCTAACCCCAATTGGATTGACGTTTCCCCAGTAGGCTTCGGTCTGCGGATGCACGTGTGGATCACCGTACACCTCACTGGTTGAAGCTTGTAGAATTTTTGCATCGAGTCGTTTTGCCAATTCCAGCAGGTGGATGGCGCCCATCACACTTGTTTTGGTTGTTTGAACGGGATCGTTTTGGTAGTGAATGGGTGAGGCCGGGCAGGCGAGATTATAGATCTCATCAACCTCAGTATAAAGAGGGAAGCAGACATCGTGGCAGAGCACCTCAAAGCCCGACTTTCCGGTGAGGTGGGCAATATTTTCTCGCGAGCCGGTGTAAAAATTATCTACACAGATCACCTCGTACCCTCGATCGAGCAGAGCTTCGCATAGATGCGAGCCCACAAAGCCCGCTCCACCAGTCACTAAGATCTTTTTAGCTGTCATTGGGCTAGTATATAATTTATAGGCATTTAATTTGCAATTCTTGTTACAATTCGCACCGTTATGAAAATTCTTGTTGTTGGAACTGGTTACGTAGGATTAGTCACAGGCGCCTGTTTTGCAGAAATGGGCCATCATGTGATTTGTTTAGATATCGATCGAGACAAGATCGAAAAGCTCAAAGAAGGAGTCATCCCCATCTATGAGCCTGGACTAGAAGAGATTGTGCAGCGCAATGCTCAGGCAGGACGTTTAGAATTCACCACAGACTATGCGTATGGAGTTTCTCACTCTCTTGTCTGCTTCATTGCTGTTTCGACACCCTCCGGAGAGGATGGGTCAGCTGATATTACCTATGTTGAGCGCGCAGCCGAGCAGGTAGCCGAGCAGATGGATGGGTATAAGCTTATTGTGAACAAATCCACCGTGCCCGTTGGCTCGGCTCAAGCTGTGCGAGAAGTGGTGCAACGCACGCTGACCGATCATGCCCTTTCCCATGAATTTGACGTTGTTTCTAATCCCGAATTTTTAAAAGAGGGTGACGCTGTAAATGACTTTATGAAGCCCGACCGCATCGTGATTGGAACAGACCATCCGCGGGCACGCGCCTTGATGGAAGAGTTGTATGCTCCTTTCAATCTCAATCACGATCGACTCATCCAGATGGATCTTCTGTCTGCGGAGATGACCAAATACGCCGCCAACGCCATGTTAGCCTCCCGGATTTCATTTATGAACGAGGTTGCCGGGTTGTGTGAACATGTGGGAGCCGATATTTCGATGGTGCGCAAAGGCATTGGGTCTGATCAGCGCATTGGGCATGCCTTTTTGTATGCAGGAGTGGGGTATGGGGGGTCGTGTTTTCCCAAAGACGTGCGCGCTTTACGCGCAACAGGGCGTGAGCAAGGCAGCCCTACACCGCTGCTCGATGCTGTTGAAGAGGTAAACGGTCGTCAAAAGCAGCGACTCGGAGAGAAGATACACGCCCATTTTGGCGCTAGCTTAGCTGGAAAGCAGATCGCTATTTGGGGACTGGCTTTCAAACCAGGGACAGATGACATGCGTGAGGCCCCCTCGCTTGTCTTGATTCGGCAGCTACTTGAGCAGGGAGCGCATGTGCGCTTGTACGATCCGGTGGCAATGCCACGCGCCAAGCAGATTTTGAAAAGATCTCCCCAGATCACATGGTGTGCAGATGAGTTTGAGGCGGCAGAAAATGCCGATGCCATTGTTCTTGTGACTGAGTGGAAGCAATTTAGATTTGTTGATTTTGAGAAAGTTCGTCCACACGCTAAACTCTTTTTTGATGGACGCAATCAATATAGCCCCCACGAGATGGCTGCCCGCGGCTATACGTATTATAGTGTGGGTCAGCCCTCAGTGTCTGCAGAGGCATTGGTTTGAAGGGCGTTTCGAAGCGCTTTGACGAGTGCGACCACTAGGTAGGCGGGTAGCATGAGCAAGAAAATGAGGGGGGTAAAGAGGATGTGTAGTCCCGTCAGAATTTTTCTTGGGATGCGTTGATTTTCGTCCTCTGTCGAGCCTCGTTCGACTCTTATGTTGTGCCCGCTTAACAGTACTCTAACGTGTGCTGACAAAAAGTTAGCTGTTTGTTCTTCATGCACATGGTAGAGGTTAACATTGTTGCCCTCTGGAAAGAATCCCAAATGTGAGACCAGATCACCTCCTTGGAATAAGATATTGATCTCAGTCTGAGAGTCGTCAAAGGCGCTTAATTCCCATGAGTTTAGCCCTGCGGGTATGAAAGCAAACACTTTAGAGATGTGATTGCCAAAGTTTTTAGCAGCATGTAGGCTGAGCGAGCCCCCTAGGCTGATCCCAGATACATGTGCTCCTGAGTGCGTAGTCAGCCATGCTCCTAGCTCCTCTCTACCACAGCGCATCGGCAGCCAACCGACTGATGCAAAAGGAGTGAAGTCAGATAAAAGCGTTCCTAAAAAGCCTTGCCCTGCTGGATAGGTGGTTCCCATGAAAATAAGCTTCGGAGGGTAGCCATCACTCGTGAAGCCAAAGGCGGGCATGGGTGATGCAAAAAACGAGCTTCCCAAATTAAATTTTCTATCTAAAGTATAAGGAGCCAGTTCCCAGCTATCCCTATTTTTCACAGGGATTTGCACTTGAAATCCCTCTTCCGGGTAGGCGAAGGGGAGCAGAGAGAGAGCATGGTGAACAAAAAGGCTAAACGTTTCGTCGTCGATATTCCCTTTGTGATCAAAGGCGTAAATGAGAATTCTTTGCATTTCTGTGCGAAAGCTTTGTAGGTATTCAGGGGAGGTTTGGTGGAAAACATTTCTAACATTGCGCCTGTTGAGGATCCCTCGTGCGGCGGAGCTTGGGGGAGTTTGCGAGAAAATGACAGAGGTGATCTGCCCAATTTCGCTTTGAGCTGTCTCAAAAGGAACGCCTTGTCCCTCATAAACAACTGAATTTTGTCCAACGGCAGAAGCTGTCATATTCAATATATTGTATATTAACAGCTTATTACTATCAATCAGACAGGAGAGTATGAATTTCAGCGAGCTCCTGTACCTTTGCTTGATCTGCATAAGCCTTTAACGTTTCCAAGCATAGCCTCTTGGATTGATCAGAAGACAGTGCGTCATAAGACTCTCTTGATTTAGACAGATACTCTTCGTCACCCAAAAATGCAGAGTTATCTTCTTGAAACCTGAAAAAGCCCAGAATCTTTATAATCTGATTGGTATCTTGAATCGCTTTGTCAAACTGAAGCCGCCTGCGCAATAGACCAGACAATGTACCCATAGCAGTCATCATGGACATTGTGCTTAGCGATCGATTCCAGCTTTTTAGACAGTCTTTAAAAGCAGTTTTATCAGCACTTGGTAATCGGTAATCTAAATTTATAAGTGATTTTAAACAGATAATAAGTCTTTCAACTGTTTTATTTTGATCAAACAAATCCAAAACACCGAAAATAAGCTTGATTAGAGAGATCAAATCATTGTCGTAAAGTGTGATCCAGGCTGCAGGATGTGTACAGATATAATTTGCACGCGTATCGTGCGTAGCAAAATGCACAAGCGCTGGTATACTAGGAAAACTTTCTATTTTCACTGCTAGCGATTCGTCTCGAACATAGCGAATGAGAGCTTCTGGATCGAGCTCAAACATAGGAAACGTGTGATCGAGAGCATACTCACCCCCGTAGTTCCATAACAGTTGATCACCTCTTCTCACAGGAGCCACAGTTCTGAACGCAATTTGAGGGATTCCTCTCTCTGCAACAGTCAGAAGTTCAAGGTTGGGAAATCCGCAGTTCATTTTTGCCAGTTCGCTCTGCTGCTCTTCAGCAGACACTATTTTCAGGTCATAAATGCGTTCAGGCTCTCCTGGTTGTGGTTTGTCCTCCTCGTGTTTAAATTCTCCACCATAAAATGTCTTTAAAAACACTCCCTGAGCGGTATCTGCTGTTGCAACAAGAGTGTGCCCCACACGTTCCCTTTTTACAATGCCGTACGCATCCGTGATGGGAGCAACCGGGTCATTATGGGTGGATACTAGCTCGTTATACGTTCTGCTTTTCCAGTGCTCGTATAACCCTTGCGGTGTTGCCACCACCTTGGGCACATATTCTCTCCCCCCACTTATTTCTTTAAATTCACGTGCCGTACACTCTTTGACTTCTCCATCTGCCCCCATGGCTTTGCATACAACTGCATCATCAGGCAGAGCTGGATCAAACTTAAGCAATGCTTCAAAATCTTTGTAAGACCCTCTGTATCGATTTTGGAGTTGACCCGCAACCTCTTCTCCTCCCATCCACTCCACAACAAATTTTACAATTTCATTTTCCGTATCACCATTTGCGATGACAATGGCATGATGAGCTAAGTTCCAGCCTAGGTAGTCTGTTTTTTGGGGATCCGCCCCCAGTTTTTGTAAATCACGTAATACATCGATTCTTTGTGCAAGCACAGCGACATGAGCCATCGTAAGGCCGTATTTCACTTCGCTTGTTCTGTTTACGATTTCCCCACGCGCCTGGGCTAGGATGCGTACTTTGGCAGCGTTATCAAGATCTTCGTTTCCAGTTCTCTCACGTGTTAACTTGGAGATCTTCTTAGATAGGAAATTTTTTATGCACGCTAAAGGCTGGTCTAATGCAATCAAATAGTGAGCGGCAAGACCGGCAGTCTTTTTAGACTGATATTCAGATTGGGGAAAAATGTCCTGAATGAACGCAACACTATTTAGGTCGTTACTTGTTCCGGCTGCGGCTGCTGCCATTTTGTCTCCTTAAGTACTAGCGGTGGCGAAGAGGTGCCATCGTACCCTTGTTTTTGTAAAAAGTCAATGTACAGAGCTTACTTAGAATCAAGGAAATGCTTGTGAAATATACTGTTAGCAGACTTTTACCATGTCCGATCAAGAGCTATGATGTAGTTCCCCAATTGGACTGGACAGGGTATACTGAAACAGTTCAAACAAGGAGCATACAATGGAACCACCCATTCAAAGATGGACAGCTAAGCGTAAAACAGAGGTCATTCTCGACATCATTAAAGGGAACAAGAAACTGATCGATATCTGTCGAGAGCATGACTTAAAGCAATCCGAAGTAGAAAATTGGATCAGCACTTTTCTTGAGTCTGGCGAAAAAGGCTTGAAAGTTCATTCAAAGGATGAAGAAGAACTTCAACAGAAGCATATCAAACATCTACAAGCTAAAATTGGTGAGCTTGTTCTGGAGCTTGATGCCAGAAAAAAGCTGGAAGCTCTCATCAACTCAAGAGAGACGACCTCTTATTGATTGAGAGCCGAATGAGACAAGAGGGAAAAGTCGTCTCCATTAAAAAATTGTGCTGTTGGTTTGGCCTTGCACGATCGAGCTTTTACTATCATCCTAAAAAGAGAGGAGGCTATTCGGGTAGGGCTCTAGATGAAGCTGTGACTCAGGAAGTACGGAAAATCATAGAGGATTATCCCTGCTATGGTCTTAGACGCATTACAGCAGTTTTGAAAAGAAGACTAACAAAACAAATTAATCGCAAAAAAGTGCAT
>JAJACP010000010.1 GCA_022601445.1 Chlamydiales bacterium | reverse complement strand
GGCCATGCGTCACATATGTGACGCTTCTTCAAAGAGAAGAGGGGGTTGTCCAAGTAAACTTGAGCAAACTCCTCTTCTCTTTGAAGAAAAGCCCCTACGGGGCTGGCCGCAATAAGTGACCGAGCTCCTTGTTTCAGCAGTTCTGTCCAACCTATTTATTAAACTTAAGTAGAAGAGAGTTCTATTTTAACATTTTCTCTCTGTGTGCTTTGTGATCTCTGTGGTGATTAACAAGAAACACAGCTCTCTCCATGAGGGTTTGAAGAAGTTCACTTTATTCTGAAGTTATGCAACACAAATACGAGTATGTTCGTATCCCCCTAAAGAAACCAAAAAAGAAAAAAGACAAGTAGGCACTCCTCTAAAAAACTTCAAATCGATCAGGCCATTTGCTATACTCCCGAACTTATGCCGGAATATCAAGTTTTAGCTCGAAAATACCGCCCCCAACGCTTTCAAGACGTCGTCGGTCAAGAAGCCATTGTGACCACTCTTAAAAACGCCATCGATATGCGTAGAACAGCGCATGCCTATCTCTTTTGTGGCTGTCGAGGCACTGGAAAGACGACTTTGGCTCGCCTCTTTGCCAAAGCCCTTAACTGCAAGAACCGATCGAAAGAGGGTGAGCCGTGCAACACCTGCTCTTCGTGTAAAGAAATTGCTGCCGGACATGCAATCGATGTGCTTGAAATCGACGGCGCCTCTCACAGAGGAATTGAAGACATCCGACAAATCAATGAGACAATTGGCTTCACCCCGACAAATGGTCAATACAAAATTTACTTGATCGACGAGGTCCACATGTTGACCAAGGAGGCGTTTAACGCCCTGCTCAAAACCTTGGAAGAGCCCCCCTCGCATGCGAAATTCTTCTTTGCCACCACCGAACCACATAAGATTCCTGCCACGATTCTCAGCCGCTGCCAACGGTTCAATCTCAGCCGCATCCCGCTTGAGAAAATCTGCCACACGTTAGCTGCCATTGCACAAGATCTTGAATTGGATGTGAAAGAAGAGGCTCTGTTCACTATTGCTGAAATGAGTGAAGGAAGCTTGCGGGATGCCTCCTCTCTTTTTGATCAGGTGATCGCCTATCAAAAAACACCGATCACACAAGAAGTGGTGAGCGATGTATTAGGCCTTCCCTCACGAGACATCCTTTTTTTACTCGACAAAGCGGGCAGTCACAAGGATTTTGCTGCCGCTTTTCAAATTGCACACGATGTCTTTAGCCTAGGAAAGAACCTCGGGTTTTTCCTCGAAGAGCTCGTCCAACACTTTCGCACGCTTTTTTTGCTCAAAAATGGTGTCCCTTACAAGGGGCGTGATCAAAAAAAGTACGGGCAGGCAGTCAAACTCTATCGGGACGATCAGCTGCTGCAGATTTTAGAGATTCTCACAGAGGCGCAGCAAACCATGAAGTTTGCCATCTCTGAAAAAACGGCTCTGGAAATGCTTCTGCTACGTATCGTCCGCACACATCAACGGATCTCAATTGACCAACTGGTCGAACGGCTCGTTTCACTCGAAGCGCGCCTCGATCAACCGGTTGTTGAGCCTCCCCCCAAAAAAGTTTCTCAACCAGCTCCTAAACCTGCACCTAAAAAGGCCGCTCCTCCCCCTCCACAACCTGTTGGAGTGAAAGAGCAGAGTCATTTTGATACGCTAATGCGCTTTGCAGCAAAAGAGCTGAGTGGATCATTTAAAAAGGAGTCATAATGGGCAGCGGTTTTGCCAAAAAGAAAAAAGAAGCTAAATTGCTTCAGCAAAAATTCGAAGAGATGCAAGCCAAAATGAAGGACGAAAGAGTCACAGGCACAGCAGGCAATGGCCTGGTGAGCATCACTTTGAATGGAGAGCATGAAATGCTGGAAGCCAAAATCAAGCCAGAGTGTGTTGATCCCGATGATATCGAGGGGCTAGAAGATCTAATTCGGGCCGCCTATAATGATGCAGCCAAACAGCTTGAAAAAAGCTCTCAGGAGCTCGGCGGTGGCTTCCCAGGTATGGGTGGGTTTGGGTTTTAGAAGTCAGCCTGAAGCTTGCGGTAGGCCTCTTCTAAAACGGCCTCTACTTCTTGAGCCGTCGATAAGGTAAGAATATGCTCCGTCATTTTGCGCGATTCGATAATCGATAGGCGACGCACGACATTTTTCACAACAGGAAGCGCTGGCGAGGAAACCGAAAGATCGTGGACTCCCAAACCTAGAAGAAGAGCTGTATAACGGGGGTCTGCTGCGATCTCTCCACATACTGAGACCGGCTTTTCTGCCCGATTCCCCTCCTCCACAACCATTTTAATCAACCGCACGATACTAGGATGAGCTGGGGTATAGAGATAGCTCATCGCCGGATTACCGCGGTCAACTGCAAGGGAATATTGTACCAAGTCATTGGTTCCAATCGAAAGAAAATCACACTCTTTGGCTAAAATATCACAGGTGATCGCTGCTGAAGGCACCTCAACCATACAGCCGATTGGAATGTTGCGCGCAAAAGGAACAGCCTTATCCAAAAGCTCTTGCTTGGCCTCTTCCACAATTGCCTTAGCCTCTCTGAGCTCTAGCACACCCGAAATCATGGGAAAAAGAATACTCACCTCTCCAAAAGCACTCGCCCTTAAGATGGCCCGAATCTGTGTTTTAAATACGGTGCGCTCCTTGAGCATCAAACGGATAGCCCTGCATCCTAAGTAGGGATTTTTTTCATAGCGACTGAGATGGAAGTTGCCTAATTTATCCCCCCCAATATCAAAGGTGCGAATCACAGAAGGATGACCGCCCACTTTTTCCACAATGCTCCGGTAAACCAAAAACTGCTCATCTTCACAGGGAAAGACCTCGCGCGCCAAAAAGAGATATTCAGAGCGGAATAGGCCTACCCCTTCTCCCCCATACTGATGGAGAGTGTCAAGCTCATTGAACATCTCGATATTTGCTGAAAGGTGCGTTCTATACCCATCGATCGTCTCTGCATCAAGGGAGCCTGACTGCTGCAGTCCTTTCACATGGCGTTTTAACTTTTTCCCCTCGCTCTTATAGTGGGCAAGCGTCTCTTTTGTGGGATTCAAGATCACCTCACCCGATCCCCCATCTACAATGATCAGTGGAGTCGCGGAAACGGAGAGCTCAGGAAAATCGACGTTGGAAACAAAGGGAATTCCCTTAGCGCGCGCCATAATGGCAACATGGGAGGTTTCAGCTCCACTTCGTGTGACAAAAGCCTCAATGACATCCGTATTGGCCTCAGCTGTGTCAGAAGGCGAAAGCTCATGAGCAAATACAATCGAACGGAAGCGAAGCTGGGCGAGTGTACAGCGCTCATGCTCTCGCAAGTGACCAAAGATGCGACGCGAAATATCCTGAAAATCTTTTAACCGTTCCCGGAAAAAAATATCAGTGATTTTCTGAAATTTCTGCTCATACTCGCCAATTGCCGTCTTAAAAACATACTCAGTATTCTTTCCCTTCTGACGAATGGCCTCTTCCATTTGCACAGTCATAAAAGGATCGCGCATCATCTCCAAGTGGGATCCTAAAATTGCCGCCGCTTCCGTCCCTCCCTCCTTTTGCATCCGCTGCTGCAAGGAGAGAAGATCTTGTCTAGAACTACTGAGCGCACTGTAGTAGCGGCTCACCTCATGTTCAATTTTATCATCAGGAACAGAAAACTCAGGAACATTCTCTTCAGCAACCGTAAAGAAAAAAGGACGACCAACAGCAATTCCAGGGCAGATCGGGTAACCTTTCAGACGTATTTCTTGGGCATTTTTACTCATTAGCCTATTTCCTCTCCGAAACAGCTCTCAAAACACTCCTCAAGCCGTTTCATCGTCTCTTCAGCATCTACCCCCTTGACAGTGACCGTAATCTGGGCATTTTTGGGAGCAGCCAACATTAATATATTCAAGATACTTCTCGCATCGATTGTCTGCTTTTTGTAAGAGAAAGTCACCTCACTCTTACACTCTTGTAACAGTTTAACAATCAATGTTGCAGGACGTGTGTGCAGTCCGAGTTCGTTGACAACTCGGATTTTTCGGGTCAACATTTGATCACTCATAAACGTTTTTACCTTGTCAAACTGCCTATCATCCCACACTTCCCGCTTCACGACAATAGCAAGATTTTTTTAAATATGCCAAATATCCTCCAAGTAGAAAACCAACCAAGCGAGAAATGTGGAAAAGGCGAGGTTTTCTTCTAAACGCGTGCGATCCAAGAAGTTGCTAAGCGTTCGATCATTCTCGGAAAAATAGAGGTTACCCATCTCCTTTTCAGGATGCCAATCAGCATAAAAGCATTGATAACAGTGCAATCCAAACGACTCATAAAAGGGAATCAAACTCGAGGGATCAATCACTTGGCCATCGGGGCGCACCAACACCTCTTCTATCAGTAGATGTTGCAAATGCTGAAACGTGCGCGCCATATGACGTGATTTAAGCACGCCTGTATCTGTGTATTTGCAAAAACCGTCATGCACTTGTAAAAACGCCAGATAATCGGGAGGAAGATGCACATGCGCAAACTGTTTGATCAAGCTATCTAGAGCAGACTCTGTAGCCGGAGGGCTCCCATGAAAAAAACCCGCAGCCTCTTTTAAGCTATAGACCATGTGCACATCAAGCAGTTGATCTGGTCTCTCTTGAGTGGCAAAAATCTCAATGGTGTCCAAACTTTCAAAAAACGTGTAGAGCCGCTCTTCTAAATGGCTCTCATTTGGGGAAATAAAGGGAATTTTTGCCAGCCAAAACTCACGTGTAAATTCAATTCGGTCCTCTACTGGCAAACGGCTTAGCTCGAACCAACCTCGCGGTAAAAGAGGGATTTGCTGCGACAGCTTCTCCCACTCTAGATCAGGCTCATTGTGCAGAGCGATCACATGGTGAAAGTGTCTACTTGACTCCCCCCCATCATAAACTTCATGAAAATGTTCACTCATAGGCGATATCAGTATACAATTTTTTCAGAATTATGAAACTAACGTTTTTTTGGAATCGCCATCCAGCCCTTTTGTACGGCCTAACGCTTCTGCTCAGTACCTTATTTGTGCTGCAGACCCCTTATGCCGCGCTCCCCCTACTTCTTTTTCTCGATAAAAAAAATGTGGGGATCGTCACACTTCTTTTTTTGCTCCCCATCGCCTACCTCTATCAAGCCTACACTTTTCCTCCTTCCGGCACCCCTCTCAAAGGCACATTCACGATTCAGTCCATCACCGAAAACAAGGGATTCACACCTGGGTGGACCTATCGAGGCCACTTAAAAACAAAAGAGGGGCGTCTGCAGTGTCAACTCCGTAGTCAAGAGCGCCATAAAGCAAACTGTGCTTACCAGATCTCTGGTTTGGCCTTCACCCAAAATGAACGCTTTTATTACATCAAACCGTTTCAATGGGAACCAGTTCCGTATACCTTCAGCTTGGCAGAGATCCGGTACCACGCAAAAAAATGGGTCAAACACTACATCGAAAGGAAAGTCAAAGGAGCGCGCGCCGCACAATTTTTGATCGGCATGGTCACAGGCGGCTTAGAAGATCCTGTCATGCTGCAAGCATTTGGTAATCTTGGCCTTTCGCACATTATGGCCATCTCTGGTTTTCATTTTGCCCTTTTAACTCTCGCCCTCCATCTCATTCTGCGCCTCATTCTACCACCTAAGCCCGAAGCTTGGCTCCTCATGGGCGCCCTCACCCTCTACCTACTCTTTATCGGCGAGAGCCCCTCTGTCCAAAGAGCGTGGATCGTGGCCATGGTCTTTCTTCTTGGCAGGCTAATCGAACGTCCTCCCAATCCCCTCAACTCCCTCGGCGTTGCACTCTGCCTGATTATAGCCCTCAACCCCCTTTCCGCCATTACTTTGAGTTTTCAACTCAGCTTTTTAGCGACCGGCGGTATCCTTCTTTTCTACAAACCTCTCCATCACCTTCTCCTCCTGTGGATCCCTAAATACCCCCTCCAAGAAGCCATTGAACGTTCCCTTCTCTGGCAGCAAGGCTATTTCTTTGCCGTGCTCATCAGAGAAGCGCTAGCACTTACCCTATCAGTTCACCTCACCCTTCTTCCCCTTCTCCTCACTTTTTTCCACACCTTTTCTCTTAACAGCTTGATCTACAATCTTTTCTTTCCATTCTGTGCCAGCCTTGCCCTCTTTCTCTTCCTCCTAGGCATTTTCACAGGAGGGCTTCTCCACCCTCTAAACAGTTGGTACTGTGAGCATTTACTCACACTCACCGAATCACCACCCCTACTTTTCAAAACCTTTTATATCGAAAATATTCCAAATTTATTTACAATTATTTACATAATTTCTCTGTTTATAATTCTGATTTGTTATAATTACTATTATGACAAAACCCATCGGCGAGACACGTTCTGGTGATATAAGCTCCCCTCTTTCTGCGACAAGGGTACGTAAGGGAGTTTATTTATTTGATGCGCAGCCTGCAGCGACCTCTTCGATCACGCACACAACGGCGCTTTTTGCTCTTTATGCGCCTATGCTGGCGCATCACATAGCCGCCATGCACGCCGGCATCCCCACCGCCTTCAAAGGGCTGGACTAAAGGACATTTCTGCTATACCTAGCGCAATAGTGCAACTTCTGGTGAAACTGCGCTTATTATAGAATGTAAGCAATGTATAGAAGAGCCGCAATTGTTTTGGCGTCACGAATCTCGCCATTTCGCATCATCTTGTGCGCCTGCTCAATTAAAGTAGGCACCACCTCAATTTTCTCAGTGGCGTCTAAATTCTGTCCGACCTGCGTGAGATCTTTTGCCAAAAAAATAAAGAGCTTTTCATTACAGAATCCAGGTGTTGAATAGCACTCAAAGAGAGGAGAAATCGTTCCCGAGCGGTAGCCCGTCTCCTCCTCCAGCTCGCGCTCTGCGCATGCTAGTGGCTCCTCTCCTGCTTCCAGCGTTCCCGCTGGCAGCTCCCACAAGGTCTCCTGGACCACATAGCGCTCATTGCGAATCAAAATCACACGATCATCATCTAAAAGGGGTAGGATGACGACTGCACCAGGGTGATCAACCACTTCACGTTGGATTATTCCGCCTTTGGGGTGTTTCACATCAATAGAGAGGAGATCGACCCGTTTTCCATGAAATAGAACCTTAGGATTAGAGTAGTGCATGATAAGAATTTACTAGATAAATTGTTATTCTGTCGATTGAAAATCGACGCGATGGCTGCATATGGCGAAGAGAAATCGTGGCAAGCGAGCGAAGACAGTGCTCATGGTACGGCGAGCGAGTGCGCTGCGATTGCTCAAAGTCAGATGCAGCCTCAAGGGGGGCGCGGGGGGCGATCAGCCCCCGACAAGCTACTCCTTTCACCTGCGAAGCAAGGTGGATCCTGGAGACTCATGAAGAAAAGAATTCAAACCCAAAAAGTACTTCTTCTTCTTCTACCTAGTAGCGGACGAGATGGCGGATTTCAGCTTCTAGATCGGCAGGCTGTGGAAGCACCTCGTTTTCCAAAGGCTTGCTGTAGGGAACAGCACTGTCAAAGCCGCATAAACGCTGCACCGGCGCATCCAAGTACTCAAAAGCCTCCTCGGCAATGCGCGCCGCAATTTCAGCCCCAAAGCCACAGTTACGCTGCGCCTCGTGCGCCACTAAAAGCTTGCCGGTCTTCTGCACTGACTCAATCACAGTCGCACTATCTAATGGAACTAAAGTGCGCAGGTCAATCACTTCCACAGAAATGCCCTCTTTGGCTAGCTTCTCAGCGACCTCCCAGGCCATTACGACCATCATCCCCCAACAAACTACGGTCAGATCACTGCCCGCACGAACAATGTTTGCCTGACCAAACGGAAGTAAATGATCTTTGCCAGGCTCAGCCCGTGCACAGAATTTCTGTTGCCGATATAACCCTTTATGCTCCAAAAATACCACAGGGTTGGGATCACGAATGGCTGTCTTTAAAAGCCCTTTGGCATCGGCTGCATTACTCGGAATCACGACCTTTAACCCAGGACAATGTGTCAAAAATCCTTCAATGCTCTGCGAATGATAAGGCCCTCCCTGGATATACCCTCCGTAGGGCATCCTCACAACGATGGGAACGTTCCACTCTCCGTTCGAACGGTAGTGAATACTCGACGCTTCATTGAAAAGCTGGTTAATCGCAGTCCAAAGGTAATCGGCAAACTGCACCTCAGCTACCGGCTTGTGCACCCCATCCACCCCCATTCCGATCGCTAAACCGACAATGGTTGACTCGGCAAGAGGTGTATTAAAACAACGACTGACACCAAATTTCTCTGTCAAACCACGTGTAATTCCAAATACACCGCCCTTACCATGCGCCACATCCTGTCCAAAAACCACCACATGTGGATCGAGCGCCATCTCTTCTTCCAGTGCGTGGTTGATCGCATCCATGATGACAATTTTCTCTCCCTCGGCAGGAGCTTCGTTAAGTGACGTAGGAGGAGTAAAAGGAGCAAACACGTTAAGCCGGCTGCTTCCCTTCTCAGGAAAAGGCATTCCATCTGCCGCTAGTGCCGCGCGCTCTACAGTTTGGTGAGCCGCCTCTCTAAGCGAGCTAATCTCTAACGCATTACTCATGTTTTCGTGAACGAGCCACTGCTCAAACCGCGCAATCGGATCGCGCAGCCTCTCCTTTTCAACCATCTCTTCTGTCTGATACTTGCGCTGATCGTCACTGTTGCTATGCGCATCGAGACGAGGAACATGGGCAATTAATACCGAAGGCCCTTCGTGAGAGCGCCCTTTTTGAATCGCCTCTTGCATGGCAGAGGAAAGAGCGAGGTAATCCGTTCCATCTATCTCATGAACAGTCATTCCTTCATAACCTCGTGCGACATCGGCAATACTGCCACCTGCCGTCTGCTCTTGAGCAGGAACGGAGATCGCCCACCCATTATTTTGGATCACAAAGATCACAGGAAGCTTGTGCAAAGCAGAAAAGTTGAGTGCCTCATGAAAATCGCCCTGAGAAGTGGATCCATCGCCCCCCGATACATAGACCACTTCGTTATTACCCAACTGTTTATTAGCCCAAGCACGCCCTACAGCGTGCAAATACTGCGAACCGACGACACTCGATTGACAAATCAATCTCAGATCTTGGTGTGAATAGTGGTGAGGCATCATCCGCCCACCCGAGTGATTTTGAGTCGCACGCCCTAAAAAGACACCGAACAGCTCGGCTAAATCGCAGCCGATCCCTACAGCAAACCCCTGGTCGCGGTAGTAAGGGAGCCCCCAGTCGTGTCCCGCCTTTAAAAGCTGCGCGCAGACAACACCCACAAGCTCATGGCCGGCAGAAGAGAGCTGAAAGGTGCCTCCCTTATTCTGCTTGACCAATTTGGCCATTTTCTCGTCGGCAAAACGCGACTGATACATCAGCCTCAAAATAAGAAGTGCCTGATCGGCTGTGATCTGAACAGACGTTTCCGTCATAAAACCCCCTCGCTATTCAGAAGAAGTGTCAGAAAAAAAGGATTTCAACTTCTCCATAAAACTGTTTTTACGTGGCAAGTTATCAACTCCCTCAGTATCACCGAAGGCCTGGAGCATCTTTTTTTGCTCCTCTGTTAGGTGGGTCGGCGTTTCAACCATCGTCCGCACCAACAAATCCCCTTTACCACGTCCGTGCACATTAGGAAATCCTTTTCCGCGCACGCGAAAGACTTTTCCACTTTGCGTCCCCTCTGGGATCGACAAACGACAATTCCCCGACAGTGTGGGAATCTCTTTTTTGACTCCAAGGGCCGCTTCTGCAAACCCGATGGGCAGATCTAAAAGTAAGTTGTCTCCCTCCCGCTCAAAAACTGGATGGGCATCTAAGTTAATGAAGACATACAAATCACCAGAAGGACCGCCGCCCTCACCATCATCTCCATAACCGTTCATTTTGAGCCGCATTCCTGTATCCACACCAGCTGGAATGTGCACTTTAACATGCTGCTTTTCGCGCACACGCCCATGTCCCTGACACTCTTTACAAGGGTCTGTCACCACACGCCCCTCTCCGTGACACTGCGGGCAGGTCGAGGACATACTGAAAAAACCACGCGTCTGATACACCTGGCCATTCCCATTACACTGACTACACGTTTTGACCCCATCGGCGCTCGCCGCGCCACTCCCTCGGCACGTTCCACACCCCATCAACCGGGTCACTGCTAGTTCTTTTTCAACACCTTTAGAGGCTTCCTCAAACGTAACCCGAATGGTGGCCTTTTTACTCGCACCTTGGGTCATATGGGCGCGCTCGCGTCCGCCTCCCATGCCTCCACCAAAAAGAGTCTCAAAAATCGATTCACCTCCGCCCCCTCCGCCGCCACCAAAGGCGTCCATAAAGGTGCGCAGCGCATCTTCCATCGAGCCAAACCCAGCAGGACCACCCGGTCCTCCCCCAGCTCCTGCAAAGACACCCTCTTTTCCATAGCGGTCGTACATTTCGCGCTTTTTAGAGTCGCTTAGAACCTCGTATGCCTCAGAAATCTCTTTGAAACGGGCCTCAGCAACCGCATCTCCCTGATTTTTATCAGGGTGATACTTGAGCGCCATCTTCCGATAGGCCTTTTTGATCTCTTCTGGGGAAGCTCCCTTAGAGATTCCTAAAACTTCGTAATAGTCCATGACTGCTTTGTTCATCGGTTACGGTATTTAGCTGCTGCTTTAGACTTTGCACGTTTTTTCACTGAGGGCTTATCATAGTAACGGTTCGCTTTGGCCGTCTTCATCACTCCCTCTTTATCCAGTTTCTTTTTCAAGGCTCTCAGAGCCTTGTCAATGGTCTCTCCAATACGGACTTTCACACTCGGCATAATATTTGTTTACCTTTATAAATGGTTCTACTTAGTACGTAACGGAGCATTTTACCATCTACTCAATTACCTTTCAAGAGAGAGATCGTTGAAACTGGACTTAACAGCATCTTCATATCTTAATGATATAATACTCTCATGTTTAGAGTATCCGGAACCTCACCCGCGCTATGGAGACATGAGATTGCCCTAGACTCTCACCGTCAATCGGGACTGAGGCTGGTTCCTAGTCATGTCACCCATACAAATCTAGATGGTCATGACCCCCTCCACAGCCTCTCCTACTGGACTCAAATGCTCCCTCTTTGGGCTGCAGGAGACTCTCAAATCTCTTCAGGAGCCCCTGGCAAGAGAGGAGGTTGTCTACATCCCTTTAGGCTATGCCGCAGGAGCCTGTAATGAAGGGCACGTGATTCCTCTCAGAGCGCGTAAAATAAAAAATACAGTTGAAGTGTTTTTTTTTAATCTGGGCGAGGGGGCTGAGTCTCACCCCCTCCTATTTCGCACTAGCACAGCAGAACACTACCATTTCCGCTATTTCCCCATTTTGATGGATCCCGACGCTTTCTTCAACGAAGACCTTTTCACCAGGCTCATTCTTCTTCAATGCCAACCTCCTGGTAGATCAACGCCTTACTCATCAAAAGATTGCTACGCTCCTTTTTTAAGGCTGGGCACCGTCCAGCCCTCCTTCCAAACTCCCCTTGAAGCGCGTGCCGAACCGGCTCAAACAGAACCTACGTGCGCCGATACAGCCACCGTTTTGATCACCCGAGACTGCCTGATTGATCGTGGCTATACGCGCGACGAGATCGAACGCTTTTTGCTCAACGAACGGATCTGTGCTCTTCTCAGCCTCAATGCACCTCACGCTTTGCCTATCTTAGATGTCCCGAACCAAGCGATTGGTAGGTTAAAGAATATGATGGTTGATGGTGAGCCGGGGATCAATCAATGGTGTGTAGAGCGGTTAGCTGGATCCGCGCTATTTCTCTTAACCAATCTTTTTTTGATTTGACATGTGAAGTGCGCCAGATCGCCCGGCCTTTTTCCTGCTGCTCAGAAAAAATCTATGCGATGAACGACTGCACTTAAATTGTTTCCCGTAAGTAAATCAGATCGAGATCGCCCTCCTTACCCGGGAGGGCTTTTTTGATGAGGGCAAGGGGATTCGGATCTCTTTCTACTTTGTTGGGAAAGGGAATTCTGGCCAGTTGAGGCCCTACGACCATCTCACACCCTGCAAGCGCCTCTGGTAACTCCTCTAATGTCACAAGAGACGGCTCTAAACCCTCTCTCCACACAAACGCCCCTCCAATCCGCGCGTCCATTACGGAGGCAAAGATGTCTTCTCCCTCAAACCCATAAAGCGAACAGGCCCCAAACAGAGGAATGTCTAAAGGAGCGGCAATTCCCTTAGCCGCCGCCACTCCCACCCGAATCCCTGTGAAAGAACCGGGCCCCACTGCCACTACAATCTTTTTTAAGTTGTGCGCTGTTAACTTAAGTTTTTGAAACCCAGTATGAATCGCAGGAAAGAGGTGCTTAGAGCTTTGCAAACCAACAGGAAGCGGCACGGTTAAGAGAAGGTCAAACCCGTCGGCAAAGGCTACGAGAGATCTTTCATGACTTGTGTCAATAACAAGCGTAATCATCATTTACTAGGCAATCTTTTAGTAACAAAATAATAGGATATGATAATCTAAAGATTAGATTAAAGCGATAAAAACAGCTCTCTTGCATGTTTAAGAGAGCATTTGGTACACTTCTCGGACTAATTTTATAGAGGCCGTACTGTTGAATAAGAAAAATCAAGAAGAGCTTGAAAATGAGTTAGAAGAGGCAATTGAAGAGTCCTTAGAAGATTACGCGCTGCCTCAAAAACAGCTACCTGAAGAGCTCTATATTCTCCCGATCAACCGGCGTCCTTTTTTCCCAGGGATGGCGGCTCCTGTTTTAATCGAACCGGGTCCCTACTATGAAGTCTTAAAAAATCTTGCCAAATCGGATCAAAAGTATGTCGCTCTAGTTCTCACCAAAAAAGAGAATGCTGATATCTACAAGGTGGGCTTCAATGGACTCTATAAAATTGGCGTTCTAGCCCGTATTCTGCGCATCATTCCGATGGATGGAGGGGGCGCGCAAGTCGTGCTCAATATGGAAGACCGCCTGGAAATCATAGAGCCGGTCAAAGACAAACATCTGCGTGCTAAAATCGAGTACCATCCCGATACCAAAGAGGTAACCGAAGAGCTCAAAGCCTATTCGATTAACATCATCTCTGTCATCAAGGATCTTTTGAAGCTCAACCCTCTTTTCAAAGAGGAACTACAGATTTTTTTAGGCCACTCAGACTTCACTGAGCCGGGCAAACTGGCTGATTTTGCTGTCGCTCTCACCACAGCCACGCGTGAAGAGCTCCAGGGCGTGCTCGAAGCCTTTGAGATGGGGTCGCGTATCGACAAAGCGCTCGCCCTTCTGAAAAAAGAGCTCGATTTAAGCCGTTTGCAGAGCAGCATTAACTCCAAGATTGAAGCGACTATTACCAAAAGTCAAAAAGAGTACTTCCTGCGCGAGCAGCTCAAAACCATCAAGCGCGAGCTGGGCATGGAGAGAGAGGAGAAGTCGATTGACAGCGACAAATTTGAAGAGCGCCTCCGCAAACGCGATGTCCCCGTTTCCATCATGGAAACCATTCAAGAAGAATTGGATAAGCTACAGACACTCGATTCTGCTTCTGCTGAATACACCGTTTGTCGCAACTATTTAGACTGGTTAACCGTGATCCCCTGGGGAATGAACAGCAAAGAGCGACACGATCTGAAAAAGGCCGAGGTGATTTTACACAAAGATCATTATGGACTCGACGAGATCAAGCAGCGCATCTTAGAGCTGATTAGTGTGGGTAAGCTCACAGGCGGGCTGAAGGGCAGTATTATCTGCTTAGTGGGCCCTCCTGGTTGTGGAAAGACGAGCATTGGGAAGAGCATTGCGCGCGCCTTAAACCGTAAATTTTTCCGCTTTTCAGTGGGAGGCATGCGCGATGAGGCCGAAATTAAAGGACATAGACGCACCTATGTGGGAGCGATGCCAGGTAAACTCGTGCAGGCTTTAAAGCTCTGTCAAGCGATGAATCCGGTGATCATGATCGACGAGGTCGATAAGATGGGCATGAGTTATCACGGTGATCCTTCAGCAGCTCTTTTGGAAGTGCTGGACCCCGAGCAAAATCGGGACTTTTTAGATCACTATCTGGATGTCCGTGTCGATCTCTCTAATGTCCTTTTTGTTGTGACAGCCAACGTGATGGACACGATTCCAGAGCCTCTTCTCGACCGGATGGAAGTGCTCCGTTTATCCGGCTACATCCTGGAAGAGAAAGTACAAATCGCCAAAAAGTATCTCATCCCACGCGCCCGCAAAGATATGGGACTCCGTGCTACTGATGTTGCGTTTACCACCGACGCCCTCCGCTCGATCATCAACGGTTATGCGCGTGAGGCAGGCGTGAGAAGCCTAGATAATCACATCAAGAAGATCTTGCGTAAAGTAGCTTTGAATATTGTGAAAGGACGGGAGAAGGGGAGACGGAAAAAAGAGAGCAAACACTCGATCACCAAAGCCTCTTTAGCTGATTACTTGGGCAAGCCAATCTTTTTGAGCGACCGTTTTTACGAGCGCACGCCTGTAGGCGTGGCAACTGGGCTTGCTTGGACCTCGCACGGTGGGGCCACTTTATACATTGAGGCAATCAAAACCGTTTCCGACCGCACTGAAATGCATCTCACCGGCCAGGCGGGAGATGTGATGAAAGAGTCGTCACAAATTGCGTGGAGTTACTTACATAGCGCGATTCACACCTATGCTCCTGGACACACTTTTTTCGAAAAATCGCAAGTCCACATCCACATTCCTGAAGGGGCCACTCCTAAAGATGGCCCCTCTGCAGGCGTGACCATGGTGGCCGCTCTGCTCTCATTATTATTAGACACGCCTGTTTTAGATAATTTGGGCATGACAGGGGAAATCACTCTCACAGGCCGTGTGCTTGGAGTGGGCGGCATTAGAGAGAAGCTGATCGCCGCGCGCCGCTCTGGGCTTGAAACTCTGGTTTTTCCCAAAGACAATTTACGCGATTATGATGAGCTGCCTGACTACCTCAAAGAGGGAATCGAGGTGAACTTTGTGGAGCATTTCGACGAGATTTTCCCCGTCGCCTTTCCGGAGATAGGGGGATGAGCTCGTGGAAGGCCTATAGTCGCGCCAAAACTCTCTCTCCCGCAACACTCAAAGAGAGTATCGCCCATTTACGCGCCCAAGGGAAGACCATTGCTACTCTCAATGGCAGCTTTGACCTTCTCCATGCCGGACATCTGTTCATGCTTTTTGAAGCCGCACAAACAGCCGATATCCTCATTGTGGCTGTCAATAGCGACGCTTCGGTCCGCGCCTATAAAGGTGCCGAGCGCCCCATCATTCCCTTAGCAGGTCGGATGGAGATGTTAACAGCTCTGTCTTGTGTTGATTACGTGACCTGGTTTGATGAGACCGATCCGTGCGCGCTTTTAGAGACCATCTGCCCCAATGTGCATGTCAATGGTGAAGAGTATGGACAAGCATGTGTTGAAGCTGATACGGTGCGTAAAAATGGAGGGAGGCTGCACCTGGTGAAACGGATACCGGGTTTGGCTACCTCTGAGGTGATAGAGAAAATTCAAAAGCTGGATACGATCAAATGCGATTGATCACAACGATCAACACAGACACAAGCGAGGAAAATCCCCTCGTATTCTCCACGTACCTGTCGAGCCAAGGAATCCGCAATGAGTGTGAATCGATTTCTGAATCTGAATTTTACATCTGGGTTTACGATGAGGACCTTGTCTCTAAAGCTCTCGAACTTTATGCAGCCTACAAAGCCCATCCAACAGATTCCCGTTACAAAGTCACCATTCAAGAAGAGCCGCCCCCCCAATTAACCGCACGCCCTCCTAAAAAACGCCTTCTCTCCCCGGCTCCTTACGGTCCCATTTCGATCTGCATTCTGTTGGTTGTGATCAGCCTCTTCATGTGGGCACAAATTCAAAGAGGGGTCATTACTCCCCCCAACATTCCTGGTATCATTCAAGCTCCTCTACTTGCCCCCATCGAGCAAGAGTTGATCTACGACTATCCCGCCTACTTTACAGAGCGCGACACGCTCCTGACCCTCTATACCTCCAAAGACATCGAAGAGAATAGTCCTCCTTCTCCTGCTGCACAACAGCTCATTCAACAGCTCAGGCGCACACCCACGTGGATGGGGATCTATGATCGCGTTGTCATGGCCATCCGCACCCCCGACTATAAGCTCGCCTATGACGGCCCCCTTTTCGAAAAAATCTCCCAAGGAGAGATCTGGCGAATCCTCACTCCCACCCTTCTCCACTTTGATTTGCTCCACATCTTTTTCAATGTTCTCTGGTTTATCCTTCTTGGAAACCAGATTGAGTTTCGGCTTGGATGGCTCCGTTACCTGATCTTGATTTTAGTCACGGCTGTTGCCTCCAATACAGCTCAGTACCTGATGAGCGGTCCCTTCTTTATGGGCCTATCGGGTGTCGTATGCGGAATGGCAGCCTTTATCTGGGCGCGCCAGCAGGTGGCTCCCTGGGAAGGGTATCTGCTCCATCGGTTCACCCTCATCTTTCTGGCTATCTTTGTGGTAGGAATGTTCGCCCTCCAGATCGTTTTTTTTATTCTCCAGACCATGGGGAAATTCGAGCTCACCGTAGGGATTGCCAATACCGCCCACCTCACAGGGGCCCTTGTCGGCTATCTTCTCGGGCGCATGCGCCTTTTTTCTATTTATCGAAAATAAATTAATTATATATTAACAATTTTATTATATAATATTTGCATATCAAAACAGGGGATCTTATGTCATTTAATAATACGGAATCTCAGCTATATTCTTTGAGTCGAAGCAAGCTGCTGTACAGCCTATCTGGGGCCGCTCTTTTTGCTTGTTCCACTCTTGTCTTTTCATCAGGAGGAGAGGCGAGCCTGATTGTCGGCACGGCCCTAATGGGCTTAAGCCTTGTCTTCGCTGAGCAAGCTCTCTCTGCACATTTCTCTCGAGATCGCCTCAAAAGGAAGCATCAAGTGGAAACGGAGACTCGCCAGATGCAGTATAATCTGGCAGACCTAAGAGATGGGGTTCAGGAAGCTTGTGTAGAGAAGGCGCATCAAGCTGTGCGTGTCTTTCTGTTGCACACAAAAATCGTATGATAGCAGAAATACTCCGTTCATGCCATAGTAGTCGTATGCCACGAATCAACCCGTCTACATCTCAGCACCAACTAGGAATCCAAAAAATTCAACGGATGGACCTAGCGATCAAAGTGTGTGGTGTTGTAGCTTTGGTTCTATTTGCACTTACCCTCGTTTTCATTGGGCTTGCCCAAGCTGGATACGTTCACCCTTTTACCCCTTTAGGCGTTTTTATCGGTATCATCCCCCCTCTTTGCATTATAAAAGCCGTCGACAGCTGCCGCAAACCTGTGGCAGAGCGGCATGGCATGAGTTTGGAGGGGTATGACAACTTTCGCCGCGCTGAATGGCGTCATGCAAGACAGGAAGCGGGTGAAACAGGGTCATCTGGTTCCGCCTCTTCCTCGATTAGCCGCTAGAAACGGATTGACTTTACCTACCCAATCGCTTAACCTTCTGCCCGTTTTATGAGCGTGCGTGACCTAATTATCTTAGGCTGTTCCAGCCAACAGCCAACCCGAAGACGGAATCATGGAGCCTATCTTTTTCGCTGGAATGAAGAGGGACTTCTCTTCGATCCCGGAGAGGGCACACAACGGCAATTTATCTTTGGTAATGTGGCCCCTACCTGCGTGACCCGTATCTTTGTCAGCCACTTCCACGGCGATCACTGCTTGGGACTCGGCTCCATGTTGATGCGCCTGAATCTCGACAAAGTCACTCACCCCATCCACTGCTATTACCCCGCCTCAGGAAAAAAATATTTTGATAGACTCCGTTACGGCACCATCTACCATGAAACCATCAACGTCATCGAACACCCTGTTTCTGAGGAGGGACTCGTAGAAGATGATGGCCGGTTCCGGATTGAAGCTGCCTTTTTGGACCATGGAGTCGACAACATCGCCTGGCGGATCACCGAGCCCGATCGACGGAAGTTTGAACCTGAGAAACTCAAAGCTAGCGGCATCAAAGGGCCTCTTGTCAAAGAGCTAGAAGAGAAGGGCTTGTTGCTTGTGAATGGGAAGAACATCTCTCTCGATGAGGTAAGTTGGATCCGCAAAGGAGATGCGATTGCTCTTGTAAGCGACACCAAATTTTGCCAAAGCGCGATTGAGATTGCGCGCGGAGCCAAGCTTTTGCTCTGCGAGAGCACCTATCTTGAAGAGCATCGTGAGCTAGCAGAAAATCACCACCATCTCACAGCCAAGCAAGCCGCCACCATTGCCAAGGAGGCTGGTGTAGAGAAGCTGATTCTCACCCATTTTTCAGCTCGCTATCTCAATGTACATGAGTTTGAAAAAGAGGCGCGCACCGTTTTTCCTGCCACAGAAGCCGCTGAAGATATGAAGGTTTTTCTTCTCCCCCGTTAAAATTTTCTTAACATTAAATTAATTTTTTTCTAGCATGTGTGGATCTATTCAAGCCAAGGAGATCCAGCATGAGCACCACACCCCACGCTTCAGCAGCAAGAAGACGAATCGCCGCCCCTCCCCCCCCCGCTCCTTGTTTGAGATCGGCTCAAAGTAAACGCGTCACGGCCATTGCTGTAGCTGCCATTGCGGGTGTATGTTTAGTCATCAGTGCTGCGGCTGTTCTGGCTGCATCAGGAGTCAATATGGGCGCCTTTAACTCACTAAGCGGCTTGAGTGTGGGTGGTGGAATGGGAGTGGCGATTGTCAGCGGAATTGTCTTGATTGCGACTGTGAGCTGGTTAATGACACGTGCTATTCAGAGTTGCCGTTCAACACCATCCCAGCAAGCGGTGTTTTCATTCCCCCCCTGTACTACAGAGGCACACTATGATTCAACTATCACTTATTTTGAGTGCATTCTAGACCCCAAACCGGCTATTGCGCCTAATCAGGCCGTTTATTGTGGCAATAGAGCCTATCCAGCTGCCTATGTTTCTATTCCATCCACAGCAAGAGGCGCTTCAGGCCATACGCCGTTTGTTCTTGCTTGGAGTCCTAAACCTGGCAAGACAACTCCCCCCAAACAGGAAGAGTGTTTTTACGAACTGGCTCTAACAACTAGGGCGCCGGTCATTGTGAGTTTAGACCCTGTTGTCATCGACAAAGAAGCGAGCCCTGCTTTTATGCAGCCGGGCGAAACACTAGCTGTAAGCAACACCACTCTCAGCTGCTCTCGTGCTGGAACCAAGTTTGATACGCATGTGATCAGGCGGGATGACCAACCTCCGATTTATCATTTTGTTCCCCAAAGTGCTGACATGCTCTCTTCTCCTCGATTCGTGTTTGCTGCGGTGCGCGCTCTGAGAAGATTGTTTGGCCGACATTCGATTGAGGTAAACAACACTCATCCTATGATTGTGGCAGCAAATGGAGGGAAGAATACCGGGGCTTTTATTGCGGTTTGGGAACTGATAAACCAGCTAGAAGCCGGCACCTGCGTGGATGCAACCCTACCAGACTCTTTACTCGAATTGGCCAAACATATCGAGGGACAATCCTGGGAGGGATCTGCTATTGAGTGGGTGAACCAGATGTGGAGTGATCTGATTCAAGATGACAATACCTATGTGGTGCAGCAGAGTCTACCTGAAGCAGCAACATGTCGTGTTCTCTCCGACACACACAAGCAAACGATTGCAGAATCTATTCCAGGCCTTGTCAACTCTCGCCGAAGAGCAGATTGACAAAATAGGTTGGTGTGCCTAGTTTGTAGATATGATCCACGCTGCTTATCGGTTTCTGGAGTACTTGCGTACTGTTAAAAATAGCTCGGAGCATACGGTCCGCAATTACGCGATCGATCTGAATTCCTTGAGAGAGTTTCTCGAAAAAAAACTCCCTCCCGATCACCCTATTGAAAAAATCCACTTCAACCGCCCCTATACAGATCGGTGTACGAAAAATGATGCGCTTCTGTGTTTGAGTGAGATTGACCGGAAAACGTTGCGACACTTTCTAGCCGATTTAGCAGAGAAGCAGGTGCAAAAAAGAACGATTGTGCGTCGTCTCTCCTCTCTTCGCTCTTTTTTCAAGTTTTGCATGAGACAAAAACTTCTTGAGAGCAATCCGGCAGAGGAGCTTGAAAGCCCCAAACTCGACAAGCGCATTCCGCTCTCTCTCTCTTATGCGCAGATTCAGCACCTTTTCGATCAGCCCGACACCACCTCCTACTTGGGGTTTCGGGATCGGTGTATTATGGAGCTTTTTTATAGTTCAGGGCTTCGAGTCAGTGAGCTTGTGGCGCTCAATCGGCGTGATTTTGACGCAGACGCCCTGCTCGTCCGCTTGCGCGGCAAAGGAAAAAAGGAAAGGGTCATTCCTCTGACCAAAAATGCAGCGGACTGGATCCTCGCTTATCTTGATCATGCGGAGCGACATCAAAACACCGATGGGCATTTGGCGCAAGTCGATCCCGAGGCAATCTTTTTAAACCGTTTAGGCACAAGGTTGACAACGCGTTCTGTCGATCGAAAGTTTGATCACTATTTGCTTGCGAGCGGTCTTGCAGGTAGGGTGACTCCACACACGATTCGGCACACGATTGCAACGCACTGGTTGGAGAACGGGATGGATCTGAAGACGATTCAGCTTTTGTTGGGACATACTTCATTAGCGACAACCACGATTTACACGCACGTTTCCCCTAAGCTGAAGAAAGAGGTCTATGACAAAGCCCACCCCAGAGCCTAAAAAGGGTTTGGGGCTGTGATTTTTGTTTGGTCTTTTTGAGTCTTTTTGCTTCATTTGACCGCTCTCTCGCTCGCTGTATCGCTTACACTAGCTTCGCTCGAGATCAATCAACTGAAACAAAAATCCCAAAAAGGTCTGTGTTCCCTTTCTGATTAGCTGTTTCAGGTCAGCGGAAACCTCTAAACCCTTCCTTTTTTCTATCGTAAGTGTAAAAAATCCTTCCTTTTTTACAACTCCGATAGAAAAAAGGAAGGAAAAATGACATGTTCGGCTCGCACTCACAATTTCTTCTTTACCTAAAATTTATATAATCTAAAATAATTTTTCTAACCTGATTGATTCACTAAAAGGAGGTCGTTATGTCCACGGATGGTATTGGTAGTAACACAAGTATGGTTGTATATAATGCCGCGCAAACAGTCAGTACTGCTGCAGCTGCTACTGCGCACGGACTGCAACCTTCAGGAGGGGGAGGAGCTTCTGCTGGTAGCTCAGTCAGACCTTATACAAGGGAAGAGTCCACGGTTCCTAGGGTGCTAGCTTATATAGGGGGAACTGTCCTTGTACTTGGAGGAGTAGGCATCTGTGCCGTTCCTTTGCCAGCAACATCAGCCATCGGCATACCAGTCGCTTTATCGGGAGTAGGAGTAATCGCTTATGCAGAAAATCGTATTAGAGATATGCAGCTTGAGAGGCTTGAAGCTGCAAACGATGATTATGAATACTTAAATCGAGTACATTTGGCTGCGCTTGCCGTATTTAACAATCAGATTTCGGTACTTGCTCAAAATATTGAAGCTTTTGAAAACCAAGTTGGTGAGATGCATAACCAAAATGCAGCTCATGCTGCAAATAATCGAGGCTTAAGAGCAGAAATTGATCGATTAATTGGAGAGGGACAACAAAATAGAGAAACGGTCCTAAAGCTGCAAACCGTTACCAGACAACTCAATCAAACCTCCACTCAGTTTCTCACAGGTATTACAGAAAATAAAAGAAACCAAGTAATCGACCAAGCTGCTGTTCAAGCTCAACTGGACCAGTTAACAGGCTTAGTTGGGCGTCTAGAAGGAGAGAGTACTCGTCCCCTTGCCGAGCTAGCAGAGCAGTTTCAAGGCACGGTTCAGCATGTGCTCACCATTGCGTCGATAGAACAGAGGTTAAGGGATACTCAAGCTGATCTCCATCGCACTGAGGGAAGACTTGATCAGCTAAACAAACAGTACGATCAGCTAAATGCGCAGAATCAAGCAACTGCTGACCAACTTCAAGCGCAAGTAGAGAGATTAACAGGAGAAATTTCAAAACTTGAGAGAGAGCGAGAACATCTGGTCAAGGGGAGGGGTGACGATTAATTAGCCCCCTCTTGTCTCCTATCATAGGACCTGGTATACTCCTCGGCTATGAGTATTACTTTAGACACGATTTCAAAAAGCTTTGGAAGCCAGGTCCTCTTTAATGACGTCTCTGTCGCATTCAACCCAGGCAATCGCTACGGATTGACCGGCCCCAATGGCGCAGGAAAATCGACGCTTCTCAAAATTATTATGGGCATGATCGAGGCCGACAGCGGCTCGGTCTCCCTCCCTGCTCGAGTAGGCATGCTCAAGCAAAATATTGAAGATTTCAGAGAGATGCGAGTTCTCGATGTGGTGGTCATGGGCAATAACCGTCTGTGGGAAGCCATGCAGGAACGAGACCGCCTCTATGAAGCGGAAATCACCGACGAAATCGGCATGCGCCTAGGGGAACTGGAAGAAATTGTGGCCGATGAAGATGGCTACGCTGCTGAAGCAAATGCTGAAGAGCTTCTAGTGGGCGCTGGGATTCCAGCTGAGCTACACAGCTTGAAAATGAGTGAGATTCCTTCGGATATGCAATTTCGCGCTCTTTTGTGCCAAGCTCTTTTTGGCAATCCGCAAGCCCTTCTGCTCGATGAGCCGACCAACCACCTCGACCTCGACTCGATCGGGTGGCTGGAAAACTTTTTCCACAGTTATCGCGGCACGCTCATTGTGGTAAGCCACGATCGACACTTTCTCAACTCTGTCACGACCCACATCGCCGATATTGACTATGACACAGTCATGGTCTACCCGGGTAATTACGATCAGATGGTGGTCACCAAAACCTCGCTGCGTGAAAAGGATCAATCGGAAGCGCGCTCCCGTGAGAAAAAAATCGCTCAGCTGAAAGAGTTTGTCGCTAAGTTTGGTGCCGGAACGCGCGCCTCACAAGTGCAGTCTCGCCAGCGTGAAATTGAACGTCTTCAACCTCAAGATCTGAAAAAATCCAATATTCAACGCCCCTATATCCGCTTTCCGCGTCCCGAAAAGCAATCGGGTAAAATCGTGTGCAAAGTAGAAAATATCTCTAAGAGCTACGGCGATTTGAAAGTGCTGAAAGACCTCTCATTTGAGATCCATCGTGGAGATAAGGTGGGTGTGATTGGAAGTAACGGGCGTGGTAAAACGACTTTGATGAAGGTGATTGCTGAAGCGCTTCTACCTGATGAGGGAGATATGCATTTTGGTCATCAGGTGATCAAAAGCTATTTTCCACAAGACCACTCGGAAATCATCTCGAAAGAGGAGAAGCGGAATGCCTTCGACTGGCTGCGCGCCCGTAAAGAGGGGCTCTACGATCAGGATCTGCGCAGCGCGCTGGGTAAGATGCTCTTTGGGGGGGATGATGCGTTTAAAAATGTCTCGACTCTCTCGGGAGGAGAAACGGCGCGTCTGATTTTAGCGGGAATGATGCTCGAAGAGCATAACTTCATTATCTTGGATGAACCGAACAATCACCTTGATTTAGAGGCTGTCTCAGCTCTGGGCTGGGGGTTGCAAGATTATAAAGGCACGGCGCTTGTCGTGAGTCACGACCGCGAGCTGATCAACCATTTTGCCACAAAAATCATTGCTTTTGAAGCGGATGAGGTGCGCTTTTTCGAAGGAACACTGGATGAGTATTTAGCGAGCCGCGCATGAATCTATCTCACTAAATTGGGAGCGGATTGGGGACAATCTTAAAAAGATGCCTAAAGGAGGCAAAAGATGATCAATCAATTTAGTGAGATAGGTTCATGACCCCAGAGAAAAAAAAAGAAACGATTGCGTTTCACTTTGAAAAGATTCTTGAAGCGCTCGGCCTCGATCTCTCTGACCCTTCCTTATCCAAAACTCCTGATCGGGTGGCTCAAATGTATGTCGATGAGATCTTCAGCGGTCTCAATCCGGTCAGCTTCCCTGAGGTAACCATTCACAATGAGCCTGTCGACAATGAGCTTGTCTTAATCAAAAACATCTCGCTAGTCAGCTTTTGCGAGCACCACTTGGTGCCGATGGTTGGCAGAGCGCATGTGGCCTATCTCCCCACAGAAGGGATAGTGGGCCTCTCTAAAATTCATCGCATCCTGCGCCACTTTGCCAGACGTCCTCAGCTACAAGAGAGACTCACCGAACAGGCGGCGGAGAGCCTACAACAGGTGCTGCGAACAGATGATGTGGCAGTGGCCATTGAGATGAAACACTTTTGCGTGATTGCACGGGGTGTCGAAGATGAAAATAGTGAAGTTGAAACGCACGCTCTTAAAGGCGCGTTCTGCTCCGATCCTACATTGCGCTCTACATTTTTTCTGCGGATTTCAAAGAACCTATCCCAAAAGTAGGCGTGAGATAGACCGTATTAGATTGTCGATGAACCTCGTAAAGCGGAAGCAGGACCGCGAGGAAGGTAATATTGGAAATATATAGCCGACGAGCGGTCTTACGAGGATCGCGGCAAGATGGGAGCGTTGAAAAATGTAAGATGCTCAGATTTAGTTAGATTTGCCGGCTAGTTTGAGCTCTAAGAGCGAAAAAGGTAGCCAAAGCGCTACCTTTGAGCGATTAGAGGGCAAAATAGCAGGCAAAGATGACTGAAGATGTCCGTCTTACATTTTTCAATGCTCCCAAGATGATACGGGGTATCCGCGGATACTTTTGAGATAGGTTCAAAGAAGGGAGAGAGGGTAAGCCGGATTCTGTTCCTCTCTCTTTGTAAAACAAAGAGAAAAGCGGCAATCATTCCTCTAGGAACTTTGTCACCAAAGCTCTCAAGCGATCCAATAAAAAGGGTCTAGCGGAGCACATACCCTTTTACATCTTGCTTCAGATAGGGTTTACAACACCTTGAGTCTCCTCAAGTGCGCTCGACTCATTAAGCCGAGGTTTTCAGCCTGTACAAACCTGAGGTTTGTCGGTTTATTTTCTGTTGCACTTTCCGTAGCCTTACGGCCCCCAGTGTTTCACTGGTATCCTCTCCTGCGAAGTCCGGACTTTCCTCTCCTCTTGCTTACACAAGAGCAGCGATTGCCTTCTCTCTCCCCAAAAACTAACTGGTCGTGGTTGCTTTGCGGCGGCGGCGGCGCGGTGTCGCACTCTCTTCTCCAGTCTCAACAGCCTCTCCCTCTTGCCAGAAAAGGATGCGCGAGCAATGCTCACAAAAGACGAGTCGATCTCCTTTACGTACTAAATTTTCGTGCTGAGGCGTCAGTAAAATGTGACAGCCACTACAGGTGCGATTCTCAATTGGCACCACAACGCGGTCGCGCTTATTCTTAAGAAGACGCTCATAAATCTCAAAGAGCTCTTGGGAAACGCCCTCTTTCATCCCCTCGCGCTTCTCTAAAATCGCGCGTCCCTCTTCATTGACCTTATTGATGCTCTCGTGAATCTCTTTTTCAATCAGATTGCCGTTCTCTTCTGTCGACTGTAAGTTCTCACGCAATGTAACAAGAAGATCTTCTTCAGCTGCAAGCTTATCCATTAAATCACTCAGTTTGTGCTCTGTGGCATTCCGCTCACGACCAGCTGCTGTCATCTCTTGAGTTAACGCGTTAAACTCGTCCATTTTTTTGACCGCTGCTTGCTGAGACTCGAACTTGGCGACCTTATCTTGGATCTCTTTGATCTGGGTCTCTCCCATACGGATCTGTTTTTTAACGTCTGTGATCTCGGCCTCTTTGTCCTCTACCTGCTTTTGGATATCACTCTTAAGTTGATTAATCTTAGTTAGTTCTTTTTGACGCTCTTTTTTGACTCGCATCAATCGAATCATATTAATATCCAGTTCTTGAATAGAAAGAATGGTCTGAAAAGACTCGTGCATGGGGGATCCTTGATTTTTAAGAATTGATCCAAGATCTTACCGCTCGTTTTGATAAATATCAAGAAAAAACAGAGGTTTCTATTGTCAAATTTGAATTTAAAACTTATACGACTGTTATGGGCCGTAAAAAAACCCCTAAAACCCGAATTGTCGTTCAAACAGAGGAGGATCTTCCCTCTCCGATTTTTCTTAGAGGAGAGGGCGTTTCTGATTTGAGCTGGGAGAAGGGGGTCGAGCTGAAGCACGAGAAATCTGACGAGTGGGTCTTTGAAACAGATGAGCTTTTTGCTACCGGCTCGTTTAAGGTGTTGATCAATGATCAAACCTATGAATTGGGCGAAAGCCACCCCCTTTATCCAGGTGCCTCCATCCGCGTCAACCCAAAATTTCCCAGGGATGGTGGGTAAGCATATTTCTTCAGTTGCCTGATCTCTCGCTCGGTGTATCAACAACTGAAGAAAAAATAACAAAAAGATCTCCTTCCTCTCTTTCAATTGACATTTTGAACGGCGCGCGCAATAATCCCGGAGCTATGACAACCCTTTTAGAAACCTACCTAAGCAAAGCAAAAGAGAAGCGCTCAGATGTGATCGCCTACCTCGCTTCCCTTGACCACCTAAGCCAGGTCGCCCCCACCATTGCAAAAACCATTCTTAAAGAACTGCAAGACCAACGCACCCATCTAAAACTCATTGCCTCCGAAAATTACTCCTCTTTATCTGTTCAACTAGCAATGGGTAACCTCCTTACAGACAAGTACTCTGAGGGATATCCTTACCATCGTTTCTACGCAGGATGCGAAAATGTCGATGTGATTGAAGCCGAAGCAGCAAAGCGTGCAGAAGAGCTATTTGAAGTAGATCACGCCTACGTCCAACCACACTCTGGTGCCGATGCCAATCTTGTTGCCTTTTGGGCCATTTTAACCGAAAAAATCCAAAATCCTTACTTGGAAAAACTGGGCGAAAAAAACCTCGACGCCCTCTCACCAGAAGAATTTGAGAAATTACGTCAGTTGCTGTGCAACCAATCGTTTATGGGTCTTTCTCTCAATTCTGGAGGCCATCTCACACATGGATTTCGCCAGAATGTTTCGGCCAAAATGATGCGGGCACATGTCTACGATGTGGATCCTACAACTGGTCTGCTTGACTATAGCGCCATAGCAAAGCAAGCGCGCGCCGTGAAGCCTCTTATTTTACTCGCCGGCTACTCAGCGTATCCCCGTTCGATCAATTTTGCAAAAATGCGCGAGATTGCCGACGAGGTGGGCGCTGTTTTAATGGTGGATATGGCACATTTTGCTGGCCTGGTCGCAGGCAAGGTGTTCCAAGGAGAGGCAAACCCTACCCAATTTGCTCATATTTTAACCACGACGACACATAAAACGTTGCGCGGACCGCGAGGAGGGATGGTACTCTGCCAAGAAGCATTTGCGGAAAGTGTCAACAAGGGATGCCCGCATGTTTTAGGAGGCCCCTTGCCTCATGTGATGGCAGCAAAAGCCATTGCCTTCCAAGAAGCGCTCTCTCCTGATTTCCAAACCTATGCTCATGAAATTGTGGCCAATGCGCAGGCCCTTGCAGAGGGGCTGATGGAAAACGGCCTCTCTGTCGTAACGGGAGGAACGGATAACCACCTGGTGCTTGTAGACCTGTCAAACTGTGGAGTCACGGGACGTATTGCCGAAACAGCTTTAAGAGAAGCGGGTCTCACTGTAAACCGAAACATGGTTCCCTCTGATCCCAACGGCGCTTGGTATACATCAGGCATTCGTCTTGGAACGCCTGCTTTGACAACTTTGGGCATGAGAGCTCCAGAGATGAAAGAGGTTGCCTCAATTATTGCTCATGTATTAAAGCATACTCAGCCCCAAGTGGTAAAAAACACCGGCTTGCCCAGCAAAGCGCGTGGTGCAACCGATCCAAATATTTTAAACAGCGCACGCGCGCGGGTACAAACACTGCTTAACCAATATAAGCTGTATCCCGAGATTCAAATTAGTGAGGAGGTATTTAGTGGCTAAAGAAGAGAAGGGACCTGAGGGTGATCATTTCAAATCGCTCAATGATAAAATCGATAGCGTTATCTTAGAGTCTCGCCGCATTTTCTTTGCAGAACAGGTGGACAACCATACAGCCCGGGAAGCCATCCGTAAGCTTTGGTATCTCGAATTAACCGATCCCGGCAAACCGATTACATTTGTGATCAACAGCCCCGGTGGATCGATCGATGCAGGATTTGCTGTTTGGGACCAGGTCAAAATGATTACCTCCCCTGTAATCACAATGGTGACTGGACTTGCCGCCTCAATGGGCTCGATCTTAAGCCTCTGTGCAGCTCCCGGCAAACGATTTGCTACCGAACACGCACGCATCATGGTACACCAACCCTCTATCTCCGGCCCTATTTCAGGACAGGCTACCGATCTAGATATCCATGCAAAGGAGATCATCAAAACCAAAAATCTACTCATCGACCTTTACGTTGAACACACAGGGCGGAAGCGCAATGAGATTGAGAAGGCTTTGGATCGCGACACTTGGATGAGCGCTCAAGAGGCTCTGAAGTTTGGATTACTAGACAAGATCGTCTCCTCATTTAAAGAGATCAAGTGAACGGCACGCTCTATTCAGGGGCGGGCAACACATTTGCGTTCCTTGATGAACCGATTTGCCCAAGCCTTGTGCCTGCTCTTTGTAGGCAAAATGGGGTTGATGGCGTGATTTTCTCGGAAAACACCTTTCGCATGCGTATTTTCAACCGAGATGGAAGCGAGGCCGAAATGTGCGGCAATGGTCTTCGCTGTTTTATTCGCTACCTCATTGATCGCGCGATTATCCGCGAAAAGTACACAATCGAGACGGTGGCCGGCACACATACAGCTTGGGCAGAGGGCCCAAATATTGCCATACAGCTCCCCCCTCCCCATGACATCAGATGGAATCTGGCTATTGAAAACTATATGGTGCACCACCTGAATACAGGGGTTCCACACGCTGTGCTCTTTGTGGATTCTGTCCACGATGTGGATCTCAACCAAGTCGGCCCTTTGATTCGACATCATCCTCTTTTTCCTCATGGCACAAACCTCAATCTTGTCCAACTCCACCCTTTGCGCATGCGTACGTATGAGCGAGGTGTCGAACAAGAAACGCTTGCTTGTGGCACAGGAGCTGTCGCTTCGGCTTTAGCTGCCGCCCATCTCTTCGCTCTCCCCTCTCCCCTGTCGATCGGTGTTCAGTCTGGAGATCATCTCAAAATCTCCTTTAGCCCTGATTGGAAAGCCGTCGTGCAGGAGGGACCCGCTATATGCACAGGAACCTTTGCTTTTAATTAAATATCGTCTATTCTTTCTTCATTATGAGCACACTTCCCGAAGCCAAAAATCCTCTGATTCTTCGCGCCCACCGATTGATGGACGCTTTTTCTAAATCCGACGATGAACGTGACTTTTATCTCGATCATGTGGAAGGATTTATCGTCTTTGCAGATCTTGAAAAGGAAGAGGAAGATTTAAAAAAACTCTATGCCGAGATCGAATCGTCTCCCGAGCGTTACGCTTTAATTCCTAAACTCACCTTCTATGAGACAAAAAAAATCATGGAAGGATTTGTGAACGAAAAGGTCTATGATATTGACACCAAAGAGAAGCTTATCGATGTGATCGGGGGCAAAAATGCGCGCGAGCAATTTTTAGAGTTTATCTACGACCATGAGACCGAACTAGAAAAATGGCAACAGTATTACCAAGAGCGCTCCCGTGTGCGTATCATTGAGTGGCTCCGCAACAATAACTTTCGGTTTGTCTTCGAAGAAGACCTTGAACTGCCTCGCCACATCGTGGAGCAGCTGAAGGTCAATCTGTTTGAAGCCAAAGTACCCAAAGAGCTGCAGCAGGCACGTCAACAATTAAATAAGAAATCTGACACCTACTACTCCAACGAGGCACTGAATCCAAGACCCAAACGGGGACGCCCCCCTAAACAGGTGGCTAAAATCGAAATTGAAACCCAGGTCACCAGCGACATTTTCACTCAAGTCCCTCAAACAGTCCGTCGTTTTCTCCATCTGCCAGAGATCTCTTCGGCCAACTCCATTACATTTTCGGAAAAATTTGATTCTGAAGAGGAGTTTTTGGCCAACCTACGTGGAACAGGTCGTTCAGAAGCAGAGAGCCAGCTAGAAGCGCTCACAGAAAAGTTTGCTTCTTTACGCAAACTTTCCACTCGCCTGGGGCTTGAAGGAGAATTGTCAATTCCCTCATTTGGTGAGGAGGAGGATGACGATGACGATCTGCTCGACGGCGCTCCTCAAGAGCCCAAAAAACGAGGACGAAAGCCTAAAGCGGATGATCCGGCCACTGCACCTCGCAAACGAGGACGTAAACCCAAAGATCAATAAAATCCGAGGCTCAAAAGGCTACATTTGCTGAAGCATAGAGCCCGTGTACCATAAAAGGGGTGAAGTGATCGAATGAGAGCCCTTCTGTACTTGCGTCTCCACACCAACGAATGAAGTCAATCATGTTGTTGTAGCATAAGACATCATACCCAATCTCGATGCTGGGACGAAGACACCAGAGACAAAAGGATGCAAGTTTGACTCCAGCCTTCAATTCACTGACCGGGCATACCACAGATCTTCTCTCATTTTGGGCGTAAATGTTATCGATGACATTTCCTGCCGCTCCCACTTCCCTTGTACCAATCGACGCTCCAGACTGACCCACCAATAGCGCATAAGAACCTTTCACCACAAAGCTCAGGCAGGAAAAAATCGGGTAGCTTGCATCGAGCGCCAATTCAGGGCCAATTGCCCATCCTCGCATACTGGCGTCTACAAAATTACTCTCACCTTGAACATTAAGATAAAGAATTTTTTCTCTTAAAATGATGCTTGTATAGTTTATGCCAAAGCTGAGCATCGCATTGAAAGGAGAACAGACAGCAAAAGCGTGGCTAAATCCTCCTTTAATAGACCACAAACGGTACCGACTTTGGGACGTAGCCGCGACCAAATCATCGATATCAATTTCTGTGTCTCCCTTTGTACCTAATGCTTGCTGATCTGGAAAAGCCAGAAATCGATTTGTTGAATCTTTTAGATAGAGTCCTTCTGAGTAAGCTTTAAGCTGACTACAAGGCATTTGCAAAGCCCCTTTTACTCGAACTCCGGAATGAAATGAGAAGTTGTTAGCAAATCGGGTTCCTCCAGGTTCGTCCTCATTATTCCCCTCAGGAATCACGAAATAGGGGTCATAAATTGAAGGCTTGAAGTAGAGGTATTCCACTCCTACCGATCTCCACTCGTGAGTAAATCCTAAAAAGGGGGTGAGACCCAAAAGCAGCCATAGATACTTCATATTTTCCCAAAAAAAATGCTTAACGGAGGCAATGTACTCAATCTACGCATTTTTGACTAGACTAAGTCAACTAAATGAGGAGAGATAAGTTTCGATAGTAGAGACATACTGAGGAAAGTACTGCTCAGCCCAGTGTCGTAAACTCCCTAGCCGTCTTTTTACTTCCGCTCTCAATGCTTCATTGGTAATGGGTTCTGCACTTTTGTCAAATTGCCCAGAATCAATAAAAAAGGCGCGCGGTTTTTCGGGATCAAACGCAATATTTTGTACAAAAGCACGATCGTGATCCACAATGCCCATCTTAGCACGACGCACAATCGCATCGATTAACTGCTCGACACGTACACACGCCTCAGCCTCACTTCGGATCGTGGCAAAAACGTCTCCGATCAAAAGCCCTTTTTTTTGAATCACGTACTCGTATTGATCCAACTGAATAGTCGATCTTAACCCCACTTTGTCAATCAGTGTCACCTCTATTTCCAGAGCAGGAGTGCGGTTGAGATGAATGTAGTGATAACCTGTTTCATCTGCAATCTCCTCATAAGATAACAAGCAGCTTAAAAAAAGCTGATGAGCACGCTGCTGACGCCTTAAAATCTTCGCTTCACTGATACGACGCAAGAAACAAGGCATGGGGACTGATTCTAACCATTTCCAAGAGTGTAGATGCTTATGCTTAAAAAATTTGAGCACGTATTTGCCATCCGCGCTCTCAAAGGCATAACATTGAGCTCCTTTTCCTAAATAATGAAAAGGTTGTGCTAAAGTCGACTGCAGCATTTTTTTTTGGTCCAAAGAAAGAGCAACCTCAAACTCAGGAGCAGGAGGAAGAGTAGAGGTGATTTGTTGGAGATTAAAGCCATCGGTCGCCTGGTTATAAAGATAAGCGCCGCCGCTAATCACAAGCACAACTAAGGAAACAAGAAAAACTTTTTGCAATAATTTCATAACGGGTTAGACTCCGTTTAAAAAAAACGCAAATGCCACGCAAGAAAAAAATTTTTATCATTCTCCACTTGATCTTCACCTTCACCTTCTTCTCCTGGTTGTTGATGAAACCCTATGTCCTAGAGGTGATGGCCAAAAAATCTCAACTTGCTCTATACGAAATGGTGATCGAAAAAGAGTCGCTTTTTCGTTCGCTTCCGACCGAAGAGCAGAAGCAGATCACCGAAGGTTTTGAAAATGCTCGAACGCGCTCTGGTCCCTCGTTGATGCATGCAGTCGGTCGCCTCTTTTTCGTTGACACTTCGGTCTTTGCTCTTGCCTGGATCTTCTTTTCTATTGCAATCTGCCTCCTCTTACTTTTTCATATCGAGGGTGCCACATTGGCTATCTGGATTCTTCCCCTACTCGTTGTGGGGTATGGGTATGATCTCTATGCCTCTCGAGCCGAAAAACCTGAAGGTCTTTTTCCTAAAGAGGCTTATGTACACGAGCACTATATCGACTCTCAAGAGGCTCTCTCTAAAAGGGAATTGCTACAAAAAGGATGGCACCGTTACTTGATTACGGAATGGGCGCATACCGAGCCCAGTAGCGACCCTGAAGCCTTTCAAAAGCAGCTCGATCGAGGGCTATTTGCCTTCAATATTGCCCGCTTGAACTGGATACAAGAAGGAAAGGGAGATGAGATTGTGCTAGCTGGTTTTGCAGCACCACCCTCGTTTTTTCGTGTTCTTTCTTATTTTCTTTGGAATACACTGTTTGCATGGATGATCACACGTCACAAGAAGGTTTCTCGATCCGCTCCTCTATCAAACCTGAGCTAATGCGTTCTACGCTCAAGCGTGGAGGATGGATTGCAGCGATTGGAGCGCTCATGATTATTTTCGGAGGCACTCTTCTACCTGTCGAAGCTTTAAACATATGGGGAATACCCATTTTTTTTGTGGGACTGATTCTCATCGCAATCGGCTGGCTCCCCTACCGCACGCTCCAAAGACTCGAACTCAATCCACATGAGCTTCACTACGATGGAGAGATGTTACTCTTTTCCAAGCGGGGGAAACCTCTTTTTAAGATCCCAGAGAGAAGCATTGAAAAGCTGATTTATCTAGAAAAGAGACCACTCTATGGGATTGCAATTTGGCTGAAACGGCCGATTGTAGAGAAAGTGCGCGTGCTACAGCCCGGCTTTAATTTTTCGGGTCTGATGAAAGATTCGGCTACCCAGTACGAGGGGAGCGATATCTTTCTTCCCTACTTTACTAAGCGCTGTACCGAAGCGCTTACAGACCTGCTTGAATCAGATCATGCATCTTGACGATCCCCACTACCTCATTTTGGTCCATGACGGGAAGGACCGTGACCGGATGCTTCTGATCGGCTTCCATCACCTTGAGAGCATCCCATGCAAGCGCTTTTAAAGAGATGGATTTGGGAGAGGGAGTCATTAAGTCTCCCACTTTTTCTCGCAGCACATTCTCACCTTTGGCTTGCAACGCGCGTCGCAAATCGCCATCAGTGAAAATTCCTTGTAGTTGCTTGTTCTCATCCAGGACAATCAAACAACCGCACCGCTTATTGGAAAAATCGACAAGCACCTCTTCCACCGAGTCGGTCGCTTTGCAAATGGGCGTACGCTCTTTTTGCAGCATGAGTTCCGAAACTTTGAGAGAGGCGCGCCTACCAATTCGTCCACCTGGATGATTAGCCGCATATTGATCGAGGCTAATCCCCTTAGCTTCCATCACCGCTATAGCCAGCACATCGCCAAAAAGCAGCTGTACCTCTGTCGAAACGGTAGGAGCTAAATCAAACGGGCAGAGTTCCGCAGAGCAAGGGAGGTGAACAAAACAGTCGACCCCTTTTGCCAAACGTGAGCTAGGCTGTGAGGTTAATGCTAAAAGACGCGCGCCCCGGGCGCGCACAAAGGGGAGCAACTCTAAAAGCTCTTCTGTCTCTCCACTCTTGCTTAAAATCAGTAGACAATCCTGTTTGCCTACCATTCCCAAATCACCATGCAGCGCATCGATCGGAGGAAGAAAAAAAGCTTGAGTACCTGTGGATAACATCGTTGCTGCCATTTTTTGGGCAATAAATCCACTCTTTCCCACGCCTGTGAAAAAGAGCGTTCCCTCGCACGACAGAATTTCCTGCACCAATAAAGCAGAAGACTCAAGATCAAGCTCTGAGTAAAAGGTATCAAGAGAGGCTTTTTGTTTAGCAAGCAGTTCTTTTAACATGATGTGCACAATTGTATCGGCATTCTCTCTTGAAGTCATTGAAAAAAACTTCTAGAATCAGGGAATGACAACTCAAAAACACCCTATTACTGTAGCATCTGGAGATGGAATCGGCCCTGAAATCATGGATGCGACTCTCCACATTCTTAAAGAAGCGGGAGCGGAGCTTGCAATCGAAGAGGTCTCCATTGGAGAGAAGCTCTACCTATCAGGACACTCCACTGGCATTGAAGAATCGACATGGGAGTCGCTGCTGCGCACAAAAGTCTTTCTCAAGGCTCCCATTACCACTCCACAGGGAGGAGGATACCGGAGTTTGAACGTGACCGTACGCGGCAAACTTGGCCTCTATGCCAACATCCGCCCCTGCGTCTCGTACCACCCGTTTATTGAAACCAAACACCCTGCAATGGATGTGGTGATCGTCCGCGAAAATGAGGAAGATCTCTATACCGGAATTGAGTACCGACAAACCCCTGATGTCTGCCAAGCGCTCAAATTGATTAGCCGTCCAGGGTCCGAGCGGATTATCCGCTACGCCTTTGAGTACGCCCGCCGGTATAAACGGAAAAAAGTGACCGCCTTTACCAAAGATAACATCCTAAAAATGAGCGACGGCCTCTTCCACAAAATTTTTGAGGAAATGGGTGAAGAGTATCCTGACATCGAAAAAGAGCACTGGATTATCGATATTGGAACGGCCAAATTGGCCGACACTCCAGAAAACTTTGACGTGATTGTCATGCCCAATCTCTATGGTGATATTGTCTCGGATGTCGGTGCGCAAATTACAGGATCTGTGGGACTCGTTGGGACGGCTAACATCGGGGAGAGAGGCGCCATGTTTGAGGCAATTCACGGATCAGCGCCTAAAATCGCGGGACAAAACGCCGCCAACCCCACGGGCTTGATTCTCGCCTCAGTGTTGATGCTCGTCCACATTCATCAGCCTGAAGCAGCAAGTCGCGTGCATAATGCGTGGTTGAAAACCATTGAAGACGGCATCCACACCAAAGACATTTTTAAACCCAGTGTCAGCCGAGAAAAGGTGGGCACCAAAGAGTTTGCAAGGGCCGTTGCTGCCCGACTCGGCAAGCAGCCAGACACCCTTCCTGCTGTAGCCTACTTTTCAACCAAAGGGGAAGAGTGGGCACACCATGGCTCAAAGGTGATCTCGGAAAAACGCGAACTCATTGGCGTGGATGTCTATCTCTACTCACACGATGCAGTTGAAACGCTTGTGGAAAAAGTGAAAAAGGCATCCTCAGGAGAGTTGAAACTCTCTGTGATCACCAATCGTGGTGTTCGCGTCTGGCCGGGTGGCATTTCAGATACACTTTGCGTCGATCACTGGCGGTGTCGGTTTGAAGGTGACAAAGCAATTGCATACCAGGCCATCTCGGCACTGACACAGCAGATGTCAGCAAGCGGGCTCGATGTGATCAAGACAGAAAATCTCTATCTTTTTGACGGCAAACCCGGTTATTCGCATGGCTAATTACAAAACACACTCGACCTTCAACATCTTTTTAGCGCTCCCTGCCCTCCTTGTGGGCATCTACTACTCTCTTCATCCTCCCTATGCACTTCTACTTACATTTGTGATTACCTTTACGTATTGTACGCTTTTTATGAGCCCTGACTTAGATCTTGTGCACAACATCAAGCTTGTCTCATTAAGAGGGGTGCTCAGCCTTCCTTTTCGGCTCTACTCACGAGTATTTAAGCATAGAGGACTTTCTCATTCGTTTCTGTTTGGATCTTTGACACGGATTGTCTGGTTGGCGGGGATGGCTTTTTTAGTTTTTTTCTTAATCTGCGAAGTACTTCCTTCCAAGCACTCTTTTATGGCCTACTACGGGGCATATAAGTACTACATTTGGTATGCAGGTGCCGCGATTTGCTTGGCCGACTGGTCCCATCTTCTTCTCGACATCAAAATCCAAAAATAGCGAGTACAGCCAATGCAAAACCCTTTTGACGTATTTATTTTTCTCAGTAGCGAAGACGACCACTACCGTGTCAGTGGAGGAATTGGCACATATATCGGTGTTTTAACCACCACCCTAAAAGAGTGTTATCCAGAAGCAACCGTTTATTGGTTGACACGCTCCCCGAACAACAAAGATTTTTCCCAAGTCGATTCGTCCGGAACTATTCGTCACTACCTCTCCTGCATGCCTTCAAACCACTCCGATTTCCTTGATGTGTATCCTGACATTCAAACAAATGCTGCTGCACAACTTGTGGGCCTCCAACATAAAATGGAAACAAAGGCTTTAGAAATCATTGAGCAGCACTCTGACCAAACTATTTTAATTGAATCAGGAGAGTGGGAAGGACAGGGTAATGCCCTTTTTAGATGCATAAAGAACCCCAACATCTTCAAGGTTGCCCGCATCCATACCCCTCTGGCTACATGTATCAAGCAGAATCAACTGCCACTTAATAGCGCAAACTCTGTTCAAATGTTGTGCGAACTGGAAACCATACTGTCTGCACATCTTATTTCCTCATGTACGCAGTTTATGAAAGAGCGGTTGACTGCAGATCTATTTCAAGGAAAATTGCCTGAATCTCCCCCAACTGTTGTTTTACCTAATCCTGTTAATATGCAAGCTTTTAATGGAGTACAAAAAACAAAAGCCGAGGCTATCGATTACCTTAACACACTTTTTCCAGGAAAATTTAAAAAAGATGACTTTTTAATTTTTTTAATCGGAAGCGTTGAGAAGCGAAAAGGCGTGCAATTTGCCATTGACTCAGTCTCTGATGTCGTCAAGCAAATCCCTCAAGCACACTTTTGTTTCTTTGGACATCACTTAGGAGAAAAAGAGGGCTCGTTAACGGCAAATCAAAAATTTCACCCGGACGAACTTTATGAAAAGCTGTCTCCATCTAATAGAAAACACGTTTCTTTTTTAGGTTACATTCCCCACAAGATTCTACCCAATATTTTACCCGCCGCCGATCTCTTCCCTATTCTTTCGATCGGAGATAATTTTCCTGGTACGGTAGCTGAAATAGCGTTGAGTAAAGGAGCTATTTTAGCCGCACAAAGAGGGGGCGTGAAAGAGATGCTTACAGATGCAAATGGGGGTTTTTCTGCGTACCCTCTTGGGGATCAACTCGAGCATTTAACTGCTAATTTAGTCCAGGGAATCGTAGCGTTACACAGAGACATTTCCAAAAGAATAGAAATAGGTTGTTGCGCAGAAAAAACAATAAGAGAAAAGTATGCCCCTCAAAAAGTTGTCTCAAACATGATTGCGACCTATACCGATTACTATTTAGCGAATACGGCATGTGTGTAATTCTCTACGGACTCAGTGGATGTGGAAAATCCACTCTATGCGAAGGACTTAGTCAATCTCCTGCATTTAGTCCTTGCAAAATGAGTGTAACAAGGCCGCCCAGAGAAGATGATTCTCCTGATTTATTTGAGTACCTAGATATTGCCACATATCAATCAAATAGACGACAAGGTGCTTTTGTTTTCGATGCTGATGATGGAAAACGTTACTATGGATACAAGTGGACGCATCTGCAAGATGGCACTAAATGCATCAATCTGCTGTTTGGATGCCCCCCTTTTGCTTTTATGAATCCTTCTTTCGTCTGTACTCACGTCTTAATCGAGGGAGAGGCAGATAAAGGTTTAGCCTGCAGAGGCAACGTTGCTATTGCCCGCACTAGAAAAAGCGTCAATCAAGATCTCCAAAAACGCTTCTTTGGGCAGCAAACATTTCGACGTAAAATGGATCTAATCATAACGAACTCCTTTTTTGAAGGTCCTAACGCATGGAGAAAAATTCAAACGTGGATTCAAATACAAAAATTTCGTATTTTCTTTAAACATCAGACTAAACGGGCTCTTCAAGAAAGAAAAGTGGAGCCTGCTGTATGGATAGCCTACTGCTATTCAACAGTATGTTCTAAAAGTGCTTTTTTCGCTGCACGTTGGTGGGGCTGTCTAGCTTTACAGCTAGGCTGGGCAGACCCTTTGCTAAGTCATCTGACTTTCGGTGGAGGCCGCCCTCTTGTATCGAATGCTCAAATGACTGTAACTGTATTGAGTGGTTCAGACTACCAAGTAAAAGTCTCTTTACTTGCTTTCTTGCACAAGCAAGCTGGAGGGGCTTCGACAAAAAAAGGGAAGTGCGAAGTATGGCTAAGCAGACTCAACTATCTATACCATGGGTAAAATGGCCTTCTTTAGAGGCTGAATTATTACCTCATGCTGATTTTCTTTACGGCACCATTTTGAATGCAGGGTGTGGCTCAAGAAAAATCCATTTCCCTCGCGCAGAAAAAGTGATTGGTGTGGACATTTTTGAAGCTCCCAATGTCGATGTCGTTTCAGACCTTGCTTCTCTACCTTTTAAAGATCAATCATTTGATGGAATTGTAACGATTGCTGTTTTAGAACACTGCCGCTATCCGTGGCGTGTTGTTGAAGAGTTTCAAAGAGTCATCAAAGACCAGGGAAGAGTCATATGCACCGTCCCTTTTCTACAGCCGATTCATTATGTGCCAACAGATTACTTCCGCTTCACTCCAGATGGAATCCGCTCTTTATTTGAAGACAATCAGTTCGACGTGATCAAAATAGAAATGACCCACTCTGTTTTTCACACAACGGGATGGATTGGTGAGGAAATTACAAAGACTTTGCCACGTTATTGGAGGCCCCTCACCAATACTTTGGGTTACCTTAACCGATGGCTAAGTCGAAAATGCAACACAACTAACATAGATTCTCTTCCTAACGCTGTCACTCTGCTAGCACAACGCAAGCCAAGATGAAATATTGTCTCTCTGTTTTAATTTGCTTTCTCTACTCGACAGCGCTCGGGCAGCACGTCTTTCCCTATGGTCTTGATAATCAAGTATGTCTAGTCAAAACTCCTTATCTCAGGGTAGAGAAGCGTTATACCAAAAAGAGTCTAGAGGAAGTTCTTAAAATTACTTACTTCTCAGAGGTGTACAAGAAAAATGGATTTCCAGTCCCAAGCATGATCGGACTCGGCATAGTTGATTCAAAACCTCTATTATCAATGGAATATAAAGAAGGAACTCATCCCTTTCACCCCACTACGGGCCAACTAGAGGCGATTGGACGTCTTATGGCACGGTTTCATTCACAAGAGATAGATAGAGCTTTGCTGCCTTCTTGTGTCTTGATTCAAGAGATCGATTATTTTTTTCGTGTGAGCTCCTCAGCTCCCTTTTTACATGATCTGAAATCCAGCTGTGTTTTTGATGAACTTGAGCCTTCTCTTTCAAACGTCTTTAGTGGGCCTCTGCACGGTGATTTCTCACCTACTAATTTACTGATGAAAGGTCAAAACATAACAGCCCTTTTAGACCTTGATCATACGTGCTATGGAGCCGCAATCATTGACCTTGCACGCTCCTTTATTTTCTTTTGCTTTGATGAAAAGGGAAAATATAATCCCCAAAAACAAAAAGCTCTAATCAAAGGATATGAGACAGTCAGAAAATTATCCTTTGAAGAAAAAAAACTACTAAACCCCTTGCTGAATACCCTGTTGATACGCATGATTTTGGAAACGTACTACTACACACATGTTTTGAAAGAGGTTCCACTGGACCTATTTACTGGATATCGCGCCACTCAAAGCGCTGAAGCTCTCTATCACAGGTGGAAATCGTGTTTTCTAAAGCAATAGGTCTTTTGCTCGCAGCTAGCCTGTTTATGTCTACAGCTAATTTTCTGATCAAGCAAACAATCGAAAAAAGCCAGACTCACCAAGACTCTCTCCTCGCTTTGCGACTTGGAGTCACCGCATGTGTCAGCTTTGCGTTTGTTATGAAACAGTTTACCAGCCAAATCAATATTGTAATTGCTAGCTTAGGCATTGTGGCTGGAATTCTACAAGGAGGCATGATGTACTGCACAACACGTTCCATGTCGACAGGACCTGCGAGCTTAGTTTTATCTGTTCAAAACGCATGCTGTGTCCTTCCAGCACTCCTAATGACTTGGATTTTTGGAGCCCAGTTTGGGTATACTTTCAACATGTGGAATTTAATCGGAACTGGCTGCGTGGCTTTGGGACTATTTTTTGCCTTCTCACCCTCTATGCTGTCGCTAAAGTCTCCACAATTTATCATCTCTTTAGGCCTATTAGTTACCTTTCAGGTAATCTTTTTTTTATTCTTTCAATGGATCGCGCTGATGCAGCAAAAAAATACCAACGTACATCCTTTGTTGTTTCGTCAGCTTTCCCAGGAAGAAGCCAGTCTTTTTCTTCCCATCTGCTTTTTTTCGGCCTTTGTTATGAACTGGGGAATGCAAAAGAGAAGACATTTTTTTGACTCTTCTCTCTCCCCCAGACAGCATATTTTGCTTGGTATTATGGGAGGAACTGCAGCAGCACTTGGTGGAAAGTTTCTTGAACTTTCTACGCGTGCAGCCTACACTCCAAACGAGAATGCGCTTTTATTTCCCTTGCTTGCTGTGAGTCAAGTGGGGTTATGCAGCTTGTGGGGGAGATATTTTTTTGCCGAAAAAATGGTGTGGCCTGCACTAGCTGTTTCTTTACTAGGACTTTTTATTGCACTCTATGCCTAAGATAATAAAACATACCGGATACTACGGAATTGCAACAAAAGAGATAAAAGGAAAAAAAGCAGTTTTAGCTATTCAAAAAGCAAGAGGCCCCTACCAGGGAAAGCTAGATCTGCCAGGTGGATCTCCCGAAAAAGGCGAGACACCCTCTCAGACACTTAAACGAGAGTTAATTGAGGAAACAGGCGTCACTGTTGAAAAAGCAAATTTTATCGAGCAGATTCTGATTTGCCTTTCTTATCAAGGATCAGAGTTTCAACATACTGCATTTTTATACCACATTGAAAGGTACTTCGAACCCAGCTCCTGCTTTCAACCCGTTGAGGACTCTCTGGGTAAGGAGTGGCTTTTTGTCGAAAATATAAACGCACATTCATGCTCAGAACTCATTATGGGCAGCTATCAGTATTTTTAGGAGGATCAAGGTATGAAACCGATCATTGTTACAGGTGGAGCGGGATACATTGGGAGTCACGTTGCCAAACAACTAGCTCAATCAGATTTTTTGCCCATCTGTTTAGATAATTTATCTACAGGTTATCGAGAAGCTGTTAAATGGGGACCACTGGAAGTAGGTGATCTACAGGACAAGGCCTTTGTATCGAAAGTGCTAACAAGCTACAAGCCTTTAGCCGTAATGCATTTTGCAGCCTCGTGTTATGTAAACGAATCAGAAAAAAAACCCTACAAATACTACAAAAACAATGTTCTAACTACGCTTAATCTTCTTGAAGCAATGAAAGAAAATCACGTTAAGAGACTCATTTTTTCAAGCAGCTGCGCGACTTATGGCACACCCACTGTAGTGCCCATCCATGAGATGGTAGAGCAGCGGCCGATTAACACCTATGGAAAAACGAAACTGATATGCGAACAGATGATTCACGACGCTAGTAAAAGCGAAGGTTTGCAGTCTGTAATTCTACGTTATTTCAACGCTGCTGGTGCCGATTTAGATGAAGAAATCGGGGAATCACATAACCCCGAAACACATCTTATTCCCTTAATCCTAAGGGCTTTATTAGAAGAACGCCCTATTCAAGTTTTTGGAAGTGACTATCCTACACAAGATGGCACTGCTGTTCGTGACTATGTGCATGTGCAAGATCTGGCGACAGCTCACGTTCAAGCTCTACTCTTTTTGATGGAATCAAAAGAAAGTATCATTTGTAACTTGGGGCTAGGTAAAGGCTACTCAATTAAACAAGTGATCACTGCTTGCGAACAAATCTTACATAAAAAAGCTTGTATTGAACTACGAGAACGACGGGCAGGTGACCCGGCGATTTTAGTGGCTGATGCTTCATATGCACGTAAAAAGCTGGGCTGGGAGCCCGCACTTTCTGATCTTTCAACCTTGATTAATTCAGCTGCTGGCTGGCAGCGAAAACTCTTAGCTGAAAAAGTGACAGATCTTCCAATTAAAGCTGGATGCAAAGTATGATCCGATTTATCTAGTGCAACGAAACCGATTCTAGGTGGTTTTTGAAAGCGGCTAAGAACTGACAACCATAGATTCCATCAATAATGCGGTGATCAAAGGTGAGGGTGAGATACATCATCTGACGCACCGCGAAGGAGTCATCTTCACGCACCACCACTCTCTTCTGAATCGTGCCGGCTCCCATGATAGCCACCTCTGGGTAACGAATAATGGGGACCCCAATCAACGCGCCTGTCATCCCAAAGTTAGTCAGCGTTACGGTCCCCTCTGCCACCTCATCGGGTGAAAGCTTGCCGGTACGCGCCCGGGCCGAAAGATCGGCAACAGCGCGCGCTACACTCACCAAATTACGCTCATGACAGTTTTTAATCACCGGAACCATTAACCCTTTATCGACATTCACGGCCACGCCTACGTTGATAAAGCGCTTCATCACAATGGTCTCCTCTTCTAAAGACGAGTTGAGCATCGGAAACTGCTGAAGCGCCTTGGTCAGCGCCTGAATCAAAAAGCTGGTAATGGTGAGCTTCACGCCGTGGGTCTGTAAAAAGCGCTCTTTTTCGCGTGCCACAAGACGCATCACATCCGTTACGTCGGCTTCAGCAACCAGTGAGGCGTGCGGCGCTTCATAAAACGAACGGACCATATTGTCGGCAATTGCTTTGCGCATTCCACTGAGACGAATCCGCTCTTCTCCCCCTTCTGCAACGGTAGGCGTTGGGGGCTCGACTTGACCCGCTATAAACTTTTCTACATCTTTCTTGGTTATGCGCCCTCCCTCACCTGTCCCGTGGATGGTCCGCAATGTGTCAATCGAAATCCCTTCTAGCTGCGCTAAACGAAGCACGGCTGGTGAAAAAACCTCTTCTTTACCCGTGCCTGCACACTTAGGCTCCGCTTGGACGCGCGTCACTTCTACCTGAGGACTCACAGCAGGCGCCTCTCCCACTTCTATTTTCAAAAGGGGCGCGCCAATTTCAATCTCCTGATCAGGCTCCACCAAAATCTCTTTGATGACCCCAGCAACAGGAGAGGGAATCTCCGAGTTAACTTTATCAGTGGAGACTTCAAGTAGCGCTTCATCCACACGCACTTCATCACCTACATTTTTGAGCCACTGCACAACAGTCGCTCCCACAATGCTCTCTCCTAGTTTGGGAAGGGTAATCTCAATAATTTCTGTCATGTCTGGCTCTCCTGACTCACCACAGGTTTTTGATCGTAGCTGATATATACGCCGCTATTGTATTGCTCTTCATCGAACTCACCCTCAGACTTAGCCACATAAAGAGCCACAACCCCATCTCCCAAAACGTTGATCACGGTTCCAATAATATCGCGCAACCTGTCAATTCCCGCCACAATGGCAATTCCCTCCAAGGGAAGGCCGACCGATCCGAGCACAATGGAAAGGGTCACAATCCCCCCTCCTGGAATGCCGGCGCACCCAACAGCCGAGAGGGTCGCGGTGACCACCACAACGAGTAGACTCTCCCACCCTAATTCAATCCCATAAGCCTGAGAAATGAAAACGGCTGCAATCCCCTGGAAGATCGCCGTTCCATTCATGTTGATGGTGGAGCCCAGTGGTAGAATAAAGCTGGCAATGCTCTTCGATACTCCCAGGTTCTCTTCCACACAATGGAGAGTTGCTGGGAGAGTTGCCGAGCTGCTTGTAGTAGAAGCTGCTAAAGTAATGGCGTCGGTCATTCCCTTGAAAAAGGGCATCACCCGTACTTTGGTGACAAAAATTAAAATGCCTCCAAAAACCACAACCAGGTGAACAATACAGACAAGATAGTGGGCCAAAACCAGTTTTAAAAGCGGCACTAAAATTCCCACACCAAATGTTCCTGCAACCCATGCCATAATGGCAAAGATCCCATAAGGAGCTAGCCCCATCACCATTCCAGTCATGGAGAACATCACCTCACTGAGCGATTCTAACACGCGGGCAACAGGCTTGCCCTTCTCACCAGCAAAGTTAATACCTAGCCCTAAAAAGATGGAGAATACAATCACCTGCAAGATGTTCCCATTGGCCAAAGAACCGATTGGATTAGAGGGAACGAGGTTCATGAGCATACTGATGAGCTCGGGTGTCTCATCAATCGAGACCGCAATAGGACCATGATTTAACCCAATCCCCTGTCCAGGATTGATCAGTTTGGCAGCAAGCAGCCCGAAGATAATGGCGATTGCTGTGGTGCCCATGTAGAGGAGAAGCGTTTTCAATCCAACGCGCCCTAACTTGCGCAGATCATTGATTGAAGTCACACCCACAGTCATGGATGAAAAAACAAGCAGAACCACAAGCATATTGAGAAGACCTAAAAAGACCGTCCCAAAAGGTTTAAGGTATTGTGCCTTGGGACCGATCAAAATCCCTACCAAGGTTCCGAGCACAAGACCCACTAACATTTTTTTCCATAACTTCATCGTGCTAATCCCGCAAGTAATGTAATCTCTTTTGTTATTCTATCCCAAGCATCCCGATTGCGTGTAATTTCGAGCTCAACTGCAACCCAACCCACAGGCAGAAGGCTCGCTGCCGCATATTTCGGAAGCTTCACTTTATCTTTCTCTGTGCAGAGTAAGCACTCTGCGCCTCTTTGCAGGCATAAATCGGCAAATGTCTGGAGCTCTTTTTTTCCCATTGTTTTGTGATCCGGCAGATAATGGGAGGCCACTACAACGGCTCCCAAGTTCTCCACACTACTGACAAAACGACTCGGGTTACCGATCCCACAAAAAAGACCCACTTTTTTTCCCTCTAACGAAGGAAGTTTTTTACCATCTAGATGATAGGCTCCTTTTACACTGATTTGCGTCACAACGCAAGGTGCTTCGGTTAATGCGGAAACTCTCTCCCTAACACGGGGGGTCGGCTCCCCGACAAACACAACTAGGTCCGCCTGGGCCAGCCTCTTGGGATCTTCTCGTAAAAATCCTCTGGGCAAAAATGCCTCTCCACCAAAAGGATCCACGCCCCCCAGCACCACAATTTCTAGATCTCTAAACAGGCTCCTGTGCTGCATTCCGTCATCAAGCAGCAGCACCCTTGCTCCTAACTTCTCAGCCTCCAAAGCACTTAAGTAGCGGTTGTGATGCACAATCACATGCGCCTTTGGAAGTCGGGAGGCGAGTAGCCAAGGCTCATCGCCGCACCGTTGAGCTGAATTTTGCTCAGGTGAAACCAGAAAGGGAGATTTCCCTTTTTCTGCCTCACCCCGATAGCCACGTGAAAGAATCGCCACGTCCTGCAACGCCTCGGCTAAAAGCAGGGCCACCTGGGTTTTTCCGACACCACCGGCCACTAAATTTCCAATACTGACCACTGGCAGAGGGGCATGCTTTGCATGCAACCACTTGCGATCATATAGCCAGTGCCGTACTTTCACACAAAAGGCATAAATAGCACTTAAGGGGCGCGTGACCATCCCCCACTTTCCTTGGCGTATCTGGTCGATGATACGCACCTCGATTTGAGCTCTCATAAACTCAGCATTTCCTGAGGCGCCTGCTTTTCGCTTCCATAAAACAAAATCTCTTCAACCATCTCGATCATAATGTGTATGGCTGTCATGTGTGCCTCTTGAATCCGGTCAGAAGTGGAGAATCCTTCGATTATAAGCTCGTGATCGGCCACCCCTTTGAGTTGTCCTCCTCCCTTGCCTAAAAAAGCTAGAGTTCCCAAGCCCATCTCCTGAGCGCGCTCAAAGGCATGAATGAGATTAGGAGAATTTCCACTGGTTGTGAGCCCTATAAAGAGGTCTCCCTCCTCTCCCAACGCTTCAATGGCCCTGGAAAAGACATGCTCAAACCCTAAATCATTGGCCACACAGGTTAAATGCCCTGGTTCACTGAGAGCAATCGCCGGCAGCGCGCGCCGCTTTTGACGAAAAAAACCTGTCAGCTCCTCGGCAAAGTGAGAGGCATCACACAGACTTCCTCCGTTACCAGCTATCAAAACTTTCTTTTTTTGAGCAAAGCAAGCAGCAAGTCTCTCCGCGCCTCTCTCAATAAAGATAAGATTTGCTGGCTTGGAGAGTTGACGAATCGCCTTCACTCCATCATCCACTGCTTGTAAAATTTTCTCTTTTATTGCTACCATGATCGGAAAATCATACACCAGAAATGTTTAAAAAGCAATATTACCATGGAACACCCCTTTACGCTCTCTCTCGGATCGCAGGCACCTGACTTCAAGCTCCCGGGTACCGATGGCAAGACCTACTCTCTCTCAGATTTTGACTCAAGCGCTCCCTTAGTCCTCTTTTTTACCTGCAATCATTGCCCTTATGTGATTCATTCAGATGAGGTAACTCGCCGGACAGCTGAAAAATTTATGGACCTGGGAGTCCAGTTTGTGGCCATCAACTCTAATAGCCCCCACACCTATGTAGAAGACTCTTTTGAATATATGGTCGAACGCATGAAAGAACACCGCTTCCCTTGGACTTATCTCTACGACGCCACACAGGAAGTGGCACGCCTGTACGGAGCTCTACGGACTCCCCACTTCTACGTCTTTGACAAAGAGCGAAAGCTCATCTACTGCGGCAGAGGCGTCGATAGCCCGCGCGACACCTCCAAGATGAAAGAAAATACTTTAGAAATGGTCTTGAGCGAACTTCTTGCAGGTAAGCCTGTCTCAACGCCTCTGACAAATCCCATAGGCTGCAACGTTAAGTGGGAAGGAAAAGACCCTCACTGGATGCCGCCGGATGCCTGCGACTTGGTCTAAATTTTTTGTGTAAAGCGGTCAAGCACTTGACCTGATGCAGTGAGCGCTACGTAGGTAATCTCCCCTTCCTTCACTTCCATCACCCAAAAGAAGTGCTGCTTGCCTTGTAGATGCGCAAAATAGTTCTGAAAGTAACCCTGCAAGGTAGGAAACTGTACCTTAGGACCCCACCCTCCATCACCTAAGTAAAGTGTTCCCGTCGGATCTTCTCGCCCATGGCGCAGCAGTTTTGTTCGCTTTAAGGTCTGATCATGGTGCTCAAACGCCGCTGTCAGCCTGTACTGATCAAAAAGTGGGAGCCAAAAACGCCTTCCCTCCTGAGACTCTTTGGAAAAGAGCTTGTTCGCTGAGTTTTTCCCTTTAACCAACTCGACAAATCCACGTGTGGAGCGATAAGACAGCCCTTTCTCAGCAAAGCGAATGCTAGGATAAAGAGGCACATGATAAAGAGCGACCTTCACAGGTTTATGAGAGGCTTTTTTGAGCGTCTCTTCTAACCACAAGGTCTGCTCGCCTGCGTGAGGAGCCGTGTGCCCACTATCAAGTACAATCAGTTGAACAGCATCGCCAAAGGGAAGAGAAAAATAGCTCTCTTCTGTATCACCCTGCTTAAAGTAGCGGAAAAAAAAAGGTGCTTGGGTTTTGGGCTGATTAAATCCCCCAAGTACTTCATGATTCCCTATAGCCATCACAAGTGGGATCAAATGTCCCTCAGAGGTAACCATCGATCGAGTATAGACATCCAGCCAATGGTCCCATTTTTTGTAATCTCTTAGGCCATGTACAGATGAGGGATAATCTCCACCGAGCCAAACAGCATGCGGATCTAAACTAGCCGCTTTTTTAGCCAGAGCTTCTGCAGAACGGGTGTTTTCCCAATCACCTCCTTCCACAATCAATAGTTTCTCACTCTTTTCGGCAATCGTACGAAAGGATTGCTCATTTCCATATGCCCGCCTACTGTCGCCTACGGTGAAATAATAGGCCGTTGCTGGTTGGAGACCGGGCAGCTCAATATGATAGAGTCGTCTCCCATCGGGTAGCTGCTGAAAAACGGCGCCTGAACCCTGAACTTTGTGTGCATAACGGCCGATTTTAGAGTGGTGCGGCTCTGTATCATAATAGACATGGAGCGTTTCAGGAGTGTTAATACCATGAATATTGAGGGTGATGGTGCGACTAGGATCACGCTGCCAAGTGAGATAGAGGTGCCTAAGAGTGGGAGCTCCGTGCAAAGGTGCTGCCGACATAAGTAGACCAGCTAGGAGGAAGAGCAGCAGAATAGGTGAGCGTTTCACCTGAAATCGGATGAGGAAACGTAAAGGCGTAATGGTGAAGAAAAAGAGTCTTGGATGCGTGCGTAGAGCCATATTTATGATCGCCTAAAATCGGGTGTCCTCTAGACGCAAACTGAACACGGATCTGGTGGTAGCGCCCCGTTAGTAAAGTGACTTGAACCAGAGTGTAGTCTCTTATTTTTTTTAGGGCACGAAATTTTAAACGAGAGAGCTTCCCTTTTGTACTCACAAAAGCGCGCCTGTCTCCATGCTCCAAACAGTCGGTAAACTCTCCATCAGAAACACTCCCTTCAACGAGCGCAAGATACTCTTTTTGAAAGAGATTCTCTCGCTGCGCCTGCTGTAAACGGGAGAGTGCTTTACTTGTTCTGGCACATAACACAAGACCTGAAACGGGACGATCCAGGCGGTGAACCGCTTCTAAAAAGACGTTGCCGGGCTTCTCAAAGCGCTTTTTGAGATACTGCTTACCCCACGCTTCTAAAGATGAGGATGTTGTCTGGTTGGGTTGGGTTAGCAAACCAGCTGGTTTATTCAAAAGGAGAAGGTGGTTATCACAAAAAATCACCTCAGGATCCATGGCGCCGCTGCCTAATCACTTCGTAGAGTAAAAGGGTAGTTGCCATGGCCACGTTTAGAGAGTCGGCCACACCCTGCATCGGAATCTTAACTTGAAGATCTGCCCCCTCCATCCATCTTTTTGTTAACCCATACTGTTCGGTACCAACCACAATGGCGACCCCTTGTGTTAAATCAACATCCGTAAACTCCTTTTTAGCTGAGGGAGTTGCCGCTAAAAGGGCGATATTCTGCTCTCTTAGCCACTGCAAAGTCTCCTCTCCTCCAGCTTCGACTACGGGTTGAGTAAAGAGAGTCCCTACACTGGCACGCACCACGTTTGGATTATGAATATCTGTGCACTTGTCACACACAATCACGGCATCAACACCTGTGGCATCACTCGAGCGCAAAATGGTGCCTAAATTTCCCGGTTTTTCAATAGCTTCTGCAATCACATAAAAAGGGCGCGCAGAAGGCTTCAGTGAAGCGAGTGTGAGGTGAGACTGTTTGGCCACAGCCAGTAACCCATCGGGACGATCGCGGTAAGAAAGAGAGCGAAAAACAGATTCGGAACAAGGATAGACAGGTGCCTTGATCCGCGCGATCAAATCGGATTCATTCTCTCCTAAAAAAAGATCGGGACAGATAAAGAGGGTCTCTATTTCCACCGATGTCGCGCGTGAAAGTTCACGAAAGCCTTCGATTAAAAAACGTTGCGTACTCTCTCGTTCCCGCCGTTTCCAGAGCCGCTTTGCCTCTTTGACTTTGGGATTCTGATTGCTGGTTAACATGGCTCCCACCTCGCATACCCTCCTGAGGGGATAGCAAAGGGCCCTTTCAACACAAGCTCTCCACAATCAAACTGCCCTTTTAACTCCTGCTCTAAAAGTTGTTTCAACACTATCGGCGTTAATCCAGGCGTATGGCAGCTTAAAATGAGAAAGCGGGAGCGGTCCGATAAAAGCTGGCGACACAGCTCTAAAATAGGAGGAAGATCCCGTTCGATTTTAAAGATTTCACTCGATTTTCCTTTGCCAAATGAGGGAGGATCGAGAAGGATTCCATCATAACGCTCTTTACGGCGCAGAGCTCTGGCAAGATATTTCCGCGCATCTTCCACGATCCACCGAATTGAGGTAAGGTCGTTCAGAGCAGCATTCTCTTTGGCCCAGTTGACCATTCCTTGTGCGGCATCAAGATGTGTGACCTCGGCTCCAGCCCGTGCTGCCGCAAGCGAACTTCCACCAGAATAGGCAAAGAGATTGAGAAAGCGCGTACCTGGCTCAATGCGCTTTTTCATCCAGGGCCAGAAGCTTGCATGTTCAGGAAAAACGCCTAAGTGACCAAACTCGGTCCGTTTAAGCAGAAAGCGAACCCCATCGATTGTAATGGTCCATGTCTCAGGCATTTTCCGAAAAAGCTCCCAGTGATTTCCCTTTTCACGGGTAAAACGCGCATCAGCTCGCTCCCAATCCTCCTTAGGAAGAGAGGGGCGCCAGATCGCCTGCGCGCAGGGTCGAATCAGGACCACTTTTCCAAAGCGCTCGAGTTTCTGACCCAATCCACTATCGATTAACTGGTAGCTCAACTGATGTAACTCCATAAATGCTCTAACGCCTCTTGAATCGCCTGCTCAATCACAGATACACGCTCTCCTTTAAAGTGAGAGGTCCACATCTGCTGCTCTTTTTCTACCGAAACAAGGGCAAAACAGACGGTTCCCACCGGTTTTTGCGCGGTTCCCCCTGCGGGACCTGCAACTCCAGTTGTCGCAAGGGCAAAACGGCTTTTAAACTTCTGCAAAGCCCCTGATGCCATTTCGCATGCTGTCTCTTCGCTAACTGCTCCACAATTTTCAATTGTACGCGGCTGGACACCCAACAGCTGCTCTTTTGCATGATTGGAGTAGGCAACAACACTCCCTTGAAAGTAAAGCGAACAATCAGGAAGAGCGACAAATCGAGAAGCAATGCCACCCCCTGTGCACGACTCAGCCAAGGCCAAAGAGCCGCTTGTTTTAATCAACTGATGATGAATCTGTTGTTCTAACAACTTCGATACCTTGTTGTTTAAGTTGAGGATGTGCATTGATCCACGAGAAACACGCTTTTCCTAGCCGAATGGGAACGTTTTGCCTCTTTCCTTCTACCCAAAATGGGGTCGGCAGAGTGTGGCGGCGCACCCATTTCTGGATTGCGCGAAACAGAGGACCGTTGGGCAGCGTGCGCGTTTCAAAAATCGCATGTGTCTGTGGATCGGCATAAATCTGCGGATAGCCAAGCTGAATTCCCCATGTGACCGCATCCACACCAAACAATTGAGAACGAAATGTTTGGTCTTCGGGACTGTAGCGAAAGGCGTGCGCCTGCATCTGCACGATGGGGAGCTTAGGCTTGTAGATCTGGCGCGCCTCATCCACTACTACGATCTCTAGAGCCTCCTCTGTCACACTTAAAACCGGTGCAGGCAAGGAGGAAGGTATTTCACCTCGTTTCAAGTGCGCCACATAATCGCCATAAGTCTCTAGAAAAGTCGCATGAGAGAGGATTCCCTCCCCTTTGGGAGTCAAGCTACCAACTTGATACAAAGAAAAAGGAGGGAGGGCGGAGAACAGATCCTCCATCTCTTGCCTGTCGACTAGAAGAGGAATTTTAATCCATTTTGAAACATTAAGTGACATGGTGTGTTTTTCTTTTATAGCGGGTGCAAAGGGCGACGATGAAGAGCCCAACCACACCTATTGTGATCGCAGTATCGGCTAAATTGAAAACAGCAAACCGATATCCCCAGAAATTGAATTGTAAAAAGTCGATGACAAAACCATATAGAAAAAAATCGACCACATTTCCAATAGCTCCCGAAACAATCAAAACAAGAGGAACGTCAGCAGCTCGATTTTGATTTAAAAAGAAAAGATAGACCAGCATGCCCAAAATCACACCCATCCGAATCACAAGCAAAACAATCTGAAAATTGGCAAACATGCCCCAAGCCGCCCCCCTGTTGAAGGCGAGCCCAATGGAAAAATCAACTCCAAGGAAGTTGTTAAAGACAGGAATCTCATAGCAACGGAGCCCCGTACACGCATCGTAGAAAGGTAAGACGTGATAGACATAGGCCTTACTTAAAAAATCCAGAAGCAAGACGCTTAGACCCAAGAAGACTAAGCCCGCCACATACCCATATTTTTTTAAAAAGAAATTGATCACGCCCCTACTCTGTGAGGAGTCCTTTTTCAAACAGCTCCTGAGATTTGACCGTCATCGTCGCATAAGGGACCGCCTCCAAACGAGCAAGTGGAATCTCATCACCACTTACATCGCAAACTCCATATGTCTGGTCACTAATTTTCTCAAGAGCACGCTCAATCTGACGTAAAAGCTCAAACTCTTTTCCGGTAATCTCCAAGCTAATCGTACGATCGAAATCGTCCGTTCCTTGATCAGCTTGATGCTGGGAATATCCCGTCGACTCATCAGGCCGCTTCACCTCACGCGTTGTTCCCTCTAGCATCCGCGTCAACTGATTGCGCATCTGCTCTAACCGTTCTTGAAATTGTGTAATTTGGGCTTTGGTTAATGCCATGAACTTCCTCAACTTAAATTTTCGATTGAATCCTTTGGTTCTATCGACTGGATCGCCTCCATGAGCTCCCCGATATCCTTAAAACGACGATAGACACATGCAAAGCGGATATAAGCAATTGTGTCCATTGATTTCAAATATTTCATGACGATTTCTCCAATTTCTTTGGTCGAAATCTCCCTAACCTGTCTAGACATCAACTCACTAGTAATGCGAGAAGCCAAAGTACGCACCTGCTCATGGCTAATGCGCGTATGCCTACATGCCGCCTCCAAACCCGAAGTCAGCTTCTCTTCTTGAAAATCCTCGTAGAGGCCATTACGCTTGCAAACTTGAATGGTCAACTCAACAGTTTCAAACGTGGTGAACCGCCGAGCGCAATTCAAACACTCGCGACGCCTTCTTATCGCATTTGCATCTAAGGCGTTACGTGAGTCTGTCACCTTTAATTCTTCGTTTCCGCAAAAAGGGCACTTCATTTCACTATGCCTATTATTTCTTATATTATTATAAGGGGGCAAAGAATAACTAGATCCCGATTTTTCTAAAACCTATTTATGCTTCTAGCTTTTGCTCTTTTCCTAATCGGCCTTGCCTCCCTCCTTTTTGGAGCTAAACTTCTTGTTTCGGGAGCCTCAGGTCTTGCCCTTACATTTGGCATCTCCTCTCTGGCAGTCGGCTTGACTGTCGTGGCTTTTGGCACGAGTGCTCCTGAGATTGCCATCAGCCTTGTCGGCGCGTGGAGAGGAGAAGGAGGGCTTGTCGTGGGGAACATCATTGGGAGTAACCTATTCAATATTCTACTGGTTTTGGGCGCGGGAGCCACATTCACTCCACTTATAGTCAAAAGACGGCTGATCTGGTGGGATGTTCCTTTGATGATTGCGGCCACGCTCTTTTTCTGGGCTGTGAGTGCAGCGGGACAGATTAACCGCGTGGAGGGTGCCATCTTGTTTGCGAGCATCCTGGTTTACCTTGTGCTCACATTTATTTTTCTCAAAAAAGAACCTCCTGAAAAGCCTTCCCCCGCACGGCAGCGTCCCACCTGGGTCCACGTTCTCTGGATCATAATCGGGCTAGGATTACTCGCAGTTGGATCAGAGTTACTCGTCAGAAGTGCCACGGAAATAGCGCACTACTTTGGATTGAGTGAGCTGTTGATTGGGCTGACAATTGTGGCCGTCGGCACTTCTCTCCCTGAGCTTGCCACGCTGTTGTCTGCCTTGAAAAAAGGAGAAACCGATATCGCCGTTGGAAGCATCGTAGGCAGCAATCTTTTTAACCTTCTAGCCGTGGTGGGGCTAGCCGCTCTTTTTTCGCCGACACCGATCGAGATTCCTCAAAAGGCGGTTGTATTTGACCTACCGATCTTGGTGGGTGTCTCCATTGCCACTCTTCCCATTTTCTTGACAGGCCACCTCATTTCTCGCTGGGAGGGGCTTCTTTTCCTTTTCTACTACTGCCTCTATCTCGTCTTTCTTATCATGGAAAGAAACTTTATTCACTACCTTCCCTACTTTACAACGGCTTGTATTTTCTTTATCCTTCCCCTGACTCTGCTCACGCTACTCATCGGTGTGGCTAGGCATTTTCGGCAAAAAGGATAAGTAATGTTTACCGGCATTATACAGACAATTGGCACCGTGATCGAGGTCATCCAGAAAAAGGATCTTCTCAGCTACGCTCTTGATTTTCCCCATGATCACCTGCAGCTGGGCGCGAGCGTCTCAGTTGATGGGGTATGCCAAACCGTTGTTCACATGGAAGGGGGATATGTCTGGTTTGATGCCATCGCTGAGACACTCAAACGGACCACTCTTGAAACCCTAACAGTCGGCCAAAAGGTCAATATTGAGCGGGCGGCCAAAATCGGCGACGAAATCGGAGGACACCTCCTCTCAGGGCATATTTATGGAACGGCACGCTTGCACCAAGTGGAAGGGAACATTTATACCTTTGAGTGCCCTACAGACTGCATGAAGTACCTCTTTTCAAAAGGGTTCATCGCCATTGATGGAATCAGCTTAACGCTTGTTCAGGTAGAAGAAAATTTTTTCACGGTTCACTTGATTCCTGAAACCTTAAAGCGGACCACTTTGGCCACCAAAAAAGTAAATGAGCGGATCAACCTGGAGCTAGATTCTCTGACTCAAGCCGTCGTCGAAACGGTTGAGCGCATGACGACTTCAGGGTAATTTTTTCTTTCATATCTTCTTTGACAAATTCTTTATCTAACCCTTAAACTGCTTCTCTTTACTTAACTAGTTAAGCAAGGAGAAGCACCATGGCAGCACCAGCACAACCAGCAGCATTAGATTGGGCTGAACTGACACGAAAAACAGATGAGACAATTGATGCAGGAGCACGTGCTGCTGCAGAAACAGCCAAAAAAGTTAATGACGCTGCGGGCCGACCGGCAGTGAGACTAGCAGCTGAACGCGGCTTGCAGGCAAAAGCTCAACTTGCTTTTGGTGGGGATGCAGATCAATTGGATCTATCTATCCAAGCCGCTGCAGAAATATCTGCTCAAGCGTATGTAGACGCTACAAACAACAGCATTGATGGAAGTGCTAATGTAAGCGCCAGAGGAAGCAAAGCTGGCGCTCACGGCTCTGTTGAAGTCGCAAAAAAAATATTTGCCTGATGTAAAATTGTACTGAGGAAGAACGCTTTCCTCAATGCATTACACTTAAGTACTTAAGAGAAAAAATGCTTAATGCTTTGACTTGCGGTTTTACAGACTGGTGGACGTCTGATACTAGACCTCTCAATTCAGTACCTCCACTTCTAACAGGCCTTTCTATGGAAAAGGAGGAAGAGTCTAGAGCTCCTGAGCCGACTCAACTTGTTGTAACCCCCTCTAAGCCATCAAAGCCCGTCGACAGAAAAGATACGCTCCAAGACTATCTTTCTGGATCTGCTTTTCTTTGGTACACACCCAATCAAATCATTGGGGTGCGGCTCGTTAATGGAATCGCTCGCTACGCGCTTTTTGACCATGCTAGACGGCATCAATTCCAAGATACAATCAGTCCAGTAGGAGTCAAAGCTACTGCCCAAAACATCCAGGACCTTGCAACTGATTTTTGTCCTCTTACGGACGGGCAGGGAGTCAAGTTTAAACGATTTTGCACGCGTCCTGGCTGCACGTGGTGGACTCACAAAAATGCAAAACACCTCTCTTTAATCCAGTCTAATGAACAGCTGCTGTGGAGAGTCCATGATCTGGTGTCAGGCAGTGTCTACTTCACTCACTATGAAAATGCACTTCTTGTGCGAGACTACACTTCTCTCAGATCTAAACTCACAGCCCTTTCTCAACATCATGTGGAATTGGTTCACCGTTTTCATTTGCAGTCGCTTCGCATCGTAAGGCAGAGGATTCAGGAGCTTATTTTTATCTACGTTCCCTGGAAAAGCCACTTAAAGCCCACTATTAGACTAACCGCAGACTATGGCGCCGTCACTATTATTAACGCAGGCTCAAGTACAGGTTGCGGACCTAACGTGGTGGGCCATGCCGAGCTTGTAATGGAAACCGTAGAAAAGGGCCGCTACTTCTTGCATTGTGTGCATATTTCTGAATCTTCTCAAACTCATCCAAAGGGAACTCCAGCACAGATTAAAGAGTTTACAACAAAAAGTCCTATAGAGCTTCGCTATGATGCTAAAGGGAAAACTCTTTTGACTCCTATTGATAAAATTTGTTCCATAAAAGATCAAGTGCGCCAAGAGCGCGCCGCGTATGCACGAGGAACACCGATCGTTTTCTTTCAACTCGTTCCTACTGGTAATCGATACAATTGTTCTCGCTGGTGCTACGAGAAACTCTGTGATGCCGGTATCGACTATGCAACGGTAGTGAGCCGGGCTGCACTCCGTGCAGAAGGCGTCTCACGCCTGACTGTAAAATACAGTGCGCATCAACTCCAGCAAGCACTTCCCCACATTGCAGACTTTGCAGTCCGGAATCTTGTTACAGGGGCAATTGCAGGATTGACCAACGGCCGGGCTATCGTCCATCTTCCAGCAGGATGCGTGAGTGAACTGATCAAGGCACTACAATCTAGAGGGTTAAATTATCACCCCACACCTGATTTCTCTTTAACTTTAAATCGTAAAAGCGCCCTAGTGCGTCTTTGCGTGGAAGGCACCTATCTTTTTCAGCCCTCTGCACTTGTCCGACCTGTCCTCAAGCGCTTAAAGCCAAAATCTTAATACCTCACTTCCAGGCCCAAGTGAAGTCGATTTCGTTGAGCTCTGAGAGATAAACCCCTTCCAGCGCCGCATTTTTTGCAAAACTCATGGTTAAAAAATAGATTGGAATCACGGGCATCTGCTCCATCAGACGGGCTTCAGCCTGCTCAAGATAGGCGAGCCGCTTGTGAGGATCCTCTTCTTTTTGAGCCTTCTCTAAGATCTGCTGAAAACTGAGATCTTCCCAATTCGACATATTCAACCGATCTTTGGCGTGCGTAAAAAGCTGCAAGTTGTAGATGGGATCCCGAATACGCGCATGCCAGGAGAGCCCACCGACATCGAAATTTCCCTCACTTAAGTTGGCGTAATAGGCGGTCCACTCCTGCGGGGCGAGTTTCACTTCAATGCCAAGCGCTTTTTCCCACTGCTCTTGAACGACCTGCGCAATCCGATGATTCGTCTCGATATTGCAGTAACTCAATGCAATCGATGGAAAGCTTGCGTGGGTCAGATCCAACTCTTCCAAAGCCTCTTCAAAAAGAAGGCGGGCTTCTGCAAGCGCTCCGTCAGAAAAATAGGAATACCCTCTATTGACGCTTGTAGCCTCTACCTCTCCCTCTTTTAATACATGCGTGACAATCTCTTTACGGTCCGTCGCAAGAGCTAAAGCGCGGCGCACCTTTTCGTGTGTAAAAGGGAATTTTTCTGTATTAATGAAATACCAATAGACCGCTTTTTCAGGCGCATGTAGAAGCTGCTGTTTTTCTTCTAGTGTGGGCACGGCATCTAAGGGAAGCTTGGCAAAGGGCTTGCCAAACCAATCGCTTTTCCCTTTTTCAAAAAGTGCAAGCTGTGTGGCAGCCTCTTCGACAATCGCAATTTCGATTCGATCTAGTTGCACCGAACGGGCATTCCAATAGTAGGGACTCTTCTCGAGCACCATTTGGTCGTGCTCCACCCTTTTTTTCAGACGAAAAGGGCCATTGGTGACCACATACATTTCAGCAAGCGGATCTTTTTTAGCCGCTTCTGAATAGACAGGAGAATAAGCTGAGGTTGCTGTCAGCTCCAAAAAGTAAGCTGTCGGATGCTCAAGTTCTACAACAAGAGTTTTAGCATCCAGAGCATATACTCCTGCGCTCTCTACCGGAAGCAAACCTTGAACAATCGCTTCCACATTTTTGATGGGATAAAAGTCGGCACCCCCTTGTGTCGGAATGCGTGGATCGATCACACTCTTCCACGCATACTCAAAGTCGTAAGCTGTTACCTTCTCACCATTAGACCATTGAGTGGGGCGGAGATAGAAGGTGTAGGTTTTGCCCCCGTCAGAAAGCGTACAACTCTCAGCTGTTGCAAAGATTAATCCCTCTTCAGGTGAGCTGCGCATCAACCCTTCAAAGAGCATTTTAACGGTATGATTAGCGGGAATTTCATACCCATAACGGGGATCTAAAGAGTTCGCCTCTGAAAGATAGGTAAGACGCAGTGTTTTTTTAGCCAAAGGAGAGTGTTCACATCCACACAAAAGAAGCAGAGAAAAAAAAAGATAGCGCACCACTTACTCCTTGTAAGTCCATTTAAAATCGACCTGGAAGCAGTTGGAAGGATAGACGCCTTTAACCCCTTTCCGTTTCAACAACTTTCCGGATAGCTGATAAAGTGGAATAGCCGGCATCTCTTCAGCCAACAGAGCTTCGGCCTGTTTAAGAACAAGGTCGCGCTCTTTAATGGTTGCACCCTGCTTGGCTTGGATTAACAACCTTTGGAAGGAGCCATTTTCCCAAGAAGAAATGTTGAGCACATCGGCTCGATTTTCAAAACACTCCAAAAGGTGGAGAGGGTCGTTCCAGCGGGCATTTAATTCAATCCCTCCCATCTGGTACTTTCCTTCCAAGAGACGATTAAAGTGTGTCTCCCACTCGTAACTTTCCAAGTGAATCTGGATATCGAAGGCCTCTTTCCACTGACGACAGAGCTCTTCAAACAACTGACTGCGATTATGCCCACTGTAGTAGCTAAGGGTGAGTTTAGGAAAATCTGACTTCACAAATCCAATCTCGCCCAATCCCTCACGAAAAAGAGCGCGCGCTTTTTTCAGGTCTCGTTTTGGAAAAAGAGGCTCTGCATGTAAAGAAAGGGCCTCAGGAAGTAATGTATAGCTGGAATTTTCCCACTCATGGGAAACCGCAGCCTCGAGTCTCTCGCGATCAATGACAGAGGCGAATGCCTGCCGAATTTTTTTGTGATTGAAGGGGAATTGAGCCGTGTTGAAACAGAGGATGAAAATACCATTTAAGCCATAGCGCTCTGATTCAATTTCTTCTGGGCAGCAGCTTGACTCTACCCGTGGGAAAGCGGTCATGGGACGCCCTAGCAGGTCGAACTCTCCATTGGCCAGCATTCCTGTATCGATTTGCACCCGCTCCATCATTTTGATGGAAATGCGGTTTAAATGAACAGAGTTGGCATCCCAGTAGTGGGGATTTTTTTCGACCGTAATCACACGGTTGTGTTTCCATTCAACCCACTTAAACGGACCATTGCAGACAAATGTCTCCCCAGCCTGATAAGCCCATCCTGGATGCTTTTGATCAATCGACCGATTGATTAATGAGTAGGTCCAATGGGCAGCGGCTTCTAAAAAATAAGGAGCTGGAGATTCCAGTTCAACCACAAGCGTTTTTTCATCCACAGCATGTACGCCCACCTCATCGATAGAGATATGATTTTCCTTTGCAAGACGGGCATTTTTTATAAGAAAAAGCGTGTTAGAAAAAAGTGAGTCTGTGTGCGCTGTGAGCGCATTTTTCCACGAGTATTCAAAATCATATGCCGTGATTGGTGTTCCATTGGACCAGTTACTCTCTCTCAAACAGAAAGTATAGGTCTTGAAGTCTTCTGAGGATTCATACGACTCTGCCATGGCCAAATGGGGAGAGCCATCAGGTCCAATTCGGGTAAGCCCATCAAAGAGCATTTTAATGATAATGTACGATTGATCTCCTTTGGTAATGCGTGGATCTAAACTAGGCTCGCTCCCGTGTAGAGCCAGACGCAGAGTCTGTTCTTCACCCATTTTTTTACTCCAACTTTCTAAGCACGAGCGGACTATTTGGCAAAAATCAACCTCTTTATCGATCAAAGAGGGACGGTAGAGAAACCCAAAGCTGAAGGTTCCATGTCGATTGACCTCCGCTACACCCAGTTCCAGCGAGGGGATTTTGTACTTTTTAATCTCCTTCAACAGGCGCTCTTTAAAAGAACGGTCTTCTGTTTGCACAATCACAATTGAGGTCTCATCAAATTGACGACAGCAGAGAAGATAGGTCTCTTTGGAAGTAAGATCTTTATCCAGCAGTTCGGAGAAAGCCAAAAACCACTCTTTGACCAGCCCCGGCGGCAAAATGCTTTGCATCGCAATCGGCGTAATCGAATAGAAAAAATTCTCAAGGAAAAATTCATCATAAACCTTAGGCATTAAGGTGAGAAAATCCTCCAATCGCTCGTTTTGTTTGAGAATCAGTCCCCCATTGTAGTCACGAATAGGACCCAGAGCCTTCATCAGCATGGAGACAACAAAGCGGCGTGCCTTGTAGAGATTCACCGAACGGTCTTTGCGAAAAAAAGTGCTTTTGGAGACTTGCACCCGAAAAACAGTTGCCTCTTTCTGATACACGCGCCTAAGTGAGCCCACATAATCGATACGGTCAGGGATAAAGACAACATCAGGAAAATGGCGCTCTAGTTGTTCTTGAACCGAAACCTCTCCCTCTTTGATTAATCTGAGAAGTACAACAGTAAAAAAGAGATCAAATTGTGTTTGCTCTTCAAAAGAGATGGTGGCTTGGGGAATGTCTTTTACCCCTTTCAACTCATCACGTAACGAGAGAATATTGCGATACACCTCTTCTTCGTTTCGCCGCATAAATGTCATCGGCACAAGCTGTTCAATGCATCCTTTTAGCTCTTCAATCAACTCTTTGTGTAAGCGATCCACCTCATCTAAAGAAAATTCAGGTCGCTCTTCCCTTTCCATTTCAAAATAGACCGTTTGGAGCTGATTGCTTTTGTCTTGATCATCCACAAGCGATCCCTTCACCACATTCACGCCCGGAACCACACGACGAGCCGCTTCTAAAATATGCTGCTCTTCAAACGCCTCTCTGTGTTTTAGAAGGTTAAATGTCACAACCATTCCCAAAACACTTTTGCTACCAAAAGGGTATTGGAGTCTTGTTTTTAAAAGCTTGAGAAAAAGGTGTCGCTTATGGGGAGCGTGATCGACCGCTTGCATCACCTTTTTTTTGTAGAAAAATACCGCACAGACCACCCGACCTAAGTGGGCCACACTGCGCACTTTTTTAAACTGCTTGGGAAAGCGGAGAAGAGTCAGAAGCAAAGAGGGATAGAGCTCTTCATCTGGCCAGTAGCGCATCAATGAAGAGACACGGGTGAGAACCTGTGACTCTTTGCCATCCAGAAATGTGGCCGGCAGAAGATTCAAATTTCCCTTAAGAAGAAAATCTTCTAGTTCCTTTTTTTTCATTTAAAAATTCTTTTTGTAAACTTTATATAGAACTCGAGAAAAAAAAGAAACCAGAAGTCTCTTGATTAGAAAATTTTTCCCTCATTTTTTGTTTAGCTTGACTGGGTATTGATCGATCGTTTAGAATTGATTTTGTCTTAACAAAGGAGTTCTCATGGCTTTAGCAGCAGTGACACGAAGGCTCGTACACACAGCGCCGCGCGCAGCTCCCCGCGTTGTATTTATTTCAGCAAAAGCAGCCTCACAAACATCTTTCAAAAACTTTAATCGTGCTGTTGCTGAAGCTACGCAAGAGAGTGTTGCCCAAGAAACTCGTCTTGCAAAGAGAACTGTAAAACCTAGCACGCCCCTACCTTCTGTACCGGAAAGTGCGGTAGCTCATAAAGCTCGTCTGACACAGCAAGCTAGTAAAAGTTACTTTACAGCCTGGTTCTAGTTGTTTGAGCAAACGTTTTTAATACGCATCCAGCAACCTTTACAGAGCACTCTGCCAAAACCAGAAGAGATGAAGGATCCTGCAGACATTTTTTAGCCACTAGTTTTGTATGCTCCACAAGCGGCGGCTTTGCATACAAAAGCTGCTCTCCTTCCTCCAGTCGATACACATCACTCAAAGCCCTTGTCTGGCGACCTAGCAGCTCGATAAAGGAATCCGCGCTAACTAATGGAGCTCCCTCGTCCATACGCCTACACCCTTCGATAGCAAAAGGAGCAAAGTGCCCCAGGGGAAAATGGTGAGCTAATTTCTCTGCTACGTCATAGGGAAGATAGCAAGGGCGAAACTTTTTACCTGCTAGATCTCTAAAAAATTTAAAAAACTCAGCAGTCGTGAGAACTTCATGGCTCACTGCATCTATCAGCATCACCCGAGAGCGAGGAGTTGCGTAACAAGCATCTATAACATCTCCAACATAAACAGGTTGAAGAGGGTGTCTTCCATGCTCAAATAAAAACTGAACAGGCAATCCTGCCATCTGCTCAGGTCCCCATGCATGCTCTGTATCAATTCTTTTGATCATGAAGCCTGACATTTTCAGGTTGTTATAGGCATAACCTACCCGTAAGATCGTAAGAGCTCCGCTGCCAATCAAAGGAAGCAGAGCTCTTTCTGCCTCTCTTTTAGTTGCCCCGTAGTCGTCTTGAAGGTAGAGAGCAGCCAAAGAAGAGAGATGCACAAGCCGGTGGCTTTTTAGAGAGGTTTCTGCGGCAGCGGCTTCTAACCCCTTAGCAGCAGCCACAACCGGAGTGACATTTACATCCCTTAGGCTCACTCCAGTAGGGGCCGAGGCTGCCCCAATTGTGTTAATCACAACAACCTCATCTCCCTCTTCGAGTTGCTCAGAAAAAGTCTGCTGCCAAAATTGAGGGCAACGCACAGAATCTCCAGGTGTGGGAATCGGTGTAAACCTCTGAGAAGCGTGAATACCCTGTGAACTGCGCGAAGTGCCATACACATGGTATCCTTGCTTAATTCCTTCGACGACAGAGGCCATCCCCATCTGCCCCGTAGCCCCTAAAACAAACGCTTTCTGGACCCTCTCAGAAACTGTGGTTGCATATCTACGTGCAGGAGGCTGTCGCCGCGCTTGTTGGTGAAAAGCCCTCTTTGTTAATATTCTTACAACACTCATTTAACACCCATAATTAATTGTTGAAATTAATTATACACTATATTTGTTAATACGGTTTTAAATTAAAATTAAGATACTGTAATTTTTGGAAATTTCAGGATTGACAAGTAATCACTTTCCTGATGTATTAGGGGGCATGAAAACACTATCCTCAGACACAATTGATCAAATCACAAAAAAGCTCTCCCATTTTCTAGCGGACACTTTTGTTTTGTATGTTAAAACCTTGAATTTCCACTGGAATATGGTCGGTAAAGAGTTTTATATGTACCACCGCCTGCTACAGGAACAATACGAAGAGATGCAGGAAGCCACTGATGAGCTCGCTGAGCGCATCCGGATGCTGGGAAGAGAGGCTCCTGGCACGATGAAACAATTTTTAGAGTTCGCCTCTTTAAAAGAGGCCTCCGCACCCCCACCCTTAGAGCAGATGGTTCTAGAGCTAGTGGAGAATCACGAAGAGATGGTCGCTCAGTGCCATGAAACCATTCAGTTTATGGACAAGGTATTAGATCAAGGCACCTCAGACCTTCTTGTCGAGCGGATCCGCTTCCATTCTAAGCAGGCGTGGCTTCTTAGAAGTCATCTCAATTAGCGCAGGCGGCGCTTGCAGGTTTGGGCCACAGATTCTGCCTCATCAGCAATCTCTTTGGCCTTTTCAGCCCATTCAATAGAGTGGTCACACATCTCTTCCATCAAATCATGGGCTTCATCCGAAACCTGCTGGTACCGTTTTGCAACCGCTTTGCGCATTTTCTTACCCGATTTGGGAGCGTACATAAGAGCAGTCATCCCTCCGACAAGTCCCCCTAAAAGCGCTCCTAGAACAAATCCCTTTTTTGCCATAACGTCCTCTTATATTTTACTTGCGCTTACGCTTGATGATCTTAGAGGCAGAGTCTTTTACATCACAAGCCATCCCCTTGGCCTTCTCTACCATTTTAGAAGAGTGTTCACACACATCATCTAGCAACTCATGCGCCTTGTCAGAACACTTGTGACACTGCTTGGCAATGTCTTTACGCATTTTATCCCCTGATTTGGGAGCAAACAAAAGAGCCGTCATGCCGCCAACAAGACCTCCCACAACAGCTCCTAGAGTAAATCCCTTACCACTACTTTTCTTTTTCCGCGCCATACCCCTACTTCCTCTCTCTGAGTTTTTGCCAAAGGGCCACTCCAACTAAAGTCCACTCCGCCACTTCCAAAGCTGTATTTAACACCCGCTCTTTTCGCAGATCAGACTCATCCTCAATCGATTCCTCCACCTCTCTGGACAGCTGCCGCACATGGCTTGTCTTCCGCTCAATCGCCTCTCCTGTCTTAGACACAACCCGAAATAGCGGGTCAAACGCACGCACCTTGTCGTCCAAATCAACGATGGTGCGGCGCAACGAAAGCAGCGTCACACCCAAGAAAATCACGAGCGCTACAAACGCTAGAGCCACAATCCCAATACTAATAGAAATAATCCAAATTCCTGGAGTCATAATAACACTTAATTAGAGTTCCTATTACTATTATTAAATTAAAATTGAATTATTTAAAAGCTAAATAGCTTCTTTAAGAGGCTGCTTAAGCTCTATATAAACCACCTCTTTTCTGAGGCGGTAAATACCTAAAAGATTGACCATCAGTAACATAGCCCCAGAGACCGACATCACCAGAAGTGCTTGATACTGAGGAACAAACGAAAAAAAGACAAAAGACGAGGTCCCATAAAAAATATAGATTCTTTTACCCCACCTAGGAGCTAGATAACGGGCACATTTGATCCCCACTACAAAGTAGGCAATGATCGTGGTATATCCCGTTACAATGAAAAAGAAAGGAATAAAATACTCCATATAAGGGAAATAGGATCCAAGAGCTGTTTGAATCAGCTGAGATCCTTCTAAATCCGCCGCGACCCAAACCCCTGACAGCAAAACAATCAAGATCGTGAAGGTACAGATCATATTGTCGATAAAGACTCCGAGAATAGCCAGGCGGGCTTGTCTTTCAGGATGGACGGTGGCCGACTCACTTTGGATAATCGAATCATACCCCACACCGATATCTGCTGAGTAAGCCGCTCTGGCCACACCGTGTTGGATAGCTAGAATCACACTACTCCCTACAAATCCACCGACAGCGGCGTGCCCAGTGAAGGCCGATTTAAAGACATCTGCGAGCACCGTTGGAATCACAGCAAACTCTTGCCCGATGATCCAAAGGCCCATGGCAAAGTAGAGCACGAGGAAAAAGGGCATAATCCAGCTGCAGATCTGTCCGATCCGCCGCACTCCCCCGAGTCCAGCAAAGAGTACCATACCTAATAAAAGAGCCATCACCACCAGGCGATTGACGTGCCAATTGGTTGAAATACTCGCTGTAATCACAGAAAACTGATAGATCTCCACACCATAGATGCACAAAAGAGCCGCCACAGCCAGTGGGATAAAGCGATTTTTAAAGGCCGCTTTGAGAAAGTACATCGGCCCCCCGTCATACCCTCCCTCTTTATTGGGAACACGGTATTTGAAGCCGAGATAGATCTCACAATACTTGACAATGGCCCCAATGATACCCGCAATCCAGACCCAGACCAGAGCGCCAGGCCCCCCTAGTTGGACCGCCGTGACGACACCAACGACATTCCCGATGCCGATCATCCCACCTGTGGAGGCAAAAAAAGCCTTTAAAGGGTGAATTCCCCTCTCTCCTTCTGAAGAGCGGCCCAGAAACTGAAAAAATGTTTTAAAAATATAGGGAAGGCGCAGAACTTGAAACAGGCCCGAGCGGAGCGTAAGGAAAAGTCCTAGCACAACGATGAGGATAAAGGCGACGTACCCCCAGAAAAGCTCATCAAGTTGTGTGAGTACATTAAAAAAAGTTTCAAGCATGGCTGACCACTTTAAAGAAGCTGCAGTTTTTATTCCACTGGCTTAGCTTTATCTACAAAGACCACAAACACTAAGTGAAGCAGCTCCTAGCAGCATCAGAGTAAGCCCTCCAGCGTATTCTAATGGAGTCGCCGCAAAAGCGAGGAGGGTAGATCCGCCGATAAAGGCAACAAATCCGAGAAAGACCACCAATGCCACTGCCGTCACGATACCGACTCCGCGCGCATCTTTTTTCAAAGGACGCGCATCACTTAAATCTGCTAATTGACCAGCTGGACGCTCTGTTACACCGCTTGTACTGCTCATCACAACCTCCTAATGTTAAGAATAAGTGAAAATTCTATCATCATTCTTAATAAAGTGCAACCACACGCTCAACTGAACAAAAAAAAACTTAATACAAGTTTAATCTAATATTAATCTTAGTCTGCTATACTTTTCTCGAACAAAGGGAGAGTGTCATGATGCGGATCGCAGAGGGATTAAAAGAGTGCGGTTTAACAGTTGCTGCTCCGGCAAGGGCAGCCGCGGAAGGCGTGTGGAACCATAAGGTCGCACTCGCGGTGACGGTGGTTGCCTTAGCGGTTCTTGTCTTATGTTGTGTCTTTATTCCAGGTGGAGCCATGCACACGTTCCGAGCCAGCGTCATAGAGGGCTTGCAAGCATTCGGGAGTTTCCTCAGCACACCTCTTCACTCGGGCCTGATTTTTGGTGGAGTAGGGGGAGTCGGTGCCCTAGCCTATTTGGCAGTAGGCGTTTCAATGAGGCGAAACGAAACCGAAGATGCTTGGACGGAGCCCTATCGAAATCAAGTGTTTAAAATGATTGAAGAGGAAGAAGTTAAATAAATAACGCAAAGAACATCAACCACGACAACCAAAAAATATAAGGAATAAACCGTAACAACGCATTACCAGATGACTGCTTGCACAAACAGGATTCCCTTCCCTTCACCTCGATTTCAGGCACAGGTGTGCTGTCCTTTTTTAGGTGTCATCACCTGTGTGGCTCTGACAATTCTTGCTTTTCTTTGTATTTCAAACGTGGTTCCAGGAGGTTACGACTATGCTCTTCCTTTATTAGCTCCCGGTTTGGGTGGGATGGTCGGCATTTTCGCAATCACAATCTGTCAAAAAGAGCATGATAGGCAAAGCCTTGCTCGGTTCAGGGCACAAGCACATCAAAACAATCTAGAAACAGCAGCATCAATTGAGAGACTCCGAGATCAACGCCTACAAATAGAGAAAGCTGCGGGTCAAGTTGCTCAAGAGCAAGATGTTTTAAGATTTAGAGTACGTAGACTAGATAGTCAAATGACTACATAAAGCCCTTAAAATCAATCTTCGAGGCTGAGCTTATGAGCTCGGGACACAACTTTTGACAATATCTTGGGCCATGAATAACAAGTTTTCTCCTCAATCACCTTAAATGAGGCAAAAATCCGCTAATGTCATATTTTATTTGCCTCACTTGAACCATAATCAAGATAAATGAGGCAAATAAGGAGAAACGATGGGCTCAATGTGGCCTTGTTGAAAAAATGGGAACTGGATTGATTAATATATTTAAAAGCTATGAAGTTTAAGAACTTGAAAAACTTCAAATCATCGAAGGGGCAAATTTTATCAAGTGCATCTTACTAAGACAACCTTCTCAATCCAATCCAAATCAGGCGGAAAATGAGGAAAACAATCAGTCCCTCTTCTATTTGCAGGACAAAATCACGTGCCAAGATGTAGTAAACAAATTTTCCATTTCTTGCGCCACAGCACAAAGATGACTTAACACACTCATTAAAAAAGGTTTGATTGAGCGGATTGGAAGAACGCGTAATGTGCGATACCGTCGATTGGCAAATAAATAAAAAATCCGTCCCTCGATTTATTTTGCTCATTATTACTAAAACAGCATCTTGAGCAAAATTTCTTGACTTCCAATCAATCCCATTATAGAATTAACACACAAATGAGCAAAAGGGCTCTTATGACTTCTCAGGCGTTTACAGGTCGAAAAAATGAGCTAGAGCGCTTAAGTGCGTTGCACCAGAAAAAAGCGCCTAGCCTAGTTGTCATCAAAGGCAGACGGAGGGTGGGCAAAAGCCGCCTAGTCAACTTCTTTGCTTCCAAATGTACTGGAAATCAGCTATGGGATTTTGCAGGACTTGCACCTCAAGAGGGCACGGATGCTCAAAGTCAGCGTGATCATTTTGCAAGACAGCTTGCTTCTCTTTTGAAGCTACCCCCCTTCACTTTTCAGGATTGGACCGACGCTTTTGAGCATCTCGGTGGCCATCTCAAACCTGGTGATATCGTATTGTTCGATGAAATTTCTTGGATGAGCTCTAAAGATCCCACTTTTATTCCCAAGCTAAAAGCGTGGTGGGATAAGCAAACAGTGCCCATCATGGCAGTGCTTTGTGGTTCCGTTTCAACATGGATCGAGGAAAACATTTTAAAAAGTACAGCATTTTTTGGTCGTATTCATCTAACCATAGCATTAGAGCCACTCCCTATACCCGATGCGAACAAGCTACTCAAAGCATCTGGATTTCAAGGCTCTGATTATGAAACCTACAAGCTACTCAGCATCCTAGGTGGTATTCCATGGTATTTAGAGCAAATGAGTCCGGGCCAAAGCGCAGATGATTTGATCAAACAGCTGTGCTTTGAAAAAGATAGCCTGTTCGTTCTAGAGTTCGACCGTATTTTTCACGACCTATTTAATGGTAAAAGAGCTTCTTACAAAAAGATACTAGACAGCTTGAAAAATGGAATGAAAACACTAGCTGATGTGCGCACATGCATCGATTTTCCTCATAGCGGAACCTTAAGCAGCCTAATGGATCATTTGATTGTTGCAGGCTTTGTTCAAAAACAAAGTCTCTGGTCATTCAAAACCAATAAACCTCTAAAACAAAGCTTGTATCGCATTTGTGATCCTTATATGAGATTTTATCTCAAATTAATAGAGTCACAAAGAAATAAAATAGATCTAGGTAGTTTTCAAGATACTCCGATTTCACAGTTACCCGGTTTTGAAGCTCATATCGGGCTACAGCTCGAGCAAGTGCTCTTACAAAACAGAAGTCTACTCATAAAAGCTATGGGCATAAATCCAAGTGACATTGTCGCTGATGGTCCATTTAGGCAATCCAAAACAGCTTCACGTGCAGGCTGCCAAATTGATTACTTGGTTCAGACTGCCACTCACAACTTGTTTGTTTGTGAGTTTAAGTTTAAGCGCCGAGAATTGGGTATGGATGTCATCCTTCAAGTTCAAGAAAAAGTCAGCACATTAAAGGTACCAAGAGGATTTGCAACGATTCCCATTTTGTTCCACATTGGTGGTGTTTCTTCAAACCTGGCTACCAGTGACTATTTTTACCGCATTATTGACATAGCTGATTTCTTAACAGAGGAGACTTAGCGGGGTTACCTGTCTCGCTATCGCTTCTCCCCCGATAAAAAAGCCTCTCTGCGGAACGGGCTTTTACATTTTTTAGCGAGCAGATTTGTTCGATCTAGGGCAAGGATAGTACTGGGGTACAGCCGAGAAGAGATCGGGTAAATCGACCCAACGTTAACATTTTGGGTCGATTGGGTCGATTCACCGCAAATCTATTGACCCAAATTAGACTGCAAAGAGCAAAGGCATGAGACGCTCATGTTCACGATTCGAATCTCTTCAATGAGTTAAAGAGTGCATTTACGCAAATAAAGGGTTCCCCTCCAAGGAGCATCACCGTTTTCTAAAAGAGCATAAGATCAAAAATGGAATTCTGTTCAAAAACGAAAAAAGAGACTCTCTTTTCGAGAAACTGAATGCTTACATCAGTGGCGTAAGATCTCAGATTGAAACAGTTTTTGGAGTGCTAAAAAGACACTGCGGCCAAGGAAGGGTGAGAGATCAGAGGCTTGCAAAGAATGCTTTGCAGTTCAGCTTTTTGTGTATGTGCTATCATCTAAAGAAGATCTGTGCCCTAAGATAGGAAAAAGAGCACTTTTGGGGATTTTGCTTCTAGTTTTTCGATCTTGAGCGCGGGCTTCTGCAGGCGGTACGCCCAGCGAAAGATCGGAAAAAGCAGTTTGTTCGTTGTAAAATTTCTTCAATGTACTGATTATAGCTACCGCGTGCTCTATGGAGAAAAATATAAACAAACTCAACCCAAATTTAATGGTAAAAGATGTAAAGGAAACTGTCGCGTTTTACACAGACAGCTTCGGATTTAAACTGGGAGTGTACAATGTCCTTCCGAAATTCTAGATGGTAGA
>JAJACP010000001.1:346680-347031 GCA_022601445.1 Chlamydiales bacterium | reverse complement strand
TAGAAAAAAGCTAATGTTCACACGCTCTTAGTCGCGGTCTTCGGTGCGGTGGTTCAGCTCGCCGTAACGCAGCTGCCCTGTCCAGTTAAGCTTGGTACGGAGAGTAGAAAAGTAGTCTGATCGCGACAAACTCACCATCTTGAATGTACGCTTGGCAGGTAAAATACGGAACACTTCGTTGGGTGCAAGCGCATGACGAGAAAACCCGTCATAGGTGATCTCCACAGGCTCATAGTCACTTAAGTACTGCACCTCGATTTTCTCTCGAGGCATCAATACAATCGGCCGATTCGAAATCGTATGCGGATTGATCGGTGTGATCACAAAAGCCTTGAGCTCAGGTGTTAAAAT
>JAJACP010000001.1:139683-346670 GCA_022601445.1 Chlamydiales bacterium | reverse complement strand
TCGGCCCACCGGCTGCAAGTGAGTAGGCTGTTGAGCCGTTAGGGGTTGAGATGATCACACCATCTGCTGAAAAGGTATTGAGATATTTTCCATCCACGTGAATAGAGAGATCAATCAGACAAGGGTTGCGTGAACGGTGAATGACCATCTCATTAACAGCAAAACAACGCTTTTGAGAAGGAGGAAGTCCTTCCATCATCACGCGCTCTTCGATGGTAAAACCGCCACTCAAAAGTTCATCTAGACTAGGAAAAAGATCGGAGAGAGGAACGTCAGCCATAAATCCTAGATGGCCTAAGTTAATGCCCAGAATAGGCGCATCTAGATTAGGGTAATGATGGATGACACGCAAAATCGTCCCATCTCCTCCAAGGGAAATGATAAACTGAATTGCATCAGGAGCGAAAGAGGAGAGGGGAGGAACCCCAAGGTCAGCAGCCTCATCATCGCGTGCCACGACCTGTACACCTTTTTTTGCCAGATAATCAGAGACCTTTTTGGAAATGCCGAACGACTCACGTTTGTTCATATTCGCAAAAAGGGCGACAATCACTTAAGCTTTCTCCGCATATTTATGAAAAGTAAAGTGGGCTAGCACCTGTTGCAAAATTCTCTCTGGTGTAAGTCCTACCTCATGTAATAACTCTTGATACCCGCCTTGTTCAACAAAAGTTTCAGGAATTCCAAAATTCAGTGTCTCCACCTGACCAAAGTTGTGTCGCATTAAAAATTCATTGATCTCAGAACCAAGCCCTCCTTTTAAGGAGTGCTCTTCAATGGTGATAATGCGGGTATGCGTCAGTAGAAGCTTGCTAAAAAGGTCGGTATCAAGGGGTTTTACAAAAATGGGGTCGACAACAGTGGCATGGACTCCCTTCTTTTCAAGCTCGGTGCGTAGGGTGAGCGCCGTCTCACAATGGTGCCCAAGTGCCACGATAAGCAGATCATCTCCCTCCGCTAATACTTCCCCTTTTCCAAGAGGACGTGGGCGCAAGGGCGCTTCAGAGACCTCGGTGGGGAGATTAGGGTAGCGGATAGCCGTGGGTTTTTTCCAGTTGAAAGCCGATTCTAATAGCTCTTTTAGCAGCTGTCCGTTGCGCGGTTGGCAAATGACCATGCCAGGCATGGCGCGCAGGAAGCTGATCTCGTAGATCCCGTGATGTGTTGAGCCGTCTGCAGCCGAGAGTCCTCCTCTGTCAACAGCGAAGACGATAGGAATTTCTTGTAGGCAGACATCTTGGAAAAGATTGTCCAAAGCGCGTTGGAAAAAAGTGGCATAGATTGAGCAGATGACGTTTAAATCACCTGTTTTGCCGAGCCCACCGGCGAAAGTAACAGCGTGCCCCTCAGCGATTCCGACGTCAAAGAAACGGTCAGGAAACTGCTCGTAAAAAGGATCAAGGCAAGAACCAAGGGACATGGCTGGCGTGACAACAGTGAGACGGGGATCTTTTTTGCCCATCTCGACCATCTGTTTGCCAAAAACTTTGGGAAAAGTGGGTTTTTTAGAGGTTGCGGGGTGAAATTCACATGTTTTGGGATCAAAGGGTTTCGCTCCATGGTAGGCGATGGGGTCTTGTTCAGCTCGTTCGACTCCCTGCCCTTTTTTGGTATAGACGTGGATAATGATGGGCATATCGAGATCTTTAACGGCCTGAAAAACGGCAAGAAGCTTTTTGATGTCATGGCCATCAATCGGTCCGATGTAAAAGAGTCCAAACTGCTCAAAAAAAGGAGCAGAACTCACCAGGTTTTTAACTGATTCAGTCAGTTTAATTCCTTGTTTGGCAAGTGAGGTGCCACAGATGGGGATTTTAGAAACAAGGGCCTCCAGCTCCCGCTTCAAGCGGCTAGTTGTGGGGTTGCTAAGTAAGCGGCTGAGGATGTTTGTGATACCACCCACATTTTTGGATATCGACATTTCGTTGTCGTTGAGGACCATCACAAAACGGCTTAAGTCGCGGGGCACATTATTAAGCGCCTCGAGGGAAAGTCCGCAGGTGAGAGTCGCATCTCCGATAACAGGGATGATGTGGCGCTCTTTTTTTGCTAAATCGCGCGCTTGAGCAAGGCCTAAGCCAAGCGAGAGTGCCGTGCCTGCATGTCCAGCATAAAAATGGTCATGTTCCGACTCTTTTGGGTGGGCAAAACCACTGAGCCCACCCCCTTTTCGGATTTTGTCAAAGCGTGGGTTATTTCTTCCGGTGAGAAGCTTATGCGTATAGGTTTGGTGGCTCACATCAAAAATAAAGGCGTCGTCTGGGGAGTTAAAAACATAGTGGAGCGCGATGGAGAGCTCTACACTTCCCATATTGGAGGCAAGATGTCCTCCATTAACAGAAAGCACACGGATGATGCGGTCGCGAATCTCTTGAGAAAGCTCTTTTAAATCTGGAATAGAGAGACGTTTTAAGTCGGCTGGCGACTGGATTTTATCGAGATGGGTCACGAGTCCTCATGCGGTTCAAAGGGAGCTGTTTTCGGTTGTGCGCTCTCATCTAACTCAAGCGAGCCATCTCGCTTTTTGATCAAAGCTTCAATTTTCTGCTGGGCAGTAGTTAGACGTGCGCCACATCCGCTGATCAATTGATCTGCCTCTTCATAGAGCTTCAAAGAGTCATCTAAAGAGACATTGCCCGAATTCATTCTCTCTAAAATCGCCTCTAAACGGGCAAATGCTTGCTCAAAATTTATGTCAGTTGCCATCGTCCACCTTCAAAGTTGCTTTGCCATCGCTCAGAAGCGCCTCTATCTTTTTCCCGGGAGTCAATTCTTGAGCCGATACTATAACGGAACTCTCATTTAAGGCAAAGAGGATGGAGTAACCCCGTTTTAATACGTTTTTGGGATCTAATGCCTTTAGTTGTTGAATCATCTCTTTTAGTTGTTGTTTGTTCATAATAAGCGTATTATGTATCGATTGATCGAGGCGTTTCTTTTGTTGGTCGAGTTTCTGCCGAAATGCATTTAACTGGGTGGTGGGCTTGAGCGCGCGTGCCTCCTTTTCTCTTCCTGCTAGAAGATAGCGCCTCTTTGCCACCTGCTGCTGCATGAGCGTATCGATCCGCATCTTGATTTCATCGAGACGTTGTAGGGGCCCACTAATGAGCGCATAGGAAGAGGCAAAGAGTGGGTGGCGGGCGTAGCCATCGAGTTGAATGCGTCTTTGCTTCACTTGCTGAAGGAGAGTAGAGCTCAAGTGTTGCCGCATTTTGGCTAAATAGGCAAGTCGTTCTTGCTTTTCTGCGGTGACAATTTCAGCAGCAGCAGAGGGAGTGGGTGCCCTCACATCGGCCACAAAATCAGCCAGGGTAACATCTGTTTCATGCCCGACGGCAGAGACAATCGGGATACGGCTTTCAAAAATCGCCTTTGCGACGATCTCTTCATTAAAGGGCCACAGATCTTCCAAACTGCCGCCTCCTCTTCCGACAATGAGCACATCGCATAGATTGTACGCATTCATCTGATCGATTGCTTCTGCTATCTCGTAGGCTGCTTCACTTCCTTGAACCCGGACCGGGTTGAGCACAAGCTGAAAGCCGGCATATCTGCGTTCGAGCACATGGATGATATCGCGGATGACCGCGCCTGTAGGACTGGTCACCACACCGATCTTTTGGGGAAAGGGGGGTAAAGCCTTTTTTTTGTCCCGCTCGAACCAGCCTCTTTGCTCGAGTTTCTTTTTGAGTTCTGCTAGGCGCACTAAAAGCGTGCCCACCCCCTGGTATTCGAGTGAACGGGCGATAATCTGATACTTTCCGTGGGGAGGGTAGACTGAAATGGCTCCTTTAATGATCACCCGGTCACCCTCTTTGGGGAGGCAGGATACTGATTTTCTGACGTGGAAAAAGACAGCCGGAACTTTGGCCCCCGCATCCTTGAGATCAAAATAGAGATGGCCGCTCGAGTGGAGCTTGCAGTTCGTGATTTCCCCTTCAACAATGAGCTTGGGGAAGCGCGATTCAAGTTGATTTTTGATCGCTGCGGTAAGTTGAGAAACGGTGATAACAGTTGACGTTGTGCTCATAGCTATGGTATCAATATGGATCGTTTAAAAGAAAAAGAGTTATGCCTCGCAAGTCGAAAACATCTGTTCGCCCTACCGTCATCGCCGGCAATTGGAAAATGTATAAAACAATTGAAGAGGCGAAGACGTTTGTGGAGACTTTAGCACCCCTGATTGAGAAGAGTCAAGCGACCGTTTACCTTGCCGTGCCCTTTACAGCTCTTGCATCGACTGCTCAGCAGGTGAAGCGACTTGAATCTTCTCTAGTGTTGGGCGCTCAAAATATGAATGATGCTTCTGAAGGGGCTTTCACTGGTGAAATTGCTGCTCGCATGTTGCTCGATGTGGGCGCCCGTTTTGTAATTCTCGGCCATTCGGAGCGGCGTCAACTTTTTCATGAAACAAGTGCATTTATCAATCAAAAAGTCAAAAGAGCGCTTGAAGAGGGGATTCAACCCATTTTGTGCATCGGTGAGACGCTCAATCAACGAGAAGCAGATGAGACCGAGGCCGTGTTAAAAGAGCAGCTTTTAGCCTCTTTGGAAAATGTATCTGCTGAGGAGCTTGCCCGGATGATTGTGGCCTATGAACCCATTTGGGCCATTGGAACGGGAAAAGTGGCACATCCCAAGGATGCCGAGAGCGCGCATGCCTTTATACGTGGCGTTGTTGCGGAAAACTGGGGGAAGCAGAGCGCTGATCAGCTGGTGATTCAGTACGGGGGATCGGTCAAACCGGAAAATGCGCCAGAACTGTTGGCTCAGTCCAATATTGATGGTTTATTAGTGGGAGGAGCCTCTCTTTCTGCTGAGAGTTTTAGTAATATAATCAATGGTTCACTAACATGACAGCTGTCTATTATTTATTTCTTTTTCTATTTCTTTTTGTTTCAGTCGTTCTCTGTTTTGTCATTCTGATTCAAGAGAGCAAGAGCTCAGGGCTTGGCGCCTCTTTTGGTGGCGACTCTGGGGATTCCCTTTTTGGGACCTCCACTCCCGAGGTGTTGAAAAAGATCACCGCCTGGTTGGCTGTGATTTTCTTGGGTGGGTGTGTGATTCTTTCTCTTTGGACAGGAGCAATGGGGCGCGCGAAATCGAAGCAGGGAGTCACAACGGAGATCATTGAGAAGTGAAGCTCCCTTTGCGCTACTATGGTGATCCTGTTCTACGCCAGAAAGCGGAGCCGATTGAAGAGATCACCGATGAGATTCGTCAGCTTGCCCACGATATGATTGAGACCATGCTTGCTGTCAATGGGATTGGACTGGCAGCGACGCAAGTGGGGCACATGGTGCGTCTTTTTGTCTCCAATGTTGACTACGAGGATGAGAGTGGAGAAGTTCATCTCTGTGAGCCACTGGTTTACATCAATCCCATTCTTTCCAATCCCAGCGATATGCTTGTTGAGCGCACCGAAGGGTGTCTTTCGATTCCCAACCTGCACACAGCGGTTGTGCGCCCCCACTCCGTAGAGGTGGAGGCGCAGGATCTTGAGGGCACCTTTTTCAAAAAAGTGTGTGAGGGGTATCTAGCGCGTAACATCATGCATGAGAATGACCATCTTAACGGGGTTCTGTTTATCGATCGGATCAAGGGGAAACGCCGCACCCTATTAGAGCCCGAACTACGCCGCATCAAACAGTGCTATTTTAAGAAGTAACTCTTACTGGTCTTTTTGAGTCTTTTTCCTTCATTCGCCTGATCTCTCGCTCGGTGTATCCGTTTACACTACCTTCGCTCGAGATCAAGCAACTGAAGCAAAAATCCCAAAAAGTTCTCTATTTACTCTTTAGGCTATAACGTTTGTTGGGCTTTACAAATCCGATTCAAAGAGATAGCTTTCAAGTCCGATTACGTCGATTGCTTCACTAAGCGGATAGTCTACTTTTCCCGGATAGATCACCGTAAGAGAATCTAGCTTTAAATCATGTAGCGCAATTTGCATGGAGCGGGTCAATTTGGGAGATCCTGAGTACTTAAACTCAAACCCTGATCGTTTTCCGTTTTTGCAAATCAATAGATCTAACTCCGCCTGCTGATGTGTGGCCCAAAAATAACACTCTTCTGATTCAGCCTGGTGAAAGCGGATGACCTCCTCTAAAGCAAACCCTTCCCAAGAAGATCCGAGCTTGGGGTGTACAAGGAGCTCTTCTTGATTGTTGATTCCAGCGAGCGTATGAAGTACCCCACTATCTCTTAAGTAGATTTTAGAGGACTTGACTTGCCTTTTGCCCAAGTTTTCAAACCAGGGACGGAGCTGCCGAATCATAAAAGTCCCTGCAAGGATATCAGCATATCGCTGAATGGTTTTGTGGGTAAAACCCAAGGAACGGCCTAGCTCTGAGGCATTAAAAATGGAACCGTGGTAGTGGGCTAACATCATCCAAAACCGTCTTAGATTTTCGGAAGGAATGTCAATTCCTAGACTAGGAATATCCCTCTCTAAGTAAGTGCGAATAAAAGCTTTTCTCCAGTCTGCACTAATAGATTCATTGTCAGCAAGGTAAGAGCGAGGATAGCCTCCGCGAAGCCAGAGCTTTGTTTGAGCAGGGGCTTCCTGTAGAGAGAAGGGAGTGAGTTCAAGATATCCAATTCGACCAGCTAAAGTTTCTGAAGATTGGCGGATCAAATCGCGGGAAGCGCTCCCTAAAATAAGATAGCGTTGTTTGAGTTCTCTACGGTCAACCAGAACACGCAGCGCAGGAAAGAGGTCGGGAATTCTCTGAATCTCATCAATGATGATCAATCCCGATAACTTAGATAAAGTCAGCACTGGATCGCGCAGGCGAGCCAAATCGTTCGGATTTTCTAAATCAAAGTGATTCTGCGGAGGAATGGAGTGCTGCCTTGTATATTGCTGTGAAAGCGTTGTCTTTCCACATTGGCGCGGCCCTAATAAGGCTACAACAGGATGTACTTTGAAGGCAGAATCTACTCGCTTTAACCAGGCTTGTCGTTCCATTTAACCATGAAAATAGGGTGTCTTGATCCCGATTTTCATGGAAAAGGGAATAAAAAACAAGATTTCCCATGAAAAATGGGAATCTTTCTCCCATTTTTCATGGTTATTTGAAGAGATCGGAGTGAGACCCCGTTCTTTCAAGGCAAATTTCGTTCTTGGAATTTTTGTAGATCAGCAACCAGTCTGGGGCAATATGACATTCCCATCGATCAACATAATTGCCTTTGAGCTTGTGATGGCGATTATGGGCTGGTAAGCGCTCACTCCTTGCAAGTTTTTCTATGATGTCGCCGAGTTTTTTGATATCTCTGCGTTGTTTTTTTACACGTGTGACATCCTTTTCAAACTGCTTGGTTGTCGAGATTTTGCGCATTAGATTCCCAGTTGAGAACGTAGATCGTCAAGATCCTTATATTTTTGAATATTCTTGCCCTTGTCAGAATCCTGAAACGCTCTCTCTGTCAACTTGTTAGGAGAGTTGTCGCTATAAAGCTCTCTGCTCAAACACTCAAGAATAATCGCTTTCATAGAGACGCCCCTCAGAGCAGCAATCGCCTTTAGCTTACGGTGCTCTTCGTCAGGGATGTCTATAGACATTCGCGTATGGTCAGGGGTTGCCATATCCTCCTCCTTCTTTCCCTTATTATAGCACAAAAGCGTAAATACATAAAAGCGTAAAAGCTTATTTAAGTAAATTTTTAGTTTAAAGTGTCGCCCCACTTGGCTTTGCGAGCCGCTCTGTAGAGCTCCTTCTGCTTCTTAGAAACCGTCCGCTTCTCAATACCTGTTACCGTACAAAGCTCCATGTTGACATGCCCCGACCTCTTTTGAGGGGTGGAGATTAGCCGCGGCTTCTCAGGGTTTAAAGGCTCTTTGGTCACAATCACATAACTATACTTCTCATCCTCATAAGGGAGCGATGCCTCCTTAGCATGCCGGTGCCTCTCAGAGCGGTTAACGCGCACAGAGAAATGGCACCAAGTAGGGTGTGGACAGGGTTGCGAATGTGGACAAGGCGCTGCTACATGACCGCCAAGTGCAATCAGCTGATCGCGCGCGCTTAATACATTTTGAAACCCACGCGGTGTGCCCGGCTCTATGATCACAACACCTTGGACAGCTGCCCATACCGGCGCAAAGTCAAAGTGAGCAAGCTCTCCATAACTGTATCCAAAGACAGCCAAATCGTGTGGTCTGTAAGAGGGAATCTTCTCGATATCGCCTAACGTGTAGGCCGCACAGCCTAACTGTTTGCCTAAGTGAATAAAATCTAGCTCCCGCTCAATACAGGTGGCGTGTATTTCTCCCCAGATCTGAGTAGCTGCAAACCAGGCTGTTGCTGGACCAGCTCCTAAGTCGAGTAAGGAAGAGACAGGGAAGGGAACCTGAGATAAAACGGTGAAAATAGAGGCATAGGTGGCTGGAAAGCGAACGGTTAAGTATGTGAGAAGAGAGTCTGGGCTTGAAAGAGATCTGCCCTCTTGATAGTGGTCTGTGATGGCGTGTGAATAATCTATAAGATCTTGTGGTTGAATGTTTTTTGTGAGTAGATCAATCGAGTGCTGGAGATTAGGCGGCAAAAACATTAAAATAGGTACTATGGAGTTTGATGCCGCCATTTTACAACAGCTCAATGAAATAGGAGTAGCACTTTCAAAAGAGCAGTCGATTCCCGTGCTCCACAAGCAGATTTTGCAGAAGGCAAAAGATTTGACTCATGCCGATGGAGGCACGCTCTATTCGGTTGTGGATAAGAAGTGGCTCCGCTTTGAAATTGTACTCTCAGATTCTTTTAGTCCTATTCCCTTTCCTGATCTCCCCCTTTTTTTAGAAGATGGAAAGCCCAATGAAACCTTAATGGCTGCCTATGCGGTGCATCATAAAAAGACAGTCCAAGTGAAGGATGCCTACCAAGAAGAGGGGTTTGATTTTTCCGGAACACGGGATTTTGACGAACGGACTGGATACCGTACGCGTGCGGTCTTGACTGTTCCCATGCAAGATCATGAGGGGAAGGTGATCGCTGTTTTGCAGCTGATCAACCCACTTGAGGAGGAGTTTTTGGAGCCTGCCGTTCAGCTAGCAAAGTCGCTCGCTTCCCAAGCAGGACTGGCTCTTAATAAGCAGCTTCTGATTCTGAATTTACGCACACTTTTTGAGTCGTTTATCCGCGTGATGACAGACGCAATTGATGCCAAATCACCTTCGACTGGTCATCACGGCAAGCGGGTGCCTATTATCGCGGAGCTTCTCGCGCGTGCTCTCGAGCACCCCTTTACAGAGGCAGAGCTCTATGAGTTGCACATTGCAGCTCTTTTGCACGACTGTGGTAAGATCACCACACCTGATTATATTGTCGAAAAAAAGACGAAATTAGACGCGCTCTTTAATCGCATACACCTGATCGAAGCCCGTTTTTCTGCACGTATTGAAGAAGAAAAAAATCAGTGGATTCAGATGCACTATCCTGAAGTCTACCAAGAGCTAGAGAAGGCTTTTGCTTCAAAGGAGAAAACACGTGCAGAGGAACTGGCCTTAATTCGGCGGTGCAATGAGGGAGCAGAGCCGATCACAGACAAAACAGCCGAGAAGCTTGCGAGGCTCGCTTCGTTGGATCTGTTGACCCGGGATGAACTGGAAAATCTTCTGGTTGTGAAGGGGAATCTCACTGCTAAACAGATTGAAATCATGCGCCAACACGTGGTAATGAGCTATCGGATGCTATCTGGGCTCCCTTTTCCAACTGAATTGCAAGCCGTACCCGAAATTGCGGCCTCACATCACGAGCGGATGGATGGCAAAGGGTATCCGCGCGGACTCAAAGGCGATGAGATGTTGATTCAGGCGCGCATCTTAGCTGTTGCCGATGTTTTTGAGGCGCTCAGTTCACCCGACCGCTCTTATCGAAAACCGGCTCCCTTGTCAAAAGTACTTAAAATTATGCAAGAGATGGCAGATGAGGGACATTTAGATCCTCATCTCGTTGAGATTTTTCTGAAGAAAAAAATCTACCTTCCGTATGCTGAGCGGTATCTAATGCCCGAGCAGCTCGATGTCGACTAAATGTGCTCTCTGTTCTCTTACCTGTCCGCTCCATCCTATTGAAGAGGACGAAAACAGCTTCTGTTGTCGAGGCTGCTTGACTGTATTTCAGATCTTGCGCACCCAAAAGTTTCAGGGAGATGTCCATACGCATCCTCTTTTTCAGCACGCACTCGATAGTGGCATTCTCTCTAATCCTGAGCTTTATGAGGAGATGGCCGCCAAGGAGGTCGAGGGGGAGATTTCCACTCTTCACCTGGAGATTGGAGAGATGTGGTGTCCGAGTTGTGCCGAGGCGATCCGCCTCATTTTAAGGCGTCAGCCGGGAATCAAACGGTGTGTGGTCGATTACGCAACCGATTGCGCCTTGATTGAATTTTCTCCACGCTCATTTTCCAAGGAAGATCTCTTCGTTTTTATCAGACGTTTAGGGTATCTCCCTCAGCCTCTTCTTTCAGCCGAGCGCAAACCGGCCCGTTCCTCTTGGATTCGCTTTGCCATTAGCGCCTTTTGCGCCCTTAACCTCATGATGATTGCTCTTCCGCTCTATACCACCTACACGACAGATGGATATGGAAGCGCAACGGGATGGCTCTCTTTTGCCTTGGCTCTTCCGCTTATCACCTACGGCGCATGGCCCCTTTGGCGCCGTTTTCTTCTCTCCCTTCGGACAGGGCAGTTTGGCATGGAAACCTTAGTTTTGATGGGAGCAGGAGCTGCTTTTAGCTACTCTACCTACCAACTTTTTTCCCACGATCCTCCTCATTTGTATTACGATTCGATGGGGATGCTTCTTACCTTTGTTCTTTTGGGAAAGCTTTTAGAGAAGAGGGCTAAATTTTCGGCCAAAGAGAGCCTGTTTCGCATCACCCGCACCTTGCCTAAAAAAGGGATGAAACAGCTTCCTTCTGGAGAGTATGCCTCCGTGCCGCTTAAAGAGATCAAAACCGGGGATACGCTTCTTGTGCGCACAGGAGAAAAAGTGGTGTTAGATGGCATTGTGCTCAAAGGAGAGGGGCTTGTCGACGCCTCTGTGATGACGGGTGAATCGGTTCCGCTGCGCGTCCATCCTGGCACTGAGCTAGTGGGTGGAAGCCTTCTCAAACAAGGCGTGCTACACATTCAGGTTTCAGCGGATATGAAAGCCTCCATTCTCACCCGTATTTTTAAAGTGATCGAGTCTGACTTAGGGAAGAAACACAAGAGCGTTCGCTTGGTAGACCGTCTGATTCCCTATTTCGTTCCCTTTGTTCTTCTGCTAGCCTGTTTTGCCTATCCCTTTGGCGGATTTCTCCGCTCCCTTTCGGTGCTACTGATATCCTGTCCATGTGCGATTGGGATTGCGGCCCCACTTGCAGAGGCGCGCCTTCTCTACCGTTTTGCAGAAAAAGGGGCTTTGGTGCGTAATCGGAGAGCACTTGCTCTTTTGGCACAAAATCCCCTTTTTGTTTTTGACAAGACAGGCACTTTAACCGAAGGAAAATTTCAGGTTCTCAGTGGACTTGAGCAGCTAGAGCCGACTCATAAAGCGATTTTGAAAGGGTTTTCAAACTACACAACACATCCTGTGGTGATGGCAATCGGAGAATCACTATCTAGCTCCGTTGCGCTCAATCATACCCAGGAATACGTAGGGAGAGGGATGGAGGGAGAGTATGCAGGTAGACGCTATCAAATTGGTTCCGCATCTTTTTTTAAAGAGAGGGGAATTTCCGTGCCTGTTACCCAAACCACAACTGTTTATTTTGCAGAAGAAGACACCCTGTTGGCCACCGTTCAACTCGGCGACCCGTTGAGAGAGGAGATTCCACAGGTAGACGGTGTGATCTTGTCAGGAGATGCGCCGGAGCTCGTTTCCGCTATTGCCAAGCAGTGCGGCTTTCGTTGGGGCAAGGGAGGGTGTGACCCCCTCCAAAAAAGAGCAGAAATTGAAAAGATGCAACGTCCCGTGGTGATGGTGGGCGATGGGGTGAATGATGCGCCCGCGTTGAGTGCGGCTGATGTGGGGATTTCAGTGGTTTCAGCGACCGATCTTTCCATTGAGGTTTCAGATATTCTGCTCACTAAAACGCGTCTTTCGGTTCTTCCGGAGCTTGTTACCCTTGCCAATAAGGGAAGGCGCATCATCAAGCAGAATCTTTTCTGGGCTTTTTTTTACAACGGAGTAGGAATTGGCTTGGCACTTTTAGGCTACTTGACGCCGCTTTTTGCCGTCTCAGCCATGCTGCTTAGTAGCCTCTGTGTCATCCTCAACTCGTGGAGAAGCTAGTTTTGGTAGAAGCATGGGAATGGCACCCAATTCAAATGGGTCAACTTTGATCACCTGAAAACCCAACTTCTGATAAAAGCCTTCCGCCTCTTTATTGGCTTCGATATAAACAGGGTACTGACTGTCGTACAGTATCTTGCTGACGAGGGCTCTTGCAGATCCAGCAAAGCGCTCTACATTTCCCTCACTTCGATCTACATTTTTTGGTGACGTGACCAAATGATAGATATAACACGTATTTAGCTTAGAGTTACTTAACTTAATTAGATGTTCCCAACACACAATTCCCAGCGCCTGTACGACACCATTTGCTCTCGCAGCTACAATCTCGTAGCCCTGCAAGTAGTTTTCGCAGCCTTGATTGGAGGGGGCTTGTTTTGCGTCAATAAATCTTCCAACTAATTTCGAAATTCTACTACACGCTTCCAGCTCCTCACGCAAGCGACCTTCTAGTTTTTTTGCACGGCTTTCAGCGTCCACGTGCCAGTGTTGAGCAATTTGTTTGAAGGGCTCGAGTTCTTTACTTGTGATGCGGTCAACTGAGATTTTTTCTTCGGATGATTGGGGCAAAGCGGCCACCGCACCAGCTGCTCCACCGTTGGAGATAGAAGTTAGTAAGCTCATGGATACATAATGTAAGTTGTATCCATTTTTTAGGGCAAGTTCTAGCCTTCGCTTTGATCATTTTTATTATCTTCTGTCTTCAGAGGCATCCTTGGAAGGGTTATACAAACTCTTCTGTCGGAAGGCTCTTCGGTATTTGAGACTATAGTCTGCTAAAATCGGTTCCAGTGCTGGTGAGAAACTCGGGCTAGCATCTCTTCTTGGGAGGTGGGCCCGGCTCGAGCTTGAGAGAGACAGAAAACCGGTTGTCGTCGGCCTCCCGCTTCTCATAAATGAATTTAAAATGCCAGTGCTTGTACAAAACCGTTCCTAGCTCAGCCTGAAATTCTAAGTAGGGATCTTGCCTCTCCCGATTCCAACCGTGGCGCATATCAAATTTCCCGGTCCAATCGGGAGTAAAGCGAATAAATGTTCGAAATAAGAAGGTGTCGCGCCGATCGGATAAAACAGAGTTCTCGAGCTCTTCTTGAGTTCGTACGGTCTCGAGAATAAAATTGTAAAAATCAGCTTTACGCCAGTCAAATGGACTCCGGTGTCGATACTCGAGACTAAAGGCAAGATGGGCGCTCAGAGTCCAATCTAAGCGTGCATTGTAGTAGTCCACAAGCTTGTCGCGAAAGTTCCAACCGGTATCCATGCCGATAAATATACGCTCATAGGGCTGCCACTCGATATCGAGGTAGGCCTTAGGAATAGCCTGAGGAATGGTTTTCTCATTAAAGAAAGCGTTGGTCCATAAATCGATCCAAAGAGGACGCGCAATGCCACAAGGCGCTTTGACAAAGAGGCTGTTGGCCACACCAAAGCGCATGAGGTTAAGTCTGTCATAGCCGTCGTCAAGGGTGAAAATAAAGTGGTGGTCGTCTGCAACGCGTGGCTGGGTGAGATAGCGGTAGTGAAGATAAGGCTCAATAACGTGTTTATAGTTCGGTCCACAGCGCGAAAGTGAGGTGTTAAAGCGCACTCCCAGCTCCCCAATAGCCTGACCAGCCGAGGCGCCACCGGGGCTGTTTGTGTAGGCAATGCCGATAAAACCGGCTTCAGGTGTGACTGTGCAAGGACCAAAGAAAAACGGGCGGTAGAAGTGAGGGTAGGTGAAAATGCGCCCAGCATGAAAGTCATCACGGTTAATATCTTCGCTAAATACATAGTTGAGATACCCGCCCCTGGTGGTATTTTCAAAGAGGATGCCGGTGTAGGGAATCTCAAAGGGATGAAGATTAAAGACGAGGGTAGGCAGCTCTTGGTTTACGGATTGAAACTGGTTGACACGCACCCGGGAGAAGAGGTTGGCGATCCAAGACGTTTCTTGCTTTCGGAAGGCGACTTGAGTGCGACCAGCTGTTGGCAGGTCAAAGTCCTGAATATAGAAGTCTGCAGCCATCTCTGCATCACTGACGTAATCGTACATCCCATCGATGCTAATGCCATTTATACAGTCGTAAAACGTTCCTTGCAAGCGATAGCGATCTCGGTCGTTGGGGTCATCGATGGCGATGTCATGAGCATAGTAACTGCGGGTATAAAACTCGGTGGGTCTATGTTTTGGGTTATAACGTGTCTCGATTCCACCACCCAGACCATGACCAAAAAAGCCGTCAAGCCGGGCCACTGCTTTCAAATCTCCCCACGATAGAAAACGGTAGAGAAGGCTGAGGTGGGAGCCCAAAAAACCTCCCCAACCAAATTTGACAGCGAAGGGAGAGCGTCCACGATTATCCAGGTCCAGTTTGACTTTGGGAAACCAGAAAAGAGGGAGCTTGGAGGCCCAAACGTTGATGTTGTCAGCAGTGACCACTTTGTTGGGAGTGAGTGTGATTGTGGGCGAGCGGATGACGATATCTGGTTTCCCTCCCTCAGAGGTTGTTAAGTAGCTGTTTAGTGCGGTTAGATTTCCAGAATCGAGCAGAAGAATCTCCTCTCCTCCCACATACCATGGAGGCTGAGCGGTCTTTCCATTGATCAAAAAACCGGTGTGGGTGATGAAGTCGTAGTAGAGATAGTCGCCCACCAAAGTCCACTGACGGTAGTCGATTAGAAGATTGTCTTCGCACTGAACGGTAAATACGGGAGGATCACAATCCAGGTTGCGGGTATAGACGAGTTTTTGGGCCTGCACCCGAAAGTGAGGAGCGGTGAGAATCCCCCCTTCATCAGTGGAGAGAATCCCCCCTTCATAGAGGGGGTTGCGAAGGTCGACGACTACATTTTCTTCAATTTCACGGAGTGGCTCTTCGAGGGGACGACACCGATAGCACTCAGTTTTCCAGATACGTGGCGGATCAGAGAAGATCTCATCAGCGATAAGGGGAGTGGCGAGCAGCAGGAGAAGTAAATAGCGCATTATTCAGTTGTTCTGATCAACAGTCCCGCAAGAGCATACCTGTTTTTCTCATTTCCGTAAGCTATTGCGTGGACTAATGTTTCCACGCCTGCCTGATTTTGCGCTTGAGCTAAGGTTTCAAAGGTTTCGATTAAAAAGCGGGAGGTCTCCTCAGGAGTGAGTTCGTGCCGATTGGAAAGAGAGTGCGCCTTGTCCTCTTCTTTGAATTGAATCATCTCGAGATCGGCTGCGTCTCGGGCCCAGTGGATGAGCTTCTCCTCGTAAGGTCCCTCTTCACGGAGGCGGTAGAGGGCAAGGGTACAGTAGTTGCGGATCAGGGGTTCGCCTGCTTTTTGGTACCCCTCTTTGAGAAGGGTCAGTGCGGCCTCACTTCTCTTGTTCTCTAACAGTGTGACCAAAAGGGGCATCAATTCGGTCTGCTTTTCCTTCATGAGGGTGCGCGCAATCTTTAAAAAAGTCTCCTCTGGAAGCTCGATACATTCTGTTAACACCTTTTCTCGCAATGCCATTGTCTGTTGAACAAGCCCTTGGTACCCTTTTTTGTGGTGGTGGTGAGAAGGAATGGTTTTCCATGCTTTTAGACAGTGTCCTGGAGAAGCGGCTTGCATAAAGCCCAGATCGCTCTTACCTGGAAGCAAAATCTCTTCAATGGGTCCCACCTCTCCTTGTTGAAGAAGGGCGAGCGTTGCGTTGAGGCGCACATCCCGGTTGGTGTGACGGCTCAGGCGGCGTAAACTCTCTTTTCCCTCACGCAATTTGCCAAGAGCGCTGATGGCAAAAAGATCTCCAGACTCAGCGCTGGTTTGGATCAGAGAAAGAGAGTCTTCATCACCAAGCTCGTAAAGCGCAATGGCCGCCGCCAGTCTCACTTCTGGGCGGGGGCTTTTTGCCAGCTCTTGAAGACGAGGCACGGACATCGTGTCTTTAAGCTCGCCAAGGGCCAGCGCGCAGCACTCTTGCTGCGCATGGTGCACTTGTGTAGCCAAAGTTCTGATTTGGGGAAGAAAATCATCGCGTCCCTGTTTGGCAATGGCAAGAATGGCTTCGGTACGCACATGAATGTCTGTATCAGTTAAGAGTTGTCGTAAATAGTTGTGTGCACTTTTTCCATCTAGCAGGACGACAATCTGGGGGAAAAGAGCACGTACAAGATCGGGTACTTTAACTACAAGTGACTGAAGATGAGTGAGAACATCTGGATGATTTCTTTGGGCAAGCTGGTAGCATCCTTCTAGTCTGGTGAGAAGAAAAGGAGACGAGAGCGCCTCTAAAATAAGCTGATCGGCTTGCTCATCTCTCTGGCGACTCAAGTAATTCAGGGCAATGAGTTGGATCCGTTGATCTTTGGTCTGCACTCCTTTTTCAAGAACAGGAAGAAGTGTAGGTGAGTTGGCCACACCCGCTCCAAACATGCACATGAGCTGTGTTTCAACCTCGTCACTAGCAATACCTCGTTCCAACAGCTGGATGCCCGCTTGTTGCAAAAGAGCAAAATCGTGCTCTTGATGCTCCTTGGCATAGGTGGCATAGGTGTCAAAAGCTTGTTTTACTTCACCCTTGTGGAGCAAAAAGCGCACTTGACCTCCCACTTCCATAGGAAAAGCAGCAAAAAGAGAAGTCGATAAAAGACAAATTGTTGCGATTAAGCGAGGTAATGCCATAAATCCATCCCCATGGCGCTTAGGACTTCACAGGTGGCTGTGATGGGAAGCCCCATTACATTATAAAAGCACCCTTCCATCCACTTAACGATGACGCTTCCACTCTTTTGGATGCCATAACCACCTGCCATATCTGTTCCAGTAAAGGCGCGATGATAGAGCTCGAGTTGGTCAGTGGAGAGGTGGTGAAATTGAATGTGCGTTTGTTGGCAAAGAGTCTCTTCTTTTTCTCCGAGTTTAGCTGTGACAGCAGTGTAGACGGTATGCCGCGCTCCATTCAATGCGTGGAGCATCTCTAGCGCCTCTTTGTCATCGGCTGGTTTTTCAAACAATTTACCCTCTTTCCACACGCACGTATCGGCGGTCAAAATAATGGCGTTGGGATAACGCTCAACAAGCGAGAGGGCTTTTCCCCTTGAGAGGGTCTGGGTATAGGCGGTGGGGTCGTTTTCAAACGGAATCAGAGCCTCGTCAAATGGGGGGGAGACTTGGGTGAAGGGACAGGCAAAAAAGCTGAGAATTTCCTGCCGTCTAGGAGATTGAGAGCCTAAAATAAGTTGCATTGGACTCCACTATATCCTCCAAATAGAATAAGTGGAAGAGATTCTCTAGATTGAGTATGCTGGAAAGCATGTTACAGTATGCTAAAGACCGCACTGTTTTGGCTTACCAAAACGACTCCAGCATTGATCAGGAAGGGTTTTGGTACGATTTGTTTGATCCAGACCCACATGAGGTTCACACGATTGAAGAGGCTTTTCAGCTGCATGTTCCCTCTCGCGCTGATATGAAAGAAATCGAAGCCTCTAGTCGACTCTTTGTTGAAAACGATTTACTGTATATGACGGTAAACGTACTCAGTAAAGCGGAGGGCAAGCATCCTTTTTTGTCGCCTATCACGTTTATATTGAATGAGAAGAGATTAATTACGCTTCGCTATGCTAACCCTAGGCCGTTTCAGATTTTTGCACGCAAACTAGAAAGAAACTACAGAGGACAAGTGAGAGCCGAGCAGGTGTGTCTCAATATTTTAGAAGCTATTGTTGATCGTATTGCCGACATTTTAGAGATGATTGGGGCGGAAATTGATGCCATTTCAACGGAGATTTTCAAATCTAAAGAAGAGGGTGTACACAATCAGCGTGAGCTAAAAGAGGTTTTAACTCACATTGGAAAAAAGGGGGACCTCAGCACCAAAACACGTGAGAGCTTAGAGGGAATTAGCCGTCTTTTGATTTTTTTTAGCCATCACGTTGAAGAGCCTAAAATCGCTCTGCGTCTTCGGACTCTCCAGCGTGATGTCTCGTCTGTTTCTGACCATGTGAATTTTTTGTTTAATAAAATCAACTTTTTGCTAGATGCCACTTTAGGCTTTATCAACATTGAGCAAAATAACATCGTCAAGATTTTGTCTGTGGCAGCCGTAGTTTTTCTTCCGCCTACTCTGATTGCCAGTATTTACGGCATGAACTTTGACATCATTCCCGAGCTTCACTGGGGATTTGGCTATCCCTTGGCCATCTTGTTGATGGTCGTCACAGCGACGATTCCTTACTTTTTCTGCAAGCGGAAGGGGTGGCTCTAGGCGCGCTCTTCAACAGTATAGCGAGTGTGATGGCCCAAAGAGGTGGAGGTGGAGTATTCACCATGGGCATTCTTTAGAAACGTTTTACCATTGATGACAAGGGCGATTCCCTCTCCTTCGAGCTCATCTAAAAGCTTATAGGGGTGGGGCAGGTCTTGCCTTTCAAGCTGTAAATAGACGTTCTTGAGCAGCGCAATTTTGTGCTCCTGCCGCTGGCGCGCAACGAGGTAGCGGACGAGGTGTCCTGCAAGACCAACACTTGTTACAGATCCTCCTGCGACGGCAAAGATGGTTGCGTATGCTGAAATGGGAGTCGCGTTCAAAATACCGTAGAGGGCAAAGGCAGCTGAAACAGTGAGACAGCCCAACCCAGCAGCAACAGTGGCAGAAAAGAAAGTGGCACTCGATTGACTGATCCACTCCTCTCTTTGATAGGAAGCCAAGTTTCGGAGCGTTGTCTGGAGCTCATCCCCTTGAATCACCCTTCCACAGGCCTCAATCTCACGAAGTAAGCGTCTCTCCTTCTCTGCTTCAACCCCTTGGTAGATCGTGAAACCAGTAGCTACAATACACAGAGAAGCAAGCGCGATGATGGCTATGATCAAAGCCACTGCAGCGCATCCCTCTCCATCTCCTGGTGCACTACAAGAGCTGCAGCCACTATTTGGATAGCCGTGATAGCGGGGAGAATGCCTAGGCATGGCTAATACCCAGAACCAAGGATTTGCAATAGTATCAGAGAGAATAGGGTAGAAAGTGCGGTTATTAGCCGCTGCCCACGAATAAGTGGCCTGTCTGGCTGGTGCGTTTTTGGCAATGAGAGCGCACGTACACGCGGTTGCTCTGCGAACCGCATCTTGGTTGTCTTCGGTCTCATTGTTTCGGTACAAAATCCCATTTCGGGTATAATAACCAGCTATTTGCGTTGTCATGGCATTTATTATATCAAGAAAAGATTAAGGTTCAATCTTAATCTTTTTTTAACAATTAGTTGTTAGAATGTGCTCATGTTTAGTTGTTGTTCTCAGCCTCCTCAGAGTGTAATAGAGAGTACGCATCGTGAAGCAGACATGGGCGATCGTGTTTTTGGGCTTCTGGATGATCGTAGAGTGAGAAATCTCGATTATATCTTCAATGCTTGCGCCACCGTTGTGGGCGTGGCTCTCATTGCCTTTGCCATTGCCATGGTGCTGCCTACCTACCAGGCTTTGGGATGGACCATGCAACTGGCTCCCTATTATGTCTCTCTGATGGGTGTAGGGATTGCGGGAGGATTGTTGACGCTGTTGTCGGTCAAATGGATGCTTGAGTCGTGCCGGAAAAGTCGTCAATATGATGCGATTGTGGCGCAGGCGCAGTCTCAGCGACCAATATAGTGGACAGCCCTCCCATCAAAGAAATTCTTTTTACCGGTTTAAGTCCCACTTTTTTTAACATATTTTCGAGCTCATGCGGCGAGGTAAATCCCTCAATACTGTTGGAGAGATAACGGTATGCCTCTCCATTTTTAGCTGCAATCTTGCCCAAAAGGGGTAAAATCCATTTTAGATAGATCCGATGTGAGGCGCGAAGCAAAGGGGAGCGGGGTCGAGTGAGTTCAAGAATTGCAAAACGGCTTTGAGGACGGAGCACACGTGCGACCTCTTGGAAGCAGCGCATGGGTTCACGGACATTCCGGATTCCATAAGAGATGGTGACTCCGTCTACAGATTGATCTTCAAAGGGGAGTTTTTGTGCATCTCCTTCAATCAAGGTATACCGTCCGTCAAATGCGGATCCTTTCTGCTTGGCAACTGCTAGCATCTCGGGGCAAAAATCTAACAAGATGGCCTCAGCATGTGGATTTTGGGCTAAATAGCCAAATCCAATTTCACCGGTGCCAGCACATAAATCGAGGAGAGTACGGGGCTTACCAACTGCTTGAATCAGCTTTCGATTCCACTTTTTGTGCAAGCCAAAGGAGAAGGTGGTGTTAGCCTTGTCATAGTTTTCAGCGATGCTGGCAAATAGCGCCTGGATGGATTCAGGCGCAGACTTTTGATACATGTTCTCTCAGCTGTTGAAATAGATTCAGGCCCTCCCGCTCTTTGTCTTCCAAACGGTAGCGGCACAGTGTGTAGTAGCGATCGATTAATTCAGGAGCAAGACCACTTTGTAGGTGAGCCTCATGGATCAGGCGCCCCCGATTTGCTTCACTCCACTGAAGGGACGCTTCGAGTTCTCCTGAGTGGTCGTGGGCTCCCCCCCTTTGCGCAAAGACGGCAAAGACAAAGGGAAGTTGAGTCGCCTCATACCAAGCGCTTGCTAGATCAATGGTTTGGTACCCAGGAATCGTCAGTTGCTCGAGAGCCTCATCTCCAATCAAAAGGAAGGCATCGTAGTGAGTTAAGGGTTTTTCACGCTCAAGGGGAATAAAGGTGGGCTCCACTTTCCAAAAGTGGTGGCAGAGCACTTTTAGAAGGGCAATGGAGGTGGCACTGTGATGAGTCACGGCAATCGTAGCCCCGTCAAGCTTTGGGAGTCGTGTATAGAGGTTGACGCTTAAGATCTCTTTACACGCGCCGATGCAAAAACCGGGAAGCAGTTGGTAAGGGCCATCAAAGTATTCGGCGCAGCTGGTTAAGGCCATATCAAGCTTTCCCGCACGAAGCTGTGCATTCACAGCGCTCGGAATCCCATAGGTAATCGAGGCCTCTGTCTTGATCTCTCCAAGTCGAAAAGGAAGGTGAAAGGGAAGGGCGTTGATGTATTCAACCATGCCGATGTGTGTCATTACATTGCCCCCGTATGAGTAAGACGAGGGGTGCGCCCGACTCCTTTGATTAAGGAAGTCATCGTCTCTTTGTCCATGAGGATGCGCGCGCCGCCGGCCATTGCGATGATCTTCTCGTCGGTGTTGGTAGAGGAGAGGTCATTTCCGCCCCAGCGGAGTAGCTCAAGAGCTTCTTGTACGCCTACGTAGTTCCAAAGCACTTTCAAGTGTTGGACATTATCGAGCATTAAACGCGAAACGGCGTACACGAGCGAAACATTTTTCTCTTTGATCTGCTTTTTCCGTTTTCCAAGCGCGTTGTTTTCTAGTCCAAATTTTAAGGGAATAAAGGCCCGAAAACCGCCTGTTTGGTCTTGGAAGTCCCGCACTTGCACCAAATGAGAGAGGATGTCTTCATACGATTCAATATGCCCAAAGAGCATGGTGATATTGGAACGCAGTCCAAGTCGATGTGCAAGAGCATGAATTTCTAGATATTCGTCAGACGTGATTTTCCCCGGCGCTACTTTTTTCCGAATCTCCTCGACCAAAATTTCAGCCCCTCCGCCGGGTAACGAGCCGAGCCCCCAACTCATCATCCGACGAAATACCTCATCAATGGGGATATCATGTAGTTTGGCAAGAAAATCATACTCAACAGGGGTGAGGGCTTTAATGTGCAGATCAGGATCGATCGCTTTGATGCGCGTGAACATCTCTTGGTAATAATCTAAGTTGCAGTCGCGCCATAGACCTCCTACCACATGAACCTCTGTCAAACCTTTGTCATAGTTTTGGCGCACTTTCGCTTCGATCTGCTCAGGCGTTAAAAACCACGCCTTGTCCCAACCCGGTTTTGCGTAGAAAGAGCACATAGGGCAGTTGAGCTCGCATAGGTTAGTGGGATGAATGTAAAGAGTGGAGGCAAAGTGAACAACGTCACCAACAGTTCGTTTACGAACACGATCAGCAAGAGCGCGGATCTGTTCGATTTCATCTGGTTCGGTAGCGTGAAGAAGGGAAAGGCCCTCTTCAGGTGTTAGACGCTCTTTAGCCTCTACTTTTTCTGTAATCGCATCCAGGGTACATTCACTTGTCACACTCATCTTTTTTATCTCCACACAAGGGGCATGAGCTGCTGTCATCCTTCTTTTTCTTAGGCGACAAACCGCATCCTCGTTTTAGTCGTGATTTTCCAGTTAAGATTAATCCAATGGCAAGCCCTGCAATGACAAGCCCCATGAGGACAACGGCTGCAATGATTGTTAGGATTAAGTTATCCACTTTTTTTCCCTTTTGCAGGAGGCGACTCAGGTGCACAATCAACCCAAATGGGAGAGCTCCAGGCCATATGACCATCTTCCTGCGTGACTCTCAAGTAGTAAAAGACGAAGGGATCACTTCCTTGCCCATCTAAAGTAACCTTATCAAGAGGCTCCATATCATCATAGTAATAATCGTAGTGATATTCAGTGGGAGAGAAGGTGTGAATGACAGTGCCATTGCGGATCACTTCCACTTGCTTGAGTTTTGCCGTGCCGGCAAGATAGCCGGAAATGTGTCTGTTGACGCAAAGCCCGGGTTTTTGTGCTGAGGAGAGAAACGAGCCCATCGGCTGACCCGCTACATGGAAGCCCACAATGATGCGCGCTCCTGTGGTCGCGTAACAACTCCGTTTTGCCAGCGCTTCCAACATGGATTCACGTGTATATTTTTCGCACATGATTCCCGTTAACCCTGGCGTGTACTGCTGTTGATCGCTTTCGTAAAAATCGCTATAGATTCCCCGATCATCCAAGCCGCCGGCAACAAAACCAAAGCGTATGTTCTTTTTTAATGCTTCCACAATAGAGCCTGCAGACGTCGCCTCCACACCACCTGTAATCGGATAGGTTCCATCTAGTCCCTCAGAGCTTCCCCAAGCGTTGTAGATTTCGACCACACGCTCAAATTCAGGGTTAAAGTCCTTAAAGTCAAAATGCTTACCTTTACCCATCGTAAACGTGGGGATCGAAAGGAGATCTTTTGGGGTGAATGTCTTATAAATTTTACCCAGAGTTGAGTATTTCGATTCTTTCTGCCTTAAGATGGGTTTAGCATCTTTATGAAAAAGCATTTGTCGCATACCTTCTCTGCCGGGCTCTCCTTTAAATTGGAAGCCTAGAAGGGTAGCAAAGCGGTCCTCTTCATTGAATTCGGTGACATTTTGGGAGATCGTTTTCCAGATTTCATTCGACGTCTCTTCAACATTATCGAAGGGTGAGGTAGCAAAAAAGTTAAAGGCTTTCTCATCACGAAAGTGGCGTAGGCAACTTTCAATGTTTTCGGTTGAATCGACCCGTTCTGATTCTCCATGTAGCAAGCCCCAAAAGAGGTTGCGGCCATTTTCTTGAAAGCACTTAACCGGGGCTGAGATGAAGGTCTCTTTTGTATGGAGGTTTCTCAGTTGGATTCGGTAGGTGCCCGCCTCGTTAAAATAGAGGTTGGGGAGGGTCACAAAGCCTGTTTCAGGGACAAAAAGCTTCCAGTTTAAATTCTCGCGCAGATGCTCATAGGAAAGCTCAATTAACGTCTCTTCAGGAGCTGAATTGGTTAAATTTCCATATTCATCTTCGAATCGGACCGTGATATCAAACCGTTTGTTTTTTGCGACAAAAGAGGGCGCGAGAATGCGGATCGTGTGGAGCGCGCTCCCCCGGATGTCGACGGAGAAAATTTCAGGATCTTCGTAGTTTCCCTTTCCTTTAGGATCGATGTAGAGGTAGAAGGGGCGACGGCGTTGAATGGTGAGTTGACATTCATTACCAAATTCTTCCGAAGAGCCGTCATGGGTTGGAGGAACCCCCATGACAATGGTGACTTTTCCCCCAATTTTTAGAGGAGAAGGGAGCGTAAACTCATATTGAGGGACAATTGAATCTGGCGCCTCGACCTCAGAGAGTTCGATGAGCTCTCCATCCTCTAGTTCGGCGTAGATGACATTGGCTTCTTCTTCGAGATTAGCGGAGGGAACTTCCCAGTCAATATCTCTTCCTTGGCTCAGCATATCGAATTTCATCCGCGTTCCTTTTGGAAGGGAAGAGGATGTTGTGTAGTGGAATTTCCACGTTGAGGTTTGCCCGGCGCGTGCTACCTGAGGCTCGCTATAGCAGATGGATCGACGCATATAAGAGTACTTAAGTTAAATTGTAAGAAATAGGATCATATCTGTCTGAGCGTTTTTTCTCAATTCAGATCCTCAATTGCTTGGGACCTTCCTTCATAAACTTTAAAGTAGGGGAGGAACCCTGTAATATAGAGTACGTTTTCAATTGGTTTAGAAACAGCAGCTAAGCAGATATGACCCTGTTTTTTTTCGATTTCTTTATGGCAATGCACAAGAACGCGGATTCCAGCGCTTGAAATGTAATCGAGGGAAGAAAAATCGAGAATTACGTTTTTAGACCCACCTTCAATCACTTCAAGGATTTTTTTTTCTACATCAGTTGAAGAGGCGCTATCGAGTCTTCCTTTAAGCGAAAAAACAGTTGCTTTTCCTTTTTCTTCTTCAAAAATTTCCATGAGCTCCTCCAGACTATTCACAAGGAATAACCCATGAGATTTGGTGTGTCAAGGCATAATCAGTTTGTGCGTGGATGTGAGGAAAGAAGGGTGGTTCAAGGTTGAGTGATTTCGGGCGCGGGCGCGGGCACGGGCGCGGATGTGGGGTTAAGTGGCATATTCAATAGCGCGTTTTTCGCGGATAACGGTCACTTTAATCCGACCAGGATAACTCAGCTCATCCTCAATCTGCTTGGCAATTGACCGGGCTAGGTGAATCGTCGCGGTATCATCAAATCGATCGGGTTCGACAATCACCCGAATCTCACGTCCAGCCTGTAGGGCATAGGCTTGCTCCACTCCCTCAAACTGGGTGGAAATGCGCTCTAGTTTATGCGCACGCTTTAGATAGTTCTCTAAAGCCTCAACCCGTGCTCCGGGACGGCTGCCCGAAATCCGATCGGCCGCACCACACAGACTGCCCTCAATTGTCAATGGAAGAATCTCTTCATGGTGGCACCCAATTCCATTGGCCACCGCTTCACTTTCACCAAAGCGGAGCGCTTGATCGCGGCCAATCAGAGCGTGGGAGCCCTCTACTTCGTGTGAAACCGCTTTTCCAATATCATGTAAAAGCCCCATACGCCGCGCAAGCGCGCAATCCAGACCCAACTCACTGGCAATCATTCCCATTAAGCGACTCACTTCAACAGAGTGCTCTAACACATTTTGACCATAACTAAAACGAAAATTCAACTGTCCTAGAAGAGTCAGTAGCTCGGGGTGAAGGCCGATGACAGAAGCACGTAGCGCTGCATCTTCTCCGTGCTCTTTGATCTCGACTCTCACACGCTCTTGAGTCCTTTGGACAACTTCTTCAATACGTGTGGGATGAATACGCCCATCTTGAATCAAGGTTTTTAAAGCTTGCTTGGCAATCTCCTTGCGAATGGGATCAAATCCGGAGATGACAATGGCATTGGGCGTATCGTCTACGACAAAGTTGACGCCTGTTGACTGCTCAAGCGCGCGGATATTGCGCCCCTCTCGTCCAATCACACGTCCTTTCATCTCTTGGTTGGGAAGGGCGACGGTAATGACAGAAACCTCTGAGGTTGTCGAGAGTACCATTCGGTTAATGGCGGTTGCGATGATCGCGGCAGCGCTCTTTTTACTCTCTTCCTCAGCCTCTTTTTTTGTTCGCAAAATCAGTTTGGCCATTTCATGCTGGCTCTCTTGAGAGATTTTTTGAAAGAGCTCAGCGCGTGCCTCCTCTTGGGTTAGAGAGGCAAGTCGTTCTAATTCTTTCAAAATAGCCGCCTGTTTCTCCTGGAGGATCAGGCGCTCATCTTCGATTTTTTCAAGCTTCGCTTCTTTTTTGTGGATCTCCAAGAGCTTTTTTTCGATCTCTTCGAGCTGCCTATCGATCTTTTGCTTTTCCTTGAGCCTTTTTTGCTCGATTTCTGAACGAGAAGTAAACTCTCTCTCTTGAAGTTTGAGGGTAAGTGCGCTCTGCTTGCGTTCTGCTTCTATTTGGGCTCTTTGCAAAATTTGCTCAGAGAGCTTTTCAAAGCCCCCTGTTTTCACTTTATGGATGAGATAATAGAGAAGCAGTCCAATCAGAAAAGTCGTGAGCGGAAGCATCACGTTCATTCCTCGCTCTCTTTGTGTCTAGGAGTGACACGCACTTTTTCGATGCTCCGTTCCGAGGCACTCAAAATCTCCAAATCGAAATCTTCATGATGGATCCGGAGCCCTTTTTCGGGGATAGCTCCCACTTTATGGAATATATAGCCGCCAATGGTGTCGTAATCACCTTCCTGAGGGACGTGGATATGGAAAATCTCCTCAGCATCTAAAATAGACAGGCGCGCATCGACAATCCAACTACCTCCTCCAGGCTGCGCCGTATAGAGTAGCTCTTCATCCACATCGTATTCGTCCGCGATCTCCCCCACAATCTCCTCTAAAATGTCTTCCATGGTGACCACTCCCTCGGTGCCTCCATATTCATCCACCACGATGGCCATATGCATCTGCTTTGTGCGAAATTCCTGAAGAAGGTGGGAGACTTTTTTTGTTTCTGGAGTGTAGAAAACGCTTTTTGCAATCGTTTCAATCGGAGCGTCTAATAAAGAGGTGTCTTTTTTCTCCTCTAAACAGTCCATATAAAGCTCAAGTATGTCTTTAAACATCAAAACGCCAATGATGTTGTCTACACTCTCTTTATACACAGGCGTTCGGCTATATCCCTCTTCTACAAGTGAGCGGGCAGCTGATCGAATCGAGGTCTCTCCCCCCAGGCTGAAAAGATCAACCCTCGGTACCATCACTTCACGAACAATCCGGTCTTTAAACTTCACCACCGATTCAATCAGCTTGATATCAGTTGCATTGAGTTTTCCTTTTACATCTGCTGTATGGAGGATGTTTACAATCGTCTCCTTCATCTCCTCAAGCGGATCACCTCCCTGGACTTTCTCACGCACGCGGGTGGAGTAATCAGCGAACTTCAGAAAGACAAACGAAAACGGGAATGAAAGAAAGAGGAAAAAAGAGGCAAACGCAAGCGAAAAAGAGAGCGCATATTCAGGATTGCGGATGGCCCAGAGCCTGGGGAAAAAGTCTCCAATTAACAAGATAAGGAATAAAAGCAGAATAGAAATCCACACCACATGGAGAGCGGATAAAGAGGAGAAGTGAAGAAGACCAAAAACAGCCGTCGCCGCATAGCCGAGGCGTGCCACGTTTTCCCCAAGGGTTGCCGAAAAAATAATGAGTTCAAAAGGAGGTTTTTTAAATAATAGAGAGTGAAAAGGATAGTAAAAAAACCGGTAAGGATAGTTTTTGACAAGCTCAAGCGAGCGTGTCTCACCCAGGCGTGTGAGGGTGTGGGTAGTTGTCGTTAAGAAAAACGCCCAGATCAGAAAAAAAACCGAAAGAAGGATACAGCTCGTTAGCATATTCTCATCATTATCCACGTAAAAGAAGTTTTTGTCGAATCAACGGCTCCATGTTGCGCGCTTCTGCTGCGCGCATTTCAAGACGTTTATTCTCTTCAATATCGTCATATCCTATGAGGTGGAGCATTCCATGCACTAAATAGAGGGTGAGTTCTTGGTAGCAGTCTCCACCTGTTTTTTGTACAAAATCGAGAGCCGTCATCGGACAGATAAAAATTTCTCCGAGCACATGGTAGCCCGTTTCTTCCTCTTGATCCAGAGGAAAAGAAATGCAATCTGTTGTAGTGGAGTCGTTGAAAAACTCCTGATGAAGATGGGAAATTTCCTGTGTGGAGACAAAGTAAACAGCCACCTCGTCGGTGGCTCGTTTTTCTTGGGTAAGAAGGTGCTGGATAACCGGCTTAACCGAATCAACCCGGATAGCCAAGTCATCTTGTTGATTGAATACCAGAACCTTCATGTCCGAAGACGGTGGTGATGCATTAGGCAATAGGAGGTGTTTTAGGAAGTCCGGTTGCGCGTGTGTTTTTCTCTTTGTCCCAACGACCTAACTTTTTGAGAACCTCGATGCGCTCAAAACGTTTCAACACGTTGCGCTTTTGGCCCCCTTTATTTGATTTTCCGTAACTTTTATGGCGTGACATTTTAATAACCTATTTAACTTTTGGGATAAAAACATTAGCTTCCGTAGAGAGCGCATTCGCATGCTCCTTGTATCCACTCGGAAGATTGTCTTTCTTAGGTCCGGTTTTAACCGAAGGCTTCTTGTGTTTGCGAGGCGATCTGGCTCGTCTCTCTTCCTGTTTACTGGTTCGTGTCATTGTTCTACCTCATCGATAAAGAGGCAAGATCTTACTTTTTTTCTTAAAAAACCTCAAGGCGAAATTTCAGGAGGGAGATCGATCTCATCGGATGTAATCACACCGCATGAAATAATATATTTGAATGCCTCTTCGATTTTCATATCGAGATAGATCACCTCGTCTTCTTTGTACATCATCAAAAAGCCCGAAGTGGGGTTAGGTGTTGTCGGGACAAAGACGGTGACAAGAGGGACACCAACTGTCTTTTCGCAAAGAGAGGGGGCCGGGCTGCTGACAAGGCCGATGCAAAAAGCGCCTTCTGTGGGAAAAGGCACCATCACCACTTGCTTGAAAGAACGTGAGGTGGTGCCAAAAATTGTTTTGATCACCTGTTGGGTCGCTTTATAGACCGTTTTGATAATCGGAATCCGGTGCAGCACATAGTCATAGACTGACAAAAGCGACTTAAAGACCACCACCCGCGCTAAAAAGCCGAGAAGCACGGTAAAGAAAAAGAGACCAAAGAGCAGGATGATCTGCAAGATGATGTGGATAGCCGCGCTATACTTATCAAAAAAAGGAATCCCCACTAGAAACTGTTCAATGAACCCAACAAAAGGCTTGGTGAGCAGATTGATGATAAAAGCAACCAAGACGATTGTCACCGCAAGCGGGAGGAGGATCACCAGCCCCGTGATAAAATATTTTTTCATGTTTTAATTCTATACCAAGTTTGGAGATTTTAGCCCAGTTGCCATTCCACCTCTTTTGTAATCAGGTCGATCTGCGCCGGTTTTACTTTCAGAGAGTCACCCGTTTGAAACCGCTTTCGCCTTCGATTTAGCGAGGAGAAGGGGATAAAGCCCTCTAAAAGCAGCTCGGAAAGTTCAAACGAAAACCCAAACGGCTTAATGGTTGTCACCACGGCCTTATAGGTGTGGTTGGGCTCTTTTTCGAATGTTGTTTCTAAAATACGGAGCTTTTTCAGCAAGATCACCGAGTTCTCTGCACGGCTAGAGAGGCGCTCTTTTTCGGAGCAGAGCAGCGCAATCTGGTCAAAATTCTCCTTCCCGTCCACTTTTTCAAACAAAAGACGATGCACAACCAAGTCAATGTAGCGCCGAATCGGGCTGGTAAAATGGGTGTAATGCTCTAAGCCAAGGCCATAATGTCCTACGTTTTGCGTTGAGTAGCTCGCCAGTTTCATGCTCCGGATAAATTGTGTCGCCAAAAACTGCCCGAAAGGACTTCCACGCGCCGCATCAAATAAATTTTGGAGCTCTTCGGCTGTCGGCTTACTCCCAATCTCAAATCCCATCGCCGAGGCCACGGCAGCAAACTCTTTGATATTCTCTGGATTCGGCTCTTCGTGGATACGGAACGTGAGAGGTTTACCCTCCTTGCTTAAGTGCATGGCCACCACTTCATTGGCTTTGAGCATAAACTCCTCCACAAGCTGGTGTGTCACATCGTATTCGACCAGCTCCACTCCCTGTGGTACCCCGTTTGCATCAATCACAAGCGAGGTGTCAGGCAGTGCAAACTCAATACTTCCTCGCTCTGCCCGCTTGGTTTTTAGACAGCGCATCAATTCAACCATCAAGTTTAAATTAGGTTTAAAGCGGCTCTTTTTGTTCCCATCCAAAACCTCTTTAGCTTCCTCGTAGGAGAACCGTTTTTTGCTATGGATGACAGCACGGGTAATACGATAGCTTTTGAGCTCTCCAGTGGAATCCAAGATCATCATCACCGAAATTGAGAGTCTGTCGACCTTAGGCTTTAAGCTACACAAATGGCTTGAAAGCTCATGGGGTAGCATCGGTAGAACCGTGCCCGGCAGGTAGACTGAGTTGCACCTTTGCCTCGCTTCACGGTCTAACGAGCTCCCTCTTTTCACATAATGGGAGACATCGGCGATGTGCACACCCAAATGAAAGTGGCCTTTTTTATCTTTGTCGATCGAAAGCGCATCGTCAAAATCTTTGGCCGTTTTCGGGTCAATTGTAATGCACTCTAAACTGCGTAAATCCTCTCTTTTCTGGATCTCCTTTTCCGACACGTGCGTCCCAAATGCTTTGGCTTCATCCAACGTTTTGGAGGGAAAGGCATCATCTAGATCGTACTCTTCGACAGCAGCACGCACATCGCAACGCGGATCTGAGATATGCCCGATATAGGCGCTCATCTCTCCTAGGCTGTCTCGTTTGGGTGAGCCCCAATCTTGTACATGGATCATGATCCGATCGCCCACCTCAAGCTCCCTCTCATCAGAGGGAAGAATCCGCATCTGCTTCTCTTCGCCCAGAAGGGGGACGTGGGCATAGAGCGCTTTTTTTTGTGCGGCGTAGGTGATCGTCCCTGCCACATGCGCGCGTCCTCGCCGGACAATTTTGACAACGCGCCCCTCCGGTCCTTTTTCAGAAAAGGAACGTCCATTGATCTCCACTTCGACAGAGTCTCCATCGACAGCGCCTTTAGTGAACCGTTTAGGGATAAAAATATCTTGGGGGTGCGTGGCACGATCATCGGGAACGAGAAAGCCAAATCCTCGATGATGAACGCGCAGAGTTCCCGTAACAGCTTTTTTTTGTTTCATAAATCGAGAGTATAGCAAAACGCTATTATTTAATACTTGCCAATTTTTTAATAATCATTACACTGTAAGAATCTTATGGCATCTTCACCAGTACTACTAACCTGTTATTGCGCGCATAGATCAGCCCAAGAGACCTGTTTTTCTCTTTCTGTCGATAGGGCCACCGCCCTGGTGCTTTCCTTGTTAGGTGGGAGCATGCTCTTGATTGGTATTTATCTTATGTATTGTGGCATTGGGACCATTCCAGCCAGCATGAGCGGTTTTGCTCTGACTTTTGCAGGAGTAACAGCCATGTTCACTGCACTGGTGCTCGGTTCACGACTCATATAAAATTATTATTTTAAATACAACCTTAATACTGTTTTGTTAAACTGTTAATATAAAGTTTAACAGGAGTGTATACAATGTCTACACCAGCTTTAGCAGAGAGACAGATTAAGGATGCGCCATCCAACGCACCCGTCACGGATGTCAAAATTAAAGATAGTTGTCTGCTATTTGTTCTGGCGATTCTGGCCACATTGACACTTGCAGTCGTTGGCTATCAATTAGGCAGCTCTCTTTATCTTTCTGGCGGCATTTCAGCTGCTGTTTTAGGCACTCTATGGGTGGCTGGAGTGTGTGCTCTCTATTTTGCCACATCGCGCTAAATTAATTCTTATTATTTCCTTAATACTAATTTTATGTTAGAATTTGTCTTTAATTTGAAATTATTATCTTAAGGAGTAAATGATGGCATCATCCGGTGATTCAGCTGCAGCTGTCCAGTATGGGGTACCCATCCGTGACCTAGCTGCTATCCGTGTTCAGCTCGATGGCGAAGAGAACCCCCACACCATTCAAGCATATGTCGATCAGCACAACAGATTGGTTGCGACTCGAAATGAGTCTATCCGTACCAAAAACCGCGATTGTAACTATACAGTTGTTCTGGTGGTTGCTCTGGCTGTGATTGCAGCTGTAGGCGCGGCTTCTCTGATTGCAACCAGCGGTGGCCCGACAAATATGCTCACTTTTTATGGAGGTGTGGCATGTGGGACGCTCTCTATTGGGCTCGTTGTCTTCAGTGTGGCTTTTGTGATCCATACCGCAGTCAAAAAACGGCGTTTGGATAGAGATTATCAGACCGAGAGTCGAGTTCAGATCCAGCATACTGACATTATTGAAGTGATGCGTCAACAAGGATTAAGACGTGAGGTTGTGCAAGAGGTGCTGCGCCACATGCGAGGTGAGTCGTTTGCCCAGTTTGTGACAATTGCTCTACAGGGTGACCAAGCAAACAATCAACCGATTCTAGAAGCCATCGCTCAACATGAAGATTTTCAGACTTTGACAGACGTGGATCAGCAATTAGCTACTTTAATGAATGTGGCAGATTCCATTGTGGCAGATGCGGTCCGCGCTTTTTCAGATGACACGTTCGCAGCGCTCGTACAGAAAGTTGTGGATGACGAGAACGCTTCTTCTCTACTCCCGGCGCTTGGTCAGGATTCGCGGATTGCTGGTTGCAGTCCTACGTATCAGCTGGTTGTATTGAGTGGATTAGACGAAGCTGGGCGCAGAGCCCTTCTTGGTCATCTCAACGACGGCCAGTATACAGCCCTTGTGGCCGAAGCCGTTAGCCAAATTGACGACTATGCGTTTGCTGTGGCTCCCCTTACAGACGATCTGCGCATTGCTGGCTGCACACCGGAGCAACAAATCGCACTAGCCAAGAAGTTAGATGCTAATCAGCGGGTAGCTCTTGTGGCTAAGCTGAACCAAGAGGAGTATCAAGCTTTTGTCCTCAAAGCAGTCGAAAACCAGGTGGTAACGGATTTTGTTTTGGCGCTGAAAACCCAGCCAGCTCAAGTAGCGGCTCTTAGTGGGGAGGAGAGTGTTACTGCCCGGATGCTAGTCTCATGCTATGTTGCAATGAGCATGCCTGAACGTGCTGCATTCCTTGAGGCATTACCTGCTGTTTCTGCAAAAAAATCTGCTAATCCAAAAAATTTCGATTTAATTATGGGGTGCTTTAAGCAGACATTTGGCCAGCTAACAAGCCCATACCCAGATGCACTCATCATTCAGTATGCGCGTTACCCTGAATTTTTTGGATATGCAGTTGTTCATGCGGATGTGGAAAAAAGAGTTCCCTTGCTTAAGACCTTTAATACGCATGCGGATGATACTGCACGCCAAACGGCTCGCAAGCAAATGACAGTAGAATATAACTCATATCCAGCTAAAGCAAAAGCTACGCTTACTGAGCTAGCTGCGCTGACAGATAGTGCTGAGATAAGCTCAGCAGTCGCCCAGTCAGGCCTTGTAGAGAGGTACAAAGATCACCCGCAGGCATTCAAAAAAGCGGTTACTGAGGATGAAAACTATCCTCTTATCGTCGCTTTTCTGGACCAATTTGGACCACAAGCCGTGCATCACCTTGCTGTGTTGGACAGCAGTGTGAAACCTGGAAAGCCACGACTGGTAGCTTTGCTAAAGCTGCTGCTACAAGAAACAGCAAAAGACGAGCTCAAGCAACAGGCTGTCGCGGCGTGGGACGCATGGAAGCCTCCACTTGGGCTCACCAAGCCCAATTTGGACTTAAGCGCTATGCGTACTTCTTAGTTGTTTATTTTTAAGCCGTAGATGGGAAAATCCATCTGCGGTTTTTTTTTATTTGCGGCTCTGCTACTCTCCTGCTCATGAAATACGATCCCCATTTAATTGAAAAGAAGTGGCAAAAACAGTGGCTTGAACACAACCTTTTTAGGGCCGCAGAAGATCCCAAAAAACCCAAATACTACGTTCTGGATATGTTTCCCTACCCATCAGGTGCAGGGCTTCATGTGGGCCATCTGGTTGGCTACACCGCTACAGATGTTTTAGCTAGATACAAGCTGGCGCAGGGCTTTTCGGTGCTGCACCCTATGGGATGGGATAGCTTTGGTTTGCCAGCTGAGCAATATGCAATCCGCACCGGAACCCACCCTGCTGACACGACGCTCCATAATATCAAAAATTTTAAGAGCCAGCTTCAAGCGATCGGCTACGCCTATGACTGGGATCGAGAGGTGATGACGAGCGATCCTAAGTACTATAAATGGACGCAGTGGATCTTCACGAAGCTCTATGAGAGGGGACTGGCTTATCAAGCCGATATGCTGGTTAATTGGTGCCCCGCTTTGGGAACGGTGCTGGCTAATGAAGAGATTGAAGAGGGGCGGTCAAAAGAGGGGGGACATCCTGTGGAGAGGCGCCCATTGAAGCAATGGGTGCTGAAAATCACGGCTTATGCGGATCGCCTGCTGGAGGATCTCGACTCGGTCGATTGGCCAGAAGGGCTGAAGCGGTTGCAACGCAACTGGATTGGCAGAAGCGTGGGGGCGACAGTGGACTTTCCCCTTGAGGGGAGCCAAGAGCATTTAAGTGTCTTTACCACCTGCGCGCACACGCTTTTTGGAGTGACCTATATGGTGCTCTCTCCTGAGCATCCTTTGGTTGAACAGGTGACAACCGAAGAGAAGAGGAAGGCGGTTCACCATTATCAGAAAACAACGGCAGAGAAGAGTGACCTAGAGCGGAGTGAGCTGGCAAAAGAGAAAACAGGAGTCTTTACCGGTGGCTACGCCCTCAATCCGGTGACCGAAGAGAAGATACCGATTTGGGTGGCTGATTACGTTCTCATGGGCTATGGGACGGGCGCTGTGATGGCAGTTCCTGCGCACGATAGCCGTGACCAGGAGTTTGCCGGGCAGTTTAATTTGCCCATTCAGCCTGTGCTCGATGAGGAGAATCGGGTGATCAATAGCGCGCATGGAGCGCTCGATCTCAACGGATTGACTGTTGAAGAGGCGATTACAGAGACGACGGCTTGGTTAGAAAAGAGTGGAATGGGGAGAAAGGCTGTGAACTATAAGCTGCGCGACTGGCTTTTTTCTCGGCAACGTTACTGGGGCGAGCCGTTTCCTATTCTCCATTTCGAAGATGGGAGCGCACGCGCACTAGAGTTGGATGAGTTGCCGTTAGAAGCGCCTGAAGTTGAAGAGTATAAACCGTGCCCAACGGGACAAAGCCCGCTGGCTAAGGCCAAAGAGTGGATGACGCTTGTCGATCCAAAAAGCGGAAAGCCGGCTGTGCGCGAAACCAATACGATGCCGCAATGGGCTGGCTCGTGCTGGTATTATCTCCGTTTTTGCGATCCACACAATGAGAGCGCCGCTTGGGATCCTGAAAAAGAGAAGTACTGGATGCCAGTCGACATGTATGTGGGGGGAGCTGAGCACGCTGTACTCCACCTTCTCTATGCCCGTTTTTGGCATAAGGTGCTCTACGATTGTGGTCTGGTGAGTGGAGTTGAGCCTTTCAAGCGGCTTGTCAATCAAGGTTTGGTTGTCGCGCGTGCCTTTCAAAAGGAGGGGGGCGTTTATGTAGACACTGAAGAGGTCGTCGAGCGAGAAGGAAAGTACTTCCATTGGGAGAGTGGAGAGGAGCTCCGTTCTCAGATTGAGAAAATGTCCAAATCGAAGCTCAATGGAGTCTCTCCTGATGAGATTATTGAGGAGTTTGGAGCCGATGCGCTCCGTCTCTACTCTATGTTTATGGGACCGATTGAGAAGGAGAAGGTGTGGAATACAAATGGTGTGAGTGGATGTCGCCGTTTCCTTAACCGCTTTTTTGAGATGGCCGTATCGGATAAGGTGAGCCATACCCCCTCAGAAGAGGGGATGCGACTTGCGCATCGCTTGGTCGATGGAGTGACAGGAGACATTGAGAAGCTGCTGTTTAACACGGCCATTTCCAAGATGATGGAGTTTCTCAACCACTTCACAAAATTATCTAGCTATCCCAAAGAGGCGGTAAAAATGGCTGTTCAGGTCCTCTCACCGCTGGCTCCACACATGGCAGAAGAGTTGTGGGCCCATTTAGGCGAGACAGAGGTGCTTGCTCACTATCCTTGGCCGAAGGCCGATCCGCGCTTTTTAGTACAAGAGAAGGTCACCTACGTGGTGCAGGTGAATGGAAAGGTGCGCGGCCGTTTTGAGCTTCCTAAGGATCAAACTCAAGAGGTGATTGTCCAATTGGCCAAAGAAGATCCTGCGGTTACGAAGCATTTGACAGGCGAAGTGGTTAAGGTAATTTTTGTGCCGAATAAGCTACTCAATTTCGTAGTGAAATGACCCGTATTCTCTATGACGTAGCGCTCCATTTTTTTGCGCTTTTTTCACTCCCTAAGCTGCTATGGAATCGGAGTCGATACCGAGGCACCTTAGCTGCACGCTTAGGTTTCGGTTTTCCTAAGATTGAGAAAAAGGGGCAGAAGCTCATTTGGGTGCACGCCGTTTCGATGGGAGAGGTTAAAGCTGTAGCGCCGTTGATTCAGAAGTTTAAAGAGCGCTCCTACCTGGTTCTTGTTTCCACATCGACTAAAACCGGTTTTGAAGAGGGAAAAAAAAGTGGCGCGGATTGGACTGTTTATCTCCCTTTTGATTTCAGCTATGTGATCGATCCTATTATGCGACGCATCTGCCCTGATTTGGTGGTGCTGACGGAGACCGATTTTTGGTACCATTTTCAATCGACAGCGAAAAAAAGGGGAGCTCAGCTTGTTCTTGTGAACGGGAAGATTTCAGAGCGCTCATTTCAGCGTTATCAACGTTTTCCTTTTATAGCGCGCTTTCTTCTCTCCTCGATAGACTGTTTTTACGTGCAAGGCCCTCTTTATCAGCGTCGTTTTCAAGAGATTGGGGTGCCAGCTGAAAAAATTGTGGTGACGGGAAATATGAAGCTCGACGCCCCTGCTGAAAAAATCTCCCCTCTTCCTAAAGAGCAGCTGGGCCTTGTGGATCAGTATGTGATTACGCTTGGTTCAACACATGCCCCAGAGGAGAGAATATGGCTAGAGGCTTTACAAAAGCTGTGGCAGCATCAGATGAACTTGAAGGTTTTCATCGCGCCACGCCACCCTGAACGGTTTAACGAGGTGGCCCGTCTTTTAGCTGAGAATAGGATTACGTACGGCCTCTGGAGTCAGCAGGGGACGTTACATACGCGCGATGTGCTACTGGTGGATACAGTTGGGGCGCTCAAGCAGTGTTATCAGCTCTCTGATCTCACCTTTGTGGGTGGAAGTTTTACGCCCAAAGTGGGAGGGCATAACATTTTAGAGCCTGCTTTTTTTGGTAAACCTGTGCTTTATGGTCCCTATATCTACTCCCAGCCCGAGCTGGCGGATTTGGTGGAGAGGTATCGTGCGGGGTTGCAGATTGCCCCAGAGGATATTATCACGACTGTGAATCGGTTGATTGCGGATCCAGGTTTGGCGCATCAGATGGGCAGAAATGGTTTGAGGCTCATTGCCGAGTCGCGTGGAACCTTGGATAAAATATTTGATTCGCTTCAATGCTTGCTTGAAAAGAGCGGGCCATGATAAGTTGTTAACTCATATCGCGGGATGGAGCAGTGGTTAGCTCGTTGGGCTCATAACCCAAAGGTCGGAGGTTCGAATCCTTCTCCCGCTATTTTCCTCAGGTTATTTTTTTGTGGCGGCATAGCTCAGTTGGTTAGAGCAACGGAATCATAATCCGTGGGTCGTTGGTTCAAGTCCGACTGCCGCTACATTTCTCGCTGCAAAGCTTTATATGTAACTTCTCGCTTAACCTGCAATGAATCCTACTCATGATAGGATGGGACATATTCGATAGGTCGTTCCACCACAAGATTTCCTCCGGCATCATATACTTTAGAGGGGAGGAGAGATGTAGATAAATGTTTTAGATTGGTGCTTTTGTGGCCGTCTGCCGCTTGAATAAGTTCTGAGCTATGACGGTAATTATAAGGAGCAAAAACAGTTATCTTCTTATTTGGGAAATTTTGTTTGACCTTATGCACAGCTGGCGCAAAGTCGGAGTCTCTTGTAAGCAAAAAAGCGTGATCATACTGGTCTTTATAAGCGAGGTCTAGAAGAGCCAGCGCCATGTTGACATCGGTCTCTTTTTCTTCGTGATTAGTCCACTGAGTCTTACATTTTTGGCAGCGTTTTCGTTTGTTTTTGAACTGTCCCATTACGGGTGTAATGCCTGTGGCTGAGAGTGCCGCGATATATTGACGATGGCGATGATAGGCAGCAGGTTTCCATGTAGGATAAGCCGAGAAAAACAAAATTTGTGTAATGATTTGAGACTTTGATCGAGTTAAGCGTAGAAAAAGAGCTTTTAAGTCAAGCCACTTCAAATGATTTTCACCAATATCAGCAAGAGCATGATAGAGATTGAAGCCATCGACGAAGCAAGTAATGCGTTCTCTTTCCAAATTTAATCCCAAAAAAAAACCACAGATACGGAATCTGTGGTGGCCACATGGTCGTACCATATGGGATGCTATGTCGGTAATTATACCAAACATGAATTTTTTGTACAACTATTTCTTTTTATAGCCCTTGGGTAGGGGGTAGTGTAGGTGAGTTCTGGCCCTTCATGTTATGTTGTTAACTCATATCGTGGGATGGAGCAGTGGTTAGCTCGTTGCTCTCATAACTCAAAGGTCGGAGGTTCGAAATCCGTGGGTCGTTGGTTCAAGTCCGACTGCCGCTACACTTTTAAAGGTACGACTGTCCATCAATTGCCAGATATCCCCCTTTTTTTGTTAAAAAATCTCTAGATCAGAACAAGTATGATCAAGAGTTGATTTGAGGTTTGCATATTTTTAGACCTGGTGCTGGATCGCCTGCTTGCACAAAGAATGGCAGTGGGCACCTATGTTTCTACCCCGTCGCCCGATTCAAGACACACTGGGAGCACGTGCTATGTTGTGATTCAGAGACTATCTGACTCCATCTTTAGCTATCGCTTTTATGACACAATCGAAGATTATGAGCGTTGTATGACTCGATTAAACCCTCAGTTGCGTGTTGATGAGACACGTGTTTTTGGAACAACCATCCAAGAGGCAAGAGCTCAGTTCCAAGAGAGTTGAATGGGCTGGCATTTTTCTCGACTTATTCCTAGCAAAACGCTACATTCTCCACTAATACACACTTTGATTTCTGGAGCCGCAACATGCATGGAACGCTTGTCAAATCTGAATCGCGAGAATGGATCACGATCGCCAACGAAGGAATCCAGCTCTTCGGCGTTGTGCACCGCCCTCTTCAAGTTGAAAATCCCCCCCTTGTTGTGGTGATGCATGGATTTGCCAGTAGCAAACATGGATCTAACCGATGCTATGTGGCACTGGCAGAAGCGCTTACAACGGTTGGAATCGCTTGTCTACGTTTTGACTTCAGAGGATGTGGTGATAGTGAAGGATCCATGAACGAGGCGTCTGTCGAAGATCTGATCTCAGATGGTGTGGCGGTCTCAAAATTCGCCTTGTCTATCGATGGTGTGGATGCCACGCGAGTGGGGATTTTTGGTGCCTCATTGGGAGGAGCTATTGCTGTTGAGGTGTGCGATCGGTTGAAGGGAGTGGTCAAGGCGCTCACGCTTTGGGCACCGGTTGCCAGCGGCGAGCTCTGGTTTCGCGATTTTATTAAAAAGCACCCTGAAATGCTCAGCGCTGAGCCCACAGATACGATGGGCACCTACAGAGGTGTTTGCGTCAGCCCTCTTTTTCGCGAGCAGTTTGCCCGCCTACATGCCTATAAAACGTGGGGCACCCTGGCAGATCTTCCTCTACTGCATATGCACGGAGAGGGAGACGCCATTATCTCGATTGCCCACCAAGAGGCGTATAAACAGGTTGCACAATCTGATGCAAAATTCATTACCTACCCTGAAGAGGCGCACTCTTTAGGTTTTGCCAAAGCGCTTCCTGATGCGATTGAAAAATCGGTCACTTTTTTTAAGGAGACTCTTTGATGAAAAGTCCCATTGAAGAGGCGCGTTTAACCTACAAACCTCCTCTTCCTGGATGTCTGAAAGGGCTGGCTTTTCTTCAGTGTGTCGAAGGAGACAGGGCTCCAAATTTGGAGCTGAAAGAGGTTTTTCCTAAGACCTACGCGCAACCACGTATTGTATTTAGAACAGGGGAGCCTGTAAACTACGCTGCTTTACGGGTGGGTGTCGTCTTATCCGGGGGCCAGGCTGCAGGTGGCCACAATGTGATCACGGGGCTTTTTGATGCGTTGAAGAAAATGCACCCAAACTGTCGCCTCTTTGGCTTTTTAGGTGGGCCAGCGGGCATCATCGACGGAAATTATGTGGAGCTGAAGGAGGCTGCTTTAGACCCCTACCGTAACATGGGAGGCTTTGATCTTCTCGGTTCAGGAAGGACCAAAATTGAAACGCCGGAACAACTTCTCGCTTCGAAAAAAACGGTGGAAGCGCTTAATCTGGATGGCTTGGTGGTTGTGGGAGGGGATGACTCAAACACGAATGCTGCTGTTCTTGCCGAGTACTTTCTAACTGAGCACTGCCACACGCGGGTGGTGGGCGTGCCTAAAACGATTGATGGCGATCTAAAAAGTGTGGATATCGAAACCTCATTTGGGTTTGATTCGGCATGCAAGACCTATAGCGAACTGATTGGCAATATTGCCAGAGATGCCCTTTCGGCTAAAAAATACACGCACTTTATCAAGTTAATGGGACGCTCTGCCTCACATGTGACGTTGGAGTGCGCCCTTCAAACGCACCCTAACAGTGCCTTAATCGGTGAGGAAGTAGCGGCCCGTCAAATGACGTTGCATCAAATCGCTGAACAGGTTGCGGATTTGCTCTCAGCCCGCTCCCAAGAGGGAAAAAATTATGGGGTGATCCTCATTCCAGAAGGACTGATCGAGTTTATCCCCGAATTGAATCTCAAAAATGGCTCTTTTCCGAAAGAGATTGCCGAGCAACTCGAACTGGAAAAAGATCCACACGGTAATGTGCAGCTTTCCCAGATTGCAACAGAGCAGCTTTTAACGCACATCGTTGAACAGGTTTTGAAGGAGCGAAGCGATTACAAGGGAAAATTTGCTCCTGTACACCACTTTTTTGGATATGAAGGGCGCGCTTGTCTTCCCTCTAACTTTGACACTCACTACTGCTACGCATTAGGACATACTGCTGCTCTACTTGTTCAGTCGGGGTGTACAGGCTATATGAGTGTCGTGCGTGGGCTGAGTGAATCAGTTGATGAGTGGGAAGTCGCAGGAGTTCCTTTGACAACGCTGATGACGATGGAGGAGCGAAAGGGAAGTCTCAAACCGGTGATTAAAAAAGCTTTGGTTGATCTAAAAGGAGCAGCCTTTCACTCTTTTGCCTCTAGGCGCGAGGTTTGGGGAATTGAGGATCACTACCGCTATCCAGGGCCGATTCAGTTTTTTGGCTCCGATGCCATTTGCAACGCCACGACCCTTTCACTTCACAAGCTAAATGGAATGAGCAAAGTAGCCCCTACGCCCCAGTAGTTTTCTAAGAAATTATGCGCATAAACGTTGTACCATCCCATTACCCTTAAGGTGCCCCAGCAGCCCAAATGGTGACTTAAGTAACTGGCCAGATCAACTGTGCGGTGATCAATTGACGCATAGCCTTCGAAGGGTACATTGGGGGTGATGTTGTTGGGTCCAAGGCCCACTAAAGCCTCGGTGATGACGCCCCACTCTAAGCTAGAGGGCTTAATGGAAAGGGCTCCGATCCCATGGAGCCATCCATTTCCCTGGTTGGCAATGCCCCATCCCCCTAGCGCCCACACCCTGAGCCACCACTCTCTGTGACAGCTCCACTCTTTGCCCATTGTCACATGGAACTCTCCGTTCACCTCTGCATGGAAAGGAAAACTGAAATCCCTAAGCTCACGACTACCTGGGAAAGAGAAAGTGACACCTGTCACCAACGAAATCGGATCTCCACGGATATCATCGAGCCATTGGTAGCGAATCGTCCCCAATGCTGCTAGATAGGAAAAGGGAATATCGCTTGTGTGCGTAAGAAAAAGCTCGACTTCTGCATTCCAATCAGGCCAGGGAGTCAATCCCAGGCTAAATTGGAAGGTGTAGTCATTACTGGGCGCGTTGAAATTCCCGAGGGGAGACTGCACTTGTCTTTCTTTGTCAAATAGATAAGACAAACGTCCTTGAAACTCCCAAAGGGGAGAGAACCACGGCTTAAACTGAGTCGCATAGAGGGAAGAGGTCAGCAATAAGCAAACGAGCCACTTTCTCATCCCACATGTTCCTGCTCAGCCAGCCATCTTTCAGCGTCAATAGCTGCCATGCACCCACTTCCTGCGGCAGTCACTGCTTGCCGGTAGACAGGATCTTGCACATCACCTGCTGCAAAAACGCCTTCTACATCTGTATATGTTGTTCCTGGCTTGACGATGAGATAGCCTTGATCGTTGAGAGGGAGCTGCTCACCCAGGAAATCGGTGTTGGGCTTGTGGCCAATCGCAAAAAAGACTCCTGCTGCCTCTCGCTTTTCCTCGACACCAGTTTTGACGTTTTGAACAGTGACCGAGCCGACAACTTTTTCCCCTTCGATTTTGGTAATGACAGAGTTCCAAAGCACCTCGATTTTGGGATGATTGAGCGCTCTTTGGGCCATGATTTTAGAGGCGCGTAGCTCGTCACGACGGTGGACAAGATAGACCTTACTTCCATACTTGGTTAAGAAGGTGGCCTCCTCAACAGCTGAATCGCCTCCTCCAATCACATAGAGCTCTTTTTCTCTAAAAATCGGCATGGCGCCGTCACAAATGGCACAGGCTGTCACCCCTTTTTGCCAAAATCCCTCCTCATCAGCACCGGGAATCTCAAGACGCTTTGCCGTCGCTCCTGTTGCAATGATAAGGGCGTCGCAGGTGGCCTTTGTTTTTTTTCCTTCGACTTTAAAAGGGCGGCTGGAGAGATCCACAGAGTCGACATCTTCACGGAGAATTTCGGTGCCAAAACGGGCACACTGTTTACGGAAAGCGTCCATCATCTCCGGACCTGTCACTCCTTCCGGAAATCCAGGGTAATTTTCGACATCAGTTGTAGTCATGAGCTGGCCACCTGCTGGTCCTGAGAAGAAACCTTCGTACAAGAGGGGAGAGAGATTGGCGCGAGCCGTGTAGAGGGCTGCAGTATAACCTGCTGGTCCTGAGCCGACAATGATTACTTTATGGTGTTGCATGAATGACTCCTGTTAGTATAGCTGTTGCAGTTGCGTACTCTTCGCAATGGCTGATCGATACAAATAAATGCGTGAGGGGAAATATTTCTTTCAAGCGGGTAGAGAGATGTACTTCAGGTTTTCCGTGAGGATCGTTGAGCACTTCAATTTCTTGCCACTGCACCTCTGGCTTAAATCCCTTTCCAAGTGCTTTTAAAATGGCCTCTTTGGCGGCAAAACGTCCTGCAAAACGGGGTGTAGGATCTCGGTGTTTCTGACAGTAGTGCCTTTCGCGCTCAGTAAACAAGCGATCAACAAAACGGTCGCCATGCCGTTCAATAGCTTCTTTAATCCGGCGGATTTCAATGATATCGGTTCCAATTCCGCCGACGCCCTGGGGAGAGGGATCACTCGCCATGCTCTTCATCCTCGGCAACATTACAGAAAATCATTCTTCCAGAGGTGGTGTGCTTGACAGAAAGAACAAGAACCTCGATCGTCTCTCCGACATAATCCCCTCCACCATTCACGACCACCATGGTGCCATCCTCCAGATAACCCACTCCCTGTAGGTCCTCTTTTCCCAAACGTTGGATTTTAATTTTCATCAGCTCACCTCTTTGCATGAGAGGTTTTAAGCCGTTGGAAAGGGAGTGGAGATTGATCACACGCACACCCTCAGCTTGAGCTTGTTGGACGCGATTATGATCGGCAGACAGAATGTTGGCATCAAGTAGGCGGGCGAGCCGGAAGGCTTTTGTGTGCGCCTCTTTTACGTCCGTAAAGTCGGTGTCTTGATAACGGAGTCCAAGCTCTGGAAGTGATTCGAGTTTCTTTACGACCTCTAGCGCTCGTTTGGCTCGATGGCTTGTCATCTCATCAGAGCTCTCTTCAAGCTCTTGGAGCTCTTTGAGTAAAAAGCGGGGTAAGAGAAGATGTTTGTCCAAAAGGCCTGAAGCAGCCAGATCGATCAGGCGTGGGTCATACAGGGCAGATAGATCGATCAGGATTGCTTTGATTTTTTGCGCTGTAGGTGTGAACTTCACAAAGGGAAGACTCACGTGAAGCTCGTTGGAAGCACGCATTGTCATTGTCATGCCCAAATAGGTGGCAAATAGAAAGATAAAGATTTTGATCCCATCTAAAACAATGTGCTCGGAATGCATGCCTGTTAGGTCAACAAGGGTATCTAGGATGACGATCAACGCCAGAGCCATGAGGTAGCCAAAAAACAGTCCAAGGACGGCAATATTGAACGAGCGAAGAGTGAATCGCTTGAAAAGAAGGTCACAACCGATGAGCACGCCGCTCACAATAAGCCCGAGAATGGCTCCAAAGGCGTAGTCACGAATTGTTGGGTGCGTATGAATTGCGGCTGCATATGTGATCATAAAAAGCAGGCTAAGGATCACATAGAAAAAGCGGATAAAGGTTGTGGAGAGACGCATCCTACGATTCCTTTTTCTTGAGATAGTGATAATTTGCCGCTGAGCGGAAATAAAGCATTGCACCATTCATGAGCGCCGAACCAACTGCAATATCAATGGCGCCTCGCGTGTCCAGGGTGATGGGAATAAAGCGGAGGCTCATCCCGAGTCCCATCATAGCTGCGATCAGTATGTAGTGGCCTTTAGTGTATAGATTTTTAATACTAGAAGGGTTAGGTAGAGCAAAGATGCGGTTGACCTGTCTTTGTGCTGTCTTGCCTAGCACATAACGTCCTTTCACAAATCCAAGCAGAAGGGCAAAAGAGAGAAGAAACACCACCCCGTTTTGCCGATCGGGGAAGAAGCGGTTAACGAACGCGAGTAGGGAGAAACGTCCCGGTACGAGGGCCACATCGGGATTACGAAGCGTTTCCATGATAAAACGCAAACCAAGGGTCAAAAGAAAGGTTCCAATGGCTAACCAGACAAAGCCAGCCAGTATAATCAGTGTACGGTGTTTCAATTTCATAAGGGAAAGCTCACAATCTCGGTTGAAAAATTTTAACTCCGGAGTATAGACTCAAAGAGCGTTTTTTACTAGGGGTTGAAATGGGTTTTGGTCATATTGCGTGGGATCCTGATAGAATTTTCTTTGTTGTTCCCTATATCAACCATCCTGTCACGTGGTATGGGGTCCTTTTCGCCTTTGGTTTTTTGGTTGGTTACTTTTTAACGCGTAAGCTTTTTACCCGCTTTTTAGCCGACCCGGTCACCCCTTTGGCAGACACAAAACTAGCCGCAATTCAATTGACAGATCGTCTGGCCTTGTTTGTCGTGTTGGGGACGATTATTGGTGCACGTTTGGGGCATGTCTTTTTTTATGGTTGGTCGTATTACAGCCAAAATCCGCTAGATATTTTTAAGATTTGGGAAGGAGGACTTGCGAGTCACGGAGGGGCATTAGGTGTTCTTTTGGGGCTTCTCATTTTTATTTGGTGGAATCGGCGTATCTACCCTAAGCTCACCTTTCTCTCGCTTCTCGATATACTTGTAGTGCCTACGGCTTTTGTCGGGGCGTGCATTCGAGTGGGAAATTTTGTGAACCAAGAAATTACAGGCATTCCCACTAAACTGCCTTGGGCAGTCATCTTTGTCAATCCCGTTGACGGCTATCCGGGAGTTCCTTTACATCCCGTCCAGCTTTATGAGGCTGTTGCTTACCTGGCCATCTTTTGTTTTCTCTATCTTTTATGGAAAGCGCGCGCAGACCGAGTCGGTCTTGGAATGCTCAGTGGGTGGTTTTTTACGCTTGTTTTTGGTTTTCGCTTTGTTTTAGAGTTCTTTAAAATGCCTCAACATCAATGGCTTGATCAAAATGGCGCCATAACTATGGGGCAGTTGCTCAGTATTCCCTTTATCTTACTTGGGATCGCTTTGTTAATTTACTACCACTTCCAAACAAAAAATGAAAAATGACCTCCATCCTGACCAGACTATTTTAATTGCCGGCGCAGAGGGTATGGTCGGCAGTGCCATGACCCGCTTACTAAGCAAGAGCGGGTATTCCCATCTTCTCACGCCCTCTCGAGCGGCTCTTGATTATACTGATCAGGCCGCTGTTAAAGCGTATTTGGCAGCAAACCGGCCTGATGTGGTTGTCATTGCGGCGGCAAAAGTGGGGGGGATCTATGCTAATATGACCTACCCAGCTGAGTTTATCTATACCAACTTGATGATTGCCTCCAACTTAATTCATGAGTCGTATCAAATGGGTGTGCAGCGCCTACTTTACCTGGGAAGCACGTGCATTTATCCGCGCGAGGCGCCTCAGCCTATTCCAGAGGAGGCGCTGCTGACAGGTCCTTTGGAAAAAACCAATGAGGCGTATGCTTTGGCCAAAATTGCGGGAATCAAGCTCTGTGAATATTATAGGCAGCAGTATGGATGCCGGTATATTTCGGCCATGCCGACCAACCTTTATGGGCCGGGTGACACCTATCATCCTGAAAATGCTCATGTCATTCCTGCCTTGATTCGTCGCTTTCATGAAGCGAAGCGTGCAGCTCTTGCTGAGGTCTCTATTTGGGGCACGGGAAAGGCGCTACGAGAATTTCTCTATGTAGAGGATTTAGCTGAGGCGTGCCTATTTTTATTGAAGCACTATGATGCACCCGAGCAGATCAATGTGGGCTCAGATGAAGAGATCTCGATTTTAGAGGTGGCCAAAGAGATTGCTGCAGTTGTGGGGTATGAGGGAAACCTAGTTCAAGATCTTTCTAAGCCCGATGGCACGCCACGTAAGAAATCGGATATTACCCGCATTACCCAGATGGGATGGCAACCTAAGATCTCTCTTAGGGAAGGACTAAAGCGTAGCTACCATGATTATCTACAGCTAGTGGGTCAAGTTTGAGACTAGGTTTAGCTCAAAAGCGAATCCCTAGTTGGGCATAGGGGCCATGCAGAGTCAAGTCCATGTAGTTATCAAAACTCGATCCGTCGTTAAAATTGTCTACAAACATGATACGGTCAATCCCCTTATGCAAGTAGATGGCCTCGTATCCAAGTTCCAATTCAACCGACAGATGCTCACAGCACGGGTTTAATCCAAAAAATCTAAAAGAGCTGAGTGCACGCTGAAAGGAAAATCCAAAGCGAATGGTGCTAGCAGGCGTTAGACTCCAATAACGATCATTGCTCACGCCCATCGATGCCGCAGGACTAGTCGAATCTGTCTCGTCGCTAAATGCAGCATGTCGTTCACTGATAAGTAAAGCAAGATTTCCACGTCCTACAAGAGAAATAGATGGTGTGAAGCAGTAAGAAAAAGCGTATCCAATTTCTGGACCAATTCCCCAGATTCTAGAGCTCGCATTGATGAGCTGTCTATTAGAAGTTAAATCGAAGTAATTTAACTCTTCTTTGAAGTTAACCGCAGTGTATTGGACGCCTCCTTGTACACTCATTTTAAAGGGGCCGCAACAAGCGAGTTTTTGATCGAATACAAGTTCAAGCCCGTATACATCTATCGAATCTTTTATTGTGATTGTTCCGGGATCAAACTCTAAATTAAATTCTGGGAAGTTAAAGACGGCAGTCAAGCTTGGGTCACTGATGCTTTTTTGGTTACAGATGTCGGGTAAATGGTTCCATCTAAGTAAAACTGAGTTTGGACGACTACAAAATGTGTATACTCCCTCCAAGCGGTAACCAGAGGACCATGTTTGTCGATTTGGGATACGTGGTCCTGCTGGGTTCGGAGTGGGACCCTGTATGACAAAGTAGGGTTGATCATAGCCCGCTTGCACATAGAGCCACTCTGCAGACAAGCCGATTTCTCCAGGATTAGGATCAATCGCACAAAGATGAGATACAAAAAACAATAGAGAAGCGGAAAAATATTTTTTCATGAAGGAACCTCCAAAGTTAGCATCCTCTTAATTACATGAAAAAAAAACAACAGTTAAAACAGTTTGTGTGAAAAAATGTTGGGTTTCATCTGAGACTTAAGATGAGCTGACCTTTTGCGCTTGGGAATACTGGAGAGCAAAGTACATCCGTTCGGCCTGTTGGGCGTTGAATGGGAGAAGAGGACAGCCCGCTCTAAATCGCTTTTTTATCTCATGCACGGCGCTCTGTTCACTGAATTTCCATCCTCCATCTTCTACGAGGAAATCGTGCGCAAACCAGTCAATTAGGGCATCAACGTGAGACTGAATCCTCTCCTCTCTACGATGATGGAGCCACCAGATTTTATACAGCCAGGTGGCTGCTGCCAGGCTTGATGTTGGAGCGCACTCGTCAAAAAAATGAGCCGCAAGTTGTTGGACAGCATTGCTTTTCGCTGTATGAAGCGGAAGAGTATCTAACTGTTTAAAAGCAGCTTCAATCAAAGTCGATCTTTCAAACAGGGGGAGGACTCCATAGGGTAGAGTGGAAGAGCTTTCCCATAACGAATGGGAGACCAAAACGGACTCATGATCCCTTCTATCCTCCTGTATCTCTTCAACAGCTATTTTGAAGTAGCAGAGCGCCTGTATCCATACTTCATCTCCGAAACATGTTGAGACTTGATAAAGTCTCAACAGGAATTGGGAAAGGATAGATTCGTCTAACTCTTCAATGCCATCATCTATTACCCGGTTAATCAAGTCGAGAGCATCAGCGTCTTGACACTTTTGAAATAGCTGCTGTTTGAACGTTCCACTCTCTTGCACATCAATGCATGAATCGGCAAACTGGCAGATGTACAGAAAACAGTGATCTCCTGGTGTGGTTAAGATTCTTGCTGGATTTTTGATGTATTTACAGAGCTTTTGAGCAAAACGGGCGCTATAGCTCAAGCGAGTGTACGTAGCGGGCTGGCCAGCTAATCTGTTCAGAAAGTAGAGGTCATCTACAAATGCAAAACTCACGGTAAGCAAAGGATTTCTCTCAAGGTTAGCTCGAATCACGTGGCTTGCTTGGAAGTTATTTTTTCGTGCCACATAGGCGCGCGCTGCCTGATTGTCACATCGGCTCATTACGTCTTTCACATGCTCGTAGCCACTGTGGAGAAGAGTGGTTAGAAGCGAATTTGTGAGTAGCTTTCTGGTAGCAGTAAGTGTCCCTTCTTCAAGCTCAGTAGAGAGCAAAGCTTTTTTTAGTTCTAAGCTCCACTCAGCGGGAGGGTGAGTATCCCAGGTGTCCGTCGGCTTTGTCAATGTAGCTGATGAAAGAAGATTGAAGACGACCGAGGCGCAGATAAAGCCAATTGGATTGACCCGATCGCCGGCTTGTTTAGAAAAAGTGTTCGGCTCAGTGTGGAGTCTGCCTGGTACAGGATGGTTGGGATAGAAGTCTTGAAACCGATCGATTCCATTAGACATAGGGTTCAACTACTCTTTTTTGAATATTCATAATTAACTGTTTATAAGAGATATAAAACAAGAATAACAGGTAAGCAAGTGAAAATCAACGGTGATTTTCGAGGAGTTTTAAAATTCCTTTGACAGAACCAGCCATTTCATGGTTTTTGATTTCCAGTCCTTTTTGGATCTGCTTGACCGAAGCCATGACAGTCGAGTGGTCACGGGCGAAGATGTCACCAATTTTCATGAAAGGGAGATTGAGCTCTTGACGGCAGAGATGCATGGCGATTTGGCGGGGTAATGCGCACTCGCGAGCCTGCGATTTACTGAGGATGTCATCCATCCGGATGCCGTAAAATTCAGCTACGGTACGGATGATTTTACCAGGGGTGAGCACCGCTTTTTCTTCTTCTTGGATCAGATCAGCAAGATAGTGTTCCGCGACCTTCAAGGAGAGGGGAAGCGAGGGGGCATTCCCGAGTCCTTTGTTAAGATGGGTGCGGAGAATAAGCGCTTCAAGAGCACGGATCAAATTTTTTGTGCTATTTCCGAAGGTATGAATCAAAAAATCTTTGACAGAGGTCTCCAAGGGGAAAGAGACTTTTTCTGCCTTCTGGAGCAAAATGGTCTCCATCTCTTGTTTGCCGGCCATGTGCAGAGGAATCACGATCCCCCATTCAAAACGGCTGACCAGACGGGGCTCTATGAATTTGAGCTCTTGTGGGGGGCAGCCCGCACTTAAAACAATTTGTTTGTTTTCAACGTGCAGAGTGTTGAAGGTGTGAAAGAGCTCTTCTTGGGTGGCTCCCTTTCGGGAAAAGACTTCGATGTCGTCGATCAAAAGAGCGTCAACATTTCGATAGGCTTTGCGAAAGGCCTGCATCTCTCCGCTGCGGATGGCCCCTACAACGTGTTCGGTAAAAGTGTCAGCTCTGACATAGAGCACTTTTTTTCCTGATTTTTGGAGTTTACTGGCTGTAGCCATCATCAAGTGTGTTTTCCCCACGCCAGACCGACCAAATAAGTAGATGGGATTGAAACAGAGCGAATCTGTTTGGGCATTGAGAGGCTGAAGAGTGTCTGAGTTGAGCGCGCAGCTCTCGCAAAGCAATTTATAGGCTAAAAGGTTATGGGAAGAGGAAACATAGGTTTCAAACTGAGAGTGGGAATCTAGCTCGTCAAAATTGAGTTGAAAGGCTGGCGCTGCAAAAGAGGCAGGGGCCTGCTTTTTACGTCTTTGAGGCGTCTTTTCGCCCTCTTCTTGTGCGGCAATCGCGATGTGTACTTTGATCTGCTTATGGTTATTGTTGAAAAGGCGGGTTTGCACGCGGTGACGCATGTGCTCTTCGAACCAGATTGATTTGAAGGAGTCAGCGGCTTCTAAGTAGAGATTACAGGCATCGAAGCGGACAATTTGTAAAGGACGGAGCCACTTGTCAACGGTCTCCTTGCCGAGTTCCTTCTCTTGCTGTGTGAGGAATTCTTCCCAAGCGCGCATGATTACGAACACCCTTTATCTATGTCATAACGCGTTTGACAGAAAAATTCTACAACTTCTTTTTTTCCGGTACAATTAATTCCGGTTGTTTGAATTTTTTGTCCAAAACGCGGTTTGTAATTAACTGCTGAACGATTCCGAGCAACATAGAAGAGAGCCAATAGAGGTTCAATCCAGAAGGGAAATGGTAGAACATCACCATGAAAACAACGGTCATAATGGTTCCCATTGTTTTCTGTTGCCTCTGCTGATCAGTCATTTGATTGGGATCTTTCGGCGCTGTGGAGGTCAATCTTTGCTGGAAGAACATCACCACCCCAAGCAGGATTGGTAGAAGGTGAAACTGATTTCCAATAAAGAAAATAGGCGCTTTCCATTGGAAAAGAACATCAGGCGCGGTGAGGTCGTTGATCCAACCTGGAATAAAGACAGCTCCTCGCAATTGAAATGAAGATTTAAGTAGGTCAAACATCGCGATCAAAAAAGGAATCTGAATCACAACAGGAATACAACCGGTGAAGGGGTTGACTTTCTTCTCCCGATAGAGAGCCATGATCTCAATTTGGGCCTTTTTGGGCTCTTTTTTGTACTTTTTCTGAATCGCTTGAATTTGTGGAGAGAGGAGTTGCATGCGTCGCATGGATTTAATCGACCACGCGTTGAGGGGATAGAGCAAGACACGCAAGAAAATGGTTAGCAAGATGATCGAAAAGCCCCAAGAATGGGTAATGCTATGGAAAAACTTCATGACCACAAAGAGCAGTTTGGAGAAAGGCTCTGAGATGAAGGAGAACCATCCGTAGAAGGTGCGCGAGGCGATATAATCGGGGTTATAGCCAGTGGAAGGATCTGAGTAAATCTTGTCCACTTGCTTTAAAACGCTCTCCTCAAATGGGCCTGAGTAGATGCGGAACTTAAGAGGGCCTCCTTTTGTCGGAATCGGAAGGAGGAGTTGATAGCCAGGATATTTCGCAGCGGGGTAGGGGTGATACTCGGGATCGATCACCGATAGGCGGGTAGGAACGACTGTACCAGGGATCGCTGCAGCTCTGTAACCAGCGCCAATTTCAGTCAGGGGATCCATGATCATTCCCAGATAACCGTTTGAATTCACAATCCAATCGGGGCTAACGGAGCTGACTGTGACAACCTCTTTTGCCTTGGGCAGAGAGAGTTTTTCTACGTCCCCTTTTCCTTTTCTCGAGACGCGGTATTGAATTTGCGGAGAGGAGGAGTTGGACATGATCTCCACCTCTGGAACACCTGAAGTGAGCCAAAGACCACGGCTATCTCCTTCAACATTGATGGTGAGATCGAAGACATAGGGAGCGGCGCTCGTTTCATCTGAGAGAGTGTAGGTTTTCGTGATCTTTCTGTGTGGTTGTGTTGCTTCAAAAACAATGGTGTTTTCTGTAAATTCTTTTACTGTGTAGACAAGTTCTGCCATCTCGGGGTAGTCAGAGACTAGATTAAGGGCATAAAACTGAGGGGCAATCGAGACTGTTTTTTTGTTCCACACGCCCCGTCTCATCAAAGGATAGTAGCCGCCTATGGTTTCGGGTTGGTGAATCTCATCGGAACCTGGAGTGAGGTAAGGGTGGGCAGGGAATCTAGCATTAGCTGGATAATCCTCGGCAAGGGTGCGGTCAAATCCAATCTCGTTGACGACACTCTCGTGATCCTCTTTACTCTTTAGCGGAAGGTTGATTTCGGCAAGAGCGCCTCCCACATTGGTAAAAACAAGTTGCTGATATGCATTTTCTAAAACAAAGTATTGCTGCTCTTGGTTACCTGTTTGTACGTTCGCAAGAGGCGCTTTAGCTTTAAACATTCCCGTTAAATTAGGAAGGGTTTGCAGCTCTACAAAGGCTCCTGAACGCCATTCATAAAATCCCATCGGAAGCCAGCCACGGGTGGTTTTATACAAAACAAGAGCGTTTTCACTTAAAGGGCCGAGCGGAATATCCACAACACCGTCTCGGTAGATGCCAAGGTGAACTTGAGGAGAGCTTTGGGCAGGAAAGGTGATCAGTTGGACATCAAAGGTGTCAAGAGGGGGCAGAGCAGCAATATCTAACGGCTCAAAATTTTGAGGAGCGTAGACAATAGGTCCTCCTTTGACAACGTTTTTGGTTTGAAGAGATTGCACCTTCTGATTCACAAGAAGCGTTTCAGGAGCAGAATCGCTCCAGGCCAGAGCCAGCGTATTTCCTTCAACATTCACACCATAAGTGAGCGTTTCTCCATCTTCAGCTGTTAGTGCGACCAGAGGAAGATCTGCACTTTTTGCCAACCGTTTTTCCATATTGGCTTGCTGCTCAGCTGTTCTTTTCGCTTTCACAGCCTCTTTTTGCTTGAGAATTTCGCGGTTTTTCTGATCATTTTTTTGACTGAAGAAGAAGTTGAGTCCAAAAAAGGTTGCGCCCACAACTAGTACAAATACAATCGTTCGTTTGTCCATATCACTTTGAATGCTAGATAAAAATAGGAGTAAAGCCTATCAGATCCTTAAATATTGACAAAGGGCGTTTTTTCTGATCATATGAGCTTTATGTTCAATTTGATCTTATTCACACCGCTTTTTCTCGCCACTCCAGACATTAAAGAGACGCTGGCTACTTGCCAAAAAGAGCTCAACAAGGCTACAGAAAGGAGCGTCAGAAGTGAGCTGCACTACGCACTTGCGTGTGCGTTTTGCGCGGATCAAGAAATGAATCGGGCCTTTGAGCATTTTGTGATGGCTCTCAAAGCTGTGGATCGAACAGAGGCCCCCGAGCTCTGTGCAGAAGAAAAAAAAGTGTATGAGGAGGCCCTTCAGATGTACATAGAGGGGGGAGGGAGCGATCCAATCCGCTTAGCAGAGGAGTTGCTTGCCAGCTATGGTCAAAAAGCTGATGCTCACCCTGAATGGATGCATTTAAATTTTTTGATTGCAACAGCCTGGGCCAACTTAGGAAAGTTTGAAGATTTTTTTGTCCGCTTCTACAACGCCTACCCATTTCTTGGGGAGACGTTTTTGGCCTACAAAACGCGGGGAATTCTCTACTTGCGTCTCTCTCAATACACCTCCTCAACAAAAGAGAGAGGGCTCTACCAAAAGGAGGCATTTGTCTGCTTGACAGAAGCGCTCAGCCGGAATCCAAAAGATGGCAGCCTATATAAAGTCTTGATTTTTCTTGCAAAGGATGAGAAAAAGGATTCCCTTGTGCTTCACTATTTGCAAAAGATCGTTGAAAACAGAGCGCACGTTGCACGAGGCGATGTGAATGAGTATGTCCATGAAGCTGTTGCACAGGGAGAGCTTTCACTGGGACAGAAGATCATCGACTTGGCACAAAGTGAGTACGCCTTTAGTCGCTCTGTTTTGGCTGCACAAGAGTATCTAAATCAATGTATTAGAGGATAGTATGCAAGAACAAATCCTGGGTGATTATCGGGTTATTAAGCAGATCGGGCAGGGAACTTTAGGTGCCGTTTTGCTGGCCGAGCACCGTTTTATCAAAAAACAGTATGTCTTGAAAGTTCTACCTACTGAGCTTTGTCAAGATCGCGGATTTTTGGAGCGATTTGAAGAAGAGGTGGCCAAACTCGCGAGCTTAGACCATCCGCATATCGTCAAAATGCACAACGTCTCTTTTGCTGAGGGGCTCTATTTTCTTGTCTCAGATTGTGTAGTAGATTCGATCGGAGAGACGACTAACTTAGCTCAGTATATGTCAGGAAGAAAAGAGCGCTTGAAAGAGGATGAGCTACTGAGTGTCATGGGACAGATTGCCAGCGCCCTTGACTATGCGCACACAAAAGGACAGGTGCCCCATCGCGCATTGAAACTCAATAATATCTTGATTGGAAAAGGGAACCCTGGAATCGATGTCTTCATCTCTGATTTTGGGCTGGCCAAAATTGTGAGTTCCGGAAAAGTGATCTGTCGCACGTTTTTAACTGTGGCAGAGGCGCTAGAGGCGTTGCCAGTTGAGAAAGGAAGAGTGGAGAAGTATGCCCCCTTACCCATCGATGCAGACAAGCTCTCAAAATTGGGGCAGTCTTTCTTGCAGGGGTATGCCTTTTTAGCTCCAGAGCAAAAACGATTTGAGCAGGTGGGGATGCAGGCGGATTCGTATGCATTTGGGGTCTTGGCTTATTATCTCATTACGGGTCAGTTTCCAGAGGGAGCATTCGAGATGCCATCTAAGTTAGCTCCCGACTATCGGCACGACTGGGATGCGATTGTGAAGCAGTGTTTGCAACCCGATCCCACTTCAAGGCCTACACTTTTACAACCTCTTTTAGAGGCAAAGAAGCAAAGTGAGCTCCGTCCTGTGATCAAAGAGTCGCCTAAAGAGTCCTCTCCCACACTGGAGCACCTCAAAGAAGAACTAGAGAAAAGCACGCCTCAACCCGAGCCTGTCAGAGAATTAGCTGCTGTTGCCGCTGAAGAGAAACCGGCTTTAGCTCCTGTGATTAGTCGTCCTGTTGCCGAGGCGCGCATCGCTCCTACTCCCAAAGAGGCTACAGTTGTAGAGAGCAAAGATATCGCTGAGGCGACTCCACCTGCCATGACCCCTCCCCGGGATGAATCTTATTCACAGCAGCTCAGCTCTATGCTGAATCGAGATCCAGTCGTCACGGAGTATCAGCCTGAAGTTAAAGAATCTCAAAATATTGAGCCTCTTCAGACTGAAATGATTGTCATACAGGGAGGCGAATTTTTTCGGGGCTCAAATCAAGGAAGTCGTGATGAGATGCCTCATCATCGGATCCTTGTCGACAGCTTTGCCTTGGATGTGCATCCTGTGACCAATGAGCAATTTGCGCGCTTTTTAGAGTTTATGGGAGGGGAGAAAGACTCGCATTACAACGACCTAATTCGCTTGAAAGATGCCCGTCTGCATCGTACCGGCGGTAAACTCTCGATTGAATCTGGCTATGCCAAGCACCCTGTTGTCGGTGTCACGTGGTATGGAGCGGTAGCCTATGCAAGATGGGTCGGTAAGCGTTTGCCGACCGAGGCCGAATGGGAAATTGCGGCGCGCGGTGGCATGGATGTAGGACTCTACACAACCGGCGAGAATATCGAAAAGAGTCAAGCCAACTTCTTCAGTTCTGACACGACTAAGGTCATGAGCTACGCTCCGAATGTGTACGGTCTCTATGATATGGCCGGCAACGTCTATGAGTGGTGCCAAGATTGGTATGGGTATAACTACTACGAAGCCTCTGAGCAGGAGCCAAGCAACCCCAAAGGTCCTTTACAAGGTGTTTATCGCGTGCTGCGCGGGGGGTGTTGGAAGAGCCTAAAAGAAGATATGCGCTCTTCACATCGACACCGAAACAATCCAGGAACAGTGAATAGCACCTACGGATTCCGTTGCGCGGCCAATGTCCAATAAAGAGTACTTAAGACTGTGTGAGGAGATTTGGGAGCATAACCGGCATTATTATGTTGAAAATGCTCCCGTGATCTCTGATTTTGCTTTTGATCAGCTTTTGCAGCAGCTGATTGAGGTCGAGGCTGAGCATCCTGAATGGATCTTTCCCGGTTCGCCGACACAAAGAGTGGGAGAGATGGTCTCGGGAGGCTTCCCTGTCGTCTCACACACTGTTCCGATGTTGTCGCTAGCCAACTCCTACTCGCCTGAAGAAGTGAATGAGTTTTTGGCGCGTATTGAGAAGCTACTGCATTCCAAAGACGTGACCTATACAACAGAGCTCAAGATGGATGGAATTGCCATTTCGGTGCGCTATGAGCAGGGCCTACTTGTGCGTGCTGTGACGCGTGGTAATGGGACGGAAGGGGAGGAGATCACTCCCAATGTCAGGACCATTCACTCCCTTCCCTTGCAGCTGCGCAGCCCCTATCCTGAAGTGTTAGAGGCGCGTGGAGAGGTTTTTATGCCTAAAAGCGCTTTTGTCACTCTCAACCAGCAGCGTGAAAAAGAGGGAAAGTCTCTTTTTGCAAACCCGCGCAATGCAGCAGGAGGTGCACTCAAACTGTTAGATCCTAAAGAAGCAGCTCAGCGGAATTTAGGCATCTCTTTTTATGGGGTGGCTGAAATTACCGCACAAGGACCCAAAACGCAGTTTGAGTCGCTGAAGGCCCTTCAAGAGTGGGGGTTGCCGATTGCCGGCCATTTTAGCCGTTGCCGTCATTTCAAGGAAATTTGGGCCTTTGCCGAGGAGATAGAAAAAACCCGTTCTACTCTTCCCTTTGAGATTGATGGGATCGTCATTAAGGTCGATACGCTTGGTTTGCAAAAAAAGTTGGGTGTCACCGGAAAGAACTACCGGTGGGCTGTTGCCTACAAGTTTGCTCCCGAAAGAGTCGAAACCGTGATCAAGGAGATCACCGTCCAAGTAGGGCGGACAGGCGTTTTGACTCCAGTAGCTGAGCTCGAGCCTGTTTTTGTGGCGGGAAGCACCATTGCACGCGCCACCCTACACAATGAAGACGAGGTGAAGCGGAAAGAGATTCGGGTGGGGGATTACGTCTTTATTGAGAAGGGGGGCGATGTGATCCCCAAAGTGGTCGAAGTGAATCGTGCTAAACGTCCACCTGGTACAAAGACGTGGAGTATGCCGACGCACTGTCCTGCTTGTGAGACACCTGTTGTACGGAGTGAGGACGAAGTGGCTGTTCGCTGCCCGAATCGGGTAGGATGCCCGGCGCAGGGGCTGAGGCGTCTTATCTTCTTTTCAGGTAAATCCGGGATGGATATCGAGCATTTGGGGGAAAAAGTGGTCACCCAGCTGGTTGAGCTTGGGTTTGTGAAGCGTCTTTCTGACATCTACACGTTAACGGCAGAGCAGCTTTTCCAGGTCAAAAACTTCAAAGAAAAATCAGTTCAAAACGTTTTAGAGAGCATTGAGAGGTCGAAAGATGTCACGTTGGGCCGTTTCATTATGGCCCTTGGGATTCCCCATGTGGGTGTAGAGACGGCCGATCTTCTGGCGAGTCGAGCGGGAAACTTAGAGAAATTAGCCCTGATGGGTGAAGAGCAGCTGGTAGAAGTAGAGGGGGTAGGACCTAAAGTCGCTGAGGCGATCGTCACCTTTTTTTCGGATCCTGAGCACCAAGAAGAGGTGGCTCGTCTTTTAGAAAATGGGGTCATTCCTCGAATTGAAGAGGTGAGAGGTTTTGAAGGGCATGCATTTCAGGGAAAGACATTTGTATTAACAGGGGCGCTCGAGACATACACCCGTGATCATGCCCGCTCCTTGATTAAAGAGCGGGGCGGTAAAGTCTCGAGTTCTGTGAGCAAAAATACCGATTATCTTTTGGCAGGGGAAGATCCCGGTTCCAAGTACGAAAAGGCGGCGAAACTCGGGATCAAAATTCTCTCAGAGGCTGAGTTCAAGAGGTTGTTGGAAATATAGGCGTTCGACGATCTGAAAAAAGACCTCTTCTCTAAAATACGAGCTATTGTGAATGCTGTATCCCAGTGAGTGGACCACCTTGAATTCCCACGGCGCTTCTGCCCACACAAAGTAGTAGTGCATGTCCTCCTTTAGGATGAGATAGGTAGGGAAGCGGTCTGTGTCGACTTTACTTCCAAGAGGGGTAAGAGAACGAGAATCCATTTCCATTACGAAGCAATCGTTTGTAGCGCGGAGTGATTCAAGCTCGGGATCGTTCTCAATCAAATACTGGATGTCATAAGGGCTCAATCCTCTAACGGAGACCTCTAGCGAGGCAGGAATCGGAAGATTTCGGCGGTTGTAGAGCCAAGCGGCCGCTCTTTTTTGTGCAATCATTGTCGTCCATTGCTGCAGCTTAGTGTGGCAACCTATTCGATCAGCAAAGGCACGTTCGCCTGTAATTGCTTGGAACATAAAGAAAAGCGCGTAATAGCCGCATAGATGATTGCCACCTTGCTCCTGATGCAGGCCGGCCACCTGGGTAAAGCCCGTTTCAGGAAGATCTTCTTGTTGGACAATGGCTCTAGTATAGCGGGCTCTATAAATCTGACCATCTCCGGTAACGTGCCCTCTTGCTGAATGCTCAAGATGGTTGTCTACAGCGCGCACATGACGTAAGGTCATTTGTCTGGTTGCCACTTGCTCGATCGTTGCAATGGCTTTTGTCCGCTCAATACGGTCTACGCCTTCTGGGGTAGTATCACGTTCGTTGATAAGCGTCGCTCTGAGCTCAGTCAACTTGTCAAGGGTATTAGTATCATCAGCTGTTTGCTGAACCTCATCCCGAAATACAGGAACGGTCGTTGTGGCACGCAAAATAACAAAAACAACGGTATTAATCAGGGGAACTAGAAGAAGAAGACCCACCACACAGTGCTTCACGCGCCCGGCTAGTGTGGGCTCATTGCAGCAGATAGAAAGGTTGCGCACACCTTCTTTATACGGATAGGTCAAAAGAGTATAAGGGTCATAACCTCTTGGAGCTAATGTTTCTATGTAAGACATAGGAGAATCATAACATTTTTCCTATAAAAGTGTTATGCGTAAAACTCTGTAAAGTGACTTTTTGAAGCGTGCCAATCAGAGCGTCTTCACCTTCAAAAATGACATTGCGCCAGCAGCGCGTGAGCCCCTTGAGGTGCTTTTGGTCTCGATTCCGCCTTTCCACTAGCACCTCAACCTCTTTGCCTAGCATCTCACTCATCAGCTCAGCTGCGATTTGGTTATGGAGAGCCAGCAGGCGTTGATGCCTGTCAGTCTTTACCTCTTCCGGGACATCATCGGCCCATCTCTTGGCAGGCGTGCCTTTACGAGGACTATAGGTGTAAAGAAACGCATTACTATAGCGCACCTGGCGCATGGCCTCCATCGTCTCTTCAAACTCCTCTTCAGTCTCAGTGGGGAAGCCGACAATCATATCGGTTCCAAGAGCGACGCCTGGCACTAAGCTACGTAGAAGGGCGACCTTTTCCATATACTCTTCTTTCGTATAGATCCGGTGCATTTTGCGCAAAACGCGGCTCGAGCCAGCCTGAAGGGGGAAATGCACGTGCTCGCAGAGACTGGGAAGATCACGCACTGCCTCCATCAACTCACGCGTGATATCGACCGGGTGGCTAGTCAGAAAGCGGACTCGCTTCAGCCCTTCGATTTTGTCGAGTTTGTAGAGAAGGTCGTGAAAAAGGGTGTTCCACTCCGCCTGATCCTTCCCATAGCTGTTGACATTTTGGCCCAGCAGCGTGATCTCTTGGGTCCCTTCGCCCACCAGATGGCGGCACTCTTCGACGATATGATCGGGATGGCGTGAAACCTCAGGACCACGCGTATAGGGAACCACACAGTAGGTGCAGTATTTATCGCAGCCGCGGATAATCGAGACGTAGGCCTTGTATTTATCCATTCTTTTGGCAGCGGTATAGTCGAGCTCTTGAAAAAACTCTTCATCGGTGCGCACCGCTTGCGTGCCTGTATGCAGAACTTCATCGAGCACCCCGTCTAGATCGTGAATGTTGTTTGTTCCCAGCACAAAATCAACATGAGGGAGTTTTTGGAAAAGACCCTCTTTTTTGGCGTTGGCCATGCACCCTGTCACCCCAATAATCCGGTCCCGTTTTTTGCGCCGCCCAAGCTGTCCCAGCTTACCCATCACCTTTCTTTCGGCCAGGTCGCGGATCGAGCACGTATTGAAAATGAGTAGGTCTGCCTGATTTTCATCTTCGGTAGCCGTTAAGCCCCGTTTGGCTAAAATGCCTGCCATCACCTCGGTATCGAGTTCATTCATTTGGCACCCATAGGTGCGCATGTAAAATGTTTTTGGATCTTTTTTCATAAGGCGAGTATGCTACCAAAAACACTTTGAGATTTCAATTCATATGGCTATTTTAAAACTTTTTCACGTCCTTTTTGTCTTTATCTGGATCGGCTCGCTTCTGATGCTCACCCGCATGCTCGGGTATCAGGCCAAAGAGTCCGATACCCTTTTTCAGGCGATGAACCGGATCAATAAGCGCATTTATTTTTTTATTGACCTTCCCTCCATGGTTTTGGCAGTGGCCTTTGGGCTCTGTCTTCTATTTTTAAAGGATACCAATTGGAAAGCGCCTTGGCTCCATCTCAAGCTCACCTTCGCCTTTTTCCTGATCATCTGCGATAGCATTTGTGGGTGTTGGATCGCTCAAGGAAAGCGTCGTTCCCGTTTGGTTTACCAGGTTTTTCATGGATTGACAGGAATATTTTTGATTGCCGTTTTGGTCGCGATTTACATCCTTAAACAGGGAGCTATCTAATCGAGTTTTTTTGTTACAGACTACATTTCTTGTTGGCAAAAAAAACACTTAATCTTATGATGTTCGACTTGAAACCGAAGGAATCATCATCATGGAACGGAAGAAAGAAACGACAACCACTCAGGCCCGTAAGGAAGATACAAAGCAAGGTTGGTACATCCTCGATGCCTCTGGGAAAACCCTCGGCCGTTTTTGTACAGAGATTGCTAAAATCTTGCGTGGTAAGCATAAGCCTACCTTTACACCTAATGTAGATACAGGTGATGGTGTGATTGTAGTGAATGCAGACAAAATTCAGGTCACAGGCGCCAAAGAGGCTCAGAAAATTTACCGTTATTATACAGGGCACATTGGGGGTCTACGCGAGATTCCCTTTCGCAACATGAAAGAGAAGAAGCCCGAATACATCATTACACACGCTGTTAAAGGAATGATGCCTAAATCTCGTCTAGGTAAGCAACAACTGCGCAAGCTCCGTGTTTTTGCCGGTGAAGAGCATCCTTACGAAGCGCAAAAACCCATTAAAGCTGAAATTTAGAAGGTAGTACATGACAAAGCTAGAAGAATATGTCGCAACTGGCCGCCGCAAACGCTCCGTATCCAGCGTCCGTCTTCGTCCCGGTAGCGGTAAAGTGAACGTCAACGGTCGTGACATCAAAGAATACTTTCCCCTTGAGATTCAAAGAAATACAATTATGCTGCCTCTTTCTAAGATTGATGCAGAGAAGAACTACGATATCATCATTCGCGTCAGCGGTGGTGGAGTTGAAGGACAAGTAGGGGCTAGCCGTTTAGGGATTGCCCGTGCTTTAGTGGAGCAAAACCCCAACCATCGTCACGAGTTGAAGGTAGAGGGATACTTGACCCGTGATCCTCGTAAGAAAGAGCGTAAGAAATACGGCCGCAAGAAGGCGCGTAAGAGCTTCCAATTCTCCAAGCGATAAGAATCCCCCTCCTCTTTTCCTTGGAGTTTCCGCCCTTTTGACTTCGGTCAAAAGGGCTTTTTTTTGGGAATGGATTTTGGGTTGGGAACAGTTGATCTTCCGCACTCTTTTTGCAGATAAGAAGTCATCATCGCCTCGTAAAGGGCCGGTGGCCATTCCCTTCGGCTCCGCTAACCTCTTCTCCACAAAAATCTCACGCAATCTCAGCTGTTCCCAACCCAAAATCCATTCCCTGTTGTTGTAGACGTTCGGAAGGGTAGAGGAAGATTAAAGGGGTGGGAACGGTTGATCTTCCGCACTCTTCTGGCACAAGAAAAGCTAATTAAGAGATAAGTCTTCGGGGATCATAGAGAGGGTCGCGTACTTGCCGCCAAGCTCACGCAGTAGCTCCTGCCACAACTTCTCCGGAGGCGTCTCAAAGATATGCTTTGCCGAAGCTGGACAGATATACCAACCCCCATCCAAAAACTCTCTTTCCAACTGACCCGCCTGCCAACCTGCATACCCAAAACAGAGACGCAGTGTCGGTCCCGACTGATTGGTCACTGCCTCCTGCAAAAATTGCAGATCTCCACCCAAATAAACGCCCTCGCAGATCTCAATTGTCTGCTCGGGAATTTTGTCTGATGAGTGCAATAGCATCATCTGATTGGTCTGAACAGGACCTCCAGCACGCACGTCGACGTGGGGATTACTGAGTTGCTCAATGGTCAAAATTTCCTCGGGTAACTCGAGCTCAAGACTCTTATTGATGACCAGCCCAAAGGACCCATTGGGGCTGTGCTCGCAAAGGAGCAAAACACCGCGAAAAAAGATGCCCGACTCAACATCCGGCGTGGCTATTAAAAAAGTTCCCTTCTCTAAATGGGAATAGGGAATCGTATCCATGAGCTCCTCACTACTGACAATAACATTCCTGACAATACGTGCCGGTGAGCATTTCTGTATAGGTTTTTAGAGAGTCCTGTAAACACTCGACTTGACTCATTAATCTCCGTACTCCCTCAGCAAAGCATTCACTCTGAACAGGGATCTCGCGGCACTCCATTGTTTGTATCACTTGCCCTAACCGATTCATGGTCACAGAAATCTCACACACTTCATGATCAAAGTAGTTGTAGAAATCACAGGGGCTGCAGAGCTTTTTCATCTGGTTCATACGCGCAGTTCGGGTCCGTTGCCAACCTTTATCATATTGAAAAAGAAGACCATAATGGTTGATGTCATTGAGGAGTGTATCTACCTTGCACATCAGTCCCGATAGCTGCAGATAAAGCGAGTCACTGTGGATGAGCTTGCCGATTGTGCCTTCACCATTTGTGATTTGATGGATGCTGGCAAGTCCTTCATTGATCTGATTGACCACTTTCTGGTCATTCACGTCGGCGACAAAGACTTTCACCTGATCGGCAGCGCCAGAAATAGACTTGAGTGTTTGATTGAAATCGTTTGTATTCACGGCTAGGAAAGTGTTCACTCCTTCCATGGTGTCTGTCAGGGAATCAGACACACCTGAGATTTGGTGGAGGATTTGATCCAGTTTGTCTGTTGATCTGGCAAAGAGCACCTCTTGGGTCACCTCTTGTGGCGGAGGAGCGCCGGGAGGAGCCGCTTTAGGCACAATGGCGATGGATTTTTCTCCCAGCAGCCCGGAAGTAGCAAAAACAATCTCATCGTAAGAGTAGACGTGGACCGTGGAGTCCACTTTCAAGGTGAGCTCGTAGATATAGAGGTTGCCAAACTCATCTGAGGGGCTCTCACGTGGGTGGGGGACTTCAATGATTTTATAGACCTCTCCAACGGGCTTGCCCGCAAAGGTGACTCTTGTTCCCGATTCCACTTTGTCGATGTTAGAAAAGCGGACGGTGAGTGTCAGCCTTCCATCGCCAACAGAAGGCTTGAGAAAGAGGATCAGCCACGCTGTTAGAACAATGCCCACAATAATAAAAATACCCAGCCAAAAGGCCTTGATCCGGTCACCCATTGAATAAATCCCCATTCGGTATCGAGTTTTTCAAAAACGTTTGCACAAGCGGATCCTCTATTTTAACGAATTCACTCTTTGTTGCGATATAGACGATTTTTCCCCCATGATTCAAGGCAATCCTGTCGGCAACATGAAAGGCTGAGCAGATATCGTGCGTCACCACAATACTCGTGGCATTCAGTTCCCGTTGCGTTTTTAAGATCAGATCGTTGATTTGCATGGCTGTGATCGGGTCGAGACCCGTTGTCGGCTCATCATAAAGTAAGAGCTTCGGCCTGTAGACAATCAGTCGAGCTAGAGCGGCCCGCTTCCGCATCCCTCCTGACAGATCCGAGGGCATTGCCTCTTCTTTTCCACCGAGCCCGACCATATGTAGCGCTTCAGCTACCAAATCTTGGATCTCTTTCTCCGAATGGTGATTGTGTTGTCTCAGATAAAAGGCGGTATTTTCGCCAACTGTCAGTGAATCAAAAAGAGCAGCCGCTTGGAAGAGCATGCCCATTTCACGAATGGCCATGTAGAGCTTGCTTTCCTTGAGCTCGGAGATGCAAACTCCATCAACACTCACTCTACCTTTATCAGGACGTTCCAAACCTAAGATTTGCCTGAGCAATACACTCTTTCCACAGCCCGATTGACCTAAAATAACTAGGGTTTCCCCTGTCTCTACCTTCAGGTCAAGCCCTTTGAGGACAGTGGTTCCATTGTAGCTTTTCCAAAGATTTTCCACTTCAATCATTAGAATCCAAACCTCTCGACTAAAGTGATGTGCGCCACATTAAGCCCCACTGTAAGCAAGAAGTTGACAACAAGAATGTATGAGTAGCAGATCACCACACTAGTGGTTGTTGAGCGTCCTACCCCCGCGGCGCCTCCTCTTGTCGTCATTCCTTTGTAACAGGCAATAGTGCTGATAATAAACCCAAAGAAAAGCGCTTTGGTGATGCCTGTCAAGATATCAAAATAGCTCACATGGACCGGCATCGGGTCGAAATAGCCCTGGGAGGTCATGCCAAAGATATAGACCGAGATGAGATAGCCCCCAAAAATGCCCATCACCGCGCTGAACATCGTCAAAACAGGCAGCATGGTCATGCAGCTCATAATACGGGGAGCGACCAAATAGCGAAGGGGATTGACCGCCATTGACCTCAGCGCGTCGATCTGTTCCGTGACCCGCATCGTGCCGATCACAGCCGTCATGGAGGAGCCGACTCTTCCTGTGACCATAAAGGCGGTTAGCACAGGCCCAATTTCCGTGAGCATGCCCTTACCTACAAGTAGCCCTGTGGCGCTTGCGAGCCCCTTATCCCCCAGTTGGTAAAACGATTGGGCGGCTAAAACCAGCCCCGTAGAAAATCCGGTGATTGCCACCACAGGCAGAGAGAGAACACCGATGTGATACAGCTGATCGAGGATGAGTGGCCATGAGGGAGGACGCTTAATCGAGGCCCAAAAAGTGCGAGCAAAAAGCAGAGCCCACAGACCCACTCCTGAGAATGCGGTATACAGTTTTTCGTAATAATAGTTCACCTTCGCGATTCTAGCGAATTAGGCCTTATAGGGAAAGGGGTTGATCCCGCTAGGAGAGGGAGGAACGGTAGGGTGTTTTACAGGTTCCTGGAGTAGTTTTGCCACGGCACTTTTTAAGTGCGCAACCTGTTTGAGAAAGGTGTTGAGAACCACCTCAAGCTCTTTGGCTTGAACCTCAGGGTTGATTCTCTGGTGGAGATAGAGTTCATCCTCATCGGGTTTAACTGAGACCGTCTCCTCAATGGTATCGTTGGTTTTAAGAGAGAGCTCATAGATTTCGATGCGCCTTTCAATAGGAAAAGCAAGAACGTTCGATGAGAGGAGAATTTTATTTGGAACGAGTTGTTCATCGAGCTCAAAGAGGAGGGGAATGTTGCCCTCTTTCATGAGGATAAGACAAGCGCCATTTTGATCGGGTGCGAGTGTGGGAAATTCCAACACTTTAGCCAGCTCTAGCAAAAACGCTTCAAACATCTCGCTTTCCCCATTTCTTTGGCTCTCGAATGATCGCTTCAATCTCTTTTCTGTCCATGCCTAGTAATTGGCGAATGACATTTTGCGCAGATTCTATTTCAGCTGTTTCTGGATACTCTTTTTGAATGCCTCTGAGAGTATTAAAAACTAAAAGCACCTTGCTTGGATCTTCTTGTAAAAGAGCTGCAACTCTATTGTGTGTGGCAGTATCCGCCATAATATAAGGAATGGCATCAAGAGCTGTTAGCTCCTCTTCATATTTTTTCACCATCAAAGAGATATCCAAATCGGAAGATGACCGAGCAGGAAGAGGAGAAAGTAGCCTTTGGGTAGTCTCTTCCAATCTCTTGTGCATTTTATCTGAGAAACGCTGGGTCGCTTCCTGTTTTTTGGAATCTAGTTTTGAAGCGGTTGGGTGTTGTAAATAGCTAAGCAGTTCCTCTAAAGTTAAGTTTTTTGGTATCGTGCTTGCAACAAATTCGGTTTCGTCGGTTTTTGTGTTCTTGACATAGATAGTGATCAGTTGGTGGGAGCCCTGAACATTTGTTTCGTATGTATATGCGAAGCCTAATGGTTCAAGCAGCTTATAGACACTATTTTCTTGATATTCAGGTGCTTCACCAGAAATTCCCGATTGAACAGCATCGATCAGCAGTTGATCTAACGCATACCGGCGAGGATCTGCAGCAAGTCGTGGATTGGCTAAAAGCTGCTTCAAAGTGCCCACTTTTTCTTCATCGCTACTGAAAGTGTCAAGGTACTCATTCACGTGTGGATTTCTCAAAATGGGTTCCAGTAAAAAAAGCTCGGTAGAAGTAAAGTCTTTTAGCAACTCTGTTTGAGGAAATGAAGGCTGTATTTTTTCGAGGTATTTTTCACGAGAGCTAAAGTGGGCGATGACCCATTCAAAGAAGTAGTTGATTTTTTCTCCCATACTAAGAGGGCCAGGAGAGATGGCTTGCCGAGCGCGAGTGTTTTCAGGAAGCCGTTCCCTAGACTCTCTCCGCCCGCTAGGCTCTCGGGAAGGTGGAACTTTGCTGCTCATCCGTTTTCTCCTTGGTTGTCGTACTTAAGGGAACAAACTCTTCCCATTCGATCAAGTGCCTTTTCCACTCCACAGCTACATGTAAAAGGCGATGTAGCCACTCCCAACTCTCCTGAGGAGTGCTTGTCGAATTGATGTACACATGCAACTTTAATATGTCTCCAGACTTTCCTAGTGTCAAGGTGCAACCAGCTGTATTGATCCCTAAAAAGTTACTGGTCGCAAGCTGCTTAAAACGCTCTTCTCGGATCGGCTGCATCAGAAAACCCAGAACCATCTCCATTTTCAGACTATTCTCTAAAGAGTCTTTAGAAAGCCCCACCCGCATCTGATCGACAAGGAGTTCTGCCTCGCCTGCATCAATATCCTTCTCAGGAGGTCTTGAGTCCAGTTTGTCGCTGAAAAATCCCAACGTCTCACGAAAGCTATACGCTGGCATCGTTAAACTCCATGCGTGCGAGCTGTAAATCTCGTTCTAAAAAGGGTGACTCTTCCCCCCTTAGAGAGTCAAACCAGTTATAGTACGTTTCACGTGTATACTCTCTTTTTCCGTCCGAGATGGTTGTCTTGAGACGCGTGAAGCCTGTATCGCCAATTTTTATCTCTTCGTGCTGAAATTGAACTTGTATCCCTCCCTGGATAGAAAAGGGTTGACCGTTGTCTAGTCCCTCTCTTGCTTTTTGCAGTTCTTTCTTTGTAAGAACGCTACCATCTTTAAGCTCTAGACGTCTATTTTTATTGCGTTTAAGATCAACCTCTCCTCTACTACATGCTTTGATACACTTTCCCATCTCTTGTTTAGAGTTCTTTATCCAGTCCTGTTTAGAAGAGTTTAGTTTTTCCCTGGCCTCTCGGACTGTCATTGTTCCAGTTAAACCAAAAGAGAGACGGAGCGTGCGAGTTTCAAGGGTAACGGGGTGAGTTATGCAGACTCTGACATAGAGTTTACTAGCATCAATTTTTTCATCATCATTGCGTCCATAAAGGACTTGGCTGGGCAGAATCTCTTGGTCAAGAGAAAATTTTGAAGTCTCACGTGACATCAAACATTGGAGAGGGCGCCCTTGCGACGTTCCCTCAAGGACACTGTCGATACACTCGTCTAAAAGAACAGTCGTGTTAGTTAAGGAGCTGATTTCTTTGCAGGTCTCCCAGATAGTTGAATATGAGGCGAGGTCATAGGGCGGCGTAGTCGTCTTTCCATCTGCGAAATCCTGAAGAACATTCACCTCTTGTGGTGTTAGTTGAATCCATTCACGTACGAAGTTCGCTTTCTCAAAAGAATTAAAACGGTTTCCTAACAGTTGAAGCGGACCGGTTGCTCGAGCAAGCTGATTAAGCTGAACCAAACTGAGGCCATTGAGGGCATCTTTATTTTGAAAGCCAATCTGGCCCAGGATTTGATCTTTGATCGCTTGTTTGGCTGTCATATTGCCAAACAACGCCTTAAGAATGCCACCCAGAAGGGGGATTTTGTAGATTTGGTAGTTTTGCACATGCGCTTCAATCAAATCTTGCTTCGAAGAGAGGACTTGTTGAGCTTTGCTACTTGAAGGCGGCGAAACTGGGGGTAATTCATCCGGTTTGCCGGGAGGTCCAACTGATGCCATTTTCTTAACTTCCTATTTCATAGAATCCCTACATCTATTATCATACTTGTTTTAAGGACTTGTCAATTCTTTTTTTAAAAGGTTTAGTATGAATAAGACGGTTTATCAGACGATGCGAAGAAAAACCCGAGAGGTGATGGTCGGCAATGTGGGCGTCGGCGGTGACAACCCAGTGCGCATCCAATCGATGACCACCTCCGATACACGCGATGTGGGTGCGACTGTTGAACAGATCATGCGCCTGGCTGATGCCGGCTGCGAAATTGCACGAGTCACTGTCCAAGGAAAAAAAGAGGCTGATGCCTGTGAAGGGATCAAAAATGGTCTTCTGCAAAAAGGATATACCATTCCTCTTGTTGCTGATATCCACTTTTATCCACCTGCTGCCATGCGAGTTGCTGACTTTGCAGACAAGGTGCGGATCAATCCAGGCAATTTTGTCGATAAACGGGCCTCTTTTAAGATCATTGAGTATGACGATGCGACTTATGCTGCTGAAATTGAAAAGATTGAAGAAAAATTCTCTCCGCTGGTTGAAAAATGTAAAAAACTCAAGCGGGCGATGCGCATTGGAACCAACCACGGCTCTCTATCTGACCGGATTATGAACCGTTATGGCGATACCGCTGCGGGCATGGTTGAATCGGCTCTTGAGTTCACCCGCGTCTGTCGAAAGCTCGACTACCACGATCTCATCTTTTCCATGAAGGCGAGCAACACGCAGGTGATGATTGAGGCGTACCGTCTTCTGGCTTTTGAGCTAGACAAGCTTGGTTGGGACTATCCACTCCACCTAGGTGTAACTGAGGCAGGTGAAGGGGAAGATGGACGGGTGAAGTCGTCGATTGGAACGGGCTCTCTACTTCTCGATGGCCTGGGTGATACCATTCGGGTTTCCCTAACAGAAGATCCGTGGAATGAGATCGATCCCTGTCGTCGTCTTGAGAGCTTTGCTAGAGATTATCCAGTTGAATATCAGGTTCCTAAGAAACGTCCGCCTGTAGAAGTGAGCGCGCCCCTCCATCGAGATGGCTCGGTAATAGTGACCATTTCTGAGGAAGAGGTGGAAGCGGCTGATTTCTATGAGCAGATTGGCTGCAAGGTGCAACTCGGCCGTCCTGTGAAAGACCAAGGAGCGGTCGACGCAGTCATTGCCTCTTTTGAGCACCCTAAACTGACCCGGCTGCGTGAGGCAGGTGTGGGGGTGATCACCGATCCGTACGTGGTTACGGAAAATGATTGGGAGCAGATCATCATTGATCGCCCCGAGGTGATCTTTTTTGCCCCGAGGGCAAACTATGTGCATAACGGTCGTCGCTTTTTTAACTGGCTTTATGCCAATAATCTGCAAACACCTGTGATTCTACAGTTTGCCTATACATGTGAAGAAGAGGACTTGGTGATTCAAGCTTCAGCTGAGCACGGTTCCCTTTTTTGTGACGGTGTAGGTGAGGGGATCTGTTTGGAGGCGCCACACGCGCTGAAAACACTCCGCTCGTTGTCGTTTGCCATTTTGCAAGGGTCGCGGATGCGGCAGTCGAAGACTGAGTTTATCTCTTGTCCAGGATGCGGGCGCACGTTGTTTGATTTGCAGAGTGTAGCTGCACGGATTCGCTCACGTACCGAGCATCTTCCCGGTGTCAAGATTGCCATTATGGGTTGTATTGTCAATGGGCCTGGGGAGATGGCTGATGCTGATTTTGGGTATGTCGGTTCAAGACCGGGGAAGATTGATCTCTATGTGGGCAGAGAGTGTGTGGAAAAAAATATTGAGATGGCCGAGGCCGATGACCGGTTGATTGAACTGATCAAGAAGCACAATCGGTGGGTCGAGCCCGAAGTAGAAGAGCTGGTGGAGCAGTAATAAATGACTGCTAACGGTGTTAATCCTTCTGATGAACCCTTATTTACCCCTTGTTGCGTTGCAAAAGGGTGCTGTGATGGGATTTCTGCAGTTGTGCTCCCTATTTTATTGATTTTTGCTGTGGCGCTGACGATCTACTATGCGCTCAACCCTGTTGGGCACATCTTTGTTGTGACTTCCAACTTTTCTCTTTCTGTTCCTGTGATTGTGTGTAGTTCACTTGGTATTGGCATCGCCATTCTTCTCTCTGTCCAGATGAGACGGCTGGTCAAATTTAGCCAAAAACAGGTGAGGCAAGGGTTACATTGTGGCCCGTTTCAAATTCAGAATAAAGGGAGTGGAGCCCGGTATCAAACACGAGATGGGATCGAGTTGGAAGGGTTGTGGCAACCGATCTCTGGGACTGGGAATTTCCAAAGCGCGCCCACAGCAATCCTTTTTCATGCAAATGGGTGCACAAAAGAGGGAATGCAGGTTTGGGGTCATTACTATAGAGGTAAAGGATTCAATGTTTTCCTTGCTGAGTATCGGGGTTATCAACAGAATACCGGAGTGCGTGCGGGCCCTAATCAAGAGATGGAAGCTTATCTTGATGCCGAGGCGGCTCTAAAGTTTGTTCTAGATCAGGGGGTTAAGAGAGAGAAGGTGCTCGCGCACGGACTTTCCTTAGGAGGAGCGTATGCTGCCTCTTTGGGTTATTTTTATGGTATTCAGCATGTTGTTTTAGAGCAGACCTTTACCTCATTTTCAGCGGTTGCTGTCAACGTTGTGAGAAGTAATGCCCCTCGTCCACGTAACCGTTTACTTGTGCTGACCAGTACGTGTTTCTTTGGAGTGATTCAGGGTGGCGCATGGTTTTTGGCACACACGGCTTATCAATCTGCAAGACTTCCTGCCTGCTCCACAATTCCAGATAGTCGCCGACTTAAAACAGACCGTTTCAGTACATTGAATAAAGTACGAAGGATGCAAGGCGAAATTTTTGTGATTCATGCTGCCAATGATAATCTCATGCCTGGTCACTTTGGATTAAAGCTTGTAAGGGCAAACTATGGGGATCGTGGAAATTCTGATAATCGCCTTACCACCATTGGTGGAGGCCACTGCAGCGATCAGTTTTTCCGGAATCAGGCTGCTCAACTGCGATTTGACAATTATCTACGCGAGCGAGATCTGCTCGCCCACTCTTAAAGGTTTCAGTGCATCCCGTAGGGCCGGATAAGGTTCAATCGCCCCTACAAAGTGGCGCATCGGTGCCAAGAGATCGCGTCCCCACCGATTGAAAGGCCACGTCCCTGCGTGCATGGGAATAATGGTCCCCGGTGGAGGCTTCATTCGGTTAAAGAGATCGGTGAGCTGGTGGAGATTCGCATGCTCATCTTCTTGTCCATCCATCGGATCAATCCCACAGATCACCACATCAAAGGGTCCCTTCGTTGTCCAAATATCGTGAAATTTCTCTACATTATCTTTCCAAAAACGGGGATCAAATCCTTTGACACTCGGGTTTAAGTTCCATGCTGAGTCTCCCATATAGTAGATCTTAAAGGTAGAGTTCCACCCTGTTTTGATGGTGAGCAGATAACTGCCCCATAAATAGCGGTTGCAGTCGAGCGCTGAGGTTTGAGAAGCATGCGTAGAAGGGAGGAAGGTGAGTGTGACCTGTTCGCTTAACACATGCTCATCCCACCAACTGCACTCTGTGACGTTCGTGAATCCAGGAAGCAACGTGCTGGCTCGCTCAGGACAGAAGACTTGAGGATGATCACGGTCGCGAAAGCGCTCTAAAGTCGGGGGATCAAAATGGTCGCGGTGGGTATGGGAAAGACAGACATGTGAAACACAAGGCACATCATCAAAAGGGAGTCCTGGAGGTAAAGAGCGGTAATAGAGAGGTATCGAGCCTCCCATTGGGATAAAGTCCGACCAGTTAGGATCGGTCAAAATAGTGGTTGTCGAGGTGCGAATGAGCCAGGAGGCGTGCCCAAGCCACCGAATATCGACCGTTCCTTGTAGTCGAGTGACAGGTGAAGGTGCAAAGAGGAGGGGCATTTGCTCCGGCAAGGGTGGGTAGTGACGGAAGCCGCCGAGAGGCATGAGCTCAATATTCTCAAATGTGCTCCAGAGAGGATTGGGTGCATACGGTCCATTGACAAAACGGCTTGCAAAACAGGTGCGACTTACGGTGGGTTGAATGAGGGTCTCTCGATTCAAATCGGGTGATGCGCTGGTGCGAGGCCGGCTCCAAATCAAATAAATTGTTTCTAACAAAGCGATTCCCGATGCCGAAGTTAGGAGAATGACTCCTTGCTGCGCTGACAGCGAAAGGGCGTGTGGAAGTGCAAGAGCGACAACTCCCAATGCGGCAATGACTGCGAGTGCACAGAGAAGCACGCCATGGACACATTTTTTAGTGGCTGTACAAGGATTGATGGTAACGGGGCTATAGGAAGGGGCAATAGTAGACATGCGGATAAGGTAGTCTAGGTAGATATTTTTTTAAAGCGTGTTTTTTCTCAATTCGATGTACGGATCAATTTCCTGTTAGTTTATAATGTTATCTTGTTAATTTTAAATTATTTGCATTTATGTCGTCTACAGTTGAAAGCATTCCTTATCAGCAACTCAAGCCGACTTTCGCCAGTCAAAAGCTCAAAAATCTCCCCATTGAACATATCCAGCGCGCTTTACTGGTTGCAGCTGTTGCGTGTGCGATTCTCTCCCTAATCCCCAATGTGGGATGGGTGGGGGCTCTCACTCTGCGCTCTTTTTCGTGCGGGGTGGTCAGCCTTCACTTGCTGCATGGACTGAAAAATAAGCAGGGCAAGGGTGTTTTACTTCTTCAGATCATGCGACTCACCTCTGTTGCACTGGGCCTTGCTGGCGTTGCTACTCATCTCAACCTTCTTGTGATCACCTCGCTTGCTTTGGGGATAATGGTTCAATGTGGTGAAGCCGGACGGGGTTCTTTACAAAAAGACCCTTATAAAGCTCTTACTCACATGAGTTTTGTGCTTCTTGATGCATTTGCGTTAGCTGCGATGGTCACAGGTGGTTGGCAGTATATGGTGACGGCCGCTGTTTTAAATAGCGTGGTGATGTTTGCCTTTGCAACCAAAGCGATTGTGGTGGGTGTCATGAAGCGTGATGTGAACGCGGCTTTTGATGCGGCTTGCTACATCTCTTTGGGAGCGATTGGGATTGCAAGCGCTGTGCGTACTGCGGAGATCATAGGGCAGAAACCCACTCAATATCACTACACGTTTAGAAGCAGCAGGTATAACTGCACGCTGTATGATAAACACGGGAATATCGTGGCAAAAGCAAAGATTTTCGAGCCGGTCTCGTTTAGCTTAGATCCACGGGACACCTACGATAGAGGTGGCGTTCTTGTCGATTATCAATACGGAAACTATGTCACCGGTCCCAGTCACATAGAGGGTGTTCCGATTATGATTCAAAGGGCGATGACCTCTAGTGAATTTCCTACTCTTCCTGTGGGAAGCGCGGCTCTTGCGACTGAAAATCCAACTATTAGGGCAGAGACTCCACCAGTTGAGCAAATCGACTCTGCGGCCCTAGACGCCTTTCTGAATCCTGAGCTAGGCCCACCTCAAAGTTGTGTTGTGATTAATGAAAAAGCAACCAAGCTGGTCCTACGGCATGCCCACTCAGATGCGCAGTATACATTCGACCAAAAAGCGGTTTCCGCTATCTCAACTCTTCAAACGAGTTGTTCCATCCAAAATGTCGATCGAGAGACGTTTATTCGGCTAGCCACCTTTTTACACAGAGGAGAGATCAATCCAATCGATCAGCTGAGCGAGAATGCGTTGATCCATCTTTTGCAGTGTGCTGAGTCCCTGCAAATCTCTCGACTCAGACTCCTCTGTCAACGAGAGATCGCGCGGCGTCTGAAACACTTGGAGTGGAATGACACCTCTTTGTTCCGTCAGGTGGGCTCTTTAGATCCCCTGCTTGCCCTATTCAACTTTCATCGGGGGCTTTGAGATGGCGGCGGTACCGATTCACTATCACGAACTCAAACCGAGCCGGATTAGCCAAGCGCTCTCTAATATCCCTATCAAGCATATAGAGAGGGTCTTGTTGGTAGCCGCAATCGGGTGCGCGATTCTCTCTCTTGTTCCGAATATTGGATGGGTAGGCGCTCTTTCTCTCCGTTCTGTTTCCTGCACAATGGTCGCCACTCAAACTCTGCTCTCTATTAAAAACGATGAGGGGCAAGGAGTCTATTTATTGCACATCATGCGATTAGCATCTGTGGCGCTAGGGCTTGCTGGAGTCGCTGCCAACATGAATGCCTTGGTCATGGCCGGAGTGGCTCTCAACATTTTCCTGCAAGTGGTTCAAGTGGGGCAGGGATCTCAAAGCAAAGATTTGTATCAGTCATTGAGTCAGGCCAGCTTCATTTTGATCGATACGTTGACGCTTATCTCCCTTCTAACGGGGCATTGGCAGTTTGCTGTGACTGCGGCGACTTTGAATAGTGTGGTCATGTTTACATTTGCAACCAAAGCGATTGTGATTGGAGTGCAAAAAAGAGATGTGAATGCGGCAATGGATGCACTCTGCTACACAGCCCTTGGAGCCGTTGGTGTTGCCAGTGCTGTGAGATCTGCGGAAATTGTATCTCAGAAAACTGAGAATCAACATTATATGATTACAAATCATGAGAGAAAAACGCTGATTGTTACCGGTCACGGGGGGCGTCAGGTAGCGACCATTAAACCTGGAGAGACTGTCCGTTTCACGCTTGATTCCAAGCTTGCCTGTGGGGGTGGTCTTTTTTCCGGTTCACATGTTCACACAGATTCGTGGTATGGTGGCACTTTTGTTCCATATCAAACGGATTATGTAACGGCCATCACACAGAAACCGATGCCGGTTGCCCAGCTGCCCACCTCAGCGGTTGTGACAGAGACTCCACGGCTGAAAGAGTTGACGCCACCTCCTACAGAGATTGGCAGCGATGCGCTAACTCCTTTTTTAGCGCCTCTTGAAGCGGAAACTCTCTCTCATATGGTCACAGATGATTCTCAATCCAAAGTGACGTTGAAAAATAGTTCAACTGAGGAGACGACGCGTCTAGATGCTGCACGTTCCAGCTACTTTCGTGGAGTTGTTTCTCTTGATCCTCGAGAGATTGAGTTGGATGCAGATGTGTACGCTTGGTTTCTCGATTTTTTTTCACATGGGACCTCGACTCTGCTCGAAGCATTGACAGAAAGAGATCTTTTAAAGCTCCATGACCACGCTGACTACCTACAGATCGAGCGGTTAAGAGGTGAGTGTCAAAGAGAGATTGCGCGCCGTTTAAACGAGTTTCGTTGGGAAAATACAGCTCTTTTTAATCGTTATAGCGGTGTAGAGAGTGAGTTAAACCCCTTGCTTGCCCTTTTTTCTTTTCAGTGAAACCCTTTTTCGGGATAATCACTCTCTATGTTGCAGTTTGAAAAGGTATCTAAGGCGTTTGGAGGAGATGTCATCCTCGAAGAGCTCTCTCTAAAGTTGAATAGGGGAGAGAGGTGCGGACTTGTCGGGCGCAATGGCTCAGGGAAGACGACGCTGCTCCGGATGATCACAGGCGAGGAGTCAATTGACTCGGGCTCGATTGAGCGCCCCAAAGGGTATACTCTCGGTTATCTCTCTCAGCATCTCAGTTTCACTCATTCCACTTTGATTCAAGAGACAGCTGAACACCTCCCCCCTGAGGAAATCTATAAAGCCGAAAAGATCCTCTTTGGACTTGGTTTCAAGCAGAAAGATTTAGAAGCCGCGCCAGAAACCTTCTCAGGTGGCTACCAGCTGCGGATTCATCTGGCCAAAGTGCTCCTCCAAGATCCTGATTGCCTTCTACTTGATGAACCGACCAACTACCTCGATGTCGTCTCCATCCGCTGGATCACCCGATTCTTACGTAACTGGAGAGGAGAGCTGATTCTCATCTCACACGATCGAGACTTTATGGATCAGGTGACCACGCATACTTTGGGTGTTCATCGTCAGAAAGTGAAAAAGTATAAGGGGGGAACTGAGAAGTACTACTCTCAGCTTCTTTATGAAGAGCAAGTCCATGAAAAGACGCGGGCCAATCTGGAAAAAAAACGAGAACATGCCCAAGCTTTTGTTACACGGTTGGGTGCTAAAGCCTCAAAAGCAGCTCAAGCCCAATCACGCAAAAAAATGCTCGCCCGGATGCCGGTTTTAGAGGAGCTGGCCAAACTTCATCACTTGGACTTCACGTTTCCCTATCACCCCTTTCCAGGAAGGCGCCTGGTTGAAGCAACAGATGTGGCCTTTCGGTATGAGGGGATGCCCGATCCCTTGATTACGGACTTTAATTTGACAATCGATAAGGGGGATCGGATTGCCATCATTGGAAAAAATGGAAGGGGGAAATCCACACTTTTACGTCTTTTAGCCCACGATCTTGTGCCTCAGCAGGGAGAGGTAAATCTCTCATCAAATGTCAAAATTGGACTCTTTGGACAATCCAACATCGAACGGCTTCATCCCAAAATGACAGTTGAAGAAGAAATCAGAGCGGCTGCGCCGCATTTAACCCAAGGAGAGGCGCGCAAAATCTGTGGCATCATGATGTTCTCCGGTGACCGGGCAAAAAAACAGATCCAGGTTCTCTCGGGAGGAGAGAGAAGTCGCGTCCTTCTGGGCAAAATTCTCGCCTCTTCGTGTAACTTGCTACTTTTGGATGAGCCGACTAACCATTTGGATATGGAATCGATCCAGGCGTTGATGGAAGCCATGGAAGCGTTTGAGGGCTCCATTGTCATCGTGAGCCACAGTGAGATGATTCTCAAGGATCTTCCTACCCAATTCGTTGTCTGTCATCAGGGAAATCAACACCTTTTCCATGGTGATTATGCACAGTTTCTAGAAAAAGAGGGGTGGGAAGAGGAAGCTCCCAAAAAATCCAAGCCCAAAGCTGTTCAGAAAAAACCGTCGCAGCTGATCCAGAAGAAGATGCGGTCGGTAGAACGCGAGATCTCCAAACTCGAGCAGAGTGTAGAAGAGGAGTGCCAGCTGCTCATTCAAGCTTCGGAACAAGGAAAAAGAGAGCGTGCTGTTGAGCTCTCAAAAGGGATTGATGAAAAGAAGCAGCAGATCGATCTCTTATTCAATGAGTTGGAACAATTAGAAGAAAAAGGTGTATAATTTATTTTAAAAATATAAAATAAAAGAGAGGTTTGTTTATGAAAAAGCTCTTTTTTATTTTTTTATTCTCTTTTTCTTTCTTAATTCCCTTAGAGGCTCAGTGGTGTTTTTATCCATGCACCGAGCGGTATTACAATCCCGGTTGGTCGAATGGAGACAACCGATTTTATGGATATATTGACATCAATGAGTATCCGTATGATCTGCCTGTGAACTACTGTTTTAATCCTCGTCCTTGTGGGAGTGGGGGGTGTTATTCAAACACGAATTATTACATTTGGTCAGCGGAGTGCGAAGAGCGTTACGAGGTGTGTCCTCATTGTAACGGCTGTCATAATTAACAAAAAATGCAACGTGGGTTACCATTTTTTCACAAAAAATGGCATAATGGGTAGCAGAATACAAAAGTAAGGCTACTCATGCATCCACGCTTTTTTGATCCGCCCAAGACCATGAGCTATTTCTTGTTTGGCCCAAGGGGGACTGGCAAATCGACCTGGCTTCGAAAAACGTATCCAAAGGCATTTTGGATCGATTTGCTCGATCCGGAGTCGTTTCGGTTTTTCTCAGCAGGACCTGAAAGAGTGCGGGGTGTTTTAGACTCGCACCCCGAGCAAAAAATTGTTGTGATTGATGAGATCCAAAGGGTTCCCTCTCTTCTCGATGTTGTGCATAGTCTCATTGAGGAGAAAAAAGGGTATCAGTTTATTCTCACTGGTTCTATCGCTAGAAAGCTCAGACAGCAAGGAGTGAATCTCCTGGGAGGCCGCGCGCTTTTGCGTTATATGTCTCCCTTCTTTGCAAAAGAAATGGAGAGCTCTTTTGATTTATCTACCAACTTGAAGCTGGGCATGCTTCCGATTGTGTTGGACTCTCCCTCCCCGGAAGAAGTGTTAAGCGCCTATGTGGGGATCTATTTGAAAGAAGAAGTGCAAGCTGAGGGGATTGTGCGCAATGTTGGAGATTTTGCTCGATTTTTAGAGGCGATGAGCTTTTCTCATGCCTCGCTTATCAATACGTCGAATATTGCCCGTGAGTGTGAAATTTCACGCAAAACGGTTGATGGATACTTACACATTTTGAATGACTTGCTGCTCTCTTTTCAACTTACCGTTTTTAATCTCAAGGCTAAACGTTCTCTTGTCAAACACGCAAAATTCTATTTCTTCGACTCTGGGGTCTATTATTCTCTTCGTCCTAAAAATCTTCATGATGTGGAAACAGAAAGAGAGGGAGCTGCTTTAGAAGGATTAGTCGCCCAGCATCTAAAGGCTTGGGCGGATGCGCAAAAAGAGAGCCACTCACTGCATTTTTGGCAGACCCAGTCGAAAATCGAAGTCGATTTTATCCTCTATGGACCAGAGTGTTTTGTGGCTCTAGAGGTTAAAAATGGAACAAAGGTGCAGGCACAAGATCTGAAAGGGTTGAAAAAGTTTCAGGAAGATTACCCTCAAGCCAAAACGATCCTGCTGTATCGAGGAAAAAGGCGTTACGAAGAAGAGGGCGTGTTGTGCTGTCCAGTTGATTCCTTTCTCATGAAGATAGATCCTTCTGCCCCTATTCCTGAATGAGCACAAGTCCACGCATTTCGCCTGCCTCTTTGTCGCAGGTGAGCATGCTGTTATAGAGATCTTCTGTCTTCACCCAAAACGGGGGATGTTTATAGCGGGAAACATCAAGAACAAGCACCTGGTCCTCTTTAGTGTTGTAGGCGGCCAGAGGTGAGAAGTGTCCAGTCCCTTTCTGACCTAGAGCAGGGCGATAGAAATCAGCAATTAAATAACGGTTGGGATCCAAAAGAACGCTCATTAAAAGAGAACGAAAGGCATCCAGTGTGAGGGTATCGGCATGAAGTGGTGTAGCTGTTACGTCAAAGGTGTTGAGCATTTCGGCAAGCTCTGAAACAGTGGACCCTCTTCTCAAAACGGTCTCACGCGAAACAATAGCCGTCACAGCTGGTGTAAAAAAGTTGTCTTCTTGAGTGTAGAGAGGGTAGCGAAACCGTTCCACATAGGGCTTAGGAATATCTAGCGCATTCAAAACCATGACGCTACTGGCAATGCTACAAAAAGCGTTGGTGATCTGCGTTTCGAAGTAGTTGATCAGCCGCCAGTAATCGCACCGATAATCGCTTTCGAGAAAGAGTTTTACGCCTGGTCCAGGTTTGAGCGGAATGGTTTCAACAGCACCCAAGGAGAGGGTGAGAGTCGTTGCGAGATGAAAGAGTAATTTCATGTTGTCTCCTAATAGGTTTTATACCATTTAAAGATCACCTTACCGCCGTTGGGTGTGAGGCCATTTAGAGAACCTCCATAGTTGCCTTCCAGGTAGAAGTTGCGGTATAGACGCGTTTGTATCAGAACCGAGTCGTAATCTCCCGAAAAACTTTTATTGACGCCCACAAAGGTACCTTGGGAAATGTATTTGCCCACCTGAAAGGTGAGATCGGCCGAGTCGAGATCACAATTGGTGATATCAAAAACATCAATTCCAAGTCCTTGTTTGATATTATCAAAAACTTTGGGGCCTGAATATTTCCCCGATAAGGTGACAAGCACATTGGCTAAACGACACGCCTGAAACGGAGAGAGTTCGTTTACGTCTTGATTGAACAATATCCAGGAGAGAATTTGATTGGTACTCATTGGAGGTGTAGAAGAAAACGCAACGTGCGTGGCGTCTAAACTCCCACTTAAAAGAAGCGAGGCTGTAATGGTCGCCAGCTCAAGATCGCCTTTTATATCTACGTAAATATCTTTTGGTTCTAACCCCTCTACGACGATCTGCCCCTCTGTTAAATCAAAGCTCCGTCCTGCAAGGGCAAACCTCCCCTGCACAAGCTTGAGTTTACCGGCGTATTGGAGAGCTGCCTGTTCTCCAAAAATATGCAAAGAGCCTCTCCATTCAGAGACAAGGCCACGGCCATCGATAGTGAGATTCTTAGGGATTTCGACTTGCACGTTCCATTGAATCGGAATGACGGTTGATTTCTCTTCCAGTTCGGGCTTGGAGCTGGCAATGGGATGAATGTAGGTCACCTCTACCGTAGGAACGGTGGTGGGGACTTTATTGGGAATGGCCAGATGACCCTCTTCAATGACGGCGGTTCCGTCGATCGAAATCGCTTGCAGCGTACCTGATATCGCGAGCTTGGCGCCTACATTTGCTGTGAAGGGATCGAGCGTAAGAAGAGAGAAGTGCTGGGTGTCGATTTGAAGCGTAAAAGGGAAGTCTTCTTTGGGATTCCATCTGATCTCCCCGGTTCCGGAAAGCGTTCCACGGCCATGGTCACGAGCGGTGAGGGAGCGGATTTGAAGCGTGTTTCCCTCTCCCTCCATGACCATGTGTAGATCTCTAAAAACAGCTCCTGTGGTTAAGCTCTCCATCCAGCCCTTTTCATAGATGAGGCTTCCCTCGATTGTAGGCGCCTGCCAGCTGCCGGTAAAGGTCAAATCGACTGTGACCTCTCCGCGCGCGATTAGAGAGGCGTTTTCTAAGAAGGAGAGGAGGGGATCAAGAGAGCCGCGTCCTTGAAGGCGAGCGGAAAAGGGGGAAGTCGCATCGAAAGGAATCTCTGCTGTGAGGGTAAAGGGATGGTCACTCACACCCCACAACTCGCCCATCAGACTTAGCTTCTTTTTGGTTGCCGTTCCCTTGAACTTAAGGTGGGTGGTGGGGAAGACCTCATAGGCAGGGTCGCTTATGACCAAATCGTGTAGAGTGGCCTCGAAGGTGAGTGCTCCCTCTTTCCACTCTCCTGTGAGCAACACATCAGAAAAGGAGAGCTCATCCCACTGTCCCTTGGCCTCTGCTTGAAAGCGGCGGGTGGCCCAATTGAGCTGCCCGCTGACAGAACTTGAGAAGAGCTCTTTTTCTACAGTAGATTCGGTGAAAGTGAGCAGCGCATCGGCAAAATGGATCTCACTTTTCACATGCACATTTTGGAGCGTGCCATATACCTCCCCAACAAATGTCTCTTTTTCCCACTCATACACTCCATTGAACCAAAGAGAGGTGTCGGGAGACTCCTTGATTCGGCTCACCAACCGGAGACGTTTTTCTGCGGAATCACCCTCCAGATTGAGCTTCATCCGGTACTCTTCATAAGCAACAGTGAGCTGGGCAGAGAAATCGCCCTCAAGCTCTCCCATTCCGGTCAAAGAAACCTCGGGAAGGTCATTTAAGGTAAGAGAGTCAATCCGCATCGAATGAACCAGGAGGGGAATCGGGAGCGTGGGCCACTCTGCTGGAGATTGATTTCCGCCTATTTGGATATCAGCATGGTCGATTTGTAGGCGTAGAATGGATAGACGGCCTAAAAAAAGTGTGGAAGGGGAGAGAAACAGATCTACTTTGTCGAACGTGGCCTCAGTCGAGTCTTTGACATAATGGACATCACGTAGGCGGAACCAGAACGGGAAAAATCCCTCAAGTTCACCGATGGTGAGCGTTCCCTCCGAGCGCGATTCGATCCAGGCGCGCACTTTATTTTGAGCAAAAGGGGTCTGTATAAGCGCTCCTCCAATGATGAGCGCCAGTAGCGTGAAAAGGAGAAAAATTTTGACTGTTTTACCCATCAGAATGTTTGTCCTAAGCTTGCATAGATTTGAAACGTTTTGTCAATTCCTTTCCGTTTATCAAGAGGGAAGCCAATATCAATCCGAAAAGGTCCCAACGGCGTCAAATATCTCAATCCGACTCCAGCTGATTTCAACATTTTCTGATTAAAGCGGGGAAAGGAGGCGGCGTAGACGTTTCCAATATCGAAAAAAGTGGCAAAATAGAGCTTGTCGATGATCCGTATCCGTGGCTCGATCGAACCGATAAAAAGAGAGCGCCCTCCAATGGGCTTTCGGCCATCCAAAGGAGAAACAGAGAGGTATTTATAGCCACGGAGACCTGTTGAGGAGCCGGCATAAAAGCGTTTGGGGGCCGGAATGGCAAAACGGGACTGACCGACAATGGAACCGAGCTGCGCTGAACCGGCAAGCAGAAGGAGCCCTGAGGGGAGAATGGGCTGATAGGTGGCGCCCCAAATTTGCTGCTCTAAAAAGGAGATGTGCTCGTTAAAAACGGCTTGGTAGGGTGTGAAAAAATAGGCGATGGTTGTCCCGCGTGTGGGATTGAGAAGACGGTTAGAGGTGTCCCATCTTACCTGAATCGGTGCGCTCAACAAGTTGTAGTTGGCGTCGTTATCTGATTTGGTGCTTAAAAGTCGTTCATACCGTCCGCCATAACTATAAGAGAATCGATCTGTGACTTTCTTGTTGATCCGAAGCAATAAGCTGAGTTCCCGCTCGGTAAAGCCCGGAGCATCTTCGCGCCTCACCTCTGCTGAGTAGAGAAGATCTTGATTTCTTCCGAAGAAATCAGGCATGGCATAAAGAAGTGTCGCTCGCTTAATGATCGAGGAGTACTCTCCATTCAGAGAAAGAGCGTCTCCCCATCCAGCTAAGTTGTCGTGGCTCCACTGGGCTAGCACTCCAGCTGACTCATCGGTACTATAACTGACCCCGGCGCCAATATGGCGATACTTTTTCTCTTCCACTTGAATACGCATGGGGAGATAGCCATTTTGATCCACAACATCTGCAGGGCGGACCGTCGAGAGGGCAAAGAGGCCCGATTCTTGTAAAAAGGTCTCTGTGCACGTGACCGATTGCGGGTTATAAAGTTCACCCTCCTTCCATGCAATTCTCCGTTTGATGTATCCCCTGCGCACTTTACAAAGTCCGTCGATTTCGAGTGGTCCGAAGTAAGCAATCGGTCCTTTATGCAGGGTGTAGGTGACAAAGACCTGTTTGCACTCTTGGTCGACTACCACTTCACGACCGGTGATAGCTGCCATCGGATAGCCCAAGCAAGCAATTTGCTCTTCAATTTGCTCTTGCGTATCTAAGATGGTATCCGAGCGGGCAGGGCATCCGATCTTGAGCCCCAAGTCGGATAAATAGAGAGGAGTCTCCTCCTCATAGAGCAGTTCCACTGATCCAAAAGTGTAGACTGGACCTGGTTCAAAATAGAGGCGGACGGTTGTATCGGGAAAGGCGCCTAGATAGTCGATGGTGATTTCAGACTCGTAGTAGCCGTAAGCGTGCATCATGCCTATCAGCGTTTTTTTATCCGATTCGGCCCGTTTTTTTAAGGTGAAGAGGGTGGGAGGTGGGCGCTCTTTGTCTGATTCTAGTTGTGAAATTTCAGATGCCATACAAAAAATTTCATCCGGAAGATCTCCCTCAAACGAGACTTGATAGGCGTAAGCCGGTATGCATAAACAGAAGAGAAAGAGAAGTGGGCGCCACATGCCCTAATACGATACTGCTTTTCCATTTTTTCGCCTTCTGTTAATCTCCTCTTCATGACAAAAACATCCTTAACAAGCCAAGAGATCTACCACGCCTCGTGTCAGTTCATTCCTGGAGGAGTGAATTCGCCAGTTCGCGCTTTCCCTGGACTCAACCAAACTCCTCTTGTCGTCCAGTCTGGACAAGGTGACACCATCCTTGATGTTGATGGCACCACCTATATCGACTTTTGCTGCTCTTGGGGAGCGTTGATTCATGGGCATGCGCATCCCGCTATTGTCGAGGTGGCCCAGAGGCAAGTGGCTAAAGGGAGCTCTTTCGGGATCACAACAGAGGTCGAGGCTAAACTCGCGCACCTGATTACCGAATCTGTCCCTTCAGTAGAAAAGGTCCGTTTTGTCTCTTCTGGAACCGAGGCGACGATGAGCGCCGCTCGTCTCGCTCGCGGTTTCACAAAGCGCGATCTGCTTCTTAAATTTGCGGGCCATTATCATGGTCATGCCGACTCGTTTCTCATTCAAGCAGGCTCGGGAGCCGCACACCTCGCTTCTTCAGCAGGTGTGCCTGAAGATTTTGTCAAGCATACGCTCTGTCTTCCTTATAATGATTTTGATGCTTGCCGAGAGGTCTTCCAAACATATGGAGAGCGGATTGCAGGACTTATCTTAGAGCCGATCGCAGCCAATATGGGTGTTATCATGCCTAAAGAAGGGTTTTTGGAGATGCTCCGCGAAGAGACTCAAAAAGTGGGAGCGCTTCTAATTTTTGATGAAGTGATTACTGGTTTTCGAGTTGCATTAGGGGGTGCTCAGGAACTTTATGGCATAGAGCCTGATCTGACGTGCTTTGGAAAAATTGTGGGAGGCGGCTTTCCTGCCGCGGCATTTGGCGGAAAAGCAGAAATCATGGACCACTTAGCCCCAATTGGAGCGGTCTACCAAGCGGGCACTCTATCCGGAAATCCGGTCGCGATGGAAGCGGGGCTGCAGGCCTTGAAACTGTGCGCAGCCCCTGGGTTTTATCAGACGTTGCAAGAGAAGACAGACAGCCTCACGGCTCCGATTCGTGCAGTGATTGAGGAGGGTGGTCTGAAGATGAGGCTCCATCAAGTGGGATCGCTTTTCACGCTCTTTTTTGGGGGGCATCCGATTCACACAATCGAGGATGTAAAGCGTTGTGATCAAACTGCATTTGTACGCTTTTTCCAGGCGTTGTATGAGCAGGGGATTTATGTTTCTCCCTCGCAGTTTGAGGCCAACTTCCTCTCCTCTGCTCACTCAGACACGAGTCTTAACTACACACGGGAGTGTATGGTGGAATGGCTCAGTATCAGTAGCCCCGACAATTTCAAAATGCCACTTTGAAATTGTCAGGTCTTCTGATACTCAAGACAGTTAATCAATCAGGGCGATTTACTGAGAACTAGTAAGAAAAAGTTTGCTTAGGCATGATGCAGCCTATGCGATGGATTCTCTCTCTACTCTTTCTTTGTGTCAGTGGCTTTGCGAGTCTCGCTATCTCCCCTGAAGCGCTCAACCAGAGTCTAGAGGAGCACATATCCTATTCAGAAGAGGGGCCTAATGTCATCGGTCATATTTATATTGGAGGACACGAGACGCAAATTGGGCAAGGCACCTTCATCTACATCAGAAAAGCGCTCGACTACTTCCGAGATGAAGTGAAACCGATCTTTATTATCCTTGAACTCGATACGCCTGGTGGCCAAGTCTTTGCAGCTCAAAAAATCTCAGATGCCCTCAAAGAGATCGATACCCAATATGACATCCCCGTAGTAGCTGTTGTCAATAACTGGGCCATCTCAGCAGGCGCGATGCTCGCTTACTCGTGCCGCTACATCGCCGCCGTAAAAGATGCGAGCATGGGAGCAGCCGCGCCTGTTTCGCAAACGGGTGAGGCGACCTCTGAAAAAGTGAACTCGGCCATCCGCGCCGATTTTGCCAATCGCGCTGCCTACTTCGATCGCAACCCTCTGATTGCGGAGGCGATGGTGGATGCTGACCTGATTTTGGTCGTGCGGGAGGGAAAAGTGGTGGACTTGAGTAAAGATGAGGATATCATTGCCGCCGATGAGGTGATCACTAAAAAAGGCAAATTGCTTACGCTCAATTCGCAACAAATGCTCGAGTTAGGCGTTTCAGATATACGTTTGCTTCCTGAAAAATTGGTACCCATCTCTGATGAGCAGAAGGAGAAAGGGGAGTGGCACGCGAGTCAGGAGCTTCTCTTTACCTATCCGTTTTTTAAGGCGATTCCAAATGCGGTGATCAAGACCTACAAGATGGATTGGAAAACGCGCTTTTTTGCGTTTCTTGGGTCACCGATTGTGACCTCGATCCTCTTTTTGGGTCTTTTGCTCGGATTTTATATGGAAATGAGTACGCCGGGTTTTGGCTTTCCAGGAATCATCGGTCTGGTCTGTTTGGGATTGATCATTCTCTCGAGTTTTGCTTTGGAGGCAGCGGGCTGGCTAGAATTTATCATCTTGGGTGTGGGGGTTGTACTTATTTTAGTGGAGCTCTTTGTCATTCCGGGTTTTGGGATTACGGGGATTATCGGGATTATTTTGGCTGTTGGGGCGCTATTTGTCTTACTGCTTCCTGGCATTGGGCAGATTGACTTCGATTTTGATACCAATACGCTTAATGCAGCAGGTGAGTTTATCTTTGGACGGTTGGTTTGGCTAGCAGGAGCTGTGATTGTGGGTGTGATCGCGATTGCGCTTTTGGCTAAGTATGTCGTGCCGCGCTTTGCCCTTTTTTCTCCGCTTGTCCTGCGTGGAGAGCAGGAGGCAAAGCACGGATATGTCGCAGGGACGGCCAAGGAGCATTTGCCGAAGGTGGGATCTGAGGGAGTGGTGATCTCTCCTTTAAGAACAGCGGGGCGCGTTGAAATTGAGCAAGAGCCCTATGATGCTGTGAGTAGCGGAAAATTTTTGCAAAAGGGAACAAAAGTGCGCGTGATTGGAATTGAGGGAAGTAAGATGATTGTCGAGGAGACCGAATGAATTGGAGTGCTTTGCTGCTACTAGGGGTTGGCTTTCTCATGATCTTTTTAGAGTTTTTTCTGCCTGGTGGGATTATGGGTGCCATTGGGGCTCTATTGGTATTGATTAGCATTGTGCTTTTTGCCCTTAAGGCGCAGTCGGCTCTTGCGATTGTGCTGTATGTGACGGGCTCTTTGGTGGGAATGGGAGTGCTCATTTGGTTTGCTATCTGGCGGATCAAAACAGGACGGGCTACGGGAATTTTTTTGAATACAGCTCAGGAGGGGTATGTCGCCTCGTCGTTTGATAAAGGGTTAATTGGTGCAGAGGGAGAAGCGCTCTCGGATTTAAAGCCGGCAGGGCATATTTTGGCGAAAGAAAAACGGTATCAAGCCGTTTCAAAAACAGGATATGTGGTAAAGGGATCGAAAATTGTGGTGGTGGGAGGCGAAGGCGCCCACTTAATTGTTAAGTTAAAAGGTGAAGCAAAGTAATGGATATATTAGTCGAATTTTACATCTTGATTATCGTTTTGGCGATCGTGTTGCTGGTCGTCCTGGCGATCGTGGGAAGATTTATCAGTCTCTGGTTTCAAGCGTTCGTTTCAGGGACACCGATCGCTCTTTTTAACATCATTGGAATGAGTCTGCGGAAGATTCCGCCTAAAGTGATCGTGAACGCCCGCATTAATGCCTATAAGGCGGGACTGAAGCAAATTGAAGTAAATGATTTGGAGACACATTACTTGGCTGGTGGGCGTGTTTTGGAAGTGGTCCGCGCGATGATCGCAGCCGATAAGGCCAACATTCCGCTCTCTTGGAAGCAGGCAACTGCCATTGATTTAGCCGGAAGAGACATTTTAGATGCGGTGCGTACTTCGGTCAATCCGAAGGTGATTGACTGTCCTTCTAACAAGAGCGTCCAAGGAGACTACATCGTGGGTGTGGCCAAGGATGGTGTGCAGCTTCTCTGTCGCGCTCGGGTGACGGTGCGGACGAACTTGGCTCAGCTGGTTGGAGGGGCGACCGAAGAGACGATCATTGCCCGTGTGGGAGAGGGGATTGTCAATGCGATTGGTCAGGCTGACACTCACTTGGATGTATTGGGCAATCCACAGCGGATCTCACAGCTGGTACTAGATAGAGGTCTAGACTCACAAACGGCTTTTGAAATTCTCTCCATTGATATTGCCTATATCACGGTTGGTGAGAACATTGGAGCCCGTTTGAGAGCAGACCGAGCCGAATCGGATAAACGCATTGCGCAGGCAAAAGCGGAAGAAAGACGGGCCATGGCGGTGGCGATGGAAAGAGAAAACATGGCCAAAGTACAGGATATGCGCGCCCGGTTTGTGGAAGCGGAGGCCAAGATTCCCATGGCCATTGCCGATGCGCTCCGTGCGGGCAATTTGGGATATATGGACTATCTGCGACTCAAAAATGTACAAGCGGATACAGAGATGCGCGAGTCAATCGCCCAACCGGAAGAAAACGAAGAGGGGCCACTGGAGCAATAAAGCATGGATTGGTTTGGTGATTTGATTGGCTTTCTCATTATCTTACTGATTTTTTTAGTGCCTCTACTGCGTAAGTTGTTGGTGGACAAAAAGAAAACAGAAGCTTCTGAGGAGTTTTACGAAGAGGAGGAGGAGGAAGAGTTGGTCCCGCCTCCCCCTCCTAAAGTTGCACGCGCCCCTCCTAAAACAGAAGGCTTGGTGAAGAAAGATTTTTCTTTCGAATCAGAGGTGGGAGAGAGAGAGTTTGAATCCCAGATTGAAGAGCGGTATCTGGAAACGCATGTCGATCCCCAATTTAAAGAACGAATCGTAAGTGATGCGTACATTATAGAGACGCAAAGGAAAAGGACGCATCGAAACGTGATTCAAGATGTGATCAAAAAACAGAATCCGAAGCGGGCAATGATTATCTTATCTGAAATTTTAAGAGAACCGAAAGGACTTTCTTGAATTTAGATGCTCTTTTAGCAGATCTGAAAGAGGTTACATTGGTCGTTGTCTCTAAAGGACGTTCGGTTGCCGAAATGCTCGAGGTCTATAAGGCAGGAGCGCGGGACTTTGGGGAAAACCGCGTTCAAGAGGCTCTCGAGAAAAAGGAGCAGATGCCCGCTGATGTGCGGTGGCATTTTATTGGGAAGCTACAGAGCAAAAAGATCAATAAAGTAATCGGGCAGTTTTCTTTGATCCACTCGGTCGATTCTGTTGAGTTAGCACGTAAGATCTCACGCTCTAGTCTCAATAAAGGTGTGCGTACCTCGCTTCTTTTAGAGGCCAATACATCGGGAGAGGCTTCCAAAAGCGGCCTCCCACCAGAAGAGTGGGAGGCCGTTTTCCCTGATCTTTTGAACTTGGAAGGAATTGAAGTGAAGGGATTGATGACAATGGCTCCTTTAACGGATAATGAATCTAGTGTGCGTGCCTCTTTTACTAGGCTCCGTCTGCTCCGCGACCGCCTGCAACAAAGCGTGGGGACAAGGGCAGATCTTTCAACGCTCTCTATGGGGATGAGCTCCGATTACTCCATTGCCATTGAGGAGGGAGCGACATTAGTACGGATTGGAACGGCTATTTTTGATGAGATTGGCTGAAATTTATGAGCATACGGGAAAGAGAGGGTGGATTTGCCGAAAAGGGGGACTCTTTACAATTGAGTCGCGCTTACCCCAAGATCCGGAAGCAAATCGCGACGTTCTAGCGCACGTCTTTGCTCAATGTGTAGCCGAAGTTAAACAGGTCAACACTTGGGAAGAGGCAAGCCGTTTTGTGCGTGCCCTTTGGATTGAGGAATTGGGTTCTAAAAGGCCTAAAGTTTTACCTCGCATTATTGGGGAGGATGGGTTTTTGCGCATGTATGCGCTTGGAGATCCTCTTTCAGTCGATCTTTTTCACAAGATTTGGAAAAGGCTGGGCGCACCTCTTTCGGAAAAAAGTATTCAGCTCAACCCTCTTCGAGTAGAGTGGAATAGTGAAAGTGCTCTTTACCACGACGAGGATGCTACGCCACCGGGTCTTCTTCCCAAATTTTCCATTTTGCTTCGACTCAAAAAAGATCGGGAGCAGCTTAGCAACATTCGAAAGGATCTTGCGCGTGCCTCGAGTATCGAAGACCCTGTACGCAGGCGTTGGCTGACATTAGCCCTTCTCAGCCATGGCGCAGCCTACCGAGAAATTGAGGGAAAAACGCTTCAGGTTCCATGCTTTCATGAGAAAGACAGATTGATTGCCTATCGATGTCACAAGCATTTAATTGCCGAAGGTGTACGCACCGTGAGCTTAGTGCCTCTGGAGGAGGAAGCGGTTCCCCTTTATCTCTGCCAGGGGACGGAGCTTTGGCCTTCCCAACCCATGATGATCGGCTCGATCATGGCCAACTTTGCGGCTCATGGCTCGGCAACCGCGGCCTATGCTCACTCCTGGCGCCGTATTCACAAGCATTTACGCGAACTCAATCAAGGGCTGCGTCCCCTTGTTGCAGGACATAGTATGGGAGGATCGCTGGCGATTCAGATTGGTTTGTACTCGCACGATTTGGTCGAGAGGGTATACGCCTTTAATCCACCAATGCCCAACCAAAGAGACTATGAATTTTACCATTCAATGGACAAAGAGCGGCAGGATAAAATCTGTGTTACGGCCAATCTCGATGATTTTGCATTTTGGCGCATTGGATCTTCTGTCATTGGAAGAGTGACACTATTTTTGGGCAAAAAGCGGTGGCGCTACTCTCCGATTGGGCTGTTAGATTGTCTTTTGGTGGTGCCGGTTCTGCTCAAGTTTATGCTCAATGTACGTTACGGCTTTCCTGCGCATCAAAACATCACAGCACTTTCAGAGAGTTGGGTCAGTTTTGAGCCGACTCAAGAAGAGATTGAAAAAGAGAATGCCGAGCGTCTTTCTCGATTTGATTATCTCAATTTTTTCCCTAAGCTCTACGATCCGACTCAGCTTCTTTTCCGTTTTGTGCGCAGGCTTTTTGGGTGGAGGATGGAGGCGCAATTCCTACGCAATGAGATCGAAATTATCTCTCTTCACGAGAGGGACTTAATCGATACGATCACAGAAGAGAACAGAGAGGAGATTGAACGGGAGTTGAAGGAGTTACGGCGGCAGAAGGAGAGGCTGCGTAAGCAGCTTTTTTGCTCTTAAGTCCGTAAAAGACCCCCGTCTTATACAGACCTGGTCGATAAAAGAGCCCCTTCTTTTATAGACTTAATTGGGGGGTAATGGTAAACTGATGGTTGACCTGAGGAAAGATTATGAAGCGCGATCGCACGGTGTTTTTAACCAATTGGCTGAAATCTAGCAACCGGAAACCATTGGTGGTTCGAGGAGCTCGTCAAGTCGGAAAAACGTGGCTTATTCGAGATTTTGCTCATGCAAAGGAGCGAGAATTGATCGAGCTCAACTTTGAGAAGCGATCCGATCAAGACTCTCTATTTGCCTCAAACGAACCTAATGAAATCATTGCTAATTTGGCAGCATCATTGGGAAAAAAAATTGAGCCTTCAAAGGCGCTTTTATTTTTAGACGAAATTCAAGCAGCTCCACACCTTCTTGCAAAGCTACGCTGGTTTTCCGAGGAGATGCCAGAGCTTCCGGTGGTGGCGGCAGGCTCATTGTTAGATTTTGCTTTGGCTAAACATGAATTTAGTATGCCCGTAGGTAGGATCGGGTATATGCACTTGGAGCCCTTATCCTTCGAGGAATTTTTAGATGCAATTGGAAGTCAAGAACTTAGATCCTATCTCCAAAACTACGATTGGAATATCACCATTCCTACAGCTCTTCATTCCGAGCTGATAAAACGGCTCAAAGAGTATCTAATTGTGGGTGGCATGCCAGCAGCGGTTTTGGCTTGGGCAACTGAAAAATCCCCTGAAACGATTAATCAAATTCATTTTGATCTCTTAGCGACGTATCGTGATGACTTTGCCAAATATAGTGGGCGTCTTGCGATCGATCGTCTTGAAGAGACGATGAGCTCGATTCCCCGCCAACTTGGAAAAAAATTCGTTTATAAACATGTCAACAGTGAGGTGAGCTCAACTCCTCTTAAGCAAGCTCTTGACTTGCTTTCAAGAGCAAGGTTATGTCATCAGGTTGTGGCTACTTCAGCGAACGGACTCCCTTTGGGTGCGGAGATTAACAGTAAATTCTTAAAAGTAATCATGTTGGATTGTGGGCTTTGTAGTGCATCATTGGGGCTTTCATTACATCAGCTAAGTGAGATAGCTGAAATCTCAATAGTCAATAATGGGGGCATGGCCGAACAGCTCGCAGGCCAATTACTTTGTACGTTGACACCGGCATATATCTCATCTTCTCTCTATTACTGGCAAAGAGAAAAAAAAGGTGCTGAAGCTGAGATCGACTATATCATTCAACATGAACATAAAGTGATCCCCGTCGAGGTGAAGGCAGGGACAACAGGGGCGCTGCGCTCACTTCATCAATTTATGAAAGAGAAAGAAAAGCAAATAGCTGTGAGAGTCAACTCTGATTTTCCAAGTCTTGTTCCTGTGCGTGTAAAAGACTCTTCAGGGACATTAATTGAGTACACTCTGCTCTCGCTTCCGTTCTATCTTTTAGGCCAGCTAAACCGACTCATTAATCAATGCACCTGAATAGAAAAATAGAGATGAGTTTGATAATGGACTTTCCTATTCGAGTTTGATGAGCTTTCTATTGTTTAAATAGAGCAGGATAGGTCCTAGTATGCTCAAGATAAAGACGGGCCAATTCCATTCTCTGAGCAGTACACCCTCAATTAAAAACGTGATAAAGGGGACACTGGAGAGAATGGCCGTATGTCTCCGTACCCCTAATCGCATTAACCCTTTTTGGGCTAAATAGAGTGGGATAATGAAGCTCGATAGCGAGATGATCAATAGGGTGCCCCAGTCATTGACCGAGATGAGAGCTAAACTATTCCGGGGCAAAAAGAATAGTAGGGTAATGAGCAGAACATAAAACCGAACCGCCAATAACTGCGAGGCAGCGATTCGGGTTTTTTCTGTCACTTGGTGCGCGTAAGCATGGTAAAAGTAGCCGCAGATGCCACAAAACACAGCTAAGATAAAGCCGATATAAAATTGTGGTTCAATGACAATTGCGGCCAGTATACAAATTAACATTAACAGAATGTAGAGTTTATGGCGACCGCGCCATGCTGCACTCACACCCATGACCATGAAAAATACAAAAATAAAAAAAGAAGCGTCACTCTGCTGAATGCCGATGTAGGCCGATAGCCACACGAGAAAAGCAGTTAAGTTGACTTTGAAAAATAACAGAGGTTCTTTAAATAGTTTTTTGTAAATAAGTGCGATATTTTTTGCGTTTACAATATGGAAATAAAGAAGAGCAATTAAAGAAGTGACAAATAGCGATAGCTGGACAGGTAAGCGATCGATACCATCAATCAGTACGCTGGCGTAGGCGGTAAAAAAACAGTAACCCAAACTGAAGCTATACTGAATTGCTTTATTCATGCTTGGCGATGGTTTTTTCTAACACGGAGATCAGATCTTTGGGATCTTTAATGCTGGGTAACATGGGCAAGATCGTGCTGATTTGATGTTTTTGAGCTAACTCATAGAAGTACTTCAAAGTGGAAAAGTCTTCTAGAGCAAAGCCTACGGAATCGAACACTGTGATCTCATCCTCTGTTTGACGTCCCGTTTTTTGATTTGTGATCACTTCCCATAATTCTGCATGAACCAGTTCTTTAGCTCGCTTTTCATCAAAACGTTGAATTTCACCTTCAAAATACGATTGTGGAAAAAATTCCACGACGACGCGACTATTTTCGATGATCGATTTTTCAAGCTCTGTTTTGCCGACGCAATCTCCCCCCAACCCTGTGATGTGGGTACCAGGCTTGATCCAGTCGAATTTGACAACATCTACATGTTGCTTACAAGCTGTGCAGGTGATCACGATATCTACATCCGCGACGGCTTGTTGTACATTTTTACACGGAATTAAGGTTAAGCCTGAATCTTTTAGATTATGTGCAAAGCGCTGCATTGCTTGGGGATCTGTGTCGTAATAATAAACGGTTTTGATCTCTCGAATGAGCTGCATGGCACGCACTTGAAAATCGCTTTGTGCTCCTGTCCCAATTAAAGCGAGCGCACGGCTGTTTTTTCGAGCCATTAGATCGGTCGCAATTGCAGAAACGGCTGCGGTGCGTATGGCTGTTAGCACAGTCATTTCACTGATCATCAGGGGATACCCTGTTTCCACATCCGCAATTTGACCAATAGCGCTGACTGTTCTCTTGTTGGATTTGGGATTTTCTGGATGGCAGTTGACATATTTGAAGGTGTAGTACTGGGTATCAGCAACAGGCATTAACTCAAACACACCGTGTGACATATTAATCCCAGGACGGGGCGTTTTGTGAAAGTCATGCCAACGGGAAAAATCCGAGCAAATTTCAGACATTAATTCGTGCACGGTCTTATTGAAACCATTTTTATGAACTAGAAACCGAATTTCTTCTACAGATAGTGTTAAAACCATATTTAAACCTTTTGAAATCCGACTTCTATTTTGTATTTAATATCGGAAATTTTTGTAATTGCGTCATTTAATGTATTCCGGTCTTGATGAGCGAGGAGGAAGATGATTTCACCACCTCCAAAGCACTCTGAGTACTTTTCGTGGATGTATGCCGGGTGTTTGCGTATCTCATTGAACAGGTGGTTTTGTTCGGGGTTGGAGCGGTCGACGTGATAAATAAATGCGATGGCGGCCTGCTTGCGCATTTGTGTCCGATCGAGTAGGGGCGGCACTCCGTTTAAGTGGTTGAGCATGATTTGGGTGATCGGCATCCCAAGGGATTGCTCAGCCATCTCGGTAATCAGGCCGCCTAGGCCAGCGACTCTAGGGTTAATTTCGACTAATTTTGGACCTTGGTCGGTGATAAAGATTTCTGAATGCGAAAATCCATTTTTGAAGTCCAAAGCCGTTAAGACCTTTTGTATATACTGATAAGCGCATCCGTAGTTTGGGTGACTTTGGTTAATCAGTTCGCTGTGCGTGTACATTAGCTTTTGATCATAGCGCTTTTTTATCCATCGGTGAATCGCATAGATGCAGTGATTTCCCTGAAAGCTGAATGCATCAATGTTATAGGTGACCTCTTCGTTATCATCTGCTATTTCATTATCTTGAAGCTTTTCTTCAATCACAAATAGGCGTGTTTCACTTTGATTGCGCTGGAGTGGCCTCACAAAATCTATGAGTTGCTGGTGGGTGTGGATTTCAGCAACATCATGCATGGCTCCGGTCTCCCCAAATGCCGGTTTGATGATGAAAGGGAAATCAAATTGAGAAACATCGGGAATCTCAGTTTGACAACTATCTACAAGTAAGTGGCGGGGCGCCGCGATGCCGAGGTCGCATAAACGCTGGATCATTTGATATTTATTGCACCGCCATTCGGTTGTTCGTGGGTCATTTGCCGTGGCCAAACCTAGCCGCTCGGATAATCGATCACACAAAGGAGCTCCATCTTCAAACCCACAGAAAATGTAATCGGTTCCTAATGCTGTCAGTTGTTCAGCCAAATGATCGAAGTCGGCGTCGTCATCAAACTGGATAAGGTGATCGAATGCTTGATAATCAAATCCCAGATAGAGTGAGACTTTGTGCTCAGTGCTTGAGGCTTTATAGCACACACCAACTGAAACAAATTCTGATTTGGGCAAGCGCCGCGCCAAATGGGCACTGGTGAGAGGGTCTATAAAGGCAATAACGCTTCTCATGGAAATCACTCGCTTATTTAAAGGCGCCAGATCTCTTCGGCATAGTCCTTGATGGTTCGGTCGCTGGAAAATTTGCCCACTTTGGCGACATTACGGATCGATTTCTTAATCCAGCTCGGTTGATCCTGATAGAGATCACTCACTTTCTGCTGACACTCAATGTAGCTGGTAAAGTCAGCTAAAAGACAGTAAGGGTCGCCTGCTTGAAGTAGACTGTGAATGAGAGGCTCAAAAAGCTCTTTATCGCCGGCGCTGAAAAAACCGTCTCTGACCATATCTAAAACGGCGCGCAGCTCAAGATTCTGACTGTAGATGTCCATCGGATTGTAGCCACCCTCTTTGAGCGCTTGCACCTCTTCTGCTTTCATGCCAAAGATAAAGATGTTCTCAGCGCCCACCTCTTCCAAAATCTCAATATTGGCTCCATCTAGCGTGCCAATAGTCAGCGCTCCATTGAGAGTGAACTTCATGTTTCCGGTTCCAGAAGCCTCTGTACCCGCTGTAGAAATTTGCTCAGAAAGATCGGCGGCAGGAATCATTTTCTCAGCTAAAGTGACCCGGTAATTCTCCAAAAAAACCACTTTGAGGCGGTCAGCAACGGCTTTATCATGGTTGACGACATTGGCAACAGCTGTAATCAATTTGATGATCCGCTTGGCTAAAAAGTAGCCAGGGGCCGCTTTCCCACTGAAGATAACGGTGCGGGGAACATAGTTACTTTGTGGGTTGTCTTTTAGGTGTCGATAGTCATGGATAACACGTAATATGTTGAGCAGCTGTCTTTTATACTCGTGTAACCGTTTGATGTGGCAGTCAAACATCGAGTCAGGATCGACCTTGATTGAGTTACTGGCTAAAATGAGGTGGGCCAGATCTTCTTTGTTTTGTCGCTTGATGCGGTGCCACTCATCGCAAAAGTGCGGATCGTTTTCATAAAAGGTGAGTTGGTCGAGCTGAGAGAGCTCTGTTGTCCACTTGTCGCCAATGTGTGTGGTGATCAACTGGGCCAAAGAGGGGTTACACATCTTCAGCCACCGCCGGGGAGTGATTCCATTGGTTTTATTGGTAAACTTCTCGGGCTGCATCTTCCAAAAAGCTTGAAACACTTGGTGTTTAAGTAACTCAGAGTGTAAAGCCGAAACGCCGTTTACCTTGTGGGAGCCCACAATCGCCAAATGCGCCATGTTGATGTGCCTGGGTACGGTCTCCTCAACCAGGGACAAGGTTTTTTGCATCTCCAGATCTCCGGGAAACTGTCGATCAACCTCCTTGAGCCACCGCCTGTTGATCTCATAAATAATCTGGAGGTGACGGGGAAGCACCTTTTCCAGAAGATCCACATTCCATCTCTCGAGTGCTTCTGGAAGGAGCGTGTGGTTTGTGTAGCCAAAAGTGTCACAGGTCAGCTGCCACGCCTTGTCCCAACTGAGCTCTTCTCGATCCACTAAGATATGCATCAACTCTGGAATGGCAAGTGCCGGATGGGTGTCGTTGAGCTGAATGGCGACTTTGTCGGGTAGGGCATCGAGATGGATGTGTCCTTTGTTGTAACGACGGACAATATCTTGGATGGTAGCCGAGACAAGGAAGTACTCTTGTTTTAAGCGGAGCTCTTTGCCTTCAAAGATATTGTCATTGGGATACAGCACCTTTGAGATGTTTTCTGTGAGCGCAATGTCTTCAACAGCGCGAATATAATCTCCGTGATTGAAGTAATCGAGCTCAAAGCCTCTAGAGGAGCGTGCTTGCCAGAGCCGGAGTGTGTTCACTGTGTTATTGTTATAGCCGGGAACAGGTGTGTCGTAGGCCATGGCCATCACCTCATGCGTATCGACCCACTGCGCATGCTGCCGCCCCTTTGAGTCGGTGTACGTGACGACTTTACCATAGAAGTGGATAGGGTAGAGGTACTCAGAGCGGCAAATTTCCCACGGGTTGCCATAGCGGAGCCAGTGATCAGGTGTTTCTACTTGGTAACCATCGTGAATCTGCTGGGTAAAAATGCCGTAGTCGTAACGAATGCCATATCCATAGCCTGGAATGGCAAGCGTGGCCATTGAATCGAGGAAGCAAGCAGCTAAACGTCCCAGCCCTCCGTTTCCGAGTCCCGCATCCGTTTCCATCTCAATCAAGCGGTCGAGATTAAAGCCCAAATCGTGCACAGCCTTGCGACAGTTTTCCAAAATACCTAGATTAACTAAGCTATTTTGGAGTGTCCGACCCATGAGAAACTCCATAGAGAGGTAGTAGACGCGCTTCACATCCGCGTCGTAGTACTGCTGCTGGGTTTGAATCCACTTGCCGACCATATGGTCTTTGATCGTGTAGGCAATCGCATGGAAAAGGTCGCGCTGGGTGGCGGTGTACTTGTCTTTGGCCAGCGTGTAGCGGAGGTGATCTATAATTAAATCTTTAAGTGACTCAGCATCCCCCTTGAGATGCTCTAACTTGGTGATCGCGAGTTCTGTCATACAACCATTTCCCCCCTATATCTAGTCTACAGAGAGAAAGTAGGCGTGTCAAATATTTGCTTCTTTATTAAAATTTAATATTTTTTAGCTATAGTGGATGCGATTTAGATCAAATAGGTTAGTGGAATGACTCCTACCATTCGCTTACGAACTGACTCCCATCCTCACAGCTACAAAGAGGAGTACGCGCCCTGCGCACGGATAAAAGGGATTGTGGCGACTGCTTTTTTAGCGCTGACCGTTGTAGCATTTGCACTGGTCGTAACAAATCATGGGCTTACTTTCCCTCAAGACTTTGTTAGCCTATTTACAACAGCTAACCCGGCTCATTTAGCGATTGGTTTCGGGGTGACCACTTTGCTCATTGGAGGAGGCGCTTGGGTGGTTTATCGAGCCCAAAAGAAACCAGATCCGCTGATCGATCGTCCCATTTTTCCTGCCCATACAGAAATCCAAGATGCTGTACAGAGTTTTCAGATCAAAAAAGAGACCGAGTGCTTTCCCTGCTACATTGACACCTCTACCCTTCAGCAGGGGAGTGGAAAGGCGTACATCTATGGTTCTAAGAGTGTCGACGATCATTACACAGTGAGTGCTTTACTAGTCTCTGTGATTCCCTTCTATTTAGTTGGAACCGTTGCGTATCACGCCCTGCGCGTTGTTCCCATCTTTTTGTTTAATTTAGGCTGCTGGCTGATCGAGCGGTGTCGGACTCAGCCTTTATTTGAAGGGCAGCGGAAATTTGAGTTGATCGATGTTGTTAGAGAGCCAGCCAAATCGCTCGTCCACATTGTCTCGGCTCCGTTCTATGCAACAGCCTTTCTTTTTGCCGTTCTCTACTCATTTGTTAATCCTATGGGAGGACGTGAGCTAGGAGCAAGAATTGAGCGGATGTGGAATGCAGAAGCGCAACGCCCTCAAGGGTATTGGCTTACTTTGGGGGCTCAAAAGCTTTGGGCAAGATGGGGCGAATTGGGACCTGACAAACAAGGGCAATTTAAGTTGTTTGTTGCAGGCTGCTGGCAGCCAATTGGGGTGGCCACATACAATAAGGGAGCACTTGAGTCAGCTGTGAGTTTAAGTGAGGCTCTTGAGTCCCAAACAGGTATAACATTTGAGGTAACTTCATGTACTTCTGCATAAAAGCTCCCCTTCCAGCAGACTTTGTAAATCCAAGCGAGGATATTCAGACCCGCTTCCATACATTGCCCTTTCAATACCGGCCCTGTTCTGTTTTACGGGTAACGGCACTGGCTCTTCTTGTGATCGGAATCACAGTGGCCGTTTTGGCTTCTAACGGGCAGCTTGCAGCTTTTCCTGGGCAAGTGGCCAATTGGTTTCAGAGCTTAAATTGGGCTTATGTGGGCATAGGCTTTGCCGGCTTTGTGGTTCTCTCCATTGGCGCAACTGTGGTCATCCGCCGCGTTCTTTCTCTTCAAAATAGGATCACAGACCATAATATTGGAAAGATGACAGGGGGAGAGCATTGGGTATCAGCCTCATTTAAACGAGATAAGGACTCTTTTAATTGCCCCGGTTATATCGATAGCTCGACACTAGATGCATCAGGATCGGGCCAAGCCTTTTTCTACATTCAAAAAGAAGTGAGTAACGAATATGGTGTGGCAACCATGATGTTTGCCTTAACCCCACTTCATGTTGCAGCAGCAATGAGCTACAATGTTGCCCGCGCTGTGCTGATCCCTTTTTATCTTTTAGGTTGTTTAGCAACTGAGGCGTGCCTGGGTAAAGCGCTGTTTGAGGGGCAGCGCCGTTTTGAATGGCGTGATATCCCGGGTCAAGTAGAGGCCTCTTTGGAGCGGGTGGTTAAAGCTCCTTTTTATGGCATGGCCCTCATGTATGCCTCCCTTTATGTACTCGTGGATCCGTTAAACGGGCGTAAATTGGGCACTTGCATTGAATCGGATTGGAATGGGGGATTGACCCGAGCAGAGGGTTTTTGGTCTGTAGGGGGCCCTCAAGCTCTTTGGAGGCCTGAAGGGGGTGGCGGGCCGGAAAAGCTGGGACAAAATGGTTTTTTTGCAGCTGGCTGTTGGGCTCCGCTTGCAGTTGTGACATATGCTAATGGCAAAGTCACACAAGCAACAAGCCTGAGTCGCGCTGTTAACCCTACAAGAGGGCATCAATATATTCTTACAACTGAAAACATGCTCCGCACAGAGATTGAACAGAAGCGCGAACCGCTAGCTAGTCGACGACAAAGAGCGCTAGATCGTAAGCGAGACGGGATTTTCCAATAGCATCTGAACGGTTTTAAGGAACTGAGCAGCGAGTGCCCCATCGATCACACGGTGATCGGCAGAAAGGGTGAGCACGAGCTGTTTACCAGGTACAACTTTGCCATCTTTTACAACCGGTTGATCAGAGATACCCCCAATGGCCAAAATGGCTGACTGAGGAGGGTTGATCACAGCCGTAAATTCGGTGATGCCAAACATGCCTAAATTGGAAATACAAAACGAGCCCCCTTTATACTCATGCTCTTTGAGTTTCCCTTCGCGGGCTCGCTCAGCAAGAGCGCGCGCTTCTACAGAGAGCTCACCGATGTTTTTAAAGTCGGCATGCCGGATAATCGGGGTGATGAGCCCTCCCTCAAAAGTGACAGCTACAGAAATGTCCACGGTGTTAAACTGCACAATCGTCTGGTTGACGCTGTTATAGCCTGTATTCACACCAGGATGCTCTCTGAGGGCCAGTGCAGAGGCGCGCAGGATCATGTCATTGAAGGTCACTTTAAGACCAAGTGTTTTGAGCTGCTCGCGCTGCTGCACCATCGGCCCCGCATCGACACTCTGCTTGACGTAGAAGTGGGGAATAAAGCTCTTGGATTCTTGTAGGCGGCGTGCGATCACCTTACGCATCGGAGTCAGAGGAACCTCGTTGTAATGGCCAGCTGGGTGCGTAGGTGTTTCCCGACGTCCAAAAGTGACAATTCCAGCACGCTGTGCGCGTTCTAGATCTCTGCTGGTGATCCGCCCACCGGGTCCGGTTCCTTGAAGGGTCGTGAGATCGAGATTTCGTTTTTTAGCAAGCAGACGAGCAAGAGGGGAGGCGCGCACTTTCCCTTTGGGCACTTCAGCAAAAACGCCTTCTAGAGGAGGTTCTGGAGCAAAAACGGGCTGCTGTGAAACCACAGTTGTAGGAGGCGCCTCTGAGATTGCCTCTTCTCTTTGCACGGGCCCCTCTTTTTTAGGAGGCGCTTCAGAGGGGAGTTCAAAGGCTTCAGACTCCTGTTCTGTGAAAATTGCCAGAGGATCATTGACTCTAGCAGCGCTCCCTTCGGGCAGCAAAATTTTACGGAGCCATCCCGCGTCAAGCGCGTTGTATTCGACAGTCGCTTTGTCCGTGGTGATTTCTAAAAGAAGGGTGTCGGCTTCTACAAACTCTCCCTCTTTTTTGTGCCATTTGGCGATCGTTCCCTCTTCCATTGTGGGCGAGAGTTTAGGCATGGTGACAGTAAAAGGCATAGCAGTCATCGCAGGGTTTTATGGAGCGCATCTACGATGCGGTCAACTGTTGGTAATGTCTGGGCTTCTAATACTTTTGAGTAGGGCATCGGAGTTTCGCGCTGGCAGACGCGGGTAACAGGAGCATCGAGATAGTCAAAGCAGAACTCCATGATCTCAAAGCCGACCTCCGCTGCGATACCGGCAAAGTAGTGACCCTCCTCGACAATGACACAACGACCCGTTTTTTGCACAGATTTTAAAACGGTCGAAATGTCCAGAGGCTTGATTGTCCGCAGATCAATCACCTCGACCTGAGCTTTTACCTTTTTAGCTGCTTCTAGACAGTTTTGGAGGATATGGCTGTAGGAGATGAGGGTTACATCACTCCCTTCTTGCACAACTTGAGCTCTCCCAATCGGAACCAGATACTCGTCTGTAGGAATTTCCATCTTATTTCCGTAATCGAGCTCGCTTTCCAAAAACAAAACGGGATTGTTGTTTCTGATCGCAGATTTCAGGAGCCCTTTGGCATCGTAGGCATTACTAGGAGCTACCACGATCAGCCCAGGAAGATTACTATAGAACGATTCGACGCAGTGAGAGTGTTGACTGGAGACCTGTGCAGCAGCTCCATTGGGCCCTCTAAAGACAATCGGGACGTTGAAACGGCCGCCTGACATATAGTGCATTTTGGCAGCATTTGAAATGATCTGATCACAGCCAACGAAAGAGAAGTTCCAGCTCATGAATTCAACAATCGGACGGAGACCGGTCATGGCAGCTCCAATTCCCAGTCCAGCAAAGCCAAGCTCAGCAATAGGTGTATCGAGAACCCGTTTGGGGCCCCATTTATCGAGAAGGCCTTTTGTGATTTTATAGGCGCCGTTGTATTCAGCGACCTCTTCGCCCATAATCACAACGCACTCATCGCGGGTCATCTCTTCGTCGTGCGCCTGCCTGAGCGCCTCGCGTATATCGACTAGTTGCATCTTAGGGGGCATAGACATCCTCCTCAAGCGTAGCGGGGGAGGGCCAAGGGCTCTTATCTGCGAATTCCATTGCCTCAATAATCTGTTGTTTGGCCTGACTATCAAGCGTTTTAAATTCCTCCTCTGAGAGAATGTTTTCCTGCTCGAGCGTTTTACTGAGATGGATAATGGGATCGTGCGTCATCAGCTCTTTTAGCTCTTCTTTGCTCCGGTAGAGGCCAGGATCAGAGATCGAGTGCCCTTTGAATCTCTCGCAGTGGCACTCAACCAATACGGGCCGGCTAGTTTCAAGGGTTTCTTTCCGTATCTGTTCAAAGCCTGCTAGGCAATTGAAGTAGTCCATTCCATTGAGAGTGTAGCTTTTCATTTTATAGCTAGGCGCTTGTTTTGCGGCGATGCCCTCGTAAAAAGCAAGCGCGCGGGAGGCATGTGTGCCCATCCCCCAATTATTGTTTTCAATGATGAAAACAACAGGAAGATCCCAAAGCGAGGCGATATTAAGCGCTTCGTGAAAAGCTCCTTGAGCAACAGCTCCTTCTCCTAAAAAGCAAAGGGTCACCTCATCTTTTTTGTTGAGATACTTTTGAGAAAAAGCGGCTCCTGCTGCAATCGGAAGGTGTCCGCCCACGATAGCAAATCCCCCAAGCATGCGCTCAGTGTAGAGGTGCATCGATCCACCTCGCCCCTTGGCATTTCCAGTAGAGCGGCCATAGAATTCAGCCATAATCTCGTTTGGGGTGGCTCCTAAAAGTAGAGCAAGGGCATGGCATCGATAAAAACCGACGTACCAATTTTCTGGTCCAAAAACTTGGACAGCAGCAGTTTGAATGGCCTCTTGGCCAGTATAAGCGTGGTAAAAGCCGCCTACTAGACCGTGTTGATAGGCAGACTCACCCCGCACTTCAAGGTGGCGGATCAACAGCATTGACTGCAGCGCATCGATTACATTTTGTTTGCCAATATGCTGAATCTGCTGGCTGGTAGAGGCTTCAGGATGTGGTTTGAAATAATCTTGAGTATCCATTTTTTACCCATCTTAGCCAACCTACCTGCATAAAAACAAGGAAATTCGAGAGAGGTTCGCGTGAACATTTTGGACCTTTTGGTTGAGAAAAATAGGCGAAAAAGTCTTAATATTTTCTTAACCGTAATCTGTTATAATATAGTAAAACATTGAATAGGTAGACCATGATTTTTGGGCCCCACTCCACTCAGCAGATCAACCGCCTCCAGCCAGTCGACGGCGATCACTCAGAGGATCAACAAGATGAGCGTAAGAGGCGTCGCGTGCTGTACCAAGGAAGGGCGTGGGCTGAGAAGGAGGAAGAGCTTCCTTTCCAACCGGAAGGCAATCAGGTCCCCACTCCAAAAAAACAACATTCTCCTAGAGTTTATGCCGATCGGGCTGTTTTGGACCGCGCTCAGGCGCTTTTGTGCCAAATGACCACCTTGGAAGAGAAGGTGGCCCAGCTCTGTTTTTTAGAAACAGAAGCCGTTTACAACGCAGCTCTTCAGCATGAGGTGGAATTTTTGATTCAGACATGGCAGGTGGGCGGAGTGCTTTTTAAGAATGGCAACTATAAAAGGCAGGCCTATCTCATAGAGTGTTTTCAAAACGTCTCTAAAACGGCCCTTTTAATCGCCAATGATTTTTTACATGGTCTCTCTTTTTATCTTCAGGGAGATCAGTTGCCTAGCGAAGAAGAGCTTCCTGAGCAGCGCTTTTCTGATTTAGGTAAGGCTGTGATGGCGCAAAACCGCCGTTTGGGTGTTCATATTCAATTTGATCAAGAGCGTGTGCTGGCCAAGCTTAGAATGAATCCCAAGCAAGCTCAAGCGTTTCGGCGCGGGATTCGTGAAGGGCAGGGAATTGTGGCTAAGGAAGGAGTAGAGCCTGTAGTCAAAACGGTGGCCCGTTCGCACTCTGCAAAAAAAGGGGGATTTCCCATTCTTGCTTTCAACCACCTCCAGGTTCAAGAAACAATTGGCTTTAAGACGCTGACCTTTTTTGATGCAACAGGGGTCAGGAAGAGGTTTGAGGAGACGCTCCTTGCGGCTTTTGAAGCGCACTACGATGTTTTTTTGTTGAAGGGAAATGTCTCAGAGACGATTCGCGCACTATGCAGGCTTGTACGAACGGGCAAGATTCGAGAGGAAGATCTCGATCGTCACATCATGAAAGCTTTAATTATCAAGGCTCTCTACTTTAAGTAGAGCATCCAGTTTTTGTTCTAGATCTTTGACCCGCTTATAAAACTTGCCTATATTGCGTGAGTGGATGAATTGGGCTGTCACCTCTTTGATTGGTGCGGCTGGAATGCCCCCGTAAATGCCCCCTTTACTCACGGATTTGCTGACCCCCGATTTGGCCGCAAACATCACACCATCGGCGATAGAAATATGGCCAGCGACACCGACTTGTCCACCCATGACCACATGTGAGCCTGTTTTTGTCGATCCAGCGACACCTACCTGAGCAGCCATCAAATTGTGTTTGCCTACCTCGACCTGATGGGCAATTTGCACTAGGTTGTCTAGCTTAGAGCCCTCTTTGATCCGTGTCTCTTTAAAACGAGCGCGGTCGATGGTTGTATTGGCTCCAATTTCCACATCATCTTCTACAATCACAGTTCCAAGCTGTTTAAGCTTGTGATGAGATCCATTTTTATCTGTGAAATAGCCAAAGCCGCAAGAACCTATGACAACACCAGGTTGTAAAATGACGCGACGACCCAGCTGGCATCCTTCTCGGACCACAACATTTTGATAGAGTTGACAGTCTTCTCCAATGGTCGATTCAGCGCCAACAGAGACATTGGCTTCTAAGAGTGTGCGATCCCCAATTTTTGCTCCCCGATCCACGGTTACATGGGGACCAATCTTGACTCCCTCTCCAATTAGAGCCTCTGGGTGAACCACTGCAGTGGGATGAATGCCGTTAAAGCCAGTGGAGGGAGATTGAATAAAGAGTTCAATGGCTTTTTGAAACGCAAGAGAGGGACTTGCATTGATCAAGTAATTTTGATTCTCTGCTTGCCGCGCAGAGGGCGAAAGAAAGATGACCCCAGCCAGAGAGGCGCGCATCTGCTTCTCATAGCGGGGGTTTTCGAGAAAGGAAGCATCAGTCGAAGTGGCATGTTCAAGATCTTCAACACCCGAAATCAGGTGAGTAGGATCGCCAGAAAGCTCAGAGCCGGTTAAAGTGGCTAATTCTTCGAGTGTATACGCAGGCTTCATCCCTTTTATTACTCCAAATTGGCGACTGCGCCGCTATTTTCTGCTTCAAACTGCTTGTCCATAACCTTAATGACTTCCTGAGTATAGTCTAAGGCTGAGGCATAAGCAAAAGTAGACTCTTCGCTGAGAAGAAGAGAAAGTTTTTTAGCTTTTCGCACTTTTTCAGCAGCCACACTTACTTCATCATGCATGGTTTGCAGCATTTTGTAGTTAGCTTGGTTTAAAAGCTGGTAGTACTGATTTTGGTAGCGCGCAAAATCTTGACTCAAACCTTGAAATTTCATTTTAAGCTCCTCTTCAGCAGTAGGAGAGAGACCGTCCATGTAATCTTGGTCTTCGAGTTTTTTTGCAATAGACTCAAGCTCTTTATCTGTTTTTTCAAGAGTTGAGGTCATCTGGTTTTTCATCGCCTCAAAGGCATTTTTTTCTTGTTGGCCTTGCTTAGATTTATCTACACAGACTTTAAAATTCACAAAACCAACGTTCAGCTCTGCAGCAGCTAGCTTTCCTACACAAAGAGCTAGGGCAGCTACAGCCAAAATCGTTCCAAATTTTTTCATTGTTCCTCCTTACAGGTTCTAAAAACTTCCCCCCATGGCGAAGAAGAAGCGTTGAGTTTCATCTTCATTTGGGTGAATTGGCCACCCAAGGCCCATCATGAGGGGCATATTGCGCATCACCTCAATCCGAATGCCGCACCCCACACTGGCTGCCCACTGGCCGAGGGTGAACTGGGCGCCAGATACAAACCCCGCATCGACAAAAGCAAACGCATCTAGGCAGGGAGCCTTTAGTAAGGTGTGTTGGTACTCTTCGGATAAGAGGAGAGAGGAGAGACCTCCGCTTGGTTCATTATTAGCAAATTTAGGACCGATGATAAAGGGACGGTATCCCCGTACAGTAGTTTCACCGCCTAAAAAAAGCTTTTCACTTAAAGGGATCTCTTCATTGACCGAGCTTGCATATTTTTTAATGAACTGAAGGTCTCCACGGAATTTCAGCGTTCCCTTCGCACTAAGAGGGTAGTAATAGGAGTTAAGGTAAGAGAACTTCATAAATTGATAGTTTCCGCCAAAGCCGGCCAGCTCGTAGCCGAGTCTTGAACGTAAACCACAAGAAGCGCGCCTTGGATTATTGGTAGAGTCATAGACCAATGTATTTCCAACAGCTGAGATGAAACCGCTCTGATTTCCCCCTTCTTGTTCGAATTGCCGGGTATCGGTAGCCCGTCCAGAAGTGCTCGTGTGACGCGCTCGGTAGTACACACTATATTTGAGGTAATCATTGAGAATATAGGTGCCATGGATATTTCCGCCGTATGTATTGATTTCATAGCCACGGGAAAGAGCGCGGTTATTGCTCTTTTCAAGGTCAACCCCTAAAATCCAAGGTGTATCCAAAAAGTAGGGCTTGGTCCATTGAATGAGGTAGGTTGTTTGGCGATCTCCAATATTGATCTTTCCATGTGCATACTCTCCGCCCCCTCTCAACGAAGAGGCTCCTCTGCCAAATAAGTGGGCAAGACCAGCAATATTGAAGTTACGCTCCGTGATCTCTACTCCACCAAAGATTCTGTCGAGGGAGCTAAATCCTGCAAATAGGCCAACATTTCCAGTATCTGTCTCTTCTACCTCGATGTAGACGTCACGGTAGAGTCTTTCGCCTGTAGAATCTTCGACTTGCGAGCGGACAGCATAGACATTAACGCCGCTAAAAAAGCCTGTATTGGCCAAACGCGCCTCTGTTCCTTCCAATTTGCGGTTATCAAAAATCTCTCCAGGGCAAAGCAAACACTCGTGCAAAATGGCTTTGGTTTGCGTGCAGTGATTGCCAAAAACCTTGATGAGACCCACGTAGTACTGAAGTCCTTCTTCAATGACAATGGAGACGTCATAGATGGGGCAGTCATCACGGATAGCGAGCTGGAGATCGACTCCCGTGTCGATGTAGCCGCAATTGCCGTACAAATCGTTGATCGCCTTGATCGTGCGGCGAATTTTTTCAGGGGAGTAGGCGCTGCCCCGCCCAAATTGAAACTGGTTGTAAATCCGTTCGCTGGAAAAAAGCGTGTTTCCACATAGCACAATATTGCCGATTTGGTAGCAGATTCCTTTATCAACGGAGATGACAACATTGATCCGATTTGAGCAAGGAGCCTCTTCCACGCAGATGTCGACCATGGCGTCGGCATACCCTTGATTTTGAAAGAAGTTAATCACTTGGAGTCGATCGTGCTCAATCATTTCAGGGTGGTAGACGCCTCTGCCGGTGTACCAACTCAATAAAATGTTGTAAGGCTTTGAGAGCATTTCATCTAAAACGGCCTCTTCATCACAGCTGTTGAGACCGTTGAAGCAGATTTTATTGATTTTGCCGGCACGTCCTTCATCGATATTGATTTGAATCTCGATTCCGCACCCACCATCGGTGGTGATGAGTTCATAGTCGAGTTCGGCTTCAAAATAGCCTTTTTTTACGTACAAGACACGTAGTTTGTTGAAGGCTTTGATGAACTCCTCTCGATCAAATAAGGTTCCACACTCAATCTCCATTGCTTTGAGGAGTTTTTTTGTCTTGACTCGCTCATTGCCGCAGAAGTAGATCTGCTGAATGATGGGTTTGAGCCAGATACGCAGAGTGATGTAGATTTCACCGTTAATGACTTCGATTGTCGGTTCGATGAGATCGTATTCATCAGCTAACAGTTTCAAGTCGTTATCGAACTCAGTTTGCGAGAAGTAGCCACCCACTTTGGTCTCGAGGCGAGAGCGGACACTTGTCGGGTTAAAGGTTGAGTCGATGGATAGATTTTCTGCGATCAGATCAATTTTGGCCACACGCATTGTTTCATACTGCTGCCCGTGGGCTGCAAAGGTGAATGCAAGTAGAAATAGTGTCAAAAACCAGTGTTTCATAATGTACGCCGAGAAGGTAAAAGAGTGAAATCGTATGAGAAACCGTGCAATTATTGCAAGAGAATCTAAATCTCTGACTTCAAACTCCGCGCCCGCGCCCGAATTTAGTAAGAGTGCCTTCCGGCGAAGGCTCTGGCTAATGTCCCCCCATCAATATACTCAAGGGAGCTGCCCATTGGAAGCCCTAGAGCAAGACGAGAAATGGATAAGGGGAAGAGAGAGAGCTCTCGTTTTAAATAGAGGGCTGTTGCATCTCCCTCTAGCGTGGAGTCAAGCGCCATGACAATCTCTTTGACGCCGAGAGCTGCGATGCGCTCTTTGAGCTTTGCAATGATACGCTCTTGGGGCGCTTGGCCGTGAATCGGTGAAAAAAGGGTACCTAGCACATGGTAAAGGCCGCGGTATTCGCGAGTCTCTTCGATGGCAAAAATATCTTTAGCAGAAGCAACAATACAAAGAATTTCTTGAGAACGTTCCTTGTCCGTGCAGATTGAGCAGCATTTTTCTATTAAAGCCCCGCACTCCGTGCAGCTTTTCAAATATTTTTTAATCTCTTTTATGACAGTTGCCATTTCTGAGATCTTCTCATCTGGCCAATCGAGTAGATGGAAGGCAAATCGCTCAGCGCTTTTAGCGCCAACGCCTGGAAATTTTTTTAAAACCGAGATGAGCTTGAGTAGATGGTCAGGATAGTGCATGGCCTCATTGTCGTTCTTACCAGTTTTAATTTAAAGCCCGATCTGCTAAAATGTTTGTTTCGTTATCTTTATAAGGATTCTTGTGAAGCCAACAGCTAGGATTATCGGAACAGGCTCTTATCTGCCAGAACGTGTCTTATCTAACCGCGATCTAGAAGCGCTTGTTGAGACGTCTGATGAGTGGATTGTCTCTCGAACAGGGATGAGAGAACGTAGACTTGCAGCCAAAGATGAATTTACCTCCGATATGGGGGTAAAAGCAGCCAAAAAAGCGCTCGAAAATGCAGGTAAACAGAGTCATGAGATCGATCTGATTTTAGTAGCGACTATCTCACCTGATTACATTTTTCCTAGCACAGCCTCGTTGGTTCAAAGTGGCCTAAATGCTCCACAAGCAGCTGCTATGGATTTTCAGGCCGCTTGTACGGGCTACCTTTACGGATTAGCCATGGCCAAAGGGTTTATTGAATCAGGTCTATATAAAAATATTTTATTGATAGCCTCTGAGAAACTCTCTTCTTTTGTGGATTATGAGGATAGAAATACCTGTGTGCTTTTTGGAGATGGGGCTTCAGCCTCAGTGATTAGCGATTCTGGAGAGGGGTTTGCGATTCGACAAGCCTGTTTAGGAGCAGATGGAGAGGTAGCCCAGCTTCTGATGCTACCCGCAGGGGGGTGTCGCCATCCTGCTTCTGCCGAAACAGTTGCCTCCAACCAACACTATATTTCTATGGAGGGAAAGGAAGTTTTTAAGCATGCTGTGCGCCGGATGGAAAGTGCGGCCAAGGAGTGTTTAGAAAAAGCCGAGATGACCGAAGAGCAAATCGATTGGCTTGTGCCCCATCAGGCAAATGAACGCATTATCGATGCCATTGCCAAGCGGTTTGCTATTGATGAAGCCAAGGTTTACAAAACAGTACACAAATATGGAAACACCTCGGCATCAGCTGTTGCCATCGCTTTGGACGAATTGATTTGTGAAAAAGAGATTAAAACTGGAGAAAACATGCTTCTGGTGGCCTTTGGGGCCGGATTCACATGGGGAGCCACGATTCTAACGAAATTATGAAAAAATCAGCATTTCTATTCCCGGGTCAGGGAGCTCAATCCGTTGGGATGGGCAAAGACTTTTATGAAACCTACACAGCTGCTCGAGAAGTTTTTCAGCAAGGTGATGAGCTTTTAGGTCGCTCGCTTTCTAAACTCATTTTCGAAGGGCCAGCCGAGGCGTTGACAGAAACGCGCAACAGCCAAACAGCGATTTACCTCACTAGCATTGCCTTATTGCGCGTTTTAACTGAGCAGTTTCCTGATCTTAAACCCTCTGTCTGCGCCGGGCTTAGCCTTGGAGAGTATACAGCTTTGACTGCTTCTAAAAAAGTGGCTTTTGAGTCGTGTCTACCTCTTGTCCAATTTCGCGGCAACGCGATGAACGACGCCTGTGAAGCAACGCGCGGGACAATGGCCGCCCTCTTTGGGCTTTCTGCGGAAGATGTAGAACAGATGGTAGCCGAGCTGGCCCTACCTAACGATCTTTGGGTCGCTAACTTTAACTGTCCTGGACAAACCGTAATTTCGGGTACAGAGAAGGGTGTAGAGGCCGGGATTGTGGCTGCCAAAGAGCGGGGTGCCAAGCGCGCGATTCCGCTCAAAGTGCACGGCGCTTTTCATAGTGGATTGATGAAGCTGGCAGAAGAGAAAATGCGTCTCAAGTGTCAGGAGCTTGAGATTTTAGAAAGCTCCATCCAGCTCGTCATGAATGTTCCAGGTAACGTCGTGGAAGATGTAAGCACAATGCGAGAAAACTTAATTCGTCAGGTCACTTCTCCCGTCCGTTGGGAGCAAGGAGTTAGAGCTTTAGCGCCCCATGTCCAGCTGATGGTAGAAATTGGATGTGGGCGGACGCTTGCAGGGATGAACAAGCAAATGGGTGTAGATGCACCAACCATTACCATTAACAAGATAGAAGACTTAGAAAAATTGGCACAGGTATGATCATGACACAATTACTGAAAGAAAAAGTGGCGCTAATCACGGGAGGAACGCGTGGGATCGGAAAGGGGATTGCTTCCTGTTTTATTGAGCAAGGAGCCTCGGTGGCCCTCTTTGGGACCCATGTTGAACGGGGTGAGGCAGCAGCTCAAGAGCTGCAGGCACAGGCACATGATAAGGGACAAAAAGTCATCTTTTATCCAGTTAATGTCGGGGATGCGGCTCAGGTAACTGAAGCGATAGAAAAAGTGTACCAAGAGCTAGGTGAAGTCGACATTCTTGTGAATAACGCCGGCATCACGCGCGACAATCTGCTGATGCGCTTGAGTGAAGAAGATTGGGAAGAGGTGATTACAATCAATCTAAAATCTGTTTACAATACGTGCCGCTCTGTTGTGCGTCGGATGATGAAAGCACGTCAAGGAAAAATCATCAACATTACCTCTGTGGTTGGATTGATGGGAAATGCGGGTCAGACGAACTATGCCGCTTCCAAGGCGGGAATGGTTGGATTTACAAAGTCTTTAGCAAAGGAGATTGCGGGGCGTAATATCTGTGTGAATTGCATTGCACCCGGCTTCATTCAAACAGATATGACAGACGCGTTGAATGAGAAGCAAAAAGAGGCTATTTTGGGGCAGATTCCCATGCAAAAACTGGGTCAAACAGAAGACATTGCGCATGCGGCACTTTTTTTAGCAAGTCCGTTGTCAGGTTATGTGACCGGGCAGGTTCTGACTGTTGACGGGGGGATGGTGATGTAACCCTTGCCAAAAAGGGTTAGAAAAAAGTATACTTTTGTGATTATTTGAGGAGCTAAATTTATGTCTAAAGAGGAAACAACCATGTCAATGGAACAAGAAGTTATCGATATCGTAGTCGAGCAACTTGGTGTTGATGAGCAGGACGTTACTCCAGAGAAGTCTTTCGTCGAAGATCTCAATGCTGATAGCCTGGATTTAACAGAACTAATCATGACCTTTGAAGAGCGTTTCAGTTTTGAAATCTCTGAGGAGGAAGCCGAGAAGCTCAAAACGGTTGGTGATGTCATCAACTACATCAATGAGAAGAAAGGCGAATAGAATAAGGCTTCTTACGCCTTTTAGGAGCAGGTATCTTTACAGATATCTGCTTTTTTTATAAAATAACCACAGAGATCACAGAGAGAGTGTGTTACAACAAACCTCTCTTCCACTTACGTTTAATCAACTAGATTGGATAGAATTGTTGAAACAAGGAGCTTTTCACTTGTTGCGGCCAGCCCCGAAGGGGCATTTCTTAAAAGAGAAGAGGAGTTGATCCAAGTTTACTTTGATCAACTCCTCTTCTCTTTTAAGAAGCGTCACATACGTGACGCATGGCCGCAACTTCTTTTCTCCGTGTGCTTTGTGATCTCTGTGGTTATTTTTTTGGTCCAGTTTACCAACATAGGTAACAAGGAAGCCAAGGAAAAACACCTCCTAACGTATACGGAATTCGGTGTTTTGCGTGTAGGCCTCTAGGAATGCTAAAGCAACAGAAGGGCACTCGGCAATGATACTCAATAAGTGCGGGCGCGAAAGGGCCAGTAAGGCAGCAGGCTCAATGCAGATGGCATCGTAGGCACGTGGTTGCTCGTGAAAAAGGGCTTCATCTCCAAAAAAATCTCCCACATGCAACTCCGCTAATTGCTCCCCTCTCTTATTTTGGACTAAAACAGAGCCCTCTACAATGAGGTACATCCGTTGCGCATTTTGGTCGAGTTGAAAGACTTTTTCTTTTGATTTATGCATCACAAGTTCCAGTCGGTCCGCAATCGTAAGAAGTAGATCTAGGTCAAGGGACCCAAAAAGAGCAGTCTTTTTGAGTAGAAATGCTTTGTCGATTAAGTTGAGCTTCATACCCCTTCCTCAAGTAATTCTTTAGCAAAATGTTGAAAAATCTCATCACCTTCTTTAAGTTTTTTCCGTAGTATCGGCTTCCAATCAGGCGTATTGAGACGGGCTTTTAAGCTGACCGATACGATTTGGTCAGCCAAAGAAGGGGAGCGGTGCATGACATCTAATAGTTGAGTCAGGGTAAAAGGAATGCCACCTCCCTTTAGATACTGTCGAATTTTGTCTTCAGGACGCCCCTCTTCAATGAGAGGTTCGAGGAGGTTGAAAATAGAGGCTTCACACGTTTTTTCTAAAGATTCAATCGCCTGAGCTCGGATTTTTCTACTGGGACTACGTAGTGTAAGCGAGAGTACCTCGCTCTGTTCAATCGAGCCTGCTACGCCTAAGATTTGAATAATAAAATCGACAATCGAGCGATAACCGGTCTCTAGGGTTTTGACTAAAATAGAGAGATCTTGCTGAGGAACCTGCTTTTGAATTTCGTGCGCGTGGTAGAAATAGAAGTAAGCGCGATCGATTTCGGAGCGCACAATCGAAATCAGGTGTTGCTTGAGTTGCTTTCGATCGATTTTTCCTAAGATTTTACCTGCTAACAGGCGACACCGATCTGGATGGTGGTTTTGGTAAGTCAGCTTGAGAAGGGGTTCTAAGAGGGTATTTCCGATTGTTAATGCGATACGTTCGACGACTTTTCGCTCACCTGGTCGAAAGTGATAAGAGGCTAAAATCAAATCAGGAATCGAATCGGGATCGGCAAACTTCTCAAGCGCCTCTAAGCAAGAAAGACGAACATCTGGATCGCGCGCGTAACGGAGACGTGAGACAACTTGAGCCGCATGTTCTTTCAGTTCAGGATTAGCCAGCCGTGCCAAAGATGCCGCAGCTGCGCGCTTTACACTCAGCGAGGGGTGTTTGAGGTAAGAAAAAAGGTGTGGAATATGCGAGGAATTATCTTCAAAACCCAGGATTTTGAGTCCTGAGCAGATTTCTACCTCAAGTTTAGAATCGAGCAGCGAACGGAGCTTTTCGGAGGCCAAAGAGTGAAAAGAGGGAAACTGGGCTGCGTGAGGGGTAGTTTTAAGTGTTAAAATGGCAGCAGCTCTCAGTCCAAGATGTTTACTTTTTAGATCGTGCATTACCTTCTCAGGACGGTTTAAGCCGTGCCTGGCAAAGTAGTAGTGAATGGAGCTTTTGATTGCAGGATGAGGTAAAACGCGCCGCCACCGATCAAGCCGTTCAAGCACGAGAGGATTTGTGGCCCAGTTGCTCTCACTAAAGAGCTCGATGGCTTTTAACTTGCCGGGTAAACTGAGCTTGCCCAGGTGGTTGAGCAGGCGTGGGAGGATCTTTTTGTCTTCGATTTTGAGTAAGTATTCGTAGGCCAGCAGCTGCTCTTTTTCTCCTGTATTTTTGAGTTTAGATAGAAGAAGAAACTCGGCTTGTTTACGCTCTTTTTTAGAAAATTGCGCAATCCAATCCAGTGCTTTTTTTTCAAAGCAGATTGCATTGGCAACTAGATTGCGGAAAATAGCGCGTGCATAGTGCGTGCGCAAAAAGAGCACGACAGCCAGAGCGGCGCAGGATAAAATCAGGCCTAAAAAATGTGCCTGTGACTGAAAAGCAAGGAGAAGGAGCGCCCCACTGAACATTCCGATCGGTTCAAAAAACGACTCCACTGAGATGCGGACTTGGTTTTTAATGCGTGTGGGCACCCCTGAGATCAGAAGATTGAGGTTGTTGTCATCAAAAGAATAAACCATTCCTTCGCGGGCAATCATTCCAAAAATGGCGATGGGAAGCGCCTCTTTGACGTTCCAAATCAGAAAAATAGCCAGAAAAAATAGAGGAGCGACAATAATGATATTGTTGATCCCCATTTTTTTAACTAAGCGACTGTAGAGAAGCATCCCAAAGAGCATATTACCCAAGGAGATCCACATGCCGCACGTGCCGATAAATTCGGTTAAATCGTACTCCTGCCGATTGCTAAAGGCGTGTTGGAATGCATCCATGTAGTTAAATTCAGTGACAATGGCAACTACTTGCATCACAAAATAAAAGAGAAGCAAGTAGAGAGTGAATCTAGAGCGGAAAATGGTTTGAACCAGTTGACGAAGTGAAAGTGTAGAGGTTGCATCTGGGCTCTCACTAGAGTCCTCGCAGAGAGGAGAGACGTGGCGTGTAATCAGATAAATAAACGGGAATGAGCCGATCATAAAGGCTGTGAACACAACTATAAGCCCTTGAACACCTAGTGGTTTAAGTAGAAATGAGATCATGCCTCCACCTAGCGCATCTCCTAAGAATGTGATCGAATTAAAGAGGCAAAAAAAGCGCTTCCCATCTTGTAGATCAAAATAGAGATCAACAAAGGCCCAGTAAACAATATAGGTTGAGATGGGGACGATCCAGCCAGCGACCTTGAAGAGAAACCAGAGTGTTTGTGTATTGTGAGGAAGAAGAAAGAAAAAAGTGAGGTTTGAGGCGATCCAAAATCCGATGAGCGCGAATAGGAGGTGGCGGATAGGGAGACGGTTGAGGGCAAAAATGAGGACGCCTGAAAGTAGGCACATGGAAGTGGCGATGGCCAAATACGCTCTGGGGAGCGTTTCGGCACCGACATGCTCTAAGAAAAGCCCTTCAGAGAGAGTGAAAGTCCCGTAGCCACCGATGCTCCAGAACAGGCCTAAAACGATGAATAGCGAGGCCTTTTTCCACTCACCCGGATAGAGGTTAAAAAGTAAGCGAAAAGCTTTTCCCATTCCGGCATACCCTTTGCACCTAAAGTTCAGGTTAAGCCTAAACAGTATACCCTTAAGAAAGATTTACTTCAATGCTTCTGATCGCAAATTATTTTTTTTGAATTTTCTTTTTCATCACCTAAAAAAAGGGCATAGTACGCATACTATGCCCTTTGTGCTTTCCTCAATAAGATTGAAGATTAGCTTTGACCTGCGGCTGCCGCTGCCGCTGCTGCACCATCACTGCCGTCACCTGAAGTGCCTACAAGTGTTGCTGCTGTTGTTGGCGATGCTGCCGCATCACCACTGTTGTCATCTGAATCACCTACAATTAGTGCCGCTGTTGTTGTCGTAGTTGTTGGCGATGCTGCCGCCGCTGCTGCCGCATCACCACTGCCGTCACCTGAAGTGTTTACAAGTGTTGTCGCTTTTACGCCATCTGGAGAAGTGTTCTCTTGGATAACTTGAGCGCCGCGTGGTTGGCTGCCAGATTGAGCTTTATTGTTGAACGTTTGCTTGACCGCTAGGAGAATCGTGATGATTCCGGCAGCACCGGCACCTGCTAGTAATGTGTAGAGGCCAGTTGTTTGCGTCATAGCGCCCACACCTGCCCAGGCGACTTGTAATTGACCGAGGTAAACAAGAATTCCAATAACGGCTACTGCTACAGCTGCAAGCGCAGTGGCAACAGCTACCCACTTCACAACAGTGCCGCAGCTGAATCCATTGCCTCGTGGTGTAGACGTTCTTGGTTGCATCCGACCTCTTGGTTGCGCCGAACGGCGTTTGGTTGAGTCAGCAGCAAAACCTCCGCCGCCTCCGCCGCCGCCTCCGCTAACAAAATTAGCAGGAGTGCGTGGTGAATCTGATACTGAAGCTGCTAAATGAGCCGCTCTGCGTCCGCCTAAAGGACGAGAACGGGCTGCGCTTGAGCCGCCTCCGCTGCGTGCTGCTGCTGCGTCTGCTGATAATGGAGCCTGTCCGTCGCTCCTTACTGCTGCTGCTGCTGACATAATAAAAACCTCCTAAGGAGTTATATTGTTAAATTTCTGTTAGTTCTAGCCGGCCACCTCTCGCCATAAGGGAGGTGTTCCTCAAAAAAGAGCCAACATATACTCTGATTATGAATAGTATATAAAGAATTGACATTTATCTGAATCTGAAAGAATTTTTATGACTCTTGAGTCTGCCACTTGTAATAAAATAGACCGCCGCTGGCTGCCGCAATCATTCCACTTCCAAAGAGGGTGAAAAGGGTAGAATCGAACCCTCCCAGGAGGCCAACAGGAAACATCCCTGCAAAACAGAGCCCTGATAGGGCTGCAATGAGCCCAGAGACGACCAAGACGATGAGAGCGGCAATCTTGACCCAATCGCGCTTTTTGGGCTCGGTAGCGCGCTCAGGCGGCACTAAATCGCTTATCTGCACTTTTTGGTTTCGGAGGGCGGTGGCCAGAGACACTTAATCGACCCAGTTGATGTTACGGAACTGGTGGCGCGAGGCAATGAGAATCACGTCAATTAACCACCAAATACCCAATCCACCACCTGTAAAGAGCTTGAGTAACCCCAAGCCAATATGTCCCATAATGAAGCGGTCGACACCCAACGTGCCGAAAAACAACGACATCAGTAGTGTTAAAATCCAGTTGATATTTCTTGGCTCATCCATATGATAACTCCTCTTTTCCAAATTATACCTGATCGATTATTTTGGAGAATTCCTAATCTTAACTTGAGGTAGAGAATGCGGGATCCTCGATTGACCAAAATGGCGCAAGTAATTGTCAATTACTCTCTTAATGTTAAATCGGATGACAAGGTAGTTCTGTCAGGAGAGTTAGGAGGACTTGCTCTGATGGAGGCGATCTATGAGCAGCTTGTGATTGCGGGAGCGCACATCAAAACAACATTTCTCCCTTGTGAGTGGGAAGAAATTTTCTTTAGGCACGCTTCGATCAATCAGTTGCAATATGCTTGTCCGTTTGCTTTAAATGAGGTTTCTCTTTGTGATAAGCGGATTCGGGTGATAGGGCCGACCAATACGCGTAACCTATCTCATGTAGATGCACAAAAACAGGCTTTAGTGAGCAAGGCACGTCAACCGATTCTTTCGCAAGTTTTGGCGCGTTCGGCAGCAGAGGAGCTCGACTGGTTGGTCACGCTTTGTCCAACCGAGGCAGGGGCTCAAGAAGGGAATATGGGCATTTTGGATTACGCAGATTTTGTGTTTAAAGCAGCACATTTGGATGAGGATGATCCTGCAGCCTTTATGCAGCTGATTGAAGAGCGGCAGCAAAAGATCATTGACTATATGAAGGGGAAAAAAGAGCTCCATTTTCAGACGGCAGCTGGCACGGATTTACGGGTGAATATTGAGGGGATGGTGTGGAAAAATTCATGTGGAAAGCGGAACTATCCCGATGGAGAGGTGTTTACAGGGCCGAATTTAAATAGCGCTGATGGGGGAGTGAATGGCGTTGTCAGGTTTACCTTCCCGGCAATATGGCAGAATACGGTTGTAGAAGGGGTGGAGCTTACCTTTGAGAGAGGATCTGTTGTGGAGGCAAAAGCGTCACGCAATGAGTCTTTTTTGAAGGCGATGATCGAGCAAGACGCGGGCGCACGCAAGTTAGGAGAGATCGCAATTGGAACCAACTACAAGATCAGGGACTTTACGCAGAATATCCTTTTTGATGAGAAAATTGGCGGCACGTTTCATGCGGCGCTCGGAATGGGGTATCCTGATACGGGGAATACAAACGTCTCGGCACTCCATTGGGATATGATCTGTGATTTGCGAGAAGGAGGAACGATCTCAGTAGATGGAGAGGTGATCTCTCGTGATGGGAAATTTACCTTTCCCAATTGGCCTGATTCACTTTTCACCGCCGCTTCGTAGAGCTAGACACAACATCAGGCCCAATCCTCCGTAGACGGTTCCGAGAACAAAAATCATGGTACAAACGGTTAAATAGGTCATTCACTTAATTACGGTGGGTTGCTAAGGAGCGTCTCACAATCCACTTGTTCAAAATCGAGAACGTCACAAAAGCCATTCCCCATTGGAAAAGGATGGTTCCGACGCTGTAAACGTGGAAGGGGTTCCACCATGAGCTGTCGGCTTGTTTGAAACTTTGGTAGAAATACCAGCCGATTAAAAATATGCCTTGGATCGGTATGAGTACGCTTATGAACACATTATAGAACTTTCCTACTTTAAAGTCATCTGGGCAGGAGTTGATCGCCTCTTTGCGGAAGCGGTTGACGCCGTACCGAATCACCCCAAATGCGATAAATAACCCATTGACAATCAGTCCTACGCTCCAGACCCAGTCTTGATTATCAAAAAAAGCCATACTCAGAGCAGAGGGTGTGCCTAACATAAGGGCTAGTGCACCTGTGAGTAGGATGGCTCCGTTTCGTTTGACTCCCATTTCACTGAAAACTTGGGCGGTAAGTTGAAGCATCGAGATCATGGAGCTGAGCGCGGCAAATGAAAAGGCGAGGAAAAAGAAGGCTGAAAAGGTGGCGTGGACGCCTGTGCCTCCAGGAAGCTCATAGAATAGTTTGGGAAGATAGATAAAGGTGAGGCCGGTATTGGTGCTCCCTTCTCCTGATATCAACGATTGAATGCCCCATTGATGTTCAAGAGAGAAGGCTGTGGCAAAGATGATGATACCCATCAGAAGAGAGATGGCGTTGTTGGCAAAGGCTGTCAAACAGCCATTGACGGTAACGCTATCTTTTTTGTGGGTGTAGCCTGCATACACTAAGAGAAGTCCCCACCCGGCGCCTGTGTCCCAAGCATTTTGTGTGAGCGCTTCAATCCAAAGTTTGTGGTTGAGTAGATCTTTGAGATCTGGAGTAAAAAAGTAGGTGATCCCATTCCAGGCTCCTGGTAACGTCACAGCGCGAATGGCGATGATAATAATGATGACAATGAGGGTGGGGACCAGAACTTTATTGCTCCTTTCGATTCCCTTACTGACTCCCTTATAGATAATGAAACAACCCACAAGAATAGCGGTAAAATGAAAGAAAAGGGGCTGGTAGCTGTGTGTGAAGCTGTCCCAAAGGGCATGATGGTTGGTGGTGTTAGAAAGTGAGCCGGAGATGCTATAGAAAAAGTAGCGTATTCCCCATCCCACAACCACGGAGTAGTAAAAGAGAATACCGGTTGTCACCATGGCAATAAAGGCGCCCATCCATCCAAATCGAGGGCCTGCTGTTTTGGCAAGAGCCCCAATAGGGGCACGCTTGATCAGCTTGCCCATGGCAATCTCAGCTAAGATGAGCGGGATAGACCAAATGAAAAGGAAGATGATCCACGGGATGATAAAGGAGCCACCCCCGTTTTGTGCAACGACTCTGGAAAAGCGCCAGATATTTCCTGCGCCAATGGCAATCCCCATCATGGAGAGGATAAATCCCCAACGTGAGGCAAAGAACTCTTTTGGTTTTTTTGACACCTGTACGTATGAAGTTGTGTATTGTGGCTTCGACCCTAACACATCCGCTGAGATCAATTCTAGAGCAAACTTGACTTTTGTCGCTCAAAAAGTGTATAAACTCGCTCCTATGAAACGCGATAAAATCTTAGTTGCTCCCTCCATATTAGCTGGTGATTTCGGTCACATCGCAGACGAGGTGAAACGAATCGAGCAAGCGGGGGCGGACGCGGTCCATGTCGACATTATGGATGGTCATTTCGTTCCGAATCTCACAATAGGTCCAAAAGTGCTTGCTGCCATCAATCGCTCAACAGAGCTTTTTTTGGACGTGCATATTATGATTTATAACCCATACGACTATGTCGAAAGATTAGTCGAAGCGGGTGCAGACCGGATTACATTTCATTTTGAGGCGACCGAAGATGTAGAAGAGACTCTCGCTTTTATCCGCAAGTGCGGTGTGGAGGCAGGTCTAGCCTTCTGTCCTGAAACCTCTGTTGAATTTGTGCCCAAATTTCTGGATCAATGCGACCTTGTTTTGATGATGACCGTTCCTCCTGGTTTTGGCGGACAAGCGTTTCACTCAGAGGTGCTAGAAAAGATCCGCTTTGTGCGTCAGACCTGTGAAAAACTTAAGCTCACAGTCCCGATCGAAGTAGACGGAGGGATCGACGCAAAAACAGCACCTCTCTGTGTTGAGGCGGGCGCAAATACATTAGTGGCAGGGACCTATCTTTTTAAAGAGGTTGATATGCGCGCTGGAATCGAAAAATTACGAGCAGGTGGAGAAAAATAAATGGTTGCAAGTCAGCAAATTGTTCCTGGAATGACTCTATCGGTAGATGGCAAGCTGTTTCGTGTAGAGTCGGTTGTGAAGGTCACCGTCGCAAAGGGGCAACCCTTCATTAAAACCAGTTTGCGGAATCTGGCCACGGATAAGCCGGTTGAAAAGAACTTTAAAGTGGGTCAAGAGGTCTTAGATGTCCAGCTAGAGGAACGCGTTTTGGAGTTTCTCTATCTAGAGGGTAAAAGCTACCTATTTTTAGATGTGGGGAACTTAGATCAGGTTTTGGTACCTCCTGATATTGTGGGCGACACGGTTAATTTCCTTAAGGAAGGAACCGCACTGAATGCCATTTTTTATGGTGAGACTATTTTTTCTGTCGAGCTTCCTCAGTTTTTGGAGCTCATGGTAGCTAAAACAGGAGAAGCAACAGAGAGCGGAGCGCTCTCGAATTCAACAAAAGAGGCGGTTTTAGAAACAGGCGCTACCATTGAGGTGCCTCCTTTTATTGAAGCGGGTGACGTAATCAAAGTCGATACGCGCACTCTGGAGTACATACAACGTGTTTAAAAAGGGAATCAAGTGGATCTTAAGCAAATAGAAAAACTAATGGTCGCGATGGAGCGCTCTTCGATTAAAAGAGTGGCTTTGAAACGGGAAGGGTTTGAGATTGAGCTCGAGCGTGAATCTGCATTTGGACCTCCTCCCCCTGCAATTGAGGTTCAACGTGAGGTAGTGGAAAGACATCCTCCCTCCCCCCATCAAAAAGAGGTGAAAGAGGTTGCCGCTTCGGGAGTGTTTGTAACTTCTCCAATGGTGGGAACGTATTACGACTCACCCTCGCCCGATGATCCTACTTTTATCAAAGTAGGGGATCAGGTTGAAGAAGACACTGTTTTGTGTATCATTGAAGCAATGAAAGTGATGAATGAGGTGAAAGCGGGCATGCGGGGACGCATTGCAGAAGTTCTTGTGAACAATGGTGATCCGGTTGAGTTTGGGTCCAATATATTCCGGATTGAAACATGAAGAAAGTCTTGATTGCCAACCGGGGTGAAATTGCCGTACGGGTGATTCGTGCCTGTCATGATTTGGGTCTCGATACAGTTGCAGTCTATTCGCAGGCAGATGCTGAGGCTCTACATGTTTTGTACGCAGACGAAGCTGTTTGTATTGGTGAGCCGTCAGCTACGCGGTCCTACCTGAAGGTGGCCAATATCCTTTCTGCCTGTGAAATTACCGGTGCCGATGCGATTCATCCAGGCTACGGTTTTTTAAGTGAAAATGCCAACTTCGCTTCCATATGCGAGAGCTGTGGCTTGAATTTTATCGGACCTTCACCAAAATCTATTTCTCTGTTGGGGGACAAAGCACAAGCTAAGGCATTGGCTAAAAGTGCTAAATGTCCTGTCATTCCCGGTTCTAACGGAGTGGTTAAGGATAACGAAGAGGCTTTGAAAGAGGCCAAAAAGATTGGCTTTCCTGTTTTTATCAAAGCCGTTGCTGGTGGAGGGGGGAAAGGGATTCGGATTGCTCACAATAAAGAAGAGTTTGTCCGTCTGTTTTCTGCGGCACGTGCTGAGGCAGAAGCGAGCTTTAATAATCCTGATGTCTATCTCGAAAAAATGATTGTCCGTCCCCGTCACATTGAAGTGCAGATTTTGGGGGACAAGTATGGCAACTATGTTCACCTAGGGGAACGTGATTGCACCATTCAGAGACGGCGTCAAAAATTAATTGAAGAGGCGCCTAGTCCCGTTTTAACTCCTGATATGCGCCAAAAAATGGGTAAGGCCGCGATCAATATTGCCAAAGCAGCTCAGTACTTTTCTGCGGGCACTGTGGAGTTTCTGCTCGATAAGAACTTAGATTTCTATTTTATGGAGATGAACACCCGGATTCAGGTGGAGCACACGGTTACTGAAGAGTTAACGGGGGTCGATCTGTTGCAAGAGCAGCTACGCGTGGCGATGGGCCATGAGCTTAAGCTCAGACAAAAAGATGTGCATTTTGAAGGGCATGTGATCCAGTGTCGCATTAATGCGGAAAATCCCGCTCACAATTTTGCTCCCTCTCCGGGGCTCTTAGAGTATTACCTCCCTCCTGGCGGACCCCATGTACGGGTGGATAGTGCTTGTTATACAGGGTATAAAATTCCCCCTTACTATGACTCAATGATTGCTAAGCTGATTGTCAGAGGAAAAGACCGTAAGGAGGCGATTGCCATCACCAAAAGGGCGCTTAGGGAATTCCATATTGGGGGTGTGCACTCAACTATTTCCTTTCATCAATACATGATGGATAACCCTGATTTTGTCGATTCAAAATATGATATTAAATACATCGATGATCTAATTGATTCAGGTTTTGAATTTAATTAGATTTTTGTTAAAATAACTACTTTTAAATGAGTAGGTAATTGGGATATCTGTCCCATCTAGGAGCAAAGTACCTCAGGAAGTATGGGTCGCTCGGATAGCTCCTCTTGCTCTCGATTATATTTTTTCCAAGCTAGATCCTGTGGCTTTGAGTCGATCAGCTTGCACATGCGCTTTTTGGAAAACGCGTGCTGAGCAGGATTCTTGTTATCGTGCATTTGGTGATCTTTTACCCCATCATCGAGCTGGAACCTCTAACCTAAGAGAATTTTGTGCATCCAGGCGTTTTGCTCCCCATTGCCGGTTACCCACGCTCCCCTCTCAGGCGCAATTTGAGAATCCTTCGAGTCAAAGACGGCTTTTCCCGGGATATCGGTACAATCGGATTGATTTACAGGCCTACCTCTACTTAGGAGGTGAAAGAGGGGATCTTGTTTTTCTACTGGCCTGCTATTTTGGAGATAAAGAGACTCTTTCTTTAGTGACTGGATTGAATCAAGTCTTGTTAATGCTGGGGATGACCTTTGCTGTTAAGAGTAATCGAGTAAAAACAGTAAGACATCTTAAATTTTTAGGTGCCGACCTAGACGCACGGATTCCTTTATTTGGATCCTTGCGCGATGTTCTAATACAGGGCGTAGCCTCTCAACGTATGAGAGCTGAATTAGCTTCCTCCGCTCCCTAACTCAAAGGTGTGGAGCTTTCCTGCCTTTCGGTAATGCTTTTCAATTTCATCTGCAACAAAATCAGGATCGTCGGTCACGGTAAATAAATCAAAATCACTCTCATTCAAGCATTTTTCTTTAAGTGGATAGGCCTTTAACCAGTCGATCATCCCTTGCCAAAAGTGGGTGCCCATCAGAAAAATGGGGAAAGGGCTAATTTTTTTGGTCTGAATCAGCGTGAGCGCTTCAAAAAGCTCATCAAGTGTGCCGTAGCCACCTGGTAGAAAAACAAAGGCTTGCGCATACCGAATGAACATCACCTTGCGGACAAAAAAGTAACGAAATACAAGCCGGTATTTAGGATCGACATGCACGTTAGTATCGTCTTCAAAAGGGAGACTCACACTTATGCCACAAGAAGAGCCTTTTGCCTGCTGCGCTCCCTTATTGGCCGCTTCCATGATTCCAGGACCCCCACCAGTGATAATACCAAAGCCACGCTCGGCTATTTTTTTCGCTACATCTGTTGCTAGTTGATAATCGGGCGAGTCAGGATTCGTTCGTGCCGAGCCAAAGATGGAGACAGAGGGACCAATATGGGTCATGGTTTCGAATCCATCGACAAATTCCGAAAGGATCCGAAAAATTCTCCAGGAGTCAAAGTGAGGTTTTTTCGGGATATCGCTCATGTTACTGGATGAATAAACCAGTACAAGATAAAATTCAATCCATGAATTTAACAGCTTTTAAAGACCTAACACGGATCGAGCAAACCCTTTTTAATCTTCCTTTACTACTGGCAGGAGCTCTTCTCCCTTTTACTCTGTGTGATGTGACTCTCACTTTCCGCTTTTTCTTGGTTTTGCCGGCCTTTTTGCTCGCGCGTATTTCGGGGATGGCCTTTAACCAGCTGATTGATCGACATATTGATGCTCAAAACCCGCGTACTGAAAACCGTGCTCTTCCCTCTAGAAGAGTCAGTGCAAAACAGGCGCGTGTCGCAGCCTGGGGAGCCCTTGTTCTCTTTTTACTCGTCTGTTTTCAAATCAACACGCTCTGTTTGCTTCTGGCCCCCGTGGTGGCTTTGCTACTGTTTAGCTACTCTTATCTCAAGCGTTTCACCTCTGCCTGCCACTTTATATTGGGGTTGATATTTGGTTTAGGTCCGCTGATGGCTTCGATTGCTGTCTCAGATACGCTATTAGCTCCAGCTCTTTTTCTGGGGTTGGCAGCAGCGCTTTCCATTACGGGCAGCGATGTTGTCTACGCGATTCAAGATTTTGAATTCGATCGGAATCATCATCTTTTCAGTCTCCCGTCTAGACTGGGGATCGAAAAGAGTCTATTATTCTCCCGTCTGTTGCACCTTTTCAGCCTGATCGCCTTGGCATTAGTGGGTTTAACTGGACATCTTCCTGTTTTTTACTACCTCTTGGTGGGGTGTGTTGCGGTCATTTTTTATCGCTTTCATGCTAAAATCAATGAGAAACTGACAGAACCACTCTTTTTTTCCTGCAATGTACAAATTGCTTTCACTGTTTTTGGTTTTATTTTAGCGAGTGTACTATGGGACGTTATGTAGTTGGTGTGAGTGGAGCTTCGGGCATCATCTTAGCTCTACACACACTCCGCGCGCTCACACAGGGCGGGCACCACGTTGAGTTAACCATGAGTCAATATGCACTCTATACGGCCTCGCTCGAGCTTGGCAAAGAGTATGCTTCTCCCACAAAGTTGATTTCCCATCTAGAGAAGCCCGAGCTTGTAACAGTGCATGCCAATCAAGATGTGGGGTGTGCGATTGCCAGCGGCTCGTTTGTGACCGATGGAATGATTGTCATTCCGTGTAGCGTGACCACACTGGCTGCTATCTCAGTCGGATTGGGCGATAATGCATTGAGACGCGCTGCCGATGTGACGTTAAAGGAGAGGCGTCCCCTCATTCTAGTCCCCCGCGAGGCGCCTTTTAGTGAGATCCATCTGGAAAATATGCTGAAGTTAAGTCGCGCAGGAGCCACGATTATTCCTCCTGTGCCTGCTTGGTATACCAAGCCTCAATCTCTAGAAGACGTTGAGCGTTTTATTGTAGGTAAGATTTTGGACTCCTTGCATTTGACTCACTCGCTCTATCCGCGCTGGAAATCAGTCGACTGAAGGAGGCTGCTGAGCAGTAATGGTGTTTTGACGGCCATTAATGACCTCGTGTAGGTTCTCAACGGCAATAAAAGCTTGGGGATCTTCTCTATGAACCAGTTCTTTGAGTTCTGCAAGCTGAAGTCTTTCTACGACGATATAAAGAATTTCCCGCGCATCGCCAGAAAATCCTCCCCGCCCATACATCACAGTCAAGCCCACGCCGAGCTCTTCCATTAAGATGTCGGCTAGATGCTGGGGTTTGCCGGAAATGATCATCACGGATTTTGTGTCTTCGAAGCCCACGATGACCATGTCCATCACTTTAGTCGCCACGGCGTAGGTCATTAAAGAGAGGAAAGCGGTATGCCAGTTTTGATACACAATCCCCGCCATGGCGAAGATAAAGATATTGGCAAATAAGATCACCTGTCCCACGGTGAAGCCGCGCTTACGGTTGATGATAATCCCTAAAATCTCCGTTCCATCTGTTGAACCACCATGACGAATAATCAATCCAATTCCACATCCAATAATAAATCCTGCCAGGACAATCACCTCAATTGCATCTCCATGGAATTCAAGAGGTTTTGTGTGTAAAATGCGAGGGATCCAGTAGAATAGTGCCAGAGCAATAGAGAGGAGGATGACGGCAGTGAGCATTTGAATGACAAAATGCTTTCCAATTTGCTTGTAGGCGAGGATGACAAAGGGGAGATTAAAGAGGATCATGAAGTAGGGGAGCAAAGGTGTGCCAAATAGATGTGCGGCCATCATCGATAAACCTACAACACCCCCATCAATTAGCTGGTTGGGGATCAAGACGACCTCTACTCCACCAGCAGCCAATGTGGCTCCAATGATAAACCAGAGGAGTGTCTTAAAATAATACTTACCAAAACGAAAAGTAGAAGGTGTTTGTTTGGACATGAACGCCTCTAAAGGGTTCGCGGGAGACGGGACTCGAACCCGCAACTTCCGCCGTGACAGGGCGGTGCTCTAACCAGTTGAACTACTCCCGCAGAGCAAATAAAATGGTGGGCGCAACAGGATTTGAACCTATGACCACCTGTGTGTAAGACAGGCGCTCTACCACTGAGCTATACGCCCGAAAAAGGGGTTCAATGTACCGCAGGACGTTATTTAATTCAAGACACCATTTTCAATAAAATAACTTTCGAAGGCATTTTGCCGTTTCAGGAGCTCTTGTCTATCTGTCAATTCATGCACATGAATCGGAACGGCTGTCATATACCCCTCGCGCAACAGAGAGATATCACTGTTATCATCTTCAACAAGCTCTTCAGGTTTCCCTCCCAGCCAGTAAGTGGGACCATGTTCGGTTTCAATATGCAGATAAGGATCTTCAGCCCATCGCCCTCTTCCTTGGCGTGTCATACGGAACCCTTTGACATACTCTTGAGCGGCTTGGGGGAAATTCACGTTGAGAAACGTTCCCACAGGAAGAGGGTGGGCGAGTACGTATTCCACGAGTTGGGCAGCATATTTTTCGGCGACATGGAAGTTAGGCTCCTTTCCATTTTCACATGAAAGAGCAAGGCCTGGAATCCCGCGTAATACACCTTCAATGACCGCTCCCACAGTTCCGGAGTGCAATACATTGCGCCCAGCATTGGAACCAGCGTTGATTCCCGAAACGATTAGATCAGGCTTGAGAGTCATAATAATCCGGTCGGCCATTTTGACGCAGTCGGCAGGTGTGCCATCTACTGACCAGGCGGGAGTTTCCTCCGGCCATGGGGACTCTTGAATTAGCATCGGCCTATCCCAGGTAATACTCACACCAGTCCCAGATTTCTCTGTTGCCGGTGCGATCACGAATAGGTCGGCACAATCTGCGTCGTGGAGCGCTTTCCAGAGAGATTTGATACCGGGGGCATGAATGCCGTCGTCATTTGTTAAAATAATGCGTGGACGATTGCGCATAGGTCTCCTTTAAAAAATGTAATCTCCGGCAATCTCTCGCTTATCGTGTCCATCCAGCACGTGGAAGGTCCGGATTTTATTCAGCAAAATAGGAGAGAGTTGGCCAATGGGTATATAAATAATTTTTTTTCCAAAACGGGTAGCTAAGGCTTTTATTTTACTCCTTGGCGGTTTTTCTGCCACGTAAACAATAACGGGTTTCACCGCATAATCGATCGCTGCCAGTAGGAGAACCTCAGCTTTACTTCGAGAGCCAGCGTAATCAGGGTCGCTCCATATATCGCAGAGACGACGGGGAGGCGTTGTCATCAAAAAACCTCCATACTCACAGCGACTAATTCCTGGTCCGACGACATTTTGGGAGGTAGGGGTTGCATAAAAGGCCATGTCAGACTCTTGATTATGCTCGCCAATCCACGTCGTACGCCAAGAATACTGATTCTTTTCTTCATCTTCGTTAAAAATTACCACGACACTACTCGCCGAGCCCGGAGGACGCCCATTCACCTTTACATAGAGTGTGCGTTCAAAATAGTGGCGAATGGTCTCGCGTGTGTCGATTCCATCTTCTAGGCTTGAGGAGAAAGGAACCGAGCGCGCGGCCTCTTCGCTTAGTAGCACGTGCCCCTTCTTTTTTAAAAATTCTCCGAAATTTTCGACCACGACATCTTCAGGAGGATAGGAGCAAATACTGAAGGGAGAGGGAGGACGAAACTTGACCGAAGCGCGCTCTTTGGCTCTTCTTTGGAAGTTAAGTCCCTTTTCACTCTTTTGTTTCAGGTGAAAACGGAGGTGTTTGGCACGCTTCCATACCTCCTCCACTGAGAGATTCAGTGCGGGGAGATTATCGATGTTTTTACGGCACGGATAATCTGTTGCTAAATACCACGTTTCGTAGGCGTAGTTATGGTCGACACACCCCTTGGCAGCTGAGAGAATTTTAAACAGATCGGGCATCAGTTGCCCGTGAATGAATGAGTAGTTACGCACATATTTCATGGTGTTGCGCAAGTGGTAGCCAGGGAAGGGGTTGCCTGTATTAGCACGGTATCGTTCTGCAGAAGTTTTATAGAGGTGGTAGAGCAGTTTTTGTCTATCTAATAAAGGAAGTTCCGGATTCAAGCGCCACTCTTCGTAGGCCAGAGTGTTCCATCCACTTTCAGCCATCACCTCTCGGCAGGCATCCTCAGTTAATGTGACCAGCTTCGGATCTCTCCTTTCAATGTGGTCGAGTTCTGGAAAGCTTGTCTGATCCATCAACTCAAGAACAGAGGCCACATGGGACATGCCACCGATATAGAGAATTTTGTTATGGCGGAGCGAGAGCTCTTTTAAGCGGCGTGCCATGTAGATCTCGCGCTGCGCATCTAGTGGATGTTTGGGAATAGTGATGGCTTGATAGGCCTCATAGTAGTGCTGGAGGCCGATGTGAATGGTTGCGTAGGGATCAGGCAGAGAGTCGTAGTGGAGCGGATAGTTTTTTACATCCAGGTCGATACAGTAGGTAGGAATACCCTCCTCTAGTGCCGAACGGAGCCCTTCAAACGCGCCATCACACGGCTCACACATAAAATAAAGCGAGTCGGCAGCAACCAAACTGACATCTGGAAGACGCATGGCAGCTTGTTGAAAAAGCGCTTCCATGCTCTCCGGGAGCTCTACAGCCACCGCTTCAGGCTTAAATTCTTCAAACGCGCGCTTCACAAACAGCGCCATCTCCATTGTGTAGTGAAGGATTGGCACGGTGTAGATGCTTTCTTTGATCATAACGTATGCACTGTCGCCTCGTCTCCCAAAGTCATCACAATCGCTTGGCGTAAAATAGCCTCTTGGTTGGCTTTTCCGTCTAATGCTTCCAGTCGTTTCGCAGCGTAACGGGCGATATTGATTCCATCACGTACCGTGTACGCCTCTTGACTGGCATGAGCTTTTTGCAAGAAGCTCACCACATAATTGAGGATATCCTCTTTTACAAAGGGGAGGTTTTCACTTAGGATTCTTTTTTCTTCATCGGCCTCGGGAAAATCCAGAAAAATCTGAGGCTGCAAACGGCTATGAATGTACTCCGGAACCTCAAAGGTAGAGGCATCGTCGTTCATGGTGATGCAGATACGGAAGTCAGGGTGAGCAGAGACCTTCAAGCCGGCGACAATCGATTCGACGTAGCGGCGTGCATCCAGAAGAGGAGCTAGGGAGGCCCACGACTTTTCACTCATTCGATTTCCCTCATCCAAAATACAAACTCCTCCCCGAATCATCGCCGTGACCAGTGAAGAGGCGACATAGCGGATACCACCCGTTTTGTCGATGACAGGAGTGATCAGCAGATCTTCTGGACGGGTATCCATTGTACATTGAAAGATATAGACCTGTTTGTCCAATTTTTTGGCCGCTGCATAAGCAAGCGTCGTTTTTCCCACTCCAGGTTTGCCGATTAGACGGGGATTAAGAGGAATATCGTTCGCGTGAATTACAAGCCAAGAGGCTAGGAGTTGATCCAGTACATCTTGCTGGCCTACCCAGTGGAAGGGAAATTCATCTGGAAAGCCCAAAGCGATTTCCACTCCATCGATTTGGATTCTGCTTTCGTGTTCAGTCATGCTTTCTCCTTGCTTTATCAGACCCATAAACGCGTCCGGCGTGCGCGACATTGGCGCGCGCATTGGGAAATAGTTCTTCTAATTCGGTCAGAAGTCGATCGACTTTTTTCCGCATCGAATTTTGCCCCACCGGGCATTGGCACGTGATCCGTGCAAAACCGTGTTCGCGCGCAAAGTGGCGAATATCCTCTTCATTAACTAGAATCAGAGGCCGAATAATCGTAATTCCGTAATCCACCATCTTCAGCTTAGGCAGATTACCTGTAAACTCTCCTTTATGTAGGAGATTCATTAAAATAGTCTGGGCGTTATCATCCCTGTGGTGGCCAAAAGCGACCGTGTGAGCTCCAATTTCTTTAGCAGCTTCGAAGATTAGGCGCCGTCTTTCACGTGAGCAGCTGTAGCAATTGAGCGCTTCTCTTTTTTGAGTTGAAGTTCGTGAGATAAAGGGGACAGAGAGCTTATTACAGATTCCGCGCAAGAAATTTTCCTCCACCCCAGCGCCACACGAAAACTCTCCCCCTACATGAATCGCATGGATGTCTAGCTTAGGAAAGCCCCTTCCCGATATCGCCTTCAACATATAGAGAAGAGTGAGACTATCCTTCCCTCCACTTAAGGCCACAGCGATTTTAGAGCTCTCATCGAGCATCTGGTATTCATAAAGCGCCTTGCGGATCGCGCTCTCCAGTTTTTTTCCAAGCTTTTTCCAGGGAGGGTGTGCTATAGGTAACGTAATCTCAAGCATAAGTCAGAGAGTATAGCAGCAAATTGAATTGGACATCATCAATAAGATGCGTTAAAATGACCCCAATTTTAAAAAATGGTGTGCCATGACAAAGAAAGTTGGCAGAAACGATCCTTGCCCCTGCGGTTCTGGGAAGAAGTATAAAAGCTGCTGCATGAAAAAAGAGCAAGAGCAGTCAGCTGCAAAATACACAGCTTCTGGTAAAAGAAAATTTAAAGCGACTGTTTTAAGTTCTCAAGAAAAGAGCCTATCGGTCTTTGGGCGTTCCGCCACTGTGCAGGAAGTTCCCGATAAGAGCGATACCCTAGAGAAGCTTAAATTTCGAATGACCAACAAAGACTTTAAGCAAGAGGCTCCAGAAAAACCAATCAAATTCGAAGGCTCTGAAGAGATGCCCGAAGATCGCGAGCAAAAGGTTCTCAAGCCCGAGCAGACCTTCAAGCCCACCACGGAGGACTTTAGAAAGAAAAAATAATTGTTCAGAAAGCAGTGGTTTTGCTATAAACACCACTCTTCCACGCTGGAGTAGCTCAATTGGTAGAGCACCCGACTTGTAATCGGACGGTTGAGGGTTCAATTCCTTTCTCCAGCATCTTTTTTTTGGGGGTGTCGCATAGTGGCCAATTGCATCGGACTGTAAATCCGACTCCTTAAGGATACGCTGGTTCGAATCCAGCCACCCCCAACCGTATGGCGGGCATCTTCAACAAAGCCCCGACTAGCCCGTGCTACTCGCACTGTGCTAATCGGGGCTTTGCCGAATCTGCCCACCCTACGGTTGGGGGTCTACCCCAGAAGTAAATGAAAAAAGTATCATATGAGTGGCAGATAAGCCCGTACTATGCGTGCTGTTCTATCTGGCAAATCTAACTTAATCTGAGTGCCTTACATTTTTTAAACTTCCCAGATTATACCCATAAAAATACCCGTATTTACCCAAAAAAGCTTTTTTTGCCCAAGGGGCCGCCACAAAAGCGGGGTAGTACGCTCAAAGCTGTTGATTGAATCTTCTCTCTAATTTAACGTGAAAGTTTAAGATAAATCACGATAAAAAAGTCTACATTTATGCATATCTGTTTACTTTTTTATCGGAAATAAGTCATAAATTGCCCCAATTTTTCAGTAAAATAAAGAAGCTAAAAAGAAGATTTGCCAAAAACGATAATATAGTCTACATTTATTCATAAGTGTAAACGATATTATCGGAATCATGACTTACTCTAAGCGCATCCAAAATGCCCTTGAACTTTTCAGAGCAAATAAAGGCATTTTAAGAACCGCGCAAGCCATACATTTAGGAATTCACCCTGAAGTGATTTATCAAATGGCAGCGGAGGGGATAATTGAACAGGTAACCCGAGGTATATACCGTTTATCTGATTTGCCCCCATTTGACAACACGGACCTAGCCACCGTCGCATTAGCGATTCCAAAGGGGGTGATTTGCCTGATTTCCGCTTTGAGTTATTACGACCTCACATCCCAGATACCAAGGCAAGTAGACATTGCTCTTTTGAGGGGCACCAAGCACCCTTCTCTTGAATACCCTCCTATTCGCATCTTTTACTTCTCGGATGAAGCTTTTGAGTTTGGTGTGCGAGAGTACGAATTAGATGGAGTAAAGGTGCATATGTACTCACCTGAAAAGACTTTGGCAGATTGCTTCAAGTACCGGAATCGCGTGGGTCTTGATGTTGCAGTTGAGGCCCTAAAGACCTACTGGAATGAAAGGAGGGGGAACGTAGATAAACTGATGAAAAGCGCGCGCGTATGCCGCGTTGAAAAAGTCATGAAACCCTACATCGAGGCAATTATTCATGACTGATGCCCTTGATATTCGAAAGCAATTGATTCGATTTGCAAAAGAGGTCAAACGCTCCTCTCAAGAAATTCTGCAGTACTATGCTATGGAACGTTTCCTTTATCGGTTATCTGTGTCTGATTACAACAACCGCTTTATTCTCAAGGGCGGTCTATTATTTACAGCTTGGAATTTCAATCATTTTCGAGTTACACAAGACATTGACCTTCTGAGTCTAACCAAAAATCACCCCGAAAATATTGCTCAAATCTGCAAAGAACTTTGTTCCTTTGACGCACAAGATGGGATTGTGTTTGACCCTACTACAATTGCCACTTCAATCATCAGGCCAGAAAACGATTATCAAGGCGTGCAAGTCAAATTTAAAGGCGTGCTCGGTCCTACAAAGCTACATATGCGTGCCGATATTGGTTTTGCCGATGCAGTATACCCAAAACCCACCGCATTTGTCTTCCCGACCATTTTAGAGCTGTCTGCGCCGCGGCTTTTAGGCTATACCCAAGAGAGCGTAGTGGCAGAAAAAGTCGATGCTATGCTCCAACTTGGAGAGTTGAACAGTCGAATGAAAGATTTTTACGATGTCTGGTATTTGGCTCACCGTATCCCTTTTAAGATGAGCACACTCACAGAAGCCCTTAAAGCGACCTTAACTACAAGGAAAACTGACGTACCTGAAAGGCCACATATTTTTGAACCAAGCTTTTGGACACATGCCATCAAGCAGGAACAGTGGAAAAACTTTTGTCGTCAAAACCGTTTTGAGGGGGTGCCAGAATTTCCGCAGTTAATGGCGCAGCTTGAAAAATTTTTGAGGTTAGTACTTAAAGGATTAGTTAGAAAGCACTATAAGAATATAAAATGGTCTCCAGAGTTGTTTGTGTGGGAATAGAAATAATGGGAGCGTTGAAAAATGTAAGACGCACATCTTCAGTCATCTTTGCCTGCCATTTTGCCCTCTAATCGTCCCATAATAACTCTAAAGCCATGAAATGGATGAGAGGCTTATTTATTGTTGTCCTACTTCATCTCTTTTGTGTCACTATGCCCCCCAGCTTATGATAATAAGCAGCAAATATAGATAAGAAATTGCTTTAACGCAAATTATTGGAAACGATGTTGTTAGGTGTTAAAGATTGTTCTAGAGGAGCAGAGGGTGCGGACTGTAAATCCGTCCATCGTACGGTTGGGGGCCCACCCCAGAGTCTCTTAAACTAGGCCTGAACTACGGGCTGTGTGCTTGGTTGTGGTAGTCCAGTTGGTGGGGTATGAACGGTATTAACATTCCTGACAATAAGACACCCTCCAGCTATAAGCGTTTTCAAGATTCCCCCAACAAGGCATAAAGTCGAAGAGATGGATAAACATCCAGCGGTATACATCGGATGCATGGAACCGATTGCAGGGATATAGCCATATGCGATTAGGGCGGCGCAGGTAGCAAATATTACTGCAAGCGCTATCAAAATAACACCAGTATTCTTGTCCATGAATTTTGAACACTTACTCGGTTCAGATTGCCTAGCGCTGATTTGATATTCTCGCTGGCACACATTCAAAAAAACACCGCTACTCATTGAAGCTATCTTCTTACGTCTGAAAAGTTGGGATTGTAGCGCTAGCCTTGAGTTGTGTCAATCCACTTAAAACTTGACTCTGCTTGACCCACACTTTCGAGGCGGCTCTCAAGAGCTGCCACAAAAGCGGGGTAGTACGCTCATCCGCCCTCGAAAAGATCTGGCGGTCTTTTCGATCTGCGGATTCGCAATCGGTCAAAGCTGTTGATTGAATTTTCTCTCTAATTTAACGTGAAAATTCAAGTTATCATTAGAGGCACCATGCATTTTATTTTTGTCACCGCTATCAGTTTGCTCCTCTGTTCGCTAGCTAGTGGAGAGGCTGCTGATTCTAGTTCTCTGGATGTAATCAAATATGATCCCTATAATGCTGAAACGCCTCCAAAAGCCCTTATCCCAAAGATCACTCCGACCGAGAGTGCCTATGTTCGGACTAACTTCGCTGTTCCAAAATTGACTGAAGACCATGTCATTAAAGTAGGGGGAGCTGTCCAAAACTCTTTGATTGTCTCGGTTGAAGATTTGAAGAAAATGCCGCAACGCACAATAACTGCAACCATGGAGTGTGCAGGAAATGATCGGCTAGATATGCGCCCTCTACCTGTAGGAGAGCCATGGGGTAAGGGCGCAGTCTCTACTATGACGTGGACGGGCGTCCCGTTAGCAGACATTCTGGCAAAGGCTGGAATCTCTTCGGATGCAGTGGAAGTATTAGTCACAGCGGCAGACAAAGGGCCACGAGAAGATGCCGAAGGTGAAGTACGCTTTGCACGCTCGATGCCGATTGAAGAGGCAATGAAAGGGGATACACTTCTAGCTCTTTTGATGAACGGCGAACCTCTGACACCCGACCACGGATTTCCTGTGCGCCTTGCTGTACCCAACTGGTATGGAATGGCGAGTGTCAAATGGATTGTGCGCATTGATGTGCTCACGGAGCCTTTTGAAGGATATTTCCAAAAAAAACGGTATGCTTATGACGAGGCAAACGGTGTTAGACCTGTTGATCATATCCTTGTAAAATCCATCATTACTGAGCCGGCCGATGGGGCGCAAACAGGGCGCACTATCAAGGTTTCGGGGTGGGCTTGGTCTGGAAATGGAGCGATTAAGCGCGTAGAAGTGGCTGTAGATGGCGGCGACACCTGGCAAGAGGCCAAACTCGGCGTAAATGACTCTCCACACGCATGGACTCCTTGGTCTCTCACCCTCTCGCTTCCCTACAGGGGACGCTTTGTGCTGCGCAGTCGTGCAACTGATGCTTCAGGTGCCCTACAGCCCGATCAGATCGTATGGAATAGTCTAGGCTATGGCAATAATGCCGTTCGTCAAATTGTTATCGATGCTGACTAAGGGAGCGTTGTTTATTTGTTTTTTTCAGACTCACTCTTTTCCTGCTTTCTCCACTCAGAGAAAAGATCGTCAGCTTGCTCTTTTGACATAAAGCCATTTAGGAGACTGTAGCTAGCAAATTTGCGAGTCAGGCCTGCCATCACTAAACAGGCAAACAAAGTAATTACAATCCACATATAACCCCCACTAGTGTAGGAGCTACTTTAATGCTAATTATATAAAATGTCAAGCACTTAAGTCCTCTTTGTGGGAAGCAATGTTTTGAGCGAGATAGGCAAGAATGCCCATGGTAAAAGCGACTCCGGCCAGTGGCAATTGGTTAACTTTGGGAAAAAAGGCCATTAGCCCCGCCCCAACAAATCCTCCTATAATCTGGAAGGTGGACAAAAGCGCTCCCGCTGAGCCTGCAATGCGCGCAAAGGGGGTAAGAGCTCCAGCTACGGCATTAGGGAAGACAAAGGCAGCACCGAGATAAGAAAGGGTCATGGGAATCAGCACCGATAGGGTGTTGAGAATACCAAGGAAATGACAGATCAGAAAGACAAGTGCGGCGAGTATAAGTATATAGATCCCAATCGTGAGTGTCTGGTGTCTACCCATATGTCTAATAAAAAAAGTATTAGATAATCCTCCGATGAGTAAAGCGATAGCAGGCACGATGCCGAGGGACCCAAATTCAAATGGTGTGAGGCCGACAACGGTGACTAAAAGGAAGGGTGTTTCTGCTAGAAAGGCTGATAAAATGACGAATGTTGTGGTACAGCAAAGCGCGTAACCGACAAAAATGGGATTGGTAATGATGTGGCCATAGTTTTTGACTAATATCTTGAAATTGAGAGCATCCATACAGGGAGAGCAGTTGGTCTCCTTGAGCCAATAGAAGACAAACAACACGGTTGTACTTAAGTAGAGGAAGAGAAAAACAAAGGAAATACGCCAATTGATGTAGTGCTCAAAAAGGCCTCCTAGAAAGGGAGCTAAAGCAAACATAGCTGAGTAGGCGATGGTAACAAAGGAGGTGAAGTGGGCCATGCGATCTCCGGTAAAGAGATCGCGCATAATGACTCGGAACAGGAACATGCAGGCTCCGAGCCCTAAACCCTGGATGGCTCGTGCTGTCGAAAGGGAAGCAATGTTCCAGCTAAAGAAGGCAGCTGTTGTTCCGATTAGGCCGATGAATAACCCTAAAAGGGCGACTTTTTTTCTGCCTATTTTGTCTGATAAAGGGCCGTAGATAAGGGGAGAGAGGCTAAAAAACAGCAAGTAGATGGAAAGAGTGAGCTGTACTTGGGCTGCTGTTGTAGAAAAAACCTCTTTGATCCGTGGAAAAGAGGGAGTGTAAATATCGGTTGTGACGGTGCCTGATGTGGCAAGTAGCATGATCACGACCATGGCTCTTTTTTCAAAAGGGGATAGAGAGAGCTCTTTCATGTGCCTAATCAGAGTCGAACTAAAACCGAATTTTGTATTATCTCAGAATTTATGTGAATATTATTGTCGAATTTTAGGACGGGTGCATGAGGAGGCGAAGCTGACTTAGAGAGAGCGAACGGGCTTCATCCGGTGTTAGAGTGCGCATGTTCTCTCCAAGCTCTTGTTGGTTCTGACGTAAAACAAAAGTTTTCATTTCACCGGTTTGTTGAACGGCTACCAAACACATGGCTGCCAATAGTCTAGCGTCTTCATTATCTTCAGCAATGCGTAGAAAACAGACTCCAGCTTCTGCGTGATTTTTAATATCAAGCCAGATATGTCCAAGCATCATCTGGGCCTCTTGATAACCGGGATGACTATCTGGAATAAGAGAGAGATAGAGCATCCCTTTTTGCACGTTTGCATCTTCAGTTGCTAAGGAAGCCCTCCGGGCTATTTCTTCAATCCATCGGGCATCAAAGACGCCATCCACAAGGTCTAGATCAGTTGGAGGGGAAAAGGTGCTCCCTCTTTCTCCCTCATAAATGCCCTGAAAAGAGAGCTTTCCTTCAACTAGATTCATCCACAGGACAGCAGAATTCATGCCTTGAGCTTCAAACTGAGACCGAATCTGTTGGATTTTTTCAAATGTCTCTCGACAGATCACATACTGGTAACGAATCAGAAAGCGGGCCAAACAGCGTGCATGATCTCCCGATAAGTTGTTAGAGTCTATAGCTGCTAGTAGAGATTCATAAGAAGCCAGAAAAATCTCTAAGCAAAGAGCGTCATCACGGATTTGTTCGCCCTTTGCAGAAGTGATTACGTGTAAGCCAAATTGAGGATGATGCTTAGCAATGTCAGCAACATACTCCGGATAAGCCGAGAAGCAGGACCAAAGAACCTCTTTTTCGAAGCATTGTTTTGAAAAAGTTGGATAGGCGATAGCGCAATCTCTTACAAATTCAGGACAAACATCGAATCCTTGGTCTCTCCATTGATCAACCATTGCATTCGCAAGTAGCTCTGAGGGAAGATGTGTCCACTTCCCTCTGTCTAAATCCGTTCCGACCTGGTCGGAAGGTCTCCAGCCCGCTTCGTGCTGGCACTGAAGTTTATACTGTTCCCATGCTCCTGAGATGTCACCCGTTTCGGCGTGCGTTTCAATTCTTTGATGTGCCCGGTCATCTCTAGTTACCATAAGCGCACGACGATCTCCAGTATAGTCGTAGGAAGTGCGAGATGGAGTGTACGCATAACAGGCAAGGGAGAGCAGAGCTACTAGGCTTGCTCCAACTCCGATCCAGATGGTAACAGGTGGAAGGGTGTTGAGAGCTCCAAGCCCGCAGATAACCATACCCACTAGTGCAAGAACTCCGAGGGCATATATAGAAATCTTTTGATATCGATCTTCCCGTATACTTGGGGGAGGAGAGCAAGGTTGGCAACAAAAGTGAATCAGGACTAAATGACCTCATTTTAGAATAATTAGAGAGAGTAGTTTAACTAAATTAGATTAAACATACAACAGAGATCTAGTCCTCGATAGGAGGGCGCCGCAACTTCTTCTTGACCGAGGCCCTGGTTTTGCGAATTCGATTTTTTTCTTTAACAGAACGTGGCAGACGCGTGGCAATGCGTTTAGGTTGCACATAGTTTAGCTTCTCTATTTTAAGACGTAGGCGTGCTAAGCATTCTCTCTTATTTAAATACTGACTCCGCTCTTTTTGGCAGGTAACCACAATTCCTGAAGGAAGATGCGTCAAACGGACCGCGCTATCGGTCACATTGACATGCTGTCCTCCCTTACCACTGGCACGATAGGTGTTGACTCGACACTGAGCTAACAATTTTTTGTCGCTGATCATTTTTAAGCTTCAAATTTTTACTTACTATTTGGCAGTATGACGATTTAGCCTATGAATAGCCTATTTAAGACCCAGAATGCAATCCTCTTATTTTTGTTAGCTACTTCTTTTTTTCGATTAGAAGGGAAAGACAAACCTCCTCCACTTTTGGCTGTTGGAGCAGGATATGTGGAAGCGGGGCGACACCACTCAGGTGGGATTTATCAAGCGGAATACCGCTTTTCTCGCTTTTTGTTTGAGGATGTAAGGCCCCAGGCGCTTTTGATCTCTCCCGAATGGCACTCCATTTTTGCTGGCTTAGGACTAGGACTCGAATTGCATACCTTAAAACATCTTGTTTTAACCCCAAGTTTGACCCCTGGGCTCTACTGGAGAGGGAGGGGTAAAGATTTAGGCTGTTTTCTGGAGTTTCGGAGCGCGCTTGAATTGGCTTATGAATGCAGTAATTGCACGCGCTTAGGCGCGCAGATTTACCATATTTCAAACGCCTCTATTGGGAGGCACAATCCAGGAATGAATGCCTTGGTACTCTTTATCGCGATTCCGCTTACAACGCGTTAATTTCTGCCCATTTTGCGTACAAAACCTCAATCTCTGCTTCAATTTGAGCGATTTGCTTGCACATAGCCTGCAATTTTTCAGGCTGGTCGCTAGGCAGCCATTGTGTTAAATCTTCCATTTTTTTCTCTAGCTGAGAAATCTGTTTCTCTAGCTGGTTGCTGTTAGGGGCTTTCTTCTTAATCTGAGGAGGTTTTTTTGTGGAGGGAGTTTTCCTAGGTTTTTTTTCCCATTGAGAAAAGTCTGAAAAAAAAGTGCCGCTCTTAATCGATAAGAAGGTATTACAGGCGTTCTCTAAGAGATAACGATCATGGGTGATCAACACAACAGCTCCAGGAAAATCAATCAAATTCTCTTCAAGTGTTTCAAGAGTGGGGATATCTAAATCGTTGGTGGGCTCATCCAGAAGCAAAATATCAGCTGGTTGGAGCATCAGATGTGCAATGGTGATGCGTGCACGCTCGCCCCCAGAAAGTTTTTCAAGGGGCATACTGAGCGAGTCGGGAGAAAAAAGAAAACGCTTACACCACCCATTGACATGAATGGGCTCTCCTCGGAAATAGACATAATCACCATTGGGAGCCAATGCCTCGCGAAGAGTGAGGTTGAGAGGAAGTTTGGCTCTGTGTTGGTCAAAATAGACGATTTTTAAATCGTCCGCTTGCTTAATCGTCCCTTGTGTGGGCATGATTTCACCCGCTAGGAGGCGCAAAAGGGTGGTTTTTCCAGAACCATTGGAACCGATTAAGCCTAAACGCGTACCAGGGGAAAGCGGGATGTCTATATTTTGAAAGAGGGATTTGAATCCTATATTTTTTGCGACAAGAAGCTTACGTGTTTGTCTCTTAGAGGATTCAAACTGAATCTGGGCGGTACGCTTGGTGTTACGTTGACGTAGATCGGCATGCTGGGAGAGGATTTCGTCTGCTTTATCAATCCGAGCCTGCGATTTAGAGGTGCGTGCTTTCGGGGTTTGCCTCAGCCAATCTGTTTCACGCCGCGCTTTGGAAGCCACGGAACGTTCTTGTTGCCGTTGTCCTTCTAAAAAGAGACGTTTTTTTTCGAGAAAATTTTCAAAGGTTCCGTCGATAGAGAAAAGACCTTCGGGGTAGGTGGAATGGATTTCAATGGTCCGATTTGTCAGTTTTTGCAGAAAATAGCGGTCGTGACTCACAAGAAGAAAAGTGGAAATCTCGCGCAGTAAAAAGCGCTCTAACCAAAGTACGCCCTCCAGGTCTAAATGGTTGGTCGGTTCGTCAATCAGAAGGATATCAGGAGAGCCTGCGAGCTCAAGGGCAATGGCAAGCCGCTTTTTCCACCCTCCTGATAGGGTGGCTGCTGATTTTTCGTCTCCTTTAAATCCAATCTTAGTGAGCCACTTTTCTGCATTATGGGCGCTTGTGGCATTTTCAATGAGCATCTCATATGGAGTTACATTGGGGAAATCTTGTGTTTGAGAAACATAGCCGATTTTAACTTCTTTTCTCTTGGATACACTGCCCGAATCAGGAGAGTCTAGATCTGCTAAGATTTTTAAAAGAGTCGACTTTCCTGCCCCGTTAGGTCCAATTAATCCGATGCGATTTCCCTTGAAGATACTTAAATTCAAGTTCTGAAAAAGAAGCTGAGAACCAAACGATTTCTTCAGATTTTGTGTATTTAACAACAGAGACATTTGAGTATCTTATCACAAACGGGGAAAAGAAAAAAACCTTGATATGTTCGCGTTTAATCGGCAGAATTTACTGAAAAAAATACCCTACAGAGGTCCTATGTTACTTAAAAAAATGGTTTTAACTCTTTGTGTTGTGAGCTCAACTCTATGTGCTCAAGATCCGCTGTTAGTGCGAACAAACCTAGATTCTTTTGAAGAGATCATCACTCAAGAAGAGATTGCAGACCGTATCCACGAACTGGCAAAAGAGATTGATGTGCATTATCAAGGAGAAGAGATTGCGCTTGTCATGTTGATGAAAGGTGCGATTTGTGTTGCCTCAGACTTGATGCGCGCTCTTGAAACGCCCTCTACGTTAGAATGCGTAAAAGCCAGTAGCTACGGCGCCAATGGAAAAAAACGGGGCGAGCTGACGATTCATGGATTGGAAAGAGTGGATGTAAAGGACAAGCATGTGCTTGTTGTCGACGATATCTACGAATCTGGAGCTACTCTTGAAGGAGTTGTTGAGAAAATCGCTGAGCTCAATCCAAAATCCATTGCCTCTTGCATCTTATTGGTGAAAAAGGTGCCACACTTGACAAGTCTTTATCCAGATTTTGTTGGGTTTGAGATCGAGGATCGATTTGTGATTGGTTATGGATTGGACTACAAAGAATACTGGCGCGATCTTCCTTCAATTTATGCCGTCGACTAGATTTGGCAATGAAAAACACGTGCGGGGGGAATGTTCCACCAGATCTTGTCTGTATCGGTGCAGTAGGTGTCCACAAAGCTATTTTTCAAAGAAAGAATCGTTTTGAAATCGACCTGCACACTTCCAGATAGATAGAAATTTTTAATGCGGCTCAAACCGATATATTCGAAAAAAGAAACATAGCCCCCAGCTTTAACCAAGCTTTTGTACTTTAAAAGAATCTGATCAACCAGACTGGAATCAAACGAATTAAGAGGAAGGCTTGAGACCACCACGTCATAGTGGGACTCTTCAAAGCTCAAAATGGATCTCTCATGGATGAAGACGTTAGGAAGATGGCCGTATTTTTTTCTTAGCCTCTTGCAAAAGTGCGCGTCTAACTCGACAATATCTAAAGTATCTCTTGTCCGTATTTGCTTAATTAAATTTTGGGTGACAGCACCTGATCCAGCTCCTACCTCAAGGTAACGTCTGGGAGCTTTTTGTTGGGCCGAACCTTTTTTGGTGATTCGTTCGGCCAATTTTTTTGAGCTTGGGAAAAGAGAACCAATTGATGAAGGATTTGAAAAAAAGCGTTTAACGAATAGCAAATAATCGTCCATTAGTATAAAATTATCATCCAATTCTTTTTTAGGAAAGGTTTTTTATGCATGTACGTTTATCTAAACTTCTTTCGGAGCGAGGCATCTGCTCAAGGCGTGAGGCTGATCGCTACATCGAAGCGGGAATGGTCTTGGTAGATGGCGAAATCATGTCTATCCTAGGCTCTAAGGTATCTGTGAATGCAGAGATTGAATTGATGCCAGAAGCGTCTAAAAATCAGAAATCAAAGGTAACCATTCTGTTGAATAAACCGGTTGGTTTTGTTTCAACACAGCCCGAAAAGAATTACCGCCCTGCCATTGATCTGATCACTCCCAGCAATCAGGTACGTGGGGGAACTTTTTTCCCGCATCACCTGCATAAACTGAGTGTTGTGGGTCGCTTAGATATTGACTCTAAAGGCCTTTTGGTTCTAACGCAAGATGGTGTTTTGGCTAAATGTCTGATTGGACCCGATTCGGAGATCGAAAAAGAGTATCTGGTCCGCGTGGAGGGGATTCTCACACCAGATCTGTTAAACGAGATTCGTGCTGGGCTCTATTTGGATGGAAAGCAATTAAAATCTGTTGAAGTGGATATCTTAGAACCGCAACTCTTGCGGATGATTTTACGAGAAGGAAAAAAACGGCAGATTCGACGCATGTGTGAGATGCTCGGTCTGCATGTTGTCTACTTAAAGCGTGTGCGTATCGGGGAGGTGCGGCTAGGCGATCTTCCAGAGGGAAAGTGGCGCTATTTAAAATCCAGTGAGTCGTTTATTTAGAAGAAAATCTACGCCGTTTTTTGAACGGGGGGCGTCTTGAATTAAACTTTTTCTCTCTGATTTTTTTCTCTCCTCGCACTCCAATTTCATCAGGTCCGTTAATCGTCTTCTCTTCCATCAACATGGCAAGAAGTTTGCAGCTGATCAACTCAATATCCATTTTCTTTTGCAGGGCTTTGAGCATGGAGCCGTGAAGCTCTGGATTGGGGGATTGTTCGGTTATTTTTTCAATAAAATGAGAGATTTGCGTCTTTTTGACCTCATTTTTGCTTGGGACAAACCCTCGTTTGAGAACACCGCCGGTACGCTTTTGGTAGCGCATGAGCTTATAATGCTCTTTAGGTGTGACAAATGTAATGGCAACGCCTTTTTGCCCCGCGCGCCCCGTACGTCCAATACGATGAACATAACTTTCCGCGTCGAAGGGAATGTGATAGTTAATCACATGGGTCACATCTAAAATATTAAGACCACGTGCCGCCACATCTGTGGCTACAAGGATGGAGGCCTGGCCGGTTCGAAAGTCTTGTGTGACCCGCTGCCTTTGATTCTGCTCCATATCGCCGTGGAGTCCTTTTGCGTTCAGCCCATGTTTTCCGAGAAGAGTGGAGAGGCGATCGACCTCTTTTTTGGTTTTACAAAAAATAATCGACTTTTCAAATTGCCCACTTTCAAATAGACGGATGACGGCACTATCACGTTCGTGATCCTCAATGAGATAATAGGTTTGGGTGATGTCTGTAGGGGTGGTTTTCTCTTGAATGGTTTTGACAAAAACGGGGGTTTCTAAAATGTCGCGAATGAGGTCTTGAATTGCGCGCGGCATGGTTGCGGAAAAGAGAAGGGTTTGTCTTTTTTTGGGTAGGTGTTTAAAGATCGCCTGGATATCCTCGTAAAAGCCCATGTTGAGCATCTCATCAGCCTCATCGAGGATGACAATATTCGGGCGGAAATTGGGCAATCTTTTTGAGTTGAGTAGGTCTAATAATCTCCCGGGAGTGGCAACCAAAACCTCGGCACCATTTTTGAACGCATCGATTTGATTACGAAACGATTTCCCTCCACAAATGGAGGTAACCTTTAGCTTCTGGTTTTGGCCCAGACGGGTGAGCTCATCAGCCACCTGAAAAGCAAGCTCGCGTGTGGGCGTGATGACAACTATTTGTGCCTCGCCCCGCTTTTTCAGTAACTGGATAGAAGGAAGACCAAAAGCAGCAGTTTTCCCGGTTCCTGTTTGCGCTTGTCCCACAACATCAGCACCAGATAAAATAAGAGGGATAACCTCTTGTTGAATGGGGCTGGGTGTGACAAATCCGATCTTTTCGAGAGTGTCTAATAATGGCTTTTTAAGCCCTAATTCGGAGAAGGAAGGAGAAGTCATTTGCTTTTAATCTCTTAAAATTTTGAGTCGGAAACTAGTATACGCGTTTAACTTGTTAATAGATACATTTTTTACCAATGATGGGAGTGTTGGATCTCAAAGTGACAAAATGCGTTGGTACAATTGATTTTTTCTTCTTCGCGGTAACGGGTATAGTATGAGAGAATTTTTCGAGCCCAGTTATAGCGGACAATTAGGTAGGTATGAGAAGGCTTTTCACGATAGGGCCCTTCGCTCCAATTGAGATCACCAATATTGAAGCTTATGGGAAGACCCTGTTCGCGGCAGATGGCCACTTCTATCTCATAGGGATCTAAAATTTTTTCACTGACCTTAATCAAAGCCTCTCGAATTTTTTGCGCGATTTGATAGGGGTGCAGCCAGGATTGAGGTAAATATTTTTTGATGACAGACCATTTTGCCAGCGGGAGTTGGATGTGTAGGCGATCAAGAAGACTAGATAAATTTAATTGTGTGGTGAGAATTTTTCCAAATTCTTCGTCAATGGTTTTTAGTGTAAGTCCTTTTCGTTTTTTTGTAGCTATTCTCAATAGTGTGGAGCGCAACGCTTGATAGGTCAGCTTGTTAGAAAAAATATTGCCTGTGGAGTCAACTCCCAGTCTCTGGAGAATTTTTACTTTTCTCACTTGTGGAACTACTTGCTGCATGTGGTGGTGTGCATGATTAAAAACGGCCAGTTGAACGAGGCTGTGGTAAGAACAAGTTGGCTGGAGTAATGTGCGTAGGTGAGCCGGAGAGAGGGTCCAAATGTGGTCTCTTTGGGTAAAGGCGACTAGGCGTGGCATGGATTCAAGTACGACTCTTTCGATACTCTGGAGCTGACTGCGCAGAGCGCCAAGAAAATCATAAGCTGTTTGCCTACCTCGAATCGTTTCAATGGTTACGCGCAGACCAAAAACTTTTTGAAGTACGTCTTCAGGATAACCACCTTGTTGTCGACATAGCAATAAATTCGCTTTGAGTAGGCTAGAGGCCTGAATCCCTGGAAGAGCGATTTGCTGCTCTACACGCTCTGCAACGCGCTTGGTAAACGTAGAAGAGCAAAGGAAGTGGAGAGTGAAAGCCAAAACTCCATTGTCTAGGTTTGAAGAAGGGATAGAATCTTTAGCAATCTCAACCAGAGCTTCTTTCAAGTCAGAAAATGAGTTAATCAGTCCATATTTGCTTCTTTCTAGGTAAAAGAGCCGCAAAGAATCTGCAAAAGTTTTTTTTAGCTGTGTTAAGCTGCCTTCAAAGTCTTTGATATGCTGTGTACCCACTCTTAAGCTTCGTCTTGATAGAGAGATGTCTGTTTCCGAGCAGTTTTCAAACCAGACTTTTTTCCTAAGATTTAAGTGGAAGTTGTGGGTAAAGGGCGTGAAATCCAGACTTGGAAAGTGACGCTTTAAGTGCTCAGAGAGTTGCGAATGAACCCAATTAGAAAACGACTCTTTTACACAGACATGATCCAGAGTCGTGTTGTTCCAAGTAAACTCCATGATAGCAAGTGCTAGATGAACCAGAGCATTGTACTTATACGCATAATAGAGGCTTTCGGTGTAGGAAATATGAGAAGGGCCACTTGCGGCATTCAAAATGGTGCGCAGCGGCGCTACTTCGCTTGAGTTGGAGCTAATAGAGTCAGCCCGCATCGTGTCCATGATGTGCTGAAACGTGTTTAAGCAGAGAGCTTTTTGGGTTTCTAGTTTAATCCGCAGATCTTGTGCATAGATCAATCTCTTTTCAAGAATAGGCCGAATGGGAACAGAGATGCCCTCTCCACAGTCATAGTGTCCTTGTGTCAGCCAGTTGAGCATGGCATCCAGTGTTTTATAAGGAGCATTTTCTGTTGCATAAATTAATCCTCCGATTGCGTAGCAATTTGGACGATAGATTTGGCGAATATCGGTAAACAGAAACATCAAGCAATCCCAAAGTACGTGGGTAGAAGAAACGGGATCTTCAGGGCATAACTTAAGGTCAATGCGCACCACATTTTGTAGATCAGGATGAACCTCCACGCGGCGCCTAAAAAGACTTTCAAAAGGACTTTGATTTAGAAGTTGACCAACGATGATCAAAATGTGTGTGTGGTGTTCGGGCTCTAGAAAAGAAGCAAGAGTGAATCTCGGAGACTCTAAAATTGTCTTGAGAGCATAGAGCCCCCCCTTATTGTAAACCTGTGTCGAAGTGAGCGCCATGTGAGCAAAAGAGCGTAGTAAATAGTGTGTGCTTCCAGAAGGAATACGTTCATCTTCTGTGATGGCAGCGTGAGCTTGGAGAAGTCTTGTGGCCTCATTTTTCATCTCGTTGGCACGCAGTGCAATCAGAGAGGACTCATCAATGGGAAAAGTGCGATCCGGATAATCGAGATAGAATAGAATTAACCCCAGCTCGCCTAGTTTAACTGAAGATTCCACAGTAGAGTCTTTGATCATTGTTTTGATTCGGGCTCGGAGTTCGAGTACATCAACAGGATGTGTGGGATGATCATGCAGGTAGGTTTCAATTTGTAGCACACAATCACGCATGTCAAAAAAATGCCGTAGCGTACTGTCATCAGATGGCTGAAAAAAATCTATTTCGTAAAGAGCGGAAAGAGAGTGATAGCTTGGGGGCGTGTTTGTATGCTCTGAGTCAAAGAGTCTCCGTGGAATGAACGAATGAGGTTCTCTTGGGGGAGGTGAGGATTTAATCGGGCTCGTCCACGCTACTGAACTTCCGACGGATGAAATAGACGACATAGATGCAAACAGCTTTTTTGAAAAGCTTAATTATATACTTACTTACAACTAATTATCTATATGAATAAATTTGTTTTATTTAGGGAATAATTTAATATTGCTTTCACTTTGTGTTATCTTCCGCGCCAAACAGGGTGCCCATTTTTTTCGCGTAGTTTATAGGTCATTTCATCAGTTGTGAGAGACGAGGCGATGACAAAGCGCGTGCCGTTCACCTTAATCAGAGAACCCTCAACTGTGATCTTTTCCCCCGGAGTTAAAACAACCCCTTGCGCATCTAAATACCAATCGGGCCCCACATCCACTGTGATCTCGCCATTTTGAGTGCGCAGAAGGACCTGCTTATGTTGAGAGGGACGGGTGATATATCCAAAGGTTTGCACGCTTAACACCTCTCCGTGAAACGTCCGTACACTTGATGGATTAAAGTAAGGAAAGGGTTTGGCAATTAAAAGAGTGGGGAGGAGTAGAAGCGATAGAAAAAGCGTGCGCATGGGATTGTTTCTCCGTTAGTGTTGAAAGAAGTTAGAAAATTTTTCACCCAGTGTCCAAAAAAGACGGCGAGAAAAAGGGAGATGACGGTCATAAATTGCGACATACTCTTGATGTTCAATAAATCCTCGCCACTTTTTAAAATCAGCAGCTCCAGAACCTTGATGAGAAATCAAGTTCCCTTTTTCAATCTCTTTCATAATGACAGCTGAGAGCATCCGATAGAGCCCCTCTTCCTGGGGAATCTCGGTATCATAACCAAAAAAAGGAATTAACAAGTACCCGTTCTTTTTCAAAAAACCTGCCACGCCATAGATTTGGTTGTTTTTTGTCAGAACTTTGAGTTTTAAGGTTTTGTTGTTGTGTACCTCCTGCAAATATTCTTTTGTATAGAGGGGACTATATTTTGTATATTTCGAGACATAAACCTTTTCATACAGTTCAAGGAGACGAGAGGTCATCTCATCGGAGAGTAGATCAACACTTTCAACAGCATACTCTCCTTTTGTAATCTTGTTCGTGTCCTTCTTCTGTTTCCGCCGTTCGCTGGAACCGAGTTCTCTATTGGGATCGTAGAGGTAGACGTTTCGCGTGGGGATCAGGCGGTAGTTTTGCGCGCTTAAACCATCGAATACGGTCGCATTTTTATAGGTGTTAACCGAGCGAAACATCAGGTAGTGATCGGGGAATTTCTTCTTTAAAAAGAGGGTAATGGCCTGGATTTGGGTCTTGTCTAGATCAGGGTAGAGATTAGTCGAAAGGAGCCAGTTATTGATGATCACAACCTTGTTGATTTTCATCCATTTTAAGCTCTTTCCGAAAAGGCCCACTGCTGGCCTTGTGCAGAGCTGGAGCGCTTTGGAGGCCTGCTCCATGCGCTCTTTGAGGCCAGCTACCACAAAGTAGGAGGAGAGGAGATAGGAATTATCGTACTCCTTTTCATTGACTGAGATGGGGATCACATGCTCATCGATTGTAAGGAGGTAAAGATCGGTCCGAGCATTGGCTATCAGGCGGTGTGGACCCTCCTTCAGGAGCGGGAGAAGGTAGTCCCTAGCCTGGCGCCCCTCATCGCTCTCGGGCCACGGTAGAGCGTCTAGCGTGGTAGAGTCGTAGATCTGGACCTTTTTCATCTAAAAATCTCCTTGACAATTATATGTAAATCACTGTATAATAGTTATTTAATCTAATCTTTATTGTACCATGTCAGCACCAATAAGTGGATCTCAATTTTACCAGGCTCACCCAAATGTTCATCCTCATCTAGAGGGGATGCGGACGCGCTGTATCACCGAGTGCGTATTACGCCTACTTTGTAACTTTTGGCGCTCAGCCGCAAGCTATTTTCAAAAAATTTCTCTGGATAGTGACACAAAGAGTACAGTAAGCGCTCGACAAGGAGCAGAGCCTATCCTTAAAGAGCTGACGCACAAGCGCACTGTGGGTCCTTCGACGATTAATGACTACACAACCACATGTCTGCCAGCTGTCCAAATCGAGACAAATTTCATGATGATGCACGGGAACCTGAATCTCCCGGATCCGGATCAGAAAAAAGATCTCCTCTTTTTTCCGACCGTTGTTCGCTCGGGAGTACGCGATCACATTGTGGCTATTGTTTATGACAAAAAAAACAATCGAGTCGAGCTCTATGATCCCAAAGGTCTTGTTGCCCTAGATCGTATGGACTATGTGCGTAATCAGACAGAGGGCTTGATGTTGATCAATGTGATTCAACGGATTGTGCATAAATATGGGGATGAGAATACGACAATTTGGGAGAATACCACCCGCCATCAGTACGATTCACATAACTGCGGCATTTATGTGCTGGATTATGTGCAAAGACGCTCTGAAGGCCGTGATCCTGCCGAGATCGCGACAAGTGGCCTCTCTTTTTCATCTGTTAACAATTCTATACGTAGGCAATTTCTTGATGCCTATCTTACTCAAGCTCCGCAACCTGCAAATGTTGGGTTTGCGCAAGTTGCTGAGGGTGACGACTTTTAGTAATTTTTATATCTAAATCCATTATTTTATTTAATTAAACGCTCGTTTTTAAGAAAATAGTTTATATAGAGCGAACTATTTAATTCTCTTAAGGAGAGCGTTATGAAGAAAAAATTTCTTGTTTTAGGTGCAGTATTGTCGGCATGTGTTCTATCACTTGTGGGGAACCAGGCGACAGCTGATGAAAGACACCCTGATCTTCCGAGTGGAGGACAAAAGTGTTACCCAGGCAGTCCAGATTGCCCTAACCGGATCCAAAGTGTGGCTGATACAAGCAAGCCAGCAGCTAAAAAGCTGAAAATGGATTCTGTTGAAAAGTTTGATGGAACTGTGACAACAGTGAAGCGTGAGAAGTATCCTGATGGACGTATGTTTATCCACGTGATGCTAGATACAAAAGAAGGGGAAAAAACCTTTCTCATTGGTCCAGCTAGCTTCGTTGATAAGTCAAAAGTGAAGCTTCAAGTGGGAGACAAAGTTGTGATCAAAGGGTTCCGCGTAGGGGCTAATGGCAGTGAGGTCATTATGGCTCAATCAGTAGATAAGAACGGAAACGTTCTACATCTTCTTGATGAGCACCGTAAGCCTCTTTGGGAAAATGGCAACGGCCATAACGGCAACGGCCACAAATAAAGTTCTTAGTGATCCGAGCTTGCTGTGCAGGCTCGGGTCATTACTCCATGTTCAGAATCTGGATCTCACCTTCACCACAATTGCCAGGTACAGGGTAGCCCCAATAGAGAAACTTCCTTAGGCAGCAGAGAACGGGCTTGGCTGAGATTAGCTCTCCATGGCTGTAGGCAAAGCTGGTCCAGTAGTAGGGAGTCTCAAGAGCGGTTTCATCAATGGTTAAAAAGCCATCATTAGGTTCTTTGAAGAAGATCTTGTTTCCACAAGTTCCTGCGATCACAAGCACTTGCATAGAAGAGGGATAAGATCCTAAATCTCGGATATCACAGGTGTTCCAGTTTAGCAATTGCCATCCACTTTTGTTGCCCATCAATGTTTTAAGAGGCCAAAAGTTTCTGAAGCGGTGACCTAAGCTAGTCCCTTGGTTAGGAGGAGATAAAAGGGCTGCCCTACCCACTTTTGCCTCTTCTGGACATTCGGGTCGATTTAGGGCTGCGCGTAGAATTAAGGCTCCTGTGGAATGAGTGACAAAGTTAATTGTCTCTCCTGGATGCCAGCAGGCGATTTCTTGCAAATAGTTGACAAGATGACAGGCATGCTCTTCAATTGTGCGCTTTCGGCTTGGATAGTCCCAGCTGCAGGCCCTAAATCCAAAGCACTTAAGAGACTGTTGAACAGGGCGCATGCTCAGTTGTGTTGTGAGAAACCCATGGATACAAACAACAGTTTCTTCTGCCCCACAAACCGTAAAGCACTGAAAGCAAAGGAGGAAAAATAAGAGCTTTTTTTTCATACCACCTCTAGTCTTGAATTTATTTTTTTATATCAAAAGAGCGAATTACTAGACACAATCGAGTCGTTTTTTTAAGCGACGGACGGCATCCAGGCCCAAGACAAGGGTAAATAGGCAAATCATCATCAGGCAAATCCAGTAGGGGAGGTAGTCTTTTTGCCCCAAAGCAGCGGCACGCATCCCTTCCATAATATACACCATCGGATTGATCAGACTGACGTATCCAATCACAGGGGAGAGCGTGTAGGAGGCGTGCCACGAGTAAAAATAGGCTCCAAACATCCACATGGGGTTGATCGCGCGCATCCAGATGGAGTTGATGTTTGAGAGGCCTTTGAGTAGGCTCGCAAGCCAGAGCGAAAAAAAACCGTAGAAAAGGTTGGCGGCAATATAAATGGGGATCAATCGGATATAGGACATCTCGCTTAAGTGAAAGCGCTCAAACATCAGGAGTTTTCCTAGGGGGAATAGAAGGAGCGTGAGTAATATGGAGGCAATAGCCCAGAAAAATCCGTAATAGGCAAAAACCCAATCAGAGCGGATAGGAAAAACGAGAAGCTGAGAAATGGTTCTATCTCCATCGATATCGGCAATCAAGAGGCTCACTTTGCCCACAACTTCGATTAGTCCAAAGCTGGCGATTGAGCCGATTAAGATGAAGGGACCAAACTGGGGACTGACCCACTCTTCTGTCATAAAGTAGGCCATCACAACTACGTTTGTCACAAAAAGAAAGGCTGTATCAAAAAATTTCCCGCCGAACTCGCGTTTCAGGGTTATCAGATCACGTCTGAGTAACTGGAAAAAAACGTGAAAAGAGAGGTTACTCATGTTCTGTACTCACGGAATTAAATATTTCGGCATTAGGATCATCGACAAATTTTAGAAAGACCTCCTCCAGGTTGTTTTTCCGGTGATGCTTTTTTAAGTTTGTAGGTGTGTCGACTGTACGCACCTTTCCGTCATGGATTAAGCAGACTCGATCAGAAAGCGTTTCTGCTTCATCCAGATAGTGGGTCGTAAGAAGAACGGTGATCTGCTGGCTATGCAGCTCTGCTATTACCTCCCATAGTTGTCTGCGGACGTGTGGATCGAGTCCAACAGTTGGTTCATCTAGAATCACAAATTGGGGATTATGCATCAGTGCGCGCGCGATCAGGAATCGTTGCCGATATCCACCCGAAAGCGTGTCAACTTTGGAGCGAGCATACGTTTTAAGATGAAACTGTTTAAGAAGTTTCTCTTTTTGGCTGAGCGCCTCACCTTTTGTCAGACCATAACAACGTCCGGAAAAAACAAGGTTCTCTTCCATAGAGAGTCTTTTTTCGATATTAGGGTTCTGAGGACAGAAGCCTACCATCTTTCGGTAGCTGAGTAGGTCATCGTAAACAGATTTACCTTTCCAAAGAATGACGCCGCTTGTCGGAGGGTGTAGGGTCGAGAGGATGGAAGAGAGGGTGGTTTTACCCGCTCCGTTTACACCTAACAAGCCCAAAACCTCTCCTTTATAGAGGTCTAATGAGACCTCAACCAGTGCCTCTTTAGAACAATACGTTTTAGATAGATGTTTTGTGCGTAAAAATAGCTGTTCCACTGAGCATACAGGATGGAACTAGTCGCTATTATTTTGCAAAGAATTTACTGCGTAGTACGTTTGCTCTTTTAAGATAAAGTCTTTTGCCAGAGCAATCGATTGGCGACTCGTCATGATCCAGTGGTGACTCACATGTAAAGTGTGATGCGTGTGCGGAGTTGAAAGACGCGTCTCTTCAACCGTCACTTTTCCATCATTAGGGCCTTTTTGCCAAAGCTGAAAGAGTAAATGCTCTTTTTTCCCCGCCACAACCATCACATCCATACTTGGCGGAAACTGTCCATAGCTTTCCATATGGTGCTCTCGATAGTGAAGCAGTTGTTGGCCAGCTTTTTTTCCAAATAGCCAGTTTACTGGGGCTGAATAGCGAAACTGTCGCGCGAGATGGGCCCCTTTGTTGGGAGGTGCCAGAAGCACAGCTTTGCCTATCTTTGCTTCCCTAGGACAATCAGGATGGTTCACAGCTGCGCGCACAATCACACCACCCAGAGAGTGCGTTGTAAAATGAATCGGCTCTCCAGGCTTACTGGCCGCAATCCCTTTTAATACTTCTACTAATTGATCTACATGCTGTTCAATTGTTCCTCGACGACTCTTATAGTCCCAAAGATACACCTCAAGCCCTTCGTTGCGTAGGGCGTTACCCATGGGAATCATGCACTTGTAAGAGCGGAAAAAGCCGTGAAGGCAGACCACTGAGCCCTCACGCGCCTGCAACACACTGAATTGTAATAAGAATAATATAGTTAGTATTAGTTTATTCATATTAATTCCTCGTAACTAAATTATAATTATACATAAATTAATTAGTAATACTTTTTGTAATTAATTTTGTAAAAAGAAATGTTGAAGCCGTATGTAACTAGATTACAAAGCCTTTGTAGCTTTTGTATCCACTTCAATATGAGTCAGATTGCCCATTCGAAGATCAGTAAGGCGCTCTTAAATAGGCAGAGATGGTGGTAGATGGAAAGATGGATTCTTTAGTGGTTCAAGAGCTTAAGAAATATTTTTCCGATCAAGAGCGCGTGAGTTAGCGGCCTTGATCGGGTGTCAGCTTCTATCAATTCGCTTTAATCAAGCGCTCGGTGTCTCAAACAACTAACAAATAGCGGGCTTTGTATATTTTTGAGGCCTTTTTTCTCCTTCTAAAATTAAACAGGCCTCTCGGACATGTTCATAGAGCATATCAGCCATATCATGACTAAAATTTTCTCTTACAACGACGCGCAAAACCGCGACATCTTCGGCATTTTTGGGGAGCGTATAAGCCGAGAGGATCCACCCTTTTTCCCGCACCTTATCTGATATATCAAACACGGTATAGTCTGTAATTGCTGGGTCGAGGCGAATGATCACAATTGGAAGCTGCTCTCCTCGATTCAGAACTGTAAAGCGCTCCAGCTTTTTAAATTGTGCACTTAAGTAACGGGCGTTTGCGAGGCAATTATTCATAATCTCACTGTAACCTTCTTTACCTAAGCGTAAAAAGTTGTAATACTGCCCAATTACACCCCCGCTTCCGCGCGAGAAGTTGAGAGTATAGGTGGGCATCCAGCCTCCCAAATAATCGACTTTGTAAATCAGCTCTTCAGGAAAATCTTCTTTTTCTCTCCATAAAATCCAGCCGACACCAGGATAGACCAAGCCGAATTTATGTCCCGAAACGTTGATGGATTTGACTTGCTCGAGGCGGAAATCCCAAACGAATTTCGGCTCCGTGAAAGGGAGGATAAAGCCCCCACTGGCAGCATCAATGTGCAGAGGAATATCCCACCCTTTTTCCCGTTTTATGGTCACCAAAAGAGAGTTGAGCTCGCGAATGGGATCGACCTCTCCTGTGTATGTTGAGCCTAAAATAGCGCCCACGGCGATGGTGTTTTCATCGATGAGCTCAGCGACTTTTTCTGTGCGCAAGGTGTAGCGATGTTCCTCGACAGGGACCAAGCGCATTTCGACATCAAAGTATTTGGCAAATTTCTCCCAGCAGATGTGTGCGTGTCCACCAAAAATCACATTGGGCTTGTCGTAAGGCTGCCCGGCGGCTTGCCGTTTTTTACGCCATGCCCATTTATGACCGAGTAGACCCAGCATAATTGCCTCTGAGGAGCCCACTGTGGCTGTTCCCATAGTTTGGGCATCATCAGGCGCATGGTAGAGGCGAGCGAGCATGTTGACACAACGGGTTTGAATTTTTTCGGTTTGAGGATACTCGTCGTGATCGATGAAGTTTTTATGGAGATTTTCTTCGATCAGTTGAATCGCCTCGGGTTCCATCCAAGTCGTCACAAAACTAGCCAGATTAAGGGCAGGATTCGCGTCAAGATTGAGCTCGTCGTGAATCATTTGGTAGGCAGCGTTTGCAGGCATGCTCTTACTGGGAAGTGTGAGCTTGGGAACCGATTCTTTAAAAAAGCGGGAGCCATAGGTTTCGGGTTGTGGTTCTTCTTCAGTTTTTTCTGAGAGCATAAAGTTCTCCTGTTAATTTAATCTTAATCTTATTTTGGTATCCTGTTTAGATTACTATTTATTTTTTTAGCATATGACAACATTTTGGGAACGTCTTAAGCCCTATTATTATCAAACTGAGAGCTACGCCTATCGCTCTGTACAACCTTGGCCCACGCAGAGATCTGATTACAGCGCTTACAAGGTTAATGTTGAGGACTCTTTTACAGCACATCAAGTAGATGAAACCGTAAGGCAGCAACTAGATGCGCTCATTACACCAGAGATGCACGCGCAGTTAGTTGCGACAAGTACTTTTGATGCCACTTTTTTTAAAAATCGGGGGTTTAGAGTTCTAAAGGGAAGTGACAGCCGTGTTCTGACACACCCTGCCGTTCCAGGCTACCTCATTAAAACATCTGTTCAGAAACGTAACTTTAAGTGGGGAACCATTCCAGGTAAGACAGGGCGGGTACCTATTCAGCATACCAACTTATTGAGAGCTCATGGACATGAGTATTATCAGCGCCATAACACAAATCAGGACGTTTTTTCCTTTCCTAACGAGTATCTGTATCAGAGTCCTCACGCTTTGCCCCAAGATGGATTGCACGAAAGGTATTATGCAATCAGCCAGCAAGCTGAAGTGTACTCGAGAAAGCAGAGTTGTCAAATTGTAGCGAGTCTGAGTGGTGAAGAGCAAATACGTGTAGCTGAAAAAGTTTGTACCTTCATCAAAGAGACAGGTTTGACCGATATGCATGCAGGGAACCTGCTTGTGACTAGGCACCGAGACTCCATCCACTTTACTGTGATCGATCAGGAGCCTTTATATCTTTATGTAGAGCATGCAGATCGTAGGAGTGAGCAATACCTTTACAGTAGAGAAGATTGCGCGCTGATTGGGCTGATGAGTTTTCGAGATCACTATTGTAGACGCAATGGCTTAAGTGAGATGGCACTGTGTGTAGACCAGCAGATAGAAGAGCATATCCGGGAACACCATCTAAACGTGCGCACCTATTCAGATCAGATAGATACCTACTATTATGCTAACTGGACAACGTATGCCCTGATTTTGATCACCATCCCCTTTTTCTTTATTATTTTGCCGCTGCTTACTCTACACTCTCATTGCACAGAACCTTCTCGCTATCAACTGGTATAGAAACGGCTAAATATTCAATGGGGATAGAGAGTTTTTTTGCGTGGTCAACCTCAGCCTGTACTCCACGCGATTGCTCCCATCCAGGAAGAGTCAAGACATAGAGTTTTTGTGCGCGGCCGAGCATGCCGAGATCAAAACCTTCCCACCTCCCTTCCCATCCATTGCCAATCCCCATACTTGCTAAAGGAGCATTATGTGTCAGGGGTGAGAAAACAGGAATCCCTTTTTGAAAGAGCGTGCGTGCCATTTCTGTAGCAGCTTCGATCCGCATCCGTCTCACGTTTTCATCTGGATGTGCATAAGGACAAGCCAAATAACTGTATTCTTTGTCGAAAGAGTAGTCTTTGAGTAGTAAAGTGAGGGACAAAAATAAAGGGGAGGGAAGATCTGAAAGGGAAAACCACTCCCATTTTTCACATTTTTCAGGCTCTTTTAACGTGAGTGTACCGGAGAAACTAGTGACATGCATGAACAGACTGATGTAGTGTTTTTCCCCAGTGAAGTCGTTGGTCCATTGCCCACGCCTGATCCCCTGAGCGTGAAGGCCAGTCTCTTCCAAAAGCTCTCGCTTGGCCCCCTCTTCTGGAGTTTCACCAAATTCGAGATGGCCTCCAGGTGGAGCCCACGTTCCCTCCCCGTGCGTGTTTTTTCTTTTACCAAGAAGAATCTTGTTGTAATCAAGAACAATCACGCCAATTCCAATGCGAGGGTAGTTCATGAGACCTCCAGTTTAACGACTGTTTCCACATGCATGGTTTGAGGGAACATATCGACAGGTTGAATTTTTTTGAGTTGATAGGTAGAGCTAAGAAGCGCTAAATCACGTGCCAGTGTAGCCGGATCACACGAGATATACACAATTGTGCGGGGAGGTTTTTGAAGCAGAGCTTCCAGTAAAGAGGGAGCGCACCCTTTTCTGGGAGGATTGAGAAGCACAATATCGGCATCAAAATGGGAGATCATCTTCTCAGCGTACCCGCATGTAAAGCTGCAATTGGTGGTGTTATTAAGCGATGCGTTTTCAATGGCATTTTCAATCGCTGGTGCGACACATTCCACTCCATAAACGCGGCGGGCATGATCTGCCGCAAAAAGAGCCAGAGTTCCCACCCCACAATAAGCATCTAAAACGGTCTCGTCAGGTTGAATGGCTGCAAATGCGAGCGCTTTTTCGTAAAGCCGCTCTGTTTGTGCGGGATTCACCTGAAAAAATGAAGAAGCGGAAAGTTTGAATGTCTTTCCACTGAGTTTTTCAACGAGATAGGGCCTACCCGCGAGTGTACGGAACTTTTTTCCAAGGATGACGTTATCCTTTCTCGTATTGATCGACTCGATCACCCCTTTAATTAGAGGGTTTGCTTGCATGAGCTGCTCTGCAAAGGCTTTGAGCTCTTCTGAAAAGCGGCCATCTGTCACCAAGACAACTAGCGACTCATCATTGAAAACAGCGGTGCGAATCAGTACATACCGAACAGAAGGGATAGTGAGCCGTTGTTTGATCAAAGCAAAGATCTCTTCACCCTGCGGACATTGAATATAACAGTGGTCGATGGGGATGACCTCGTGACTCTGCTTTCGATAGAGACCGATTGTCTTTTTTCCCAGATCCCACACAACAGGCAGTTGGATTTTATTCCGGTATCCCAGGGAGCTAGGAGAGGGGAGACAAGGAAGGACCTCAGGATAAGCAAAGCCACCTATCCGTTGCAGAGAGTCGATGACTCTCTGCCGTTTCAAAGCCAGTTGAGCTGGGTATTGTAGGTGCATGACCTGACAACCGCCGCAGGTGCCAAAGTGCGGACAGATAGGGTGGGTTCTTTCTGCCGAGGGAGAGAGGAGAGAGTGTAGACGTCCTTTAGCATAATTTTTTTTCCGTTTGATGATCTCCACAGAGACCGCCTCGCCCGGTAAAGCTCCCTCAACAAAAATCTTCAACCCGTCAACAGAGCCAACTCCCTCACCAGTGGAGCTTAAGGATGTGATATGGACAACAGGGTTTTCATGCATGGGAAGCAGTATAGAGGCTTTTCTTTTAAAAAGAAAAGGCAAGAAGCGGGTCAGAGAACAGGGGGAAGATACTCACGGATTTGCTCCGGACGCATATGTGTGAGATCTTTATGGACTTCAGATTCAATGATTTTAGTGACATTTGGATGCAGAGCTTCTCTGAGGTGTCCCAAAAAAGGAGATTTGGTAACCAGATAAACTCTTTCTACATTTCCAGCATTGTATCCCTCTTCAAGGAAGTGAGCAATTTGATGGGCAAATGAAACTGCCTCTTTTACTTTGGGAGGTGTTTTTTCTTCCATTGTATCCGTGCCATAACCCACACATGGGGTGGAACGACCAGGGCGATCAGATGTCAAATCATGACGAGTCAGATGCGCCTCAGCATGTTGAAACTGCTTGATTTCTGTGAGTTTATTGACGTTTTCAGCGTGATAAATCGTTGAGTGACTTCCGTTTGCTACGACGATCCAAACTTTTCTCATTGCCGCTCCTTTCCAGATTTATCTTACCCTATCAAAATTGAGCGTGATGATCAAGGCTGGATTTTGGCATTCAAACTGCTTCATGAGGTGTGTACATAAATGGAGTCGTCAGATGAAAAAACTCATTGTAACAGTATTAACTCTTCTTTCTTCAGGGCTTGTTTATGCCCTTCCAGTAGGAAATCCTTCAGAGGCAAGTCTTTTTGAGCAAGGAGCGTGGTGGGGTCTTTCCTGTTGCGATCCGTGTGAGCCGTGTTTTTACTGGTTCGATGCATGGAGTATTCGCGTTGGTTTTTATGGCGATTATGTCTTTGATCGAAAACTTGAACTTGATCATGCCCCCCATAAAGACATTGAAATTACGGATATGAATACCAATGCAGGCTATCTGGTTTTGAACTTGTGCGACCGAGTGGATGTTTTTGGAACTCTCGGCGTCACAAATTTTCATATCCACTCACATGAACAACCTTTTCAGCCTGGACCAAATTTGGGAACGGATCTTTATGACATTTATTTTGATCAAAGCTTCTCCTGGAGTGTGGGCGCACGGGGTACACTTTTTGACTGGGGCTGTTTTTCAGTAGGCGTAGAAGGGCAGTGGTTTCAAGCGACTCCAAAGCTCCAGTCTATCGATAATACGCGAACAGCCAACCACACCTATCCGGTGGACACAATCGACACGTGTTATCGAGAGTGGCAAGGAGGATTGGGTCTATCTTACCGCTTTTGTACAAGTTGTGCCGCTTTTGTTCCCTATGCAGCAGTTAAATGGTCAGGCTCCAAGTGGGAAATGGATTCTTTTACCACCCTGATTGCAGGTGATAATTTTGCCCTCCGAGATCTACGGTCTCAAAATCTTTGGGGATATGCGGTTGGTGTGACTCTAACGTTGTGTGATATGGCTGGTGTGACAGTAGAAGGACGCTTTGGTGATGAGAAAGCGCTCTATGTAAACGGCCAATTTAGGTTTTAACGTATATGGAATACCAACCCATCGAAAATTACGGCATCATTGGGGACATGAACACGGTTGCCCTGGTAGGTCTCAATGGATCGATCGATTTCATGTGCTACCCCGATTTCGATTCGCCCTCGATTTTTGCCGCCCTTCTGGACAAGAAAAAAGGAGGCTATTTTCGCATTGTTCCGCAGCTGCATGAGGTAAAGCACAAACAGATCTATCTTCCCGATACCAATGTCCTGATTACCCGTTTTCTTTCCGAAGATGGAGTGGCTGAGATCACCGATTTCATGCCTGTTGAAGGTGTGTTTAATGAAAACTGTTTGATCAGGCGTGTGACCAGTATTCGGGGCAACAATACGTTTCACATGCATTGTGTACCCCGATTTAATTATGCGCGCAGTCCACACAAAGTGGTTCATCAGGTGAACTCTATTCTCTTTTTAGGAGAGGGGGATGAAAATTTAGGACTGAAATTGCACAGTTCGGTTCCAATGGAAATTCGTGATCTCGATGGCTATGCCCATTTTACCCTCGAACCAGGTGAGACAGCGGATTTCATTTTGTGCAGGATCAGCGGCATGCCGCAATTCGACAATGTGACAGAGACAGTAGATAGGAGCCTGACCGATACGATGCATTTTTGGCGTCGCTGGATTGGAAACTGTAAGTATCAAGGACGGTGGCAAGAGGCAGTAAATAGGTCGGCTCTTCTTTTGAAGTTGATGACGGCGAAAAAGTATGGATCCATTGTGGCTGCAGCAACATTTGGTTTACCTGAAGAGGTTGGCGGCGATAAAAATTGGGATTACCGCTACACTTGGATTCGAGATGCCGCTTTTTCACTCTATGCTCTGATCAGGCTCGGGTTTACAAAAGAGGCGGGAGAGTTCATTTCCTGGATGGAGACCCGTTGTGCAGACATTAGTAGACCGGGTGAATTAGGGTTAATGTACTCGATCAGAGGAAACAAAAATCTGGTTGAGACGGATTTAACGAATTTAGAGGGTTATCTTGGCTCCAAACCGGTTCGCATTGGCAATGGGGCGTATGATCAACTTCAGCTCGATATCTATGGCGAGTTGATTGACTCGATTTACCTCTATAATAAATTTGGTGAGCCCATCTCTTATGATTTCTGGTACCAACTCTCAGGGCAAATCAATTGGCTCTGTGAGAACTGGAACCAACCCGATGAAGGCATCTGGGAAGTACGCGGGGGGAGGCAGCATTTTCTCTATTCCCGTTTAATGTGCTGGGTGGCGATCGACCGGATGATCCGAATGGCGCGTAATCGCTCCTTTCCCATGCCTCCTCACTGGATTCCCGAGCGAGATAAAATTTCTCAGTCGATTTTTACAGATTTTTGGAACGAGGAGAGAAAAGCCTTTGTTCAATGTAAAGGAGTGGATCGGGTGGATGCAGCCACTCTTCTTATGCCACTCACGCGTTTTATTGGGCCCAAAGATCCAAGGTGGCTCTCCACACTTCATGCGATAGAAGAAGATTTGGTGTCCGATTCCCTTGTGTATCGGTATATCTCTCCCGACGAATCCAAAGAGCAGCTGTTCACTGAAGGCACGTTCTCTCTTTGTAGCTTTTGGTATGTCGAGTGTCTCTCTCGCGCTGGCTATTTAGAGAAGGCGCGTTACTATTTGGAGAAAATGCTCGCTTACGCCAATCACTTAGGTCTTTATGCTGAGCAGCTAGGCGTACAAGGAGAGCATTTGGGTAACTTTCCACAAGCTTTTACCCACTTGGGATTGATCAGCGCAGCTTACAATCTTAACCAAAATCTCAACAATGCCCGCAACAAAGAAGTTAGTGGGTAATGAGTCCGACAAGAGATTCAGGATGAACAAACTCTTTAGCTGCAATCAATTCACGGACACGGTCTGTTTGATTCCATATGCCCCAAAGAAAGGCCCCTTTCACACGCCCCTCGCGAAGGTAGTAGAGAATCCCTTTTTGAAATGAATCATCTGAATCTTCGACAATCACCATATCGCTGCTGATCTCGCCAATGGCCTCATACCCGATCTCAAACAAATCTGAATAAAAGTAGGGGAGGTGGTTGTATTCCTCCGCAGCCCCTGCCATGTTTCGCCCAGCCGTACGTCCCAGTGTATTGGCAGCATCTTCGTGTTCGCAGCGCATTCTTTTCTCTAAGTGAGGACTGTAAAAATTTGTCACGTCACCCGCAGAAAAAATATCAGGGTGTGATGTTTGCAACATCCGGTTTACAAAAACACCGTTTTCAATCTTAAGTCCACATGAATCAGCAAGTTCTGTAGAAGGGATGATGCCAAGACCGGCTACAACACCATCTGCATAGAGGGTTTGCCCGTCACTTGTTTTGACAACAGATTTTCCACTTTCTTGCGTTACTGAAGTGACCGTCTGCTCTGTCAAGAGTTTCACTCCTTTTTCTTGATAGTAAGTTGTCAAGAATTCAGAGAAACTGGAAGGAAGTTTCTTGCTCTCTAGACTGGGTTCACGAAAAATCATCGTCACCTGCTTTCCATTCATTGCAAGGGAAGCTGCGATTTCAGTGCCAATGTAGCCGCTCCCAATTACAACAAAATGGTCGCCAGTATCATAAAGAGCACGGAGAGCAAAATAGTCATCCAGAGTACGAAAATAGATGACCCCTTCATCAAGGCAGTTAAGTCGCCTTGGGGAACCTCCTGTAGCCAAAAGGAGTTTTTTATACCCATAAACTTCTCCGGTCGAATCGGTTACTTGATGCGCTTCGGGATTAATTGCAACCACCTTTTTTTCTAGTAGAAAAGAGACGTTTTCTTGTTCGGTGTGGCGCCATATTTCCTCTTCTTTTTTTCCTATCCAAAGTCCCTTAGAGAGCGGAGGTCGGTCGTAGGGAGGGTGTTTTTCCTCACTGACAATTCCAATCCGACCTGAAGCATCCAATTCTCGGATACCACGGGCAGCGGCATCAGCTGCCATTCCACCACCAACAATCAAATAGGTATACTCTTCCACCTTATCCTCCCTTCAGCTTTCTAACCTCTGCATCGCTTAACCATAGTGCATTTTCGATTAAATACCGTATTTGAAAAGCAGCAATCTCTTCGTCCACCTCTTTTTCTTGAACTAAAGCTCCCGTATAGTGGTAGCCCAAATAGGGAATCTTTAGACGACGAGCCTCTTTTTCCACAGATTTGTGATGATCGGCAGCATTATCTACAAAAATCAAACGGCGAGGACGCAAACCTGTCTTTTTAAAAAAGGCACTTAAGGCCTCTCCTTTTGACAAGGAGCCCGAACAAAGAAGACCGTCGACAAAAACAGGAGGACAAGGGCAGGAGCGGCGTGTCTGAAAATCTAAACGATGGATTTTTGGAAACGCAGCACGAAAATCGTATCCCAGCGCACTGAGTTCTTGAAGACGCCACTGTTCGGTTTGGGGAATGTATCCGTAAGATCCCGTACGCATAGTTGTTAAGACAAAAACACGTATTCCCCTGTTTTGTAGTTGTTTGATGATTTTAAGGGCTTGAGGATCAACAAAACTAACCTTCCTTTGAAGCAACACTAAACTGATCAATGCTTCCACTTTAGAAGGGGATAGGGAGGGGTTTTGCGCAACGAGGCGTGCACGTAAGCACTTTTTCCCACACGACTGAAGCAAAGCGTCATCAGCACTCAGCAGAGTCTTTTCGCAATCAAAGAGCACAAGATCGCGGGTATTGAAATCAGAAAGGCTCTGCTCTAAACGCTCAAAGGAATCAGTTTGAATCACATGAGCAAAAAGGGGAGTGCAGAGTGCGGAGAGTAGAATGAACAAAAACCTCATTGCCTTATTTTTCCCTTTATCCTATGGTCACCGGTCAATTAAGTAAGTGTAACTCAACAAGTACCATTTGTAAATTAAATTTGAGACAACCCCCATGAAAAAATCGTTTGCTCTTATTTTGCTTCTTCTTTTTTCACCTATTTTTGCAGACACGTACGCTGCTGCGCCTCATCGCGAGATCGAAACAATTTGTGCTTTTGACACCTATGATGAGGTTTTGCTTGTGAGTCAAAAAGTACTAGCTGCTGCGCACGAGGTCGCACGTTGGAAATGGAACTATGACTATCACATTGAAAATGAAGAGAATCTACGAACTTCTCTTCTTGCACAAGCTGAACTTTTAGGTATAGAGCCAGGTTGGGCAGCGTACTATATTGACTGTCAGATGAAAGCAATGACACATCTGCAAATGCAAGACTTTGAAAAGTGGAAAGAGGTTGATCAACCTCTTTTTGATCACGTCGCTAACTTTACGACTGAATTGGTTCCGTATCTCTACAGTTTAATGAGCAAGCAGTTAGAGCTCGCTTCCCGTATTTATCTCTATCTTACGCATTGTTATGCACCTGAAGAACTCTCAACCTACCCTTTGTCAAAGCGTCCGTGTGATGCGATTTCAGCAGAGGCGTGGGCACTTGCTGTAAAGCCTTTTGTGGAGTTTGCAGGAACGTGGGAGTACCAGATCCCTCCTCAGCAGGCTATTGAGCGGCTTGAGCAGCTTATGCAGCTCGATCATATTTTACTTTTAGTCCAAAAGCGGCTTTCTTTGTTCCATGAAGTAGCCCGTTGGAAGTGGAAACATGGCTGCCCGATTGTGGACGAGGCTCAAGAGAGATGGATGCGTGAGTTTGCTGTGAAAAAAGCGATCCAGGAGGGGATTTCTTGCAGTTGGGCTCTAGAATTTGTGCATGCGCAGATGAAAGCAGCTGCTCGTCTTCAAGAGTGCGACTTTGACTATTGGGAGGCTAATGGCTTTGATGGCCAGACAAGTGAACTCAAGCCCGAACTGCAGCCCTATCTTATGGAACTGACAGAGATGATTTTTGAGAAAATAGGAGCTATTAATCCGAATTTTAAACACCTTCGGATTACAAAGCCTTTACCCCAAAGAGTTTTCGACATCCTTCCCAGAGGTGTTTGGAGACAAGCCACGAAACCTTTTAAAAAACACACAATCCAACCTAAGGAGAATGCGTGATGAAAAAAAAGAGTCTTTTTCTATCAGCTCTTTTAATGAGTGCTAATTTGTTTGCAGGGACAGCCGAATCAGGTCAGGGACCTGATGGTGAGTTGTTTCTTGACCCCTATCTCAATTCAGAGTTAAAAAATGTATCCGGATACGTTGTATTAGATGCCGGATGTGGATCGGCCCCCTGGGCAGCTGTTGCCGCCGAAAATGGCGCTGTTGTCTGTGGTGTTGCTTCTCAGTTTTCACTATTGGATAAAGCGCAAATTGCTGTTGCCCGTTCTGGCGTTGAGCGCTCAGTTGAGCTCTGTCGCACAGAGAATGTCAATCTTCCCTATGAAGCAGCGAAATTTGATTGGGCGCTTAGCGTGGGCGTTGGTTCCGATCAACCTCCTGCAACAGGGTTGAATAGATACTTTCAAGAAGTGGCGCGTGTTTTGAAAACAGAGGGGCAATTATTCATTGCAGCACCCGCTTCATATGACGTTGTTTTTACAGACGGCAAACATACAGCTAAGAGTGTCCAGAAGCACATTCAGATGGTCTTGGCCAAAATTGGATCGAATGATGATCCTGAGATGATTGCGCACTCTCTTGAAGAGTTAGATGAAGTGCAGCGGGCTACTTTTGTACGACGTGGCAATCAGCTCAAGCTGGTCACAGATGGAAAGGAGCTTAAGATTGGCGAGGCCATTTGGAGAAAAACGCCAACAGGCGCCATCTCTAACTACTTTCACTCTGAAGAAGAGTATCTAGTGGCTATTCGTAATGCTGGTTTGCACTGTGAAGAGATTAAGCGTCCTTGCTTCTTTGGTAAGGTAAAATATAAGGCGTACCGGGCTGAAAACGATGAGCTTGGGGAGGCATACATCGATAACAACCCCTTCACCCTTTACTACGTAACAAAGCGCGCTTAAGCGTTCTTTTATAGCGCTGCCGAGACTACGGTTTTGGCAGCGTTAGAGGGTGTTGACAAGTTCCAAATGAACGCTTTATGGCTTTAAAAGGTTATAGAGCCAGCCTAAAATAAATAGGCAGACAAACCCGTCAATAAAGCCGTAAACAAGTCCAATAAACGAGCCGGCTACCGAAAGATCATAGCCTGGATAGATGTCCATCCATTGAGAGAGCCAAAACATTCCATAGCCTGTGTACATCGAAATCCATGTCATCGCAAAGATGATCACAGACCATAAAATTCCAGCAGCCACTCCTAGTTTGCATGGGTTTAATTTCGCGTTCATATAATTCCCGTTAATTTGTTTATTATTTAAATATAATTAATTATTTTATTATTTTCAATACAGCTGAGCCAGAAAAGCGTCCTTTACGTAGGTCGTCGATCGCAACATTCGCACTTTCAAATGGATATGTGTGCACTTCCGTTTGGATAGGAATGGCAGGAGCGAGTGCTAAAAAGTTCTCTCCATCTTTGCGGGTGAGATTAGCAACTGAGCGTAAAACTCTTTCTCCCCAGAGCTGGGTGTAGGGAAAGGAGGGAATGTCACTCATATGAATGCCCGCGCACACAACAGTCCCCCCTTTTTTAACCGCTTGTAGCGCGAGAGGAACCAGGGGTCCTGATGGGGCAAAGATGATGGCGGCATCGAGTGCAGAGGGAGGCTTTTCTTCAGAGTTTCCTGCCCATACAGCTCCAAGTTTTTTTGCAAACTCTTGTTTTTCAACGTCACCTTTTTTAGTAAAGGCATAAACCTCTCCTCCTCTTTCTTGCACGATTTGTGTCAGAATGTGGGCTGAGGAGCCAAATCCATAAAATCCGATCCGTTGAGCTTTTCCCGTCATACGCAGAGCGCGAAATCCGATTAACCCTGCACAGAGAAGAGGAGCTGCCTGCAAGTCAGGATAGGATTTTGGGAGCGCTAGAACAAAGCGGCCGCTTGCCACACAGTACTCGGCAAAACCACCGTCGATGTGATAGCCTGTATAGAGAGCTTGGCTACATAGATTTTCATGCCCGGAGCGGCAATATTCACAGGTTCCGCAGCATCCACCTAGCCAAGGAACGCCAACGCGGTCACCTACTTTAACGTGGGTCACTTTTTCTCCCACTTTTTCCACCGTTCCTACAATTTGGTGACCCAAAACAAGAGGGAGTTTAGGATGGGGAAGCTCTCCGTCGATAATGTGCAAGTCGGTGCGACAAAGCGCGCAGACTGAAACTTTGATCAATACCTGCTCTGAATTTGGCTCTGGCTGCGGAATCTCTTTTAGAACAAGAGGTTGGCTGATCTCTTTGAGCACCATTGCTTTCATGAAAGGGCTATCCGTTTTTTAACACCGCTCGGTAGTGGATTTGGTTGGCTGCTAATTTTTTTAGCGCCTCGTTCACACGCTCCATCGGAAAGATCTCTGTTTGTGCGGCAATGTGATGTTGTGCGGCAAAGCGGAGCATGGTTCGAATGTCTGGAGCGCTGGCAATGTTGCTTCCACAAATCATCTTGCGTTGGGCAATCAGACTAAAAATTGGCACACTCACAGTGCCCTCTTTGGGAACACCCAGTAAGCAGAGTTTTCCTTTAGGACGGAGCGTTTCCAAGTAGACCGGCCAATCTATTTCCCCTGAGGAGGTGCAAAGAAGTAAATCGATCAAGCTTGCCGCTCGTTTTAGAGCCTGTGGATCCCGACTTGAGATAAAGTGGTGAGCGCCCAGTTTTTTTGCCTCCTCTTCTTTTTCAGCAGAAGTGGAAAATGCAAAAACTTCACACCCAAAGGCTCTAGCAAATTGCAGAGCCAAGTGCCCAAGTCCTCCTATTCCAATCACGCCGACTCGCATAGACGCGTTTACATTGTGTTGAATAAAGGGCGAAAATGTCGTGGCACCGCCACATAAAAGAGGTGCAGCATTTTCAGAAACGAGCCCCTCCGGAATAAGAAAAGCAAGACGCGCATCTGTCACAATGCTTTTTGCAAACCCACCATGATGCCCGACACAAGTAGCCTCTTGGGCAAAACAGAGGTTTTCCTCTCCTTGGTGACACCACTCACAATGAGTGCAAGAGCTGCGCTGCCAGCCGATGCCAACCCGTTGATCGAGTTCCAGCTCATCGACAAGAGTGCCTTTTTGTTTGATATGCCCAATGATTTCATGTCCTGGAATGAGGGGGTAGCGGGATTGCTTCCAATCGTTGAGGATCAAATGCAGATCACTATGACAGATTCCGCAGTGAGTGATCTCGACCTCAATGTCCCACGGTCCTACCTCTGGAGTAGGGTAGCTGAAAGGAACCAGTTCTCCACCAGCTGCTGTAGCGGCATAACACTCAATGATCTTATTTGTTAACAAGACGCTCTTCCTCAATTTTACGTCGAATATGATCGGGTATATGAAGACCGTTTTTCTGATACCAAGCAATCGGATCGTTTTTCAATGCATTGATCATAATGGGCAGGGTTTTATCTAAACTATGCTTTGGTTCCCAATCCAACATCTCTTTTGCCTTTGAGATATCCAGGTCGTAATGATCATCTGCAAGATCGATCATCCAGGGCTGGATGAATTCATTTTTCATGAAAGGGAGATGGTTTTCTACCCAAGCTCCTACTTTTGCTAATGATTTTGGCAGCGCGTGCGTGTTGAATTCAGTGCCAGTTAAAAGGGAGCTGATTCGGCGTTGCAAATAGTCGTAGCTCAGCGTATTTCCCTCACCGATTAGGAGCGTCAACTCTTCGGGTAGTTCCTTACGCTTAGAAACACACAGAGCAATTGCCTCCACAAGGTCATTCATGTGCATAAAATCAGCCCCATGCGTTAGGTCACCTGCAAACAGATGCGCATTCATTTGACTCTCGTAGATCCGTTGGATCTGCTGGCCGATAGGAATCGAGTGACACTCATCATCATAAACACCCGAAATACGCAGATTGACAGTAGGGATTGCACCTCTCTCTTCATGAATCACCTGCTCGGTTTCCACTTTTGACTGCGGATAGGCCCACTTGGGTTCAACAGGCCACGATTCGTTGATTTTTTGCCCGGGTTGACACGGCTTATGCACAAGCATTGTGCTAGAAAAAATGAACTGCTCCACATCAAAGCTCTGAAGCCCGCGGAGTAAACGACGTGTTCCGCCTACAGTGATTTTTTCATACTTTTCCATACTGCGATCTTTGAAACTGTAGTAAGCAGCAAGATGAATGACTGCCTTGATTCGGTTGCCGTAGAAATTACGAATGTGTGTTAATGCTTGATGGACACTCTCGTCCGAAGAGAGATCGCACGGGACAAGCTCTTCGTTCGCCGAGGCGTAAAACGCCTTTAACAATTCAAATCCTACCATGCGGTTATCGCTACCCAATTTTTTTACAATTCCGGCCCCAATACGACCACAGGAACCCGTAACTAAAATAACTTCTTTTTCGGCCATAAAAACCCCTTTTTAATAATTATATATTTTAATTATACTTAAATAATGATTATAATTAATATTTATTTTTAGGTTGTCGTGGAATTAGTACAAGGATTGTTTTTAGATGTCGGTGGGGTATTGATGACCAATGGCTGGGATCATGTATTACGAAAAAAAACAGCCGAAGCCTTTAACGTTGAGTTTGATGAGATGACTTCCCGTCATCAGCTGATCTTTGACACCTATGAGACAGGAAAGCTCACCTTTGACGAGTATTTGAAACGCATCATCTTTTTCGAAGATAGGTCATTTACAATTAGTGATGTAAAGGAGTTTATCTTAGATTCTGTCCGTCCTTACGAGGACATGATCGCCTACATTCGTGAGATCAAGCAGAAGTATAACCTGAAAGTGGGGGTCGTCAGCAATGAGGGACGGGAGATTGCCGTCGATCGGATCCAGCGCTTTGATCTACCCTCATTTGTCGATTTTTTTATCGTCTCTTCTTTTGTCCACTACAGAAAGCCGGATGCCGATATTTACCGATTGGCAATTGATGTCGTACAGGTGCCTCCCTCCAATATTGTCTACATCGATGATCGCGCTCTACTGATAGAAGTTGCCAAAGGGTTTGGTTTACAAGGCATTCATCATCAAGGATTAGAGTCTACGCGTGCTGCACTGGATATGCTGCTTACCCATCGTTAGGCGTGACAGTCCATGCGAGTTTCCAGTTGTGCTTTTCTCCTTGAAGAGCGGCTACACAACTTCCACAAAAAGTGATCGGGCAGCTACCGAGAAGTTCTGTGACCACCCTTTCCATAAAGGGAAGGTGTCCGACAAGCATCACGTTTCGATCGTAGAGCGCAATTTCTTCCAGAATCGGCTCAATGGGATCCATTGGCTTCAGTCCTTCTTTTTCAATCAGCGTCACATTAGGGGCTACACTCCTGCCCAAGATTTCCGCGGTCTGTTTGGCACGTAGCTTGACACTGTGGATGATCTCATCGATCTCAAGTTTTTTGGGTAGTAGAAGAGTGGCTACTTTCTCTGTCTCTTTACGCCCTTGTTCAGATAGAGGTTGCTCAGAATCAATTTGTGTAGAAACGGCTTCACCATGCCTGACAAGATAGAGATTCATGAGATGCCTAGAAAGCCTTCGTAGGTGAGAAAGAAACCAATAATGAGGCAGACGATTCCAAGATAGAGGGGATTATCTCCCGAGAGTAGCTTAATCAGCATCTTCTTGTCAGTTTGGTGAGGGACAAAAAAGCGCATGAGCCCTTTTAGTAGAGTGAGATAGCCAATAATGGTGATCGTGACGCGCCAGTTAAATTCCCACACATTGTGGCTCACCACAATCAGTAAGCCAATGATTAAACTGATAACGGCTGAGAGGATCACAAGCGATTCTTGATCAAAGATTTGTCTAGCTGCTTTTCGAATAAATTCTCGTCTCAGGAGGTAGAAAAATCCGATGATAACAAAATAGAGACCAAAAAAACGGGCAAGAAAAATAGAAAGAGTCATTTGTTCGGAGATTAACTAGACCCTATTATTATTTCAATCTTTTCGCTTCCCAGCTGCTTGTACGGGTGAAATGTATGGGCACACAATTTTCAATGAGCCAAGAATGATCTTGAATTTCCAGCAAGCAGCAAATTGCCCAGTGAGTTCCTCCATGGGCGACAATTAAAACAGGTCCTGGTTGTGATAGGGCTTGATACAGAGCGCGTAGAGCCTGATTCATAAAACCTTTAACAGCATGGCTTCCATTTTGATAGGCAGTTGGGCCCAAAGCAATCATTTCATCCCACACTTGTTTGGAGCATTCAGCAAGGTCCTGAATTTGACACTCTCTTTTACCAAGGTGGGCTCCTACGATCTGCTTCGTTTCAATCGCTCTTTTTAGAGGGCTAAAGCAGACGGTCTGGAAGGGGAGGGGAGCGATGACTCCTTTTAGGGCGTGGGCTTGTTTAAGCCCGATTTCATTCAAAGAGATGTCCACATTACCTGTGTGCGGATCGGTTTGACCATGTCTTACAAAATAGAATTCCCTTTGATCAATCTGGATCACGCGCTTGCGATAGTAGTCAAATGCTGCTAGAGCGCCTGCCATAAGATTTACATGATCAAGTTCTTGCATATCAGCCCACTGATACGATTGATGCTCAGACGAGAGACTAACAGAAGGTTTTTTTTCGCATTTCACCTGAAATAAATGGAAAACATAGTCAATCTCAGGTTTACGGATGTACAAGCAGCCTAATCTCTGCAGCTGAGCTGAGCTCTTTATACGGATTCCGGTCTCCTCGAATAGCTCCCGGTGCGCTGTCTCTTCAAGCGTTTCGTGAGGCTCTTTTTTACCAGCAGGCACTCCCCATGTTCCTGTATCAGGCTCACCCAGCCCTTGCTCAAGCAGTAAAATTTTTCCCTCAATTTCAATAAAGCACGAGGAAACCTCAACATCAGGCTTAAATCCTGGTGGCTCTTGCTCATGTATCTCTATTTCAAAATTCATAGGCACCTTTATACCATCTTTAGCGAATTTTATCCAGAAGGAGTTGGATAATAATTTTTTTATTTAAGATAATAAATATTATTAGGGGTAATTTGTATGCGATATTTATTTTTAGTCATTTTTATTTTTAATGTTTGTTTTGGAGATGATTTTCAAACTAGCAAAGTAGGGCATACTCCTTCCTATAAGCCTCAAAAGACCTCAGGAGAGTCTCTTGTTCTTCCCTCAGCTCCACCGGCTCATACGCCTTCTTACCTGAGAACGTCTTATCAAAGTAAAAATTTAACAAATCCTGAGCAGGGGAATCAGCCAGAGTATGAGTATCCTCAAACTCCCATGCAGCGAGAGCATCATAATGAGATGATGGGGACACACAAGCCCCAAGTGAACCCTGAAGGGCCCAATGCGCATCAACGTCCAGGAGATGAATCGACGCTTCCCAATCACTAAAAATCGGAGCTTCAGTTTTGAGTCATTTGCTTCAGCCAAATGAAGGAAAAAGGCTCAAAAAGGCACCAAGGACTATACTCAATAATCTCTCTTCCTAATTATTAACTAATTGGTTATAATGGGGTTCCTTTTTTTAACTGTGAGGTTCATTATGAAGAAAGGTCTTAAAATATTTGCTTTGTTTGTAGTTGCTGCGGTTTTACTAACACCGGTTGCAGCGCATGCAAAGGGTCCTAAGTTCAGTTTCTCATTCAACTTCTCTCAGCCGAGCCATCCTGGATTTGTGGCACCACGCCCGCCTCCACCGGTATTTGTACCCGCTCCACCACCACGCCCATATGTTGAAAGACGTACCGTTGTGAGAGAATATCAGTATCCATTCCAGTGCCCTGACTGCTATGTTGAGGAGTTCTACGCTCCCCGTCCATACGCTTGGTACTACTAACCTGATGTTCCTTGGTTGACTCTCAAGGTCAACCAAGGATTTTTTTCAATAGCTCAAAATCACCCTTTGCCTCTAACGTGAAGGAGATGATTGAAAAAAAAGCCCTTCCATCACACGAAATTGAGATCCCTATAGGCTCTGTGAAGCTGAGCGGGTATTTGTGCGTTCCGCCCGATGCGAGGGGGATCGTCTTATTCGCTCATGGTAGCGGAAGTTCGAGGTTGAGTCCTCGGAATCAATTTGTTGCCCATTTTTTGGAAGATCACTCCCTTGCCACTCTCCTTTTTGACTTACTGACACCCGAGGAAGAGGCTACCGATGCGGTGAGCAGGGAACTGCGCTTTAACATTCCTTTCCTTGCCGAGCGTCTTCTCGGTGCAACCGATTGGGTGGAAAAAAATCCAGACACACACCACCTTTCCATTGGCTACTTTGGAGCGAGCACAGGCGCTGCAGCAGCACTGATTGCTGCAGCTGAGCTGGGCCCTAAGTTAAGTGCTGTTGTTTCAAGAGGAGGAAGGCCTGATTTAGCTGGCCACGTTCTCTCTCATATTCAATGCCCCACTCTACTGATCGTAGGAGGGAATGACTTTGGAGTAATCGAGCTTAACCAACACGCAATGGACCTTCTTCAATGTAAGAAAAAACTTGAAACCGTTCCCAATGCCACGCATTTATTTGAAGAACCGGGTACTCTCGAGGAGGTGGGAAGAATGGCCTCTATTTGGTTCATTGATAATCTATAATCTGTTAAACTATTAGTATGGCTTTTATTCAACGCACTTGTTCGAATGCAGATTACACGGAGTCAACTAAAGATTATCTTTTAGCAACGCTTACAATTGTAGGAGTTGCGTTGTTGGTCATAGGCGCTTGTGTGCAAAGTGGGTATCTGCCCTTTAGTCAAACGGCAGCTCACTACTGCTTGGGTTTTGGCGGTGGCGCTTTTGCCGTCGGGTGCATTGCCCTATTTCTTCGCGCCTGTAACACACGTCCTTTTTAGCAAGCTAATCACCTTTTCATCAGTGGTTTGCTCGAATTTTTTATAAAATTGTCCGACAGCAAAAAAAGACATAGGTGTAAGCAAGCAGATCGCCTGGTCAACCTCTTTTTCTAATTGAGCCAAAGTGTCTGGAGGTGCAACAGGAATGGCCATCACAATCTCTTTTGCCTTCTCAGTGCGCACCGTTTTAATAGCTGCCCGCATTGTAGCACCTGTCGCAAGCCCATCATCAACTAAGATGACCCTTTTATCTTTCAGCTGGCGAGGAGGGTAATTGGTTCGATACCGATCAAGGTGCTTCTGCGCTTCTTTGGTTTCTTGTTCGATGGTCTCTTGAAGGTATTTTTCAGAAACATTCAGTGCCCCAAAGATGATGGTTTCACCCGTTTCGGTCACAGCCCCAATCGCATACTCTTCATTGGATGGAGCACCTATTTTGCGCGGGCACACAATGTCTAGAGGCAACTGAAGAGCTGTGGCGATCTCGAAACCCACAACAATGCCACCGCGCGGTAGAGCGATCACGATTGTGTTTGAAGCGCTTTGGTAATGATTAAGGGCAGTGGCAAGTCGTCTTCCGGCATCTTCCCGGTCTTCAAAAATCATGGGATTGCTGTAGATTGAAGAAAGGTTTTCCAGACGGTAAGCTGCTCTTGTGTAGGAGCCGATTGGCTTTCAGGATATTGAAAACTCACAGAGAGCACCCACCCGCCGATCCGTGAGTTCAGTCCAATCCAAGCTCTAAATTCTTCCCGTTTTTGGTGATCAAGGTAGTGTGTGATTAAGACAGGATGTTGATTCCAATAGGTTTTCTGAATTTCGACATCAGTGCAGCCCATAGAGGTGAAGCGATCGGGTAGATTAAATTCATCAGCAAAACAGTCAGGTCCCTGCTGAATAATATCACCGCTTAGGCGGACAAAGAAAAAGATGCTATCGACTTTGCGCGATTCAATCAGCCGATCAATCGCCTCTTTTTCGCCCCAGATGATCCCTGAATAGAGGTCGGGGTCGGGGCCCATCACAAAAGCATCTGGGATGGCGGGATTGACGCTTAGGGAATCGGGAAATGGAGGAAGAAGCTCTCTCCCTTGAATGAGATAGCTATAGCTTAGACAGACTAGGAGTACTTTCTTCCACATAAGCCCACTTAAAATCGGCCTGGCCTAATTCATTGACGAATAGACCCTGAACCTTGGGTGACTTTAAATATTTTGCATGCACCATATACAGGGGGATAATCGGCATCTCGTCTAAAATCAAGAGCACAGCTTGTTTCAAATGCTCTTCTCGCCTCACAGGGTCTGTTTCACCATCAGCAAGATCGAGGAGCTGACGGTAGTGTTTACTCTCCCACTGAGGGGCGTTATAGCGGTGCGCTTTCTCTTTAAAGAAGTCCAATGTGTAGATTGGATCGTTAAAGACAGAAAACCAAATCAATCCTCCTATTTGATACTGCCGCTCACCTAAACTGGCAAAAAACACATTCCACTCGGAACCTGTGAGCTCGACCTGGATGCCGAACGTTTGCTCCCATTTCTGTTGTATGGCCTCTGCTAGCTTTTTCTGTCCAGGAATATCGCTATAGCTGTAGCGTAAAGTGGGGAACTGCTCGCGGGTTAAGTTCAGCTCTTGGAGCCCTTCATTAAACAGCTTTTGGGCAAGTCGATCATTTGAGTCAGAGTAGAGCTCCTCTTCATGGGTAAGGGGCATGGTGATGGGGATCAAGCTCTTACTTGGGGTTTCACCTAAAACAACATGTTTGGCAATGACCTCTCGATTGAGTGCAACAGAGAGGGCCTGACGTATTTTGGTTGAGTGTAGAGGAAACTGCTCAGTGTTAAGACAGAGCCAAAATACACCGGCAATGGGCCGCGTGATGAAATCTGGTGACGCTTCTGCTTTTTCGATGGAATCTTGAGGCAAAAAAGTAAAGGGGTGTCCAGCCCAGTCAACTTCTCCTTTTTCATACATCAACATGGCCGTATTCGGGTCACTCACTAAAGAAGCCTCAATACGGTTGAGTCGAACAGTATCGGCATCCCAGTAGTCGCCGTTTTTCTCGAGTGTCAGCTGCTGCTCATGCACCCACTGCGCAAGGCAAAAGGGGCCGTTAAAAACAGTGGGGGTTGTCTCTGTTGGATCGTATAGGGGCGAAAAAAGGGCGTTAGAAATGAGGTCAAGAAAATAAGGTGTAGGATGCTCTAAGTCAACGACAAGAGTGCGAGTGTCTATAGCTTTGATTCCTACTTCATCTAAGGAGACTTCTCCTTTCTTAGCTTTTTGCGCATTTTTGATCGGATAAAAAAGATCGGGGCGGAGACAGTCAGAGTTGGGGTTGAGAGCCTGTTTCCATGTTTTTTCAAAGTCTGCTGCTGTGACTTGTTTCCCATTTGTCCAGATCATGGGGCGGAGAGTGAACGTGTAGCGACATTTGGAATTAGAGATTTCAACATGCTCAGCAGCGGCTAGTTCGGGCTGTGCGTCTGGGTTTAAACGAGTCAAACCTTCGAAGAGAGCCTTTTGGTAGTGACGACAGACTAGATCGACACCGGTATGCGGATGGAGAGAGGCGGGGTCGCCTTGACTGTTAATACGGAGGGTCTGCTTGGGAGCTAACATATGCTTTGTCTCCTCTTTGTGGGGGCTTTTGCAACCGATAAGACTTCCTAATATCAAGAGAGTCAGTGCTGTTTTATGTATGGACATCGTTTTCCTGGTTGGTGTTTTCCAAATAAGCGGCCCGGAAATCGATCAGATTGATGTTCGAAAGGATGTATCCTTGTAGCCGCGGGTTTTTCACGTAGCGAAATTTTTGGTAGACGAGAGGAATAATGGGCATTTCTGCCCTGAGAATCTCCTCTGCTTGGTCAAAGTAGAGTTGCATTTTCTGAGAATCTTCTGCGTGTTTAGCTTGGTCAATCAGCCGGTTATAGTTAGCATTTTTCCAGGTCGTGATACGCCAAGTATGTTCGCGAAAAACAAGTAGATCGTAAAAGTAGAGGGGGTGGTTGTAGCGAGGATACCAAACAACACCGCCAGCCATGAACTCATTGCGATGAAGAGTTTCGAAAAAGGTGTTCCACAGTAGCCTTTCGTACTTTACTTTGACGCCTAAAACCTTTTCCCACTCACGTCCAATCGCATAACTCACAGCCTCTTGTTCCTCAATCTCACTGTGAGTTAAAACAATAGTGGGTAAATCGCTTCGACTCAATCCCAGTTCTTCCAACCCCTTAGCGAAATGAGCTCTGGCTAAATCGGGATCATAAGCCTGTGGGTCAAAAGAGGCACCCTGAGGGCACGTGGAAAATCCGTAGGCCGGGAGATCTTCTCCCAGAAGAACGTCTTGAATTAACATTTGACGATTTAAAGCCAAAGCAAAAGCTTTTCGCATATGAAGGCTTTGGAAGGGAAGCCTGTCAAAATTGAGCTGAATCCAATACAAACCATAACAGTCAGGCTCCGTAGTCAGAGATTGATTTGCTCTTAGCGATGGGATTGCGGTGGGAGAGAGTTTAGTTAAAGGGTCGCCCACCCAGTCCAGTTCGCCTGAGGCAAATAGATCAAGAGGCATCTTCTCCTCTTCAATAACACAGATCTGAATCCGATCGAGTTTTACAGAGTCTGCATCCCAGTAAAGGGGGTTTTTGACAAGCTGTAGATCATCATTGAGCTTCCAAAGATCAAGCTTATAGGGACCATTGCACACATAAGTCTCTCCACTGTGGTAGGCCCAGCCGGGATGTTTTTGATCGATCTCACGACAAAGAGGAGAAAAAACCCAGCTCGCCATTAGAGAGAGGAAAGCGGAGAAGGGATACGCAAGTTCGATGCAAAGCGTTTGCTCATCTAAGGCACGTATGCCCACTTGGCTTAAAGACTTTTCTCCTTTTTTTGCGGACTCAGCATTTTTTATCGAAAAAAACAGAAAGGAATAAGGGAAGCGAAAATCAGGTTCTAGAATCTTTTTCCAGGCGTATTCAAAGTCATAGGCTGTTAGCGGAGAACCATTTGACCAATAACTCTTTTTTAAAGTGAAATGGTAAGTTTTTTGATCTTCACTCACCGCATAAGAAGCTGCCAAGGCTGGTTCCACACCTCCAGAATCTGAGACACGAAACAGCCCTTCGTAGAGCATTTTAATGACCACCCCCGAAGTTCGATCAGCGCCAATCCGTGGATCCAATGATTGGGCTGCTCGAGGGAGATGCAAGCGCAGTATTTGTTGATTTTGTCTCTTTTCGAGCCAGGATGAAACAGTCTTTTCTATCGCTTGCTCAAAACGGCTTGCATGCTCCGGACTTGGGTTGAGAAAGAGGTAGCATTGGTAGTAGTTTCGGTCGACCTCAACAGCAGAAGAGGCGAGTTGTAAGGGATCTATTTCCAACTCTTTGATGGATTGGCTAAGCGTCTCGCGAATCTCGGGATGGTTAGCTTTCACAACAACGGCCAATACATCATGTTCTTTGTGACTTCTGTGAATGCAAGATTCATGGTTAGGTAATACTAGTTCAATTGTTTGCAGGAAAAGAGCACATAAAATCTTTCCTTTATCGGGAGGGATATAGGTTTGCATAATCGAGGGTGTCAGGGAATAGAATAGGTTTTCAAGAAAAAACGCGTATTTTTTTGCTTGGGAGCCCAGGGCCTCTTTGATGGCTTCCAACTGTTCGTTTTGTTTAAGTAAAAATCCTCCATTATAGTCTCGAAACTGCCCAATCATCTTTTCCACACTTTTGACCACGTACTGACGCGCTTTGACAAGATCGATTGAGTGGTTCTTACGTAAAAATAGCCGCGTTTCAATCTCAAGAGTAAAAACCGTTGCCTCTTTGATATATTTTTTCCTCAAGTAACCCACGTTTGCCACACGCTCGGGAATAAAGTGTACATTGGAAGGGAGTGAGCGACTTTGTTTAGCCAGACTACGACTAGTTTTGTTAAGAACGCGAAGAAGAACAATGTTAAACCGGAGCACATCATGCCGCTGCTCTTGGAAGGAGATCATGGCTTGAGGCAGATCGCGTACATAACGGAGCTCTTGGCTCAGGTGGATAATATTGCGGATCAACTCCTCTTCATTGCGGGGGGTAAACAGGGAAGGAGAGAGGTATTCGATACTGTTTTTCAGCTCGTCGGGCAACGCATTTTTCAAGACCCTCACCTCTTCTAAGGTGAAGTTTCCTCCACGCGTTTTTTCAAGCTCTAAATAGACTGTCAAAAGGCGATTCTCTTCGTTACGGTGTGCATAATAAGAATCTTGAGGAGCTTGCACATGTGGAATTAAGTGCTGAACCGCTTTGAGAATATGTCTAAGCTCAAAGGATTCGTAATCCTGCAGGGAGTTAATAGAGAGAGCGATGCCGAGAACTTTTCTAACACCAAATGGGTAATGGAGATGGGTCTGCATCAGTTTGATGTAGATGTGGCGGCTGTGGGGGAAAACTTTGATATCTTTTTCAAGAGCCTTTTGGAAGAGATAATGAGCGCAGATAATACGGCATAGATGGCGATGGGAGCGGATCTGACGAAACTCTTTTCGACAGTGGGCTAAAAAGTGTTGAACCTCACGAAAAATATCGGATGAAAAGCGTTTGGGGTAGCGTCGAATCAAATCCGCTACTGATTCATAGACAAAAGAGACGTTGCCATCTAAAGAGAGTCTTTTCATCTCTAGTATGTATTTGGCGTGCCCTGAAGAAAGAGAGCCCAGTTTGAGCCCATCGATCATTGTGGGAAGCTGCTTCTGAATCGCATGAAGAGTTTTTTCGTCGGGAACCTCTAAAATCAGCTCTAAGAAAAAAAGCGGGGCTTTCCAATAGGGGAGGCGAAACGACAAGTTTTTGGATGAGAGCAGATTGAGCTTTTCATTAGGAACCAACCAGCAGGCAAGCATCTCTTCCACAAATAGAAGTATTTTCCGATTCCATTCAGAAGAGCAGAGAAGATAGAAGGCAAACGCTCCAGGTGTTTGGTCCAAGCCTCTTGATTTGACTAAGGGGAGTTTTCTGGCCAAATCCTCTTGTGTTGCCAGCTCACGCCCAAAAATCTGGTTAGCCAGTCTCAGCAGCTCTTCTTTGTGCTTCTTTAAGATATCTGTATCCGAAGGTGTTACCAAAATTTTAGGCATCAAGAGTTCCTTTTGGAGACAGTATTGGGATTTACAGTTTTTTAATCAAACTTTGAGGAGTTTGTTAAAAAAATATTTATAGGTGTATCATTGAACACTATGGGGGAAGAGGGGCACTGGTATAAAGAGGCGATTATCTATGAGCTGCACGTCAAGTGTTTTTGCGATAGCTCTGGCAATGGCTATGGTGATTTTAAAGGATTATCCGAAAAACTCGACTATCTGCAAGACTTAGGTGTCACGGCTATTTGGTTGCTTCCCTTTTATCCCTCTCCACTGAAAGATGATGGATATGACATTGCTGACTACACAGACGTGCATTCTCTTTATGGTAATTTAAATGACTTTAAACGGTTCTTACGTGAGGCACACAAGCGGGGCCTGAAGGTGATTACAGAGCTTGTCATTAACCACACCTCAGATCAACACGCCTGGTTTCAGCGGGCACGCAGGGCTAAAAAGGGGTCGCACTTTTGGAATTACTACGTCTGGAGCGATACACCTGAAAAATACGAAGATGCACGGATTATCTTCCAAGATTTTGAATCTTCCAATTGGACCTGGGACCCTGTAGCAAAGAGTTACTACTGGCATCGGTTCTACTCGCATCAACCCGATTTGAATTTCGAGCATCCGGAGGTACACAAAGCTCTTTTACAAAAGTTAAGCTTTTGGCTGAAGCTGGGAGTGGATGGTGTCCGTTTAGACGCCATTCCTTATCTCTATGAAAAGGAAGGAACTGTTTGTGAGAATCTACCTGAGACCCACGCTTTTTTGAAAAAGCTTCGTCGCTACGTGGATACGCATTTTGAAAATAAAATGCTTCTGGCTGAAGCCAACCAGTGGCCTGAGGAGGCGGCAAATTATTTTGGTGAAGGTGACGAGTGCCACATGGCTTTCCACTTTCCGGTGATGCCCCGTCTTTTTATGTCGATTCATCTGGAAGACTCCCTACCGATTATCGAAATCATGGAGCAAACACCGCACATCCCACCCAGCTGTCAATGGGCCCTTTTTCTTCGCAATCATGATGAATTAACTCTTGAGATGGTGACGGATGAAGAGAGAGATTATATGTTCCGCGTCTACGCACACGATCCTCAAGCGCGTGTGAACTTGGGAATTCGAAGACGACTTGCCCCACTTTTGAAAAACGACCGACGTAAAATTGAACTCATGAATACCCTGCTCTTCTCTTTAACGGGGACACCTGTTGTCTATTATGGAGATGAGTTAGGAATGGGGGATAATATCTATTTGGGAGATCGAGATGGGGTGCGCACTCCCATGCAATGGAGCAATGATCGGAATGCCGGTTTTTCACGAGCAAACCCTCAGCAGCTCTATCTCCCTCCTATTATTGATCCTGAATATCACTATGAAACGCTTAATGTGGAAGCCCAGCTCAATAACCCGCACTCTCTTTTGTGGTGGACCAAGCAGCTTATTTCTCTGCGGAAACGGTATAAAGCATTCAGTTATGGGACCACCGAGTTTTTGACCACCCAAAATCGTAAATTACTCGTTTTTTTCCGCCACTATGAGGACGAGTGTCTACTGATTATCTCGAATCTTTCTAAGTTTCCTCAATATGTCGAGCTTGATTTGCAGAAATACAGCGGCTACAGTTTGGTAGAGATGTTTTCAGGCCACCAGTTTCCCAAGATCGGAGAGCTTCCTTACTTTTTAACACTCGGCGCCCACGGTTACTACTGGTTCTCTTTGAAAAAAGAGTCTGAAAAGCAGCAAAAAGACACGATTGAAATCCCAACAATCGCTGTGCAGGGTGAGGCATCTAATGTGTTTCAGCCTGCAAGGCGCCGGATGCTTGAAGAAGCTCTTTTAAGATATCTTCTGCGAAGCAGGTGGTTGAAACCGTTTCTCTCTCAAATTGACCGGACCAAAACAAAACTTGTTGATCTTCTTGCCCTTTCTAAACACAAGATGCAGTGCGCTTTTATAGAAATCACGCTGACATCAGGCGTGATACACTGCTTTCCTCTTTTTTTACGCTATCTAGACGGCGCTGTTGCCGATGAAAAAATGCGCTCTTCTTCAGAGCGCGTTGTCGCACGGTTAAATGGAGGTATTTTGTTTGACCTAATGAAGGAGCAAGAGGTCGCCGATGCACTTGCTTCTATCATTTCAAACCGTCAGAAAATCCGCTCTGAACAAGGAGAGATCAAAGGTGTTGTTGTTACCCAAGTACAAGATCGAGTCTCTAACCTTGAAAAGCGGACTCACGCTGCTTGTGGTGATGATGGAATCAGGGTTTTTCCTATAGATCAGGGCGTACTAAAGGTATTTAGCTGTCTGGAAGAGGGGATAGATGTGGATCTTGAAATGCGTCTATTTTTAACTCGCCATACACATTTTCGGGACTTTTTACCGGTATGGGGGTACGTAGAATACAGGGCTCCTAATCATCAGGCAGCTGTTGTACTTGCTGAAGAAGTTGTTTCTCACAGCAGAGAATTTAATGCAAAAGAGCTCTGTATTGAGGCTGTAGATCGTTTTTTAATGCGTATGGAGGCAAGTGCTGTTGAACATCCACAGACACTATTGCCTAAACGTACCTTGCTTGAGCTTGCAGATGGCCCTCTGGATACACAGATGCATCGTCTACTAGAAGAGCAGGTTGAAGTGGCTAGACTTTTGGGAAAAGAGACAGCTTTATTACATCAAGCGCTAAGCTCACAGCCGCACCATCCCGATTTTGCCCCGACCCCGTTTACCCCATTTTATCAACGTTCTGTGTATCAAACTTTGCGCCGCAAAATTCGCGAAGCGTTTGATCGACTTCGGCAGCTTCAGAATGGAAAATTGAGTGAAGAAATCACCTTACTACTAGGATGGGAAGAGCGTCTGAATGAGAAGCTCCAGATTCTGCCTCATTGCAAGATTCAAGCAGGACGGATTCGGTGTCATGGTAACTTTATCCTAGAGAATCTCCATTACACCGGAAAAGAGTTTTTCATAGCCAATTTTGAGGGAAATCCCCAGGATACTCATAGCAAAAGACGATACAAAGGCTCTCCTCTGATCGATTGCGCAAGTCTCCTCTTATCGTTTTCTGAGGCAAGTTTTCTTGCAATTGACCGTTTAAAGGCGCGTGGTGTTTCCCCTAATGACAAATGGTCGCTTCTCTGGTCTCTTTGGGTAGGCTCCTCATTTTTAAGAGCCTATTTCCATCATTTAGAAGAGGCCTCTTTTTTGCCTCAAAACAAACAAGAAATCGATTTTCTTCTCTTTGTTTTTCTGGTAGAACAGTGTGTGGAGAAGATAGCAACTGCTGAGCACAGTCACCTAGAGGCGCCCATTATGACACTTCTACATTGGCTTCCCATTTATGAATCTCTCTGATATTTCCTCCTCTGTCTACCGCCTGCAGCTCAATGCCGATTTTTCCCTTAAAAAAGCAATTGAGGTGCTACCCTATTTGGAAGAGCTAGGGGTTGAAGGTGTTTATTGCTCTCCATTTTATGATGCCTATAGCGCCCACGGATATGATATCACCAATCCAAATGCTCTGAATCCTAAAATCGGCACACCTGATGAATACGCCCATTTTTGTTCAGAGCTCAAAAGATTGGGGCTCAAGCAAATCATCGATGTGGTTCCCAACCATATGGGGATTTGTGGGGGAAAAAACGCTTGGTGGCAGGATGTTTTGGAAAAAGGGCCGCATTCAGAGTATGCGCGCTTTTTTGACATCAACTGGAATCCAGAACAAAAAGAGTTAACTAATCGTGTTCTTCTTCCCATTCTAGAGTCTAGCTATACCGATGCTCTTGAAAACAAAGAGATTCAATTGCATCAGGATAAAGACCGTTTTTGGCTTCAATACAAAGATTTTCCTCTCCCCCTTGCACGCCACACCTACGGGTTGATTGGGAAGCTCGATCGCCTCTTGGAGGCGCAATACTACCGTCTTGCCCACTGGAAAGCGGCTAGTGAAGAAATCAATTATCGCAGGTTTTTCAATATTCATGAGCTCGCCGCCATTCGGATTGAGGACCAACACGTTTTAGACACACACCACAAATGGCTCTTTCAGTTGATTGAAGAGGGGCATATACAGGGGCTTCGTATCGATCATCCCGATGGACTCTATGATCCGGTTACCTATTTGGATCGTCTTAGAGAGAAATATCCGATTTATACGGTTGTCGAGAAGATTTTAGAACGAGATGAGCCCCTTCCCGAGAACTGGAAAGTCGAAGGAACAGTTGGATACGACTATCTCAATGTACTGAACGGCCTTTTTATTCAACAGTCAAACGAGCAGGCGTTTGATGCGCTATATCAAGAATTCTTAGGCGACACAGTTGACTTTGATCAGTGTGTGTATCACTCTAAAAAAACCTTCGCGCTCAAAGATATGCATAGCGAAGTCCACGCTCTTGGATTGGAGTTATATCAGCTTTCTGAATCGAATGACTTTACCCGTCACGATCTCGCTCGAGCTCTTGTTGAGGTGATTGCCTGCTTTCCTGTCTACCGCACCTATACGGCCCCAAAAGGGGAGATAAGCAGACGCGATCAGAGCTATATTCGCCTTGCCATTGAACAAGCTAAAAGCCATGCTGAAGATCTTAATCCCTCTCTTTTTGATTTTTTAGAGCAGCTGCTTTTACTTAAGCGGGATAAGAGTCGAGAGTTTGTTCTCCGTTTTCAACAATTGACGGGGCCGCTTATGGCCAAAGGGCTTGAAGATACAGCCTTTTATGTCTACAATCGCTTGATCTCACTGAATGAAGTGGGAGGAGATCCTCCTCATTTTGGCTGTTCACTCGCTGAATTCCACCGTTTTAACCAAGAAAAGCAAGAGAAGTGGCCACTGGGTTTTCTTGCCACTTCAACTCACGACACAAAGCGGAGTGAAGATGTGCGCGCCCGTCTCAATGTTCTAAGTGAAATACCAGAGCAGTGGCGCTCAGAGGTGATGCGCTGGCACAAAATCAACTCTGTTCATAGAGGAGTGGGACCGAGTCCCAACGCTGAGTACTTAATCTACCAGCTCTTAGTCGGCGTTTGGCCTCAAGGTGAGGTGAGTTCTGTGTTCACCGAAAGGCTTTGGGGTGTTGTCTTAAAATCATTACGCGAGGCCAAACAAGAGACCAGCTGGAACTCTCCCAATGAAGCGTATGAAAAGAGCGTACGCCATTTTTTCTATGCGCTTTTAAATCCTGATCATGAAAACCCCTTCTTAAAAGAGTTCCTCCCTTTTCAAAAAGAGATCGATCGGCTGGGCGCCTACAATAGCCTCTCTGCAACGGTTTTAAAACTTGGCTCATGCGGTGTTGTCGATTTTTATGAAGGCAATGAACTGTTAAATTACCGCCTCGTCGATCCTGACAACCGGAGGCCAGTTGATTTTGCCTTTCGAAAAAAAGAGCTTGCAGCGATTAAAAAAAGTGATCCCATTGCTTTATTTGCTTCTCATGAGCTCAGTCGCCTGAAAGGCTATCTTCATTGGAAAGCACTGAATTTCCGTAAACAGCATCGCCTACTATTTTTAGAGGGGAGTTACCTTCCTCTGGAAGTGGCAGGAGAGTATCAAGAAAAGGTGGTGGCGTTTTTGCGGGTTCGTGAAAATGAGGCCTTGATTGTGATTGCAAGTCGTTTTTTCTCCATTACTCCTCTAGACTGGGGTGATACAGGGCTCCTAGTTTCCCAAGAGTGGATAGGGTACGAGTGGACAGAAGTATTCACCGGTAGACAGCTTCATAGCTTTTCAGCTACAAATATGTTTAAAGACCTACCTGTTGGCTTTGTTTATGGAAAACGTTGTGTCTGAGTTTTGGAGGCTTGATTTAGGCGCTAATACCGATGAAAAGGGGAATACTGCCTTTAAGGTGTGGGCGCCTCACCACTCTTCCCTCTCTGTTCATGCGGTGGGGAAGGGCAATTTTTCCATGCATCGCGATGAGCTGGGGTATTTCACACTGACCTCAGATCAGATTCAAGCTGAAGATCGTTACTTCTACCAGATGGGCAATGGACTGAAACGCCCTGATCCTGTTTCTCGCCTTCTTCCCGAGGGAGTCAACGGACCTACCGAAGTAATCGATCCTTCTACTTTCCAATGGAACGATCAGGAGTGGAAGGGTCTTGCTCTAAGAGAAGCTATATTCTACGAAATCCATGTGGGCACCTATACACATGAGGGAACCTTCAACGGGCTTATCGATCGGCTCGATTACGTAAAAGACCTTGGGATCAATTGTATAGAAATTATGCCCTTAGCTCAATTTCCGGGCCGTTTTAATTGGGGATACGATGGAGCTTCACCCTATGCACCTTTTCATGGGTATGGGGGTGTGAACGGCTTTAAAAGTTTTGTTGATGCCTGCCACCAGATGGGCATCGCTGTCTGCCTCGATGTGGTTTACAATCATCTCGGACCGGAAGGAAACCATCTTGAAGAGTTTGGCCCCTACTTTAGCAACACTTACCATACCCCTTGGGGTAAGGCGTACAATTATGATGGAGCGTATAGTGATTCGGTACGTGAATATGTGATCCAAAACGCGCTCTACTGGGTGATGGAGTATCATGTGGATATGCTCCGTCTAGATGCCATTCACGGAATCTATGATTTCAGTGCCACCCCCATGGTTCCTGAATTGGTGGATGCTGTTCAGGCTGCAGCAAAGAGCGCCGGACGTTTGGTTCATGTGATTGCAGAATCAGGTCAGAACGATACCCGTGCAATTCGAGGCAAAGAGGCGGGCGGTTATCGTCTCTGTGCGCTTTGGAACGATGATTTTCATCATGCTGTCCATGTCGCATTAACCGGAGAACAAGGCACCTACTATCAGGATTTTAATGGGTTGACAGATTTAGCTAAGTCTCTATCTAAAGGATTTGTATACGATGGCAACTATTCTCCTTTTAGGAAGAGACGTCATGGCAATAGTTCCTCGGATCTTTCTCTGGAGCAAATGGTCGTATTTGCTCAGAACCATGATCAAATTGGTAACCGACCGATGGGCGACCGTCTTTCCCTCTTGGTAAATAAAAACCGTCTTAAGGTAGCGGCTTGTTTGGCACTATTGACTCCCTCTGTTCCCTTACTTTTTATGGGTGAAGAGTATGGAGAAACGGCACCATTTGAGTACTTTGTTGACTATGAGAATGAGAAGCTGATGCGTTCCATTTATGAGGGGCGCAAAAAAGAGTTTCATCGCGATGACATGCCCTTTCCGGGAAAAGAGTCTTTTGATAACTCCCGTTTAACGTGGAAGCAGGACAAAGAGCTCTTGGCGCTCTACAAAAGCTTGATCGCCTTGCGAAAAACGTACTTACCCAAAGAGGGCATTAAGGGTGAAGAGGTTTTGGTTTACTACACACCCGAAAGTGAATGGTTGGGTTGGGAGTACTTGAGTGAGCGAGGGGATTGGATTGGAGCGTTGCTCCATTTGGGTCAGAAGTCTTTGACGCTTTCCCTTCCGTTTCAGAAAGTTCAAGGTGAGCTCTTATTGGCCACCGAGACTGTAACCCAATCTTCCGAGTGGCAGATCCCGTCAGATTGCTGTATCATCTTGAAATAAGCATCTCAGTTTCTTCCAGCCAGTGATTCAGGACTAAAATGACCTCTGTTATCGATTTAGGTAATGCAAGAGTTCCTTTTCTTTTTTTGATTTTTCCTCGGTAGGACATCCAGTTTTTCTCGAGAGTTTCCAAAGCATCCTTACTGAATGCAACAGGTAGTTTATTCAGAGGCGTTTTTCTGTGGTGGAAAACTAGTTGGATGGCTTTTTTTGCAAAAGAGTTATCGAAAGCGGCTAATGAAATCAATGAATAAAGGTCATGGAAATCTTTCATTCTAGTGTTGCCTCCTCCACGAAAAACAATCGTTTCTAATTTTTCTGCAAAAATGAATTCCTTGGGATAACAGTGTAGTGAAATCCTGCTTTCGAAGAGAGGACCTTTTGATGTAGCAGTCAAATCGATAGGATATTCAATGGGTTTCACACGGTCGCCAAATCCTAAGTCCATGCGCATGACCGTTTTTGTAGCACCAAATGAAGCTTGTAGGGTAATTTCGGCTCCTGTGTATGCAAGCTGCGAATGATCGAGAATCTTGATTTTGGTGACTTTAAAGGCAAAGCTGTTACTGACATCAATAGCGCAGATTGCTTGCGAAATAATTCTTAAAGAGTGTTCAGTGTTCGGTATCTTTCGAAGGAAGAAATCAAGGTCCTGAGTCTCCCTTCCGAGATGGATGTATTTAGCCAGCAGAGTTCCTCCTTTTAGAACAAATTTCTCATTATAAGAGGAACGCGCTAAGCGAGTCAGAAATCTTTCTAAGATCAGATTCCTCCAAAGTTCTGCAAAGGTTACTTCTCGCTCTTTAGCCAATGCTTTGATTTTCTCTTTGATTGATTGTTCGATTGCAGATTTCATAACGTAAATGCCGCGATGTAGGGGATTAAGTCAACTCTGAGCTTCTTTGCGTAGTATAAGATCTTGTCGATATCTGGTTTTCGGTCTTTGCTTGTTGTTAAATAAGTTTGCAGGGCTTTTAAAGCCGTTTCCTTGTCGAGATAACGGAAAGAGTCCACGATAGTTCGCTCTCGGTCAAAAATTTTGAGATTGTGGCCGCTTATTTTAACAGTGGTTTGGCCGAAAGAGATGTTTCGCATCCTGACAATATGAGTATTTTTTCTTGTAGCAGAAGTGGTGGTATGCGGAATGGCAATCCAAAATTCTCTCATGATTTCATCTGTCAAACCGTAATAACATAAAGCAGAAATCAGGCAGATCACGCCGTTTGAGATGCTCAAAACAGTTATGGCGAGGTCTTCCCATTCGAATTCAGAGCCGAAATCAAGGTTGTTGATTTTATACATTCCCCTGCTGATCCGTTCGATCTGCCCCTTCTCACAAAAATAAGCAAGCATTCTAGGAGGGATTCCTGCCTTCTTCCCATCTGCAGAAGAAAAAACTGATTTTTTAGACAGAGCTTTGATTGCGCCTGAGTACTTGGATCTTATCATATCCATAATGTAACAACAAAACCCATTAAATACAAATGGGTTTTGTTGTTACATTTTACTCATTGAGGCCCAATTTCTTTAGGGGACCAGGAATCGGCGCGGTAACGGTGATGCGCTTATCCGTAAAAGGATGAACAAAAGAGAGTCTGTAGGCATGTAGACAGAGCCTGGTTTCAAGCAAAGAGCCATATCGATGGTCACCCACAATGGGGTGCCCCGCCTCACGGCAATGCACCCGAATCTGATGCTTTTTGCCCGTCTCCAGACGGAGGCGTAAATAAGAGAATTTCTTAGAACGGCGAATCACCTCAAAATGGGTGACGGCCCGCTTGCCCTCCTGGGGGGTTGTCACTTCCATATCGTAGTTTTCTTTCTCGCGAAGATAACTCTCCCAAGTTCCGGTCTCTTGGGGTAAAGAGCCTTCAATAATCGCCAGATACTCTCTTTCAAGAGCATGTTTTTCAAACAGCGCATCGAATTTTTCCTGTGAGCGGCTACCCCGAGCAAACAGAAGAGTTCCAGAGGTATCCTGATCGATCCGATGAACAGGACAAATCGAGTAGGTCTCTTTTAAGAGCGAATAGGCACTCGGATTGTCATTTTCAGCAGGGACACTTAGAAGGCCTGAAGGCTTATTGATGACAATGAGGTAGCGATCTTCATAGAGAATGGGGATCTCCTCTACGACCTGCTCTTTTTTGCCGACGGCTATTTTTTGCTCAGGTAGAAGGGGAGTCGAAGCATTGGTCACAACCGCTCCGTCTACACTGACCCGTCCCCACTTAATCCAGCTTCTTAGTGTCCGCTTTGAGCTGTCGGGATACGTTCTTTCTAACGACTCTAAAAGGGTGCTCATCGTGCTTTGCCCACCAATGACCATAAAAACCAGTTAATGAGCGACACGATCAAGGCAAATAGAATGGCCCAACCAAAGTTATTCACCGTAAATCCAGGAACGATGGCGCTCACAAGATAGACCAGAAGTCCCATAATCACAAAAGAGAAGAGACCGAGAGTGAGAATATTAATGGGAAGGGTTAGAATAAAAATAATCGGGCGCAAGATCGCATTGACGACCCCCAAAACGATGGCCACAACAAGGCTTGTCCATAAGGAGTGCATGTGGATCCCAGGCAAGATATATCCTGTAACCCAGACAGCAAGTGTATTAATTAGGATCGCAAGTAAAATGGGCATCATCATCACTTTATTTGTATTAGGGACCCTCAGTATAACGGTTGTAGGATTTTCCTTATACTATGGAATTTCTCCTATGCCGACCTCTCGAAAAGTAAGAGAGGAGATGCTCGCTTTGATCCCCCTCAACAAGGGAGTGGTCTATGAGCTCGGCTCAGGGTGGGGAAATCTGATCTTTCCTCTTGCTAAGCGCTTTCCCTCTCTCCAGATTATTGCCGTTGAGGGCTCTTGGGTTCCCTGGTTGATCTCGGCTTTGTTAGTGAAAATTTTAAGATATCCTAACCTGACCCTACAGCGAAAAAATTTTTATTCTCTGCCTCTGGATGAGGCTGATGGGGTGATTTGTTATCTTTATCCTGGAGCGATGGAGCGTTTGAAAGTAAAATTTGAAAAAGAGTTGAAAAAGAGTGCTTTTGTGATTTCCAACACCTTTGCCCTCTCCGGATGGACTCCTGTCCAAGTGAAGAGGGCAAAAGATGTGTGGCGCTCGCCGGTTTATTTCTTCACAGCTGGTGCGATGACAAGCCCAGCTAAGAACCAGGCAATCACAAGATCCAAGATCTCAACGCCGATAAATCCAGCGGGGAAGCCCCACCAGTTCCAGTTAGGCAACGAGCCAATAACACCCACAGCTAAGCCAGCAAGAGTGACAAACCAGACGCCTCTCCAGTAGCCCTCCAGCTTGCCCATCAGCAGCAAATAGGTCACCAAAAAGGCGCCGATGAGTTGAATAATGAATGCTCGGATATAGGGGGTAGCAGACTCAATATTGAACCCTTCTCGTCGAACAACTGCAAAAATAACAGGTCCTTCTTTCATCGACTCTGCAAGCGTATCCATGTGCTCTTTATCACACATGTTTGGAAGTAGATAGATCCCACTTCCCTCCGTATTCTCTACAATTGCGCTGCGAACGGATGCGTTATCTTTAAATCCATTGAAAACGGAACAGTGCCAGGGTAAAACCATCCATGAAACCATCATCCAAATAAAAACGACGATCGCTCCAAATAGTGTTCCTCTAATCAATCCCTTTCCCATAAGTCCTCCTTATAAAGTTATCTTGAAGGAAACAATGGCGTATTTTAGTATTTTACGGACAGATTTTTTTCAGCTTGGCATCGAGCTCCAAGATGGTCTCTTTTTTAGAGGCCGCGCCGTTGATCAGGAGCAGAGCTCCCTGCTTCTCGTAGTGCGCTTTGAGAGGCTCTGTTTGCTCATGAAAGATTTTAAGGCGATCCAGAACCACCGATTCTGTGTCATCCTTCCGTTGGATCAACGTGCCCCCACACCTGTCGCACTTCCCTTCAACTTTAGGCGGACTTGCCGATTTGTGATAAGGGGCGCCACATTTTTCGCAGACAATACGACCCGTTAAACGCTCTACAATCAATTCATCGGGCACTTCAAGACTAATGGCAAGAGGGTGGATGTCAGCGGCCGCTAATCGCTTATCGAGTTCGATCGCTTGAGGAATCGTTCTGGGAAAACCATCCAGAATATAGCCTTTTTGACAGTCGTCAGCTTTGAGCCGCTCAAAGAGCATATCGAGCACAACTTCATCAGGGACAAGCTCACCTTTATCCATATAGGATTTTGCTTTTTGGCCGATGGAAGTGTGATTACGCATATTTTCGCGGAAAAGATCACCCGTAGAAATTTGGGGAATACCCAGTTTTTCGCTAAGACGGACCGCTTGCGTTCCTTTACCAGCCCCGGGAGCTCCAAGCATGATGAGTACAGTCTGGCATTGTTTTTTTGACATAGCAAATAGGGGAGTCGCAAGTAGAGCGATCAAGGCAAAGAGTGCAAAATATTTCACGTATAGTACCTCTCCTGAAGAAAAAAAGAAAGGCTTATGATAGCACAAACGCGCTAAAAATCACACCAACTCACGACGTTTTTAATGTCGTTTGTCTCGTGTTTATCAAGAGCATCTTTGAAATGATCGTAGTGGACCCGTTTGGTGATCAGCATTTCGATGCTATCTCCCCATTTCTGATAGGCCTGTTCGAGATCTAGAACAGCTTGATCCCAATGCCGTTTAGCTGCATTCACACTTCCGATGAGTACTTGGTTTTTGAGCACCATCTGCTTCATTAACGCTCCACCCGGCACCTCAAAGGGTTGCTTATCTTCTGGTACACCGGTTAAAACATAGGCTCCATTTGTGCCCAGAGCTTCTAAGAGGCTATAGTCGAGTTTAGCCACACCGGCCGCTTCTACAACGAGATCAATCCGCCCAAAGTGCTCCGGAATTTGAGCTGGGGTCATGCTCTTACCATCAATGTAGGTTCCACCGAGTTTATTGAGTAGAGAGGGACGGTAGCTCTTCGGATCGACAATATCGTATCCAATAACCTCCGCTCCTCTGAGAGTCAAGATAATGGCAGCTAAAAGACCAATCGGTCCCAAGCCTGCGACGAGCGCTCTTTTCCCCTCAAGATTAACTGCATTGGCCCAGTCGGGAAGGCGTGCGCGCTGAATCCGCGTCATTTCATCGATCGCCTTTTCCACAACTGAGGTGGGCTCACACAAAACCGCAAAGCGCTTAATGCAATCTGGAACTTTAACAATGAATTTTTCCCGATCGACTACAAATTCCGCTTGGTAGCCATCGTGTCCTTTAATTCCTCGTTCGGTGTAATTGCCGCTGTAGCACATGTCAGGAAAATCCATGAGACATGAGGGACACTCCCCACAACCACGCCGGACAGTAAAGACAGCGTAGTCGCCTGGTTTGACATTTTTCACACTAGCTCCCACTTCTACCACCTGCCCGAGCATCTCATGTCCGATAATCAACTCATTTGCGCCCGATGGAGCTTCAGCGCGACCCGCGTGTGTCTCATCCCGATCTGTGCCACACACTCCCACTTCCAACACGCGCAGCTTCACCTCATCAGGATACTGAATCTCAGGATCGGGGCGATCGGCTAAATGCACATCAGTTGTTCCGGGAGTGAGTATGATTGCCTTCATTCTTTAACCTTTTTCTTCCGTTCACGGCGGGTATGACGCTTCCAGCTCATCAATAAGAGAATGCCGATGATTAAAAACCCTCCCGCGGCGAGCATGGGAATGGTGATAAAACCGAGTCCAATATCGTACTTTTCTGAGCAGCTTGGACCCGCTCCACACATATCGATTGGATTCCAACCAGGAATCTCTTGGATTGCAATTTGGTAGGCGGCGAATAGAAAACCTCCAATCACCTGAGGGAGCACATAACGCGCCACATCTAAAAAGCTTCGATAGGCGGCAATCCCTAGTACGAAGACTAGGGGAAATAGAGCGATCCGCTGATACCAGCAAAGATGGCACGGTTCGAGCTTCAACACCTCACTAAAATAGAGGCTCACTAAAGTTCCCAAGCAGGCAAATAGCCAAGCTAAATAGAGTTCAATACTTTTTGCCATTAATGCACTCCTTCATGCTTAAGAACCATTTTAATCAGTTTACTGATGTTATCATAGGTCATCTCTTCCACTTTAATTCCATTCACATAAACCGTCGGAGTGGAAATCACGCCTCCCATCACCTCAGCGCCATACTGCGTGTTTTTCTCGATTTGAATACGGTATGTTTCCATATCGATGCACTTTTGCAGCTTGTCCGTTTTAATCGCAGGAGATGTTTTTTCGGCAAAATCGACCAGTGCCTTCGGAGTAGCCCAATCTGAGCTTTCATCAGGCTGGTGGGCATAGATATAATCTAAGTACCTAAAAAACATGTCATCATTCGGATAATCAGGATTTGCTTTATAGACACACATCAGGGCAACAGCCGCTGGCATCGATCCCGGTAAAAACGAGACCGGAACGACGGTATACGTGATCTTGTTTGTGTCGATAAATTCTTTTTTGATTTTAGGATAAATGTCAGCGTTGTATTCACGACAATTGGAACACTTGGGCTCTTCGAAAATCACAAGATGTACACGCGCTTTAGGATAGCCCTTTGTCGGCTGCCCCTCCGTTTTTAGTGTAATTGCCGGGGGCAGCTCTGTCTTGCCCATATAATAAACAAATCCGCCAACAATCAGTAACACCGCGAATGTAATTAATACTAGAGACTTAATGTATCGCATAATAACTCCTTATCTTATGCAATTATACCCTAATAGTAATTATTTTGAGAAACTAGAATTATCTCATTGATTTTCAGTATTTTGTGGTTTTTGGCGTCGTTTTCGTCGTTTTTTCTGCTTTAGGATTTTCTCTTTTTTCTTATCACTAGGGGAGTCGATTCCAAGCAGTTCTTTTTCAAGAAGTTCGCACATTTGGCGTCTAGCGAGGAAGCGATTGAGTTCTCGTGAGCGTTCTTTGCCACATTTCACCTCCATTCCGGTGGGGAGGTGTTTGAGATAGACGCAGGCTGCGGTTTTATTGACTTTTTGGCCACCGGGCCCGCTTCCAAGGATGAATTTTTCTATGAGGTCTTCATCACGGACGCCGAGTTTCTGCATTCGCCTTTCAAGATCTAGAATTTTGGACTGTTTGACAATTGGATCCATAATAGCGGCTATGTGTAATGGCATCATATATCGCAGCAATCTGAGCCGAATGTCCAGAGTATTTTTGCATTTCAAGATGCGCATGAAAATCTGAGGCAATGGGCCAGTAGCTTCCCTCGGGAAAGTAACCCTGTTGGATCGCCTTACAGATGAGATCAGCTGTGTTGCGCGCGTTTTGACTCTATCCAGTTCAATTGTGAAACCTCAGTAAGTCAATAGGTGCGTCTTCTAAACTGTAGTACTGCAGCTTGCATAGATGCTCTGTCATTGAGAATTCTTAAGCTGGCAAATTCAAATGCACGACCGTCTTGCATGCATGCAAGACGATTCGTCTGTCGTCTTTTAGTCTATTGCTCGCATATTTTAGCGCTAGTGGACGCTGCGAAACAACAGAGAATATAAACTTTCTGTCATTACGAAGTGCTTGGCTTGCAGCTCCTAGCTCTTCCCAGTTGCGCAAAACAGCAGCTAGCACGATCTCTCGATCGTTTCGAAGTACTTCACTTGCGAATTCTAAAGCACATCCCGCTCTCACATATTCGTGGGTGTGACTTGAGACAGCAGCTAGCACGATCTCTCGATCATCACGAAGTCTCTCGCTTGCATAAGCTAGCGCCCAGCCGGTTTGCAAAACAGCCGTAAGTACGATCTTCGGATCATCACGCAGTCTCCCGCTTGCATAATCTAGCGCCCAGCCATATTGCGAAACAGCCGTAAGTACGATCTTCGGATCATCACGCAGTCTTTCGCTTGCAAACTCTAGCGCTCGACCATATTGCGAAACAGCTGCTAAAGCAATCTCTCGATCATCATGAAGCCTCTCGCTTGCATACTTTAGCGCACAGCCATATTGCGAAACAGCAGCAAGCACGACCTCCCGATCATTCCTAAGGGCCTTGCTTGCATCCTCTAGTGCTCTGCCACTTTGCAAAACAGCAGCAAGTACGATATTTCGATTATCACGAAGTCTCCCCCTTGCATAAGCTAGCGCCCAGCCCTTTTGCGAAACAGCAGGAAGCATGAACTGTCGGTTATTGCAAAGCACTGAGCTTTTATGGTCCTCTTGAGCAACAACAGCTAGCATGAACTCTCGATCATCACGAAGTCTCCCGCCTGCATAAGCTAGCGCCCAGCCGTTTTGCGAAACAGCAGCAAGCATGAACTCTCGATCATCGCGAAGCTCCGGACTTGCATACTCTAGTGCACTGGCATTTTGCGAGACAGCAGCTAGCACGATCTCTCGATCATCACGAAGTCTCTCGCTTGCATAAGCTAGCGCCCAGCCGTTTTGCGAAACAGCAGTTAGAGCGATCTCTCGATCATCACGAAGTCTCTCGCTTGCATACTCTAGTGCACTGGCATTTTGCGAGACAGCAGCTAGCACGATCTCTTGATCATCGCGAAACATCTCAATGGCATGCTGTAACGCCATGCCATTTACGTGTACAGTATTTAGCACATTATCTCGGTTGTATCGTGCAGTGCCACTCAGTTCTCTTGGTTCATAATTTTGCTGACTAACAAAATTACTGATTCCTACAATAATATTACCTAAAACAGGAATTAACAATGATACACAGCGAGGAAAACTTTTTTGACTTAGGTAACAAAAATAATGATTGTGAGAGATGTATTGCTGGTCTAGAAAGGGAACAACTGCACATTTTAGAAATAGATCGACTAAGTTAGTCAATGTACTTACGCCCGGGATGTAGTCAGCAACTTGGTCAGTATAAATTAGTGCTGTTTCAATACGCATTACAGACTCAATTAAAAAAATCTAAGCAATCAATTATGAGTAATTGTTAAATTAAAATCAATTCTGATCAGAGCCTATCTATCTGATCGGTTGAGGTAGTTTTTTTACAGCAATTCCCGCCGGCACTCGCAGTTCTAGAGTGCTAACACACGAATCTCCATCCCTGGGAGCTTCCAAGGAAGGTGCATTTTCAGATACAGATGAAATTTCCGAAAAAACACCCACAAACTCCACGAAAGACATATACACAATCTCTTTATAATCAATATTTTGCATCTAAGAGGAGGACTGCTAGTTTTTTTGCCACTTTTGACATCGATTCCGGTGGGAGGTGTTTAAGATAGACGCTGGCGGCTGTTTTATTGATCTTTTAGTCACCTGGCCAGCTTCCGAGGATGATTTTTTCTATAAGGTCTTTATACGGATTAACTCTTGCCGTCAGCTGCAGTTGTCCGGGATTTCCGGACAACTGAAAGTTCATCTAGTTCATTCTCTCGAAAGATGTTTCTGATGTGCTCAGAGATGGTTTTTTTACTTTTAGCAAAGAGCTCACACATCTGAGCTTGATTGAGCCAAACCGTCTCATTGCAGAGGCTCACTTCAATTCTGGTTTGTCCATCCTCTGTTTGAAAGAGAATCAGCTCTCCCTTTGATTGATCAAGAATGTCTTGCATCATCTTTGTGCAATTTTAAACTCGGAGAATGGGAGTTTAAAGGGTTATCGATCAGTAATCTATTAAATTTTTCAAGATCGAGAATTTTGGATGGTTTGACACGTGGATCCATACTCGCGGCTATGAGTGATCGCATCATATATGGCAGCAATCTGAGCCGAATGCCCAGAGTATTTTTGCATTTCAAGATGCGCATGAAAATCTGAGGCAATGGGCCAGTAGCTTTCTCTAGGGAAATAGCCCTGCTGGATCGCTTTACAGATGAGATCTGCTGTGTTGCGCGCGTTTTGATACTCTAGCCACTCGATGGTTTCAATGTACTCAGCTCTGGAGATTTCGCCTCTCTCGGCACGCTGATCGTAGTATTCAAATGTCTTGTCTGTTTTGGCATTGTGCAGCTCAAACAAAATCGAGCGGAGTTTCTCGCCGTAGGAGCGTTTATGGTTAGCATTGATGACAATTGAACGGTCACAGCCGACCCACATTGCACCACTCTGGCTGTTAAAACGATCCATGTAGACGCGCAGAGGTCCTTCTTTTTCGACCTGTTCCAGTAGTTGTCTTCCTTCGGGGAAGCGATAAATGGCTTGCACGGCTGGAGCCAAATCTGATGAACAGCGGGGATAGGCCGACAGCGAACTAGTTAATAAACAAATTATTAGTATATATTTTCTCATAATGTACGCAGTTTTACCTTTCTTAACCGTGAATTATGTTTTATCTGTGAACTATTTGCAAGTCAAAAAAATTAAAGACGCTTCTCAATATGACCTGCAAAAGCGCCGCCGTCGGACCTTTTTCAGCCTATTGCTTGCAGCCTGTAGCAAGCGGCCCTTTTGCAAAATAGCAAAGAACACAATCTCTCGATTATGACGAAGCGTGCCGCTTACAAAACAACGCAACAGGATTTCGATGCTTGAACATGCTCAGGATGTCTTTGGTACTCTCCTTGCATCGATTCCAATGCAAACTTCTGGCATAAAAGCGAGTCTTCAATTTTGCTAACTCTTTCAGTTGCTAATAAAGCCGGTATCGAAATACTTCCTTCCATCGTTTTGTTTAAGTAGCGTCTCTGTTCAATAATACCGTTTATCACAGAGGCAAGTTCGGCAACTTCTCTTCTCTCTTGATCGGTCATTTCAGGTGGGGAGGGGGGAATCTCATCGGATATCAGGCTGCGATCAAAAGCAAAAACGCAATAGGGTGTGTCATCAAGATTACTCACACTTCCAAAACTATATATATGCCCCTCAATAAGTTGGATTGCAAGGCCTTCTCTTTTTTTCGCTTCGAGTCTGAAGCGTGAAAGGGTATTACCTATGCGCTGAATGAGGATAATTGCCGTTTGATCCCATTTTGCTTGAAGCTCTGTTTCACTTAGTCTTTGGGGCCGACCAGTTAAAAGGGGGGGATAATCTGAATTATCACTAGCGACTGCGCCTGACACAGGTCCCTCATGGAATATTTTAAAGATAAGGTTAATGAAATGCTGGTTAAATTACAACTACCTGAGAATTATGCGATTCGCCAAAAGCCGATTTTACTGGCATGCTATTTGCTGTCTTTTGACTAAGACCAAAATCAAGAGGTAAAATTGATGAAAAAAAAACATCTACTATTAGCACTTGCTCTATTCCCTTTAACTGTTTGTGGGCAGAGCTACTACTACCAGTATCAGGATCCTAATACTGGAGTTACCACAACTTTTTACGGAATAGAATCTCAAAACCCAAACAACAGAGAAGATATCGAAGCCATGCGGAGGCACCGTAAGAGTGAAATCGAATCTCTGCAACGGGAATACATTAATGATACGAATTCCGGTTACAAAAGCGATCTCAAAGGGTATTTAAACGAAGAGTTCTACATTGATGTGAAAGAGGAAGGGGGAGCAACTCAGCAGCCTGAAAGGACTAAACGGCAGCGCAGAAATGCGACAACACAGTTTAGTCCTTTAAAAGAACAAGGTCAAATGCCTTACGCTGGAGAAAAGGAATTTTGGTCTCCTGCACAAAAACGAGAAATTGAATTAATGAAAAGAGATTACAGAAACGAAACCAATCCCGGCTACAGAAAAGACATCAAAGAATACTTAATGCTAGAATACGGCATTGAGATTAATTGACTTCTTGAACAAAGATTCTTAGAGGGTATTTACAAAACGAAGCGAGCGGAAACAGGTCGCAAAAACTTCTCAAAAATCGTTTGATTTGTTTGTAAACACCCTCTTCGTCTATTTGTGCACAACCTGTAGAAGCTCTTTAGCTTGAGCGACAATATTATCTGGAGTAAAGCCGTATTTGGTTAAAAGCTCTTTGAGAGGAGCGGAAGCCCCAAAGGTTTGCATGCCAATCATCCGTCCTTTTGAGCCAACATAGCGTTCCCAACCGAAGGTAGAGGCTTGCTCAACCGAAATGCGTGCGGTTACATCAGGTGGGATGATACTGTCTCGGTAAGCCTGATCCTGTTTCTCAAAGATCTCCCAAGAGGGCATGCTGACCACGCGGCATTTGATGCTCTCTTTGCTCAGCTCTTCATAAGCCTCGATACATAAAGAAACTTCGGTTCCGGTTGCTAGAAGGAGAAGATCGGGCTTTCCTTCACAATCGGCAATTGTGTAAGCTCCTTTATGTAGACCTTCTGCTGAACCATATTTGGTACGGTCTAAAGTGGACACTTTTTGCCTTGAAAGCACAAGAACCACCGGTTCGTGCTTCTGCTCGGCGATATGACGCCACGCTTCGATCACTTCGTTGGCATCGCAAGGACGGATCGTATTGAGTCCAGGGATGGCGCGAATAGAAGCTAATTGCTCAACAGGTTGGTGAGTAGGGCCATCTTCCCCAACTCCTATGGAGTCGTGAGTGAAGATGTAAACCACGGGAATTTCCATCAGTGCACTCAAACGGATAGAGGGTCTACAATAGTCGCTGAAAATGAAGAAGCCTGATCCAAAGGGACGCACTTTTGAAAGAGAGAGTCCATTGAGAATCGCGGCCATGGCGTGCTCCCGAATCCCAAAGTGAAAATTCCTTCCACTGTAATCGTTTGGTTCAAAATCACCAGCGCCTTCAAAGGTTAGGTGCGTTTTGGTGGAGGGAGCCAAATCAGCAGCTCCTCCAAGCAACCAAGGCAGGTGAGGGGCAACCATGTTGAGTACTTTTCCGGAAGAATCGCGTGTAGCCAAGCCGGCAGCATCTGCAGGAAAGGCGGTAATTCCCTTGTCCCATCCTTCTGGTAACTCCCTGTGCTGCATTTTGTATAAATGATCGGCAAGCTCGGGATACTGTTGCTTGTAGCGATCGAATAATTCAATCCATGCCTCTCTTAAAGTGTGACCTCGTTTTCCAATTCCCTCATTGAAGGTCTCGTAGACTTCGGAGGGGACAAGAAATTGAGCCTCTTCTGGCCATCCATAATTGCGCTTGGTCAAACGAATTTCCTCTTCACCAAGAGGGGATCCGTGAGCAGCACTTGTATCTTGTTTATTAGGAGACCCCCAAGCAATGTGGCTGTCGACAATGATAAAAGTGGGACGGTCATTTGTTTTATGAAAGGTCTCAAAAGCCTGTTCTAGCAGATGTAAATCATTCGCATCGCTCACTCTGATCACATTCCATCCGTAACCTAGAAAGCGGGAACCGATATCTTCTGTAAAAGCCAGATCAGTGCTTCCTTCAATCGTGATGTGGTTATTGTCATAAATCCAGCAGAGATTCGAGAGTTTGAGATGGCCCGCAATGGAGGCTGCTTCAGAGCTCACTCCCTCCATCATGTCGCCATCGCCACAAATGGCATACACGTTGTAATCAAACATATCAAAACCGGGGCGATTGAAGTATGAGCTCATCCAACGGCTCGCAATCGCCATCCCGGCACTGTTGGAAACCCCTTGGCCAAGCGGGCCGGTTGTGGTCTCAATACCTGAGGTCCACCGGTATTCGGGGTGGCCCGGACATTTACTATCAAGTTGACGGAATTTTTTGAGGTCATCTAGTTTTACCGAGGGCTCGCCCACGGTTTCATATTTTTCATTAACAGACTGAACACCTGTTAGATGAAGAAGAGAGTACAGGAGCATGGAGGCGTGTCCATTGGAAAGAACAAAGCGGTCGCGATTGGGCCAGATACAATCTTTCGGATCAAAGCGTAAAAATCTTTGCCATAGACAGTAAGCTACGGGAGCCAGAGCCATGGGTGTACCCGGGTGTCCAGAATTGGCTGCTTGAACCCCATCCATCGCTAAGGTGCGTATTGTATTGATTGCCAACACATCTCGCTTTAGATTCTCTTCGTTTTCGTCTGTGTCTTTGAGCTCACTCATTTTCTTTCCTCTTAATCTTTAGCGCCATACCCTAATATTAAGCAGGGCAGGGCAATGATGACGTGAAACCATGTATCCGGGCTATTGTTTGCAAGTACCGTAAAAATTTCGCCCTCATCATAGACAAAACCCAGTAGGGCCAAAATGGCGTATAGCACCCCAAATACCTGAAAGTAAAGACGCACAATAAAACGTGTTGAAAACCCTGCAACAAAAGCCAGAATACCGGAAGTAGTATGGAGCACATTGAGCTCCGTATTGACCCGAAATACTTCCATTAAGTGATCGTGCACGATCAAGCTAGGAATAAACCCAGCGATACCGAATATGAGAAAAACAATCCCAATGATAAAGGCAAATGCGCGCACGCCTGCGATTCCTCCGTATTAATACTAGTCTACGAAAATGTAATAAATTTTTATATATTTATTTTACTGATTTCAATTAAAATCAAAATTAAATCGATAATTAGGGGATTGCAATGGCAAGTAATAAGCAATTAATTGTGGTAACGGGAAGTAGTGGGCGCATTGGAACACGGGTTGTTCAACGCTTAAATGATGAATTTCAGACAGTTGGATTAGATTTTGTTGGTACGACCTCTCCTATTCCCACTTTTGAGTTTGTTTTTGTTGATCTCTCTTCCGACCATAGCGTCGAGTGCGCTTTTAATCGCATTCGCGAGGCATACGGCAACAAAATTGCCTCGATTATTCACTTGGCTGCCTTTTACAGCTTTGAGGGCACAAACTTGGAGCTGTATGACGCGATCACGGTGAATGGGACCCGCCGTATGCTCAATGAAGCAAAAAAGTTTGAGGTCGATCAGTTTATCTTTACCAGCACGATGCTCGTGCACGAGCCCTCTCATAGGGGAGTGATTCAGAACGAAGACTCTCCGATACGCGGAAAGTGGCACTATCCAGCATCTAAAGTGAGGACGGAAAAGGTTATTCGCGAAGAGTGTGGCGATATCCCTTATGTGATTTTAAGAATTGCCGGTTGCTACGATGATGAGTGTAACTGTATTCCGATCTCTCAGCATATGAATCGTATTTACGAAAAGCAATTAGCCAGTGTTGTTTTTCCTGGTGACTCATCTAACGGCGTTCCCTACACCCATTTCGATGATCTAACCGACTTGATGCAGCTGCTGGTGCATAAACGTAAAGAGATCCCCAAAGATTTAGTGCTACTCTGTTGTGAAGAGGATTCGATCACGTATCGTGAGCTGCAAACCGAGTTTGGACGTCTACTACATGGATCGAATAAGTGGCCGATGATTTGGGTGCCTAAGCCCTTTGCGAAATTGGGTGCGTGGGTGCAGAACCACATTCCCTTTATGACCAAACCCTTTATTAAGCCTTGGATGGTCGATTTGGCTGATGATAACTATCAATTTTCGATGGAAAAAGCCAAAGAAGTTTTGGGTTGGTCGCCTAAGCGCTCACTGCGCAAAACCTTACCTAAGTTAGTTGAAAACATGAAAGCCGACCCAATCGCGTGGTATAAACGGCACGGCATTCCACTGACCCACTACGTGAAAAAGCATTCTAAGGAGACGAAAGATGGCTGAGATGAGTCCCGAACAACGGCAAACGATTAAACGCGCTTTTCATGACAAAATGATCTGGACCCGATTTGGGACCATTGTTTTGGGATTATGGCTTTTAATGAGTCCTGAAACATTTGGATACATGCACGCGCCTCTACGTTATAGCGACTGGATTTCCGGTCTTTTACTTGTGATTTTCGGCTTTATGTCCATGAAACAGAAGTGGTCCGGCTGGATTTGGGGAGGGTGTTTAGTGGGGATTTGGCTCCAATTTGCCCCACTGGCTTTTTGGGCTGAAGAGTCCGTGATTTACCTCAATGACACCCTGATTGGGGTTTTAGCGATCGCCTTTTGTGTTCTAGTCCCTTTAAGGCCCAATCAGTTTGATGTGGGGCCACAAATTCCACCTGGTTGGACCTATAACCCTTCGGCGTGGCCTCAACGGATTCCGATTATTTTCTTTGCGATCGTGGGATGGTTTATTGCGCGTTATATGGCTTCATTTCAGCTCCACTACATTGACTACGTATGGGACCCTTTCTTTGGAATGGGAACGGAAAAGGTGATCACCTCGATGATTTCGCGCGAGTTTCCGGTACCAGATGCTGGACTGGGCGCGATGGCTTACTCGTTAGAAGCCATTATGGGAGCAAAAGGAGGGGTGCGCAGATGGCACACCATGCCGTGGATCGTTGTTGTCTTCGGTATTCTTGTTGTGCCACTTGGCTTTGTGAGTATTACCCTTGTCATGCTACAACCGATTGCGGTGGGCGCCTGGTGTGGGCTTTGCTTGATCATAGCGACCTGTATGTTGATTATGTTGGCTCTTACTGTGGATGAAGTGCTTGCTGTTTGTCAGTACTTGAAGCGCGTTCGTCAGGAGAAAAAGCCGTTTTGGCGTGTATTCTTCTTGGGTTCCGAGTACGCAGAGGATAGCGTGGATACGCGTACACCTGCGTTTCATAATAGTCCCTGGAGCGTGATTAAGGGGATGTTTTGGGGTGTGCGCATTCCGTGGAATCTGTTCCTTACCGCTTTAATCGGAGCGTGGCTTCTCTTTTGCAACAACATCATTGGGTTTAAGGGAATTTTGGCCGATACCACAGATGTCTGTGGAGCCTTGATTGTGGTCTTCTCGATCATTGCCTGGGCAGAGGTGATTCGCGCAGTGCGCTATATCAACATCTTAGTTGCCATTTGCTTTGGTATTTCCCCATTTGTTTTGCCTGGAGCGACACCACTTCTGATGTGGCATGCGGTGATTGTTGCAGCCATCGTGATTGTGCTCTCTATTTTCCGTGGTAAGATCAAAGAGAAGTATGGGAGCTGGGATAAGAAGATTTTTTAAGGAGCGGTAAATTCCGCTTTAAGTGCTTGCAATCGAGCCTGCATGCCTAGAAGGTCCTGATCTTCTTCAGTACGCACAAGAGCGCTTGTAATTCGATCAAGCAAGGCTTGTGGAGGATCGGTAGGATGGCGCGCTTGGATAGCGGTAACTAACTCATGAGTCAGGTCTCTTATCTCAGAAAGCGCACTTGAACTTCTCTCGGGTCGTGGAGCTCCATTAACCCAAGCCTGAAGATTTTGACTACTTTCAGTCTGCAGATCTCGTAAAGCATTTTTAATAGGCTGGTAAGGAGCTTCTCTTTTTCGCTCTTCACTCTGTTGCACCGTCCATAAACGCGTTAACCGCTCGCGTGCTTGAGGGAGAGATTCGGTTGCTGGGGCGTTATTATCTTGCGTTAACAACCTTAAGAGCGTCACTTGCATCTCGATTAAACGCGTGCGAAGAGCACTCTCATTCGCTCCCGTTCCAATTACACACGCTTCTACTTCACTTTTTATTTGGTATGGACTTTGATCAAAACGAGTATTTTGGTTACACACAGCTAATAGATAGATGTTTACTCTTCTCCATTCATCTGTAATTGAGGAGGGAGAGGACCTAGCTGTCTCTGGCGTTCTAGGAGGAGCCTGAATCTCTCTTGTGCAAAGGTGAGCAAGAACCGTCCCTGTAAAGATAAGTGTGAGTGGTAGACAGGTGAAAAAAGCGATCCCTGAGGGGATTATGCCTCCCAAAGAGAGTCCCGCAATAACAGCGAGCGCCACGAGCGTAACGGCGCCGATGCAGGCAGGCCACCTGGGTGGAGCCACACATGTTTGAGAAGAGCTAACTAGCGAAGAAATCATACCATAACCTTCTAATACACGAGAGCCTGCGTAGGCAGGCTCCCAAATTATTAGACTGTCGCTTCGTTAGAAGCTGAGCTTGGATTACAAGATCTTTCTACTGTGAAGCCCAGTGCTCCAAGAGAGATCATATTGCCTAAGCTATAAGCAAGGCTTGCTAGACCTAAACCAGTGTGCTTTAGAGCAATCCATGCCTTTTCTGATGCCCATTCATTTTTGCATACAATTGCAACTGTTCCTAGGACCACAGCAAAAAGGAAGCCGACAACTGCCTGGACTAAGCTAATCACGGCTTTAACTGGAGAAACAAACAGGGCTCCGACAACCGGAATCGCCTGGAAGCGACTCATTCCGCGCTGCATATCCCACATCACTTTAGTGCTATCCGCTGGAGCAGGAATACCAAAAATATTACTAGAAGACATCATTACCTCATGATTAAAGATTAAGATCTTGCTAAGATTCTACTCTACCGAGGAATAACTGTCAAACCAGCCGTTAATTAGACTTAAGAATACGATTGCACTGAAATACAGATTTCTGTATAATTGAGGGTGAATAAGGGGAAGTAGCTATTATGAAAGATAAGTCCAGACTAACAGTGGATATGACTCCAGAAGAGCACATGTATCTCAAAATGGCTTCTGCCAAATTGGGAATTTCCATGAGGGAATTCCTGCTTTTGGCAGCATTCGAGCGTATGGAAGAGATAGAAGACGAATGGCTGGCTCAAAGGGCAAGAGAGACACTGGAAAATATCCAATCAGGCAGG
>JAJACP010000001.1:0-139673 GCA_022601445.1 Chlamydiales bacterium | reverse complement strand
AAGCGATCTCTTGGAGCGAAATGAAAAAACGTATTGGATAGCTTAATTAGTTGCCGATAACCCACGCCCAGATGATTGTAAAAAGCTTCAGGGAAATAGAGGGCCTTCCCTCTACAGAGTGCGGAGCGGTATATATCGGTTACGCGATTAAAGATGAGATGCTTGTGGTTCTGATTGTAGATGTTGGTCACCGGAAAGAAGTTTACCGATAGGATAATCATACCCGCACGCTACTAATGTTGGGGGTGCTCCTGCTAATCTGTTTTGCGACTATGTTTAACTTTTTAATTCCTACGACTATAGTGATTTAAATGAATTTTTTAGCAGATCCAAAAAACCATCAAGATCGATGTACTGACAATGGCTCCAAATAGCGAAGAAAGAGGCGAGCCGGTAGGCCTTTGGCTTAAAAGCACCTGAAGACGCTTCATTAATGCGCTTTTTTTAGCTGCTAAATGACAAAGCCCTCTTTTCTCAAGCTGGGGCTCTTGTACGATTTTTACAATCGCAGAGGCCAGTGCATGCTGGTCCAAGCCATAGCGCGATACTTCTGCATCACAAGCCTTTTCTTGATCGTCGTAGAGGCGGTTTAACCACCATTTTATCGGCACCCACCAAAAGAGACTGGTAATGAAGAGTGTGACCATCTTGAATAGAGGATCTTTCCAGCGGAGGTGAGCAAATTCATGACTAATGACGGTTTCAAATTCTTCTTGCGAAAGTAGTGTCTCGATTCTCCTGGGAATGACGATGGTATCGGAGTGAAGCGCAAAGGGCATGGAAATGAGATTGGAAACCAAAATCGTCGTTTGGCTTGCGGTTACTTTTTCCAAAAGTTGTGGATTCGTAATCTTCCGAGTGGTGGGTTCGGCGGTCTGACGGATGATGCCTAGCTGTTTGAAACCGGAAAAACAGGCAAAAAGACGTTTCAGTAAGAGTAAAATAGAGAGGGAAACAATAAGAATCACACTGGTTGAAAGAAGGCCTGCAGGTAGGGATTGAGAGAGTACTGTGGCAAGAGGAGTGGTGCCTTCTGCTTCAATATGGAACCAGTTCAAGATCATTTTTTCAAAACTGTATTGGCAGCTAAGGGGATTAAAATTGGTAAACAGATTCCAACCTGAGAACTTGTACAGAATGAGATCGAGAGGGAGTTTTAAGATGGGTAAAAGACGATAAAGACTTCTCAAACGAGGATTTTTAACCCGAAAGAGAAAAAGCCCAAGCTCCAGGAGCAGGATTGTCCCGGTAAAGACCAGTAAGCTGCTGATAAAAAAGTGTGCGAGCTGAATCAATAGTGTGCTCATGACTCTCTTCTACGTTTTTGTTTAGCCTCTTCAATCATTTGCTGCATCTGCTCTAATTCTGCTTCAGAGACGTCATCTGCTGCATCGATTAGGTAACTCACGATCTCACTTGCCTTAAAGCCGAACATTTTCTTTTTCAGCAAGGAGGGGACGTGACTCTTTGCTTCTACAATCCAATAGGTGTAGCGGAGTCCTTCACGCTCTCGTTCTAGCTGATTTTTCTTCACTAGGCGATTCATCACGGTCATAATTGTCGTGTATTTATCGGTACCACCGAGCGCGCGGTGCACATCGGATACGGTCATCTTTTCCCCTTGTCGCAAGGTCTGTAAAACGGAGAGTTCGAGCTCTCCAAATGCTCTTTTTGTCATGAGATTTCCTCTTTTGAGAGTCAGTATACTACAAATGTAATATTATTGGAAGTTCAAAGAATGTTTTACTCTCTACAATTACTGCAAACAAGCGAGGCACTTAAGCGACTTCCCTTCTTCCTGTTTGTGCAGAGATGGCAAAGCCATCTCAAGCGAATCAGAGACTACTTAAAGGAACTTATGCAACAACTTTGTCTCGTACTATTGACAAAATGTTTCTTATAATATACATTTAGCAAAATCATGCCAGACGAATACGACTTCGAAATTTATGCGACAGAGAGTGGTAAAGAGCCGTTTACCATCTGGCTAACATCCTTAAAAGATAGAAGAACCAAAACTTCTGTTTTATTAAGAATCCAGAGAATTAGGCAGGGAAATTTTGGCGATTGCAAATCGCTCAAAGATGGATTGCATGAATTGAGAATTCATACGGACAAGGAATACGAGTTTACTTTGCAAAGGTGGGGCCAAGAATCCTGTTGCTGTTGGGTGGAGGAAGCAAACCTTCTCAAGAGAAGGATATAAAAAAATGTAAATCTTTTTTAGAAGATTATTTGGGGATAAAAGTATGAGTAAAAAAATGAGAAAATTTACTGAGCTCTTAGATGAGTATCTCAAAGACGAAGAGTTTGCAGCTGATTTTCTTTCTCAGGCTTTAGAAGAAGAAGATTTTGCTACTTTCCTCTTGTCTCTAAAAGATGTAATCCGTGTACATGGAAGCGTCACAAAAATCGCCGAAAAGGCCAAAATTAGTCGTGCTACGATCTATAAATTGTTCTCTGAAAAATCTAATCCTGAGCTAAAAACAATTTTGTCGCTGTTGCATACTCTTGGTTATGATCTACGCGTGATCAAAAAATCAAAGGCCGCCTAACTCAAAGAGCGTCTTGAAGGATCTGCTCGCGGTAGCGGGCCATGAGCTTCACCATGTAGTGGAGATTGTGGATGGAGGCTAGGGAGAGACAGCTCACCTCACGCGCTTTAAAAAGATGATGGAGATAGGCCAAAGAGTGCGTCTGACACGTCGGACAAGAGCACCCTTTCTCAATCGGCTCAAAACAAGTGGCATACTTCCGTTGATTGATTTTAACCCCGCCGCTATCAGTCAATAGAAGCCCGTGCCGAGCGGCCCGTGTGGGGTAGGAGCTGTCAAACGTGTCAATTCCTAGGGGAACAAGCTCTTGGATCGAAGGAAGATCGCCAATTCCGAGGAGATGATTGGGCTTGTCATCAGGGAGAAGAGGGCGCGTAAACGCAATCATATCGCGTAGCTCTTTTTTATTTTTGCCGACACTGCCCCCAATTGCAAACCCATCAAACGGGAGCTCTCTAAGTGTTGTGCAACTGAGTGCGCGTAGCTCTTCGTTAATTCCCCCATGGATCACTCCATACATTCCCTGCTGCTGCGGGTTATCAAGATGCGCCTCTAGCGATCGTCTCTCCCAGCGATGGGTGCGGGCAAGAGATTTTTTCAAATCATCGTGCTCAATATGATAAGGAGGAAGCTCGTCTAGAGGGATGATAATGTCAGCCCCAAGATCTTTTTGTGCCTGGATGGAGGATTCGGGGGTGAGCAAGATCTTACGGCCATCCCGATAGGAACGAAAGGTGACGCCCTCTTCTGTGATTTTGAGAACGCAACCATCTCCTTTCTTTTTGCCACGACTCTTCAATTCGTCGTGCACAGAACCGTAAGCAAGGCTGAAGACTTGAAAGCCGCCAGAATCGGTGATTAAGGGCTGTTTTCGATGGATGAATTGATGCAAACCGCCTGCCCGCTTGACTATGTCGGTTCCTGGTTGCAAAAGCAGATGGTAGGTGTTGCAAAACATAAGCTGAAGACCGATAGCGTCAACAAGCTCATTATTAAGAGATTTAAGGGTGCCGTTGGTTCCAACGGCCACAAAGCTGGGAGTGTCAATCACGCCGTGAGGTGTGTGAATTCTACCGACCCGGGCATGAGACTTTTTGGATTGATGGATCACCTCAAATTTCATAGGAAACCATCCGTTTTGAAAAGTGAACGAAAGGGATCGAAAGAAGAATCACAACTCCTTTTACTGCCAAACTGAGCACGATAATATGACCGATGTTGTCCACAAGGCCATAGAGACCGCAAAAAGAGAAAAGAAGGGTGTCTAAAGTTTGAGATAGAAGAAGGGCAAGCGCGGTCCTACCCACTAGAAATTTGCCCCCAGTCTTGTTCCGGAGAAAACCGAAAAACGCTAAATCAACAAGCTGTATCACTAGAAAAGAGAAAAGGGAAGCCAGGATTACGCGCGGCATCGGCGTAAAGAGAAAAGAAAAATGAGGATGTGCCCAGTCGGCCCTATTTGGGGTATAGGCCAAATGAATTTGAGTGAGTAAAACAAACCCAGATGAGATAAACAGGGAGATCCAAACGGTGCGGCGAGCTGCGTCGCGCCCAAAAAATTCTTGAATTAAATTCAGGCCTAGAAGATATCCTACAGCCAAAGCATCACTAGATGTTACGCTCAAACCAAAAAGCGTGATTTGTTTAAGCACAAAGAGATTCATGGCTACAGCCAGCAGCGAGAGCCAGGCGATCATAAGATCTTTGCCAAAGCGCAGAGCAAAAAGGGTCAAACCTGCTATGGTTGTAACGTGTAAAACTAGAATTAGAGTGTTCATAGGGTAGGTAGTATGCCAGAAGAGAAGAAAACTCTCATCATGAAATTTGGGGGGGCTGCCGTCAAGACTCCTGAGTGCTTTGCCTCTCTAGCCTCTCTAATCAAAGAGCGTAAAGAGCACTACCCTCGCATAGTTGCTGTCGTGAGCGCGATGGGGGGAATGACCGATCACCTGATCTCTCTGGCCTTTCAAGTGAACGCTTCTCCGCCAAAACGGGAGTACGACATGCTGGTGAGTGTGGGTGAGCGGATTAGCATCTCCCTTCTGGCCATGGCACTCGAGGCGCAAGGCGAGAAAGCTGTCAGCTTTACGGGTAGCCAATCGGGCGTTTTGACCACAATTGATCACTCCGATGCACGCATTTTGGCTGTTCAGCCTCAACGCCTTCACAAACACCTGGATCAAGGAGAGGTGGTGATTGTAGCCGGTTTTCAAGGGGTGAGCAAAGAGAAGGAAATCACAACACTGGGACGAGGAGGTTCTGACACCTCAGCAGTGGCTTTGGGAGTTGCTCTGGGCGCCGAAAAGGTAGAGTTTTACAAGGATGTGAGCGGTATTTTTTCTGAGGACCCTGTGCACTCTGCCCACGCTTCTGTCTTCGAAGCATTGAGTTTTGAGGAGGCTTTGGAGATTGTGAAAAAGACTGGAGGGCAAGTTTTACACCCGCGCGCGCTTTTGCTTGCACAAAGGAATCACCTTCCCTTGCATGTCCGTTCTTTTCATCAGTTAGAAGGAAAAGGAACTTTCATTTCATCTGCTAACCCTCAAACGGTGGGCGCACGCTATGAAGAATGATTACCCATACATGAAGCTGGGTTTTGAAACAGAAAAGTGTTTCGGAGCAGAGGCGCTTAATCAGATTATGAGCTATATTCTGCCTCCAAGTATTTTTGAAGGAGAGGGGGCCGAGGCCCGTTTTCTAGCGCAGCTTCCCATCATCTCGTGGACCCCTTTGGCTGATCCTCCTTTTGATCTCACATTCTTTCTCTGCTGCCGCTTTCGAGCCAATGCTTTCCGTTTTTTTTATGAGATGATCTGTCGCTGGTTGATTCCTGGAAAACGACTCAATGCTCTACTGCAGTTTGCAGCTGATTTTTCTATTCCTGAGCTTGGCCCTCAAAAATACATTGGAGGGGTTGTGCGACTTCGTGTCGAAAATGCGCGCGAGCTTGAGACAATTCAACAGCATTTACCCATCATTGAACAGGAGTTGCGTCTGGGCTTGGAGTCGTACTACCAAGCGTGTCGCATCCTGGAAATCAAAGGACTCTCGTCAGACGAAAAGACCGCCTTGATTCAAGAGAATATTGTCTCTCTTATTCATCACCGTCCGCAAGATTTTGACTATGATATTCTTTCTGAAATGCAGCACTTTCTTGTCATTTGTAAGGAAGAGTTTAAAGCTGAGCGGACCTATCGGCATATGAGCCGCATTATCTGCGTTCACTACCTATTTAGACGCGCACTAAAGCTCTCACTAGAGTCGTTTCCAGAACGACGGTATGTGAGTGTTAAACTGGTACGGGCAAAGCTGCTTGGTAAGCGTCCCATTTTAGGAATCTCGATTGGCTTTAGTTTCATTCGCGATAACGAGCTGTTCGAAGAGCGGCATATCTTGAGTGGCGTACAGGCTTTGATTCCTGGAGCAAAATCCGTGACGGGTTCTTTTTTTCGTCACTATGAACGCTCCGATCCCATCTGTACCCTCTACCTTGAAATTGAAAAAGAGGGAGGACTCTCTCTTAAAGAAGAGCGCCTTTTGAAAGAGGAGCTCCCTTCTGAGCTGAAAAACCGATTCGAGCAACGTCTCAATCCGATTTTTATGCCACAAAATGAAGAAATGGTGATGCGCAACATATTGGCATTAAGTAGCCAATTAAAATATGTGCGCGACCTTCCTCAAACGCTTGTTGATTTTCACCAACAGACCGAAGAGCATCTTGAATTTTTGGTTATTATGCTGCGCATTGTCAGACCAGGACTACCTGATATTGCCACTTGCTTTGAAAATAAGCCGACTTTTTTGGAGTACATTCCTGATCGGAAAAAGATTGTGGGTAGGGTACGAAAAAAATACCCAAAAGAGGCAACTGTTTTTCTATTGCGTATCCGTAAAGATCCTTTTCTGCGTAAAAATCAATCGGTCGATTTATACAAAGCACGTAAAAAAGTGGGGGTTGAGCTGGCGCGGCTGGTAGGGGAGTTTCGTGATTACAACGGTGGAACGATTTCAAAAGAGACCGAACTGTTTGATAAGTTAAAGGAGGAGATAGGAGAGGGGGCGAGTGAAAATGCTTTCCTACTGGAGAATTTCTTCTATTCTCTTACTCCCCCGGTGATGCGCAGCATTCTTCCTGTTGAGCCGATTAAAAAGCTCTTTTGCATGCTTCTAGAAGAGGAGCTGATCCAAGATCAAGACTACACCATTCGCATCCAAGAGGACTCAAATTATCTCTACGCTTTGATTACGGCAGCAGATCCCCACTTTCACCAAGCGCTCCATTTAGATGAGCTTGAAGAAGAGTGTGTTAGCTGTTTTGTTCCGCAAACAGACTCTTACAGCTATGGACTTATCTGTCTAAATGCAACACCGGAACGCTCTTTAAAGATTCGCTTGGCGATAGAGGAACTTATGGTAGTTAACTAGCATTTATGCTATTTTTTTTCTGTAAAAGGGGATCTTTTATGACATGTTGTGGAAGAGTTGCAGACTCGTTACCGGTTCAATGTGAGTGGGAACCAAATAAACTTGCGGGAATCATCTCTCTGATTGTAGGGATTGCAATGGTGACACTTGCGTTTGTTACAGGGTCGGGTGTTTTTGGTTTTTCAGGCCTATCATTTGTCGCAGCCACCCTTACTGCAGGTAGTATAGTTGCCTTCACTATTGCTGCATTTAAACTCTCTGGCAGGTAGCTGCTTTTTTTATTGATGTTTGGCTGGTGTTGCGCTATATTTCCCATCTACTAAGAGCGTGATTTTTAAAGAGAATGACTGAATACAAAAAGACCACCAGACTGCCTCCAGCGCCCAGATCGCGCGGGGGTAGAGTGTCTCGTTACTACGATGGCCCTGTGCCCACCACACGCCATATCGGGCAAGTCCTCCCTTTACTTCTTCACACTATTGGAAAACAGTATCAAGATCGCCCTGATCTCATTATGGCTGCTTGGCCCAATGTGATTGGTACAAAGCTCGCTCCGATGACCCAAGCGATCTCTTTCAACGAAGGATTTCTTGTGGTAAAAGTGAATAACTCAACTCTCTACAGCTTGTTAAACCAAAGTGACAAGCCTAGATTAATCAAAAACCTAAGAGATAAATTTCCCCAGACGATGATCAAATCAATTGTTTTTCAACTGGGCTAAAAAAGATGATTATGGACGTAGAACAAGAGCAAGACGAAAAAACAAGCAAACAGTATGACGCTAGTTCCATTACCGTTCTTGAGGGGCTTCAGGCCGTTCGTGAGCGCCCCGGGATGTACATTGGCGATACAGGTGTCAGCGGCCTACATCACCTCGTTTATGAAGTGGTAGACAACAGTATCGATGAGGCGATGGCGGGTTTCTGTTCGCACATCGATGTCACGATCCACAAAGACCAGAGTATCACTGTTGAAGATGATGGACGTGGGATTCCGATTGGCAAACATGAGCAGGAATCTAAAAAACAGGGGCGCGAGGTCTCTGCACTCGAAGTGGTTCTTACCGTGTTGCACGCAGGTGGAAAGTTCTCCAAAGACACCTATAAGGTTTCAGGTGGACTACATGGTGTAGGAGTCTCTTGTGTAAACGCTCTTTCTATGCGCTTTGTCGTGCAAGTTTTTAAAGAGGGAAAAGTTCATGAGATGACCTTCGAGAAAGGGAAACCGGTCAAAGCACTTGAAGAGGTGGGATCTACCGATAAAAAAGGAACCCGAATCACTTTTTGGCCTGATGATTCTCTTTTTGCAAGCACGACTTTTGATGCGGATATTCTTTCTAGAAGACTGCGTGAACTAGCCTTTTTGAATCGTGGTATTGACATTCGTTTTCGAGATGAGCGGGATGAAGAGCGCCCTGACACCCAATTTTGTTACGAAGGAGGCATTATTTCCTTTGTCTCTTACCTGAATGAAAATCGAGAAACTCTCTTTCCCACACCTGTTTACTTTAGAGGAGCTAAGGATGGCGATGATGGACCGATCGATTTCGAGGTCTCCCTGCAATGGAATGACGGATATGCCGAAACCATCTATTCCTATGCTAACAATATCCCTACTCGCCAGGGGGGCACGCACTTAACAGGGTTTTCGACCGCACTCACACGGGTCTTGAACCATTACATTAAGACTCACAATCTCCTTAAAAGCGATAAAATCTCTCTTACCGGGGATGATATGCGAGAAGGACTCACAGCTGTGATCTCAGTGAAAGTGCCCAACCCGCAGTTTGAAGGGCAGACCAAGCAACGTTTAGGAAATAGCGACGTTGGATCGATTGTCCAGCAGATCGTGGGTGAAGAACTCTCTATTTACTTGGAAGAAAATCCACAGATTGCCCGCTCGGTTGTAGACAAGGTGATCGTTGCAGCTCAGGCGCGTGAGGCTGCCAAAAAAGCGCGTGAACTCACTCTGCGTAAAACAGCTCTGGATAGTGCACGCCTACCAGGTAAGCTGATCGATTGTCAAGAGAGAGATCCAGAACGATGCGAGATTTATATTGTTGAGGGAGACTCAGCGGGCGGTTCAGCTAAAATGGGACGCGATCGTAGATTCCAAGCCATTCTTCCCATTCGCGGTAAGATTCTCAATGTAGAAAAAGCGCGCCTTCAAAAAGTTTTCCAAAACCAAGAGGTGGGAACCATCATCGCCGCTCTGGGATGCGGAATCGGAGCTGAGTCTTTCAACATCGAAAAGCTCCGCTATCACCGTGTGATTATCATGACGGATGCCGATGTCGATGGCTCTCATATTCGCACGCTTCTGCTCACATTCTTCTACCGTCACATGCCCTCGTTAATTGAAAACAACTACATCTATATCGCTCAACCTCCTTTATATAAGGTCTCTCGCAAAAAACAGAGCCGTTATATCACCTCAGAAAAAGAGATGGACGACTACCTGCTTGAGCTTGGAACGAAAGATGTCTCTTTCCATCACGCTGGAAAGGATAAAAAGCTGACCGATGAAGAGTCACAAGAACTGATCGATCTGATTTTGAATGTGGAGAGCTTCATCAACTCAGTGGAACGAAAAGCGATTCCTTTCCGCGAATTTTTAGAGGCAAAAAACACATCTGGGGAGTACCCCCGCTATGTAATTACAAGTGGTCAACAGCTTGTCTACTCAGAAGATGAGTTTCTTGAAATTGCGCGTGTTCATGAAGAAGAGCAACGCCGGGAACACGAAAAAGCCCTGGAAGCGATCCCTGAAGAGGAGGTTACCGAGGGAATGCGTACTTTTCGCCCAAAACCGCTGCCCTATACAGAGCTTTATAAGGACGAAACGTTTACCCAACTCCTTTCTCAACTTGAGACTTTTAACTTTACGTTGGATAACTACCTAATTGCTGATGGAAAGTTAGTGACTATTTTTGAAAATGAAGAAAAGGTCGATGATTACTTTACCTTAAGAGAATTGATCGACTTCTTAAGAGTACACGGAAGAAAAGGGGTTGAGATTCAACGCTACAAAGGTCTAGGGGAGATGAACGCCGACCAGCTTTGGGAGACAACAATGGACCCTGACGAGAGAACATTGATCAAAGTCACGCTTCCGGATGCGATTGCGGCTGATCACATGTTTACTATGCTAATGGGTGAAGAAGTTCCTCCTCGTCGTGCCTTTATTGAAAACCATGCCCTCTCAGTTAAGAATTTAGATATCTAGGAAATACGCACATGTCATTCAGAGAAAATGAAACGATTCTCACACGCAATCTCGAAGACGAGATGAAAGAGAGCTATCTCCGCTACTCGATGTCCGTCATTATCTCACGCGCCCTGCCTGATGTGCGCGATGGTTTAAAGCCCTCTCAGAGACGGATTCTTTTTGCCATGCGTCAGCTTAATCTCTCTCCAGGTGGCAAGCACCGTAAATGTGCTAAGATCTGTGGAGACACTTCGGGGGATTACCACCCTCATGGTGAATCGGTCATCTATCCAACGCTCGTGCGTATGGCACAAAATTGGTCGATGCGCTACCGGCTTGTGGATGGACAAGGAAACTTTGGTTCTGTTGACGGAGATCCGCCAGCTGCGATGCGCTATACAGAGGCGCGCCTGACAGCAAGCTCAGTTCAGCTCATGGAGGATCTGGACAAAGATACAGTTGACATGATCGCCAACTACGACGAGACAAAAGTAGAGCCTACAGTCTTTCCGGCCAAATTTCCCAACCTTCTCTGTAACGGCTCATCTGGCATTGCGGTCGGGATGGCCACCAATATTCCGACACACAATCTCGGTGAGTTAATTGATGCGACGCTTCTTGTGCTGGAAAATAAGGATGTGACCATCGAAGAGATCATGAAGGTGATGCCAGGACCCGATTTCCCGACAGGTGGAGTCATCTGCGGATTTAAGGGGATTTATGATGCCTATCACACAGGCAGAGGCCGCTTGATCTGCCGTGGGGCCGTGCATACCGAAACACATCCTGAAAACCCCAATCGAGAACGGATTGTCATCGATGAAATTCCTTATAACGTCAACAAATCACGCTTAATTGAGCAGATTGCTGACCTGGTCAACACGAAATCGGTCACAGCCATCAGTGATGTACGGGATGAGTCCGACAAAGATGGCATGCGTATGGTGATCGAATTGAAGCGGGGGGAGATGCCCGATGTGGTGATCAACCAGCTCTACAAGTTTACTGATCTTCAGGTCACATTTGGGTGCAATATGCTTGCCCTTGATAAAAATCTTCCCCGGACGATGAATATCAAGCAGATGATCGCCGCTTGGACCTATCATCGAATCGATGTGATCCGCCGTAGAACACGCTTTGAATTAACAAAAGCCGAAGCGCGTGCTCACATTTTAGAAGGGTACTTAAAAGCCATTGATCACCTCGATGAAGTTGTTAAGATTATCCGTGCGAGCTCAAATCGAGATGAGGCGCGTCGGGAATTGATTGCGCGGTTTGATTTTTCTGAGAGACAAGCGAATGCTGTTCTCGATCTCAGACTTTACCAACTAACCGGTCTGGAGCAGGATAAGCTCAATTCAGAGTACCAAGATCTTCTGAAAAAAATTGAGTATTTACGTTCTGTATTAGCCAGTGAACAACTTGTGCGCGGGATCATTTCCGATGAGCTACTGGCCATTAAAAAATCCAACGCCTCACCGCGCAAAACTGAGATTGTCCAAGCTGAGGGTGACTTCAACATGGAAGATTTGATCGCCGATGAGCCGGTGATCATTACCATTTCAGAAGACGATTATGTCCGGCGCATGCCGATCGATACTTTCCGTGAGCAGAAGCGGGGAGGTCAGGGCGTAACAGGGTTTGATATCAAACGGGAAACAGATGCCCTAAAAGGAGTTTATGTTGCCTCTACTCACGACTACCTGTTGATTTACACTACATTAGGCAGATGTTACTGGCTTAAAGTGTGGCAGCTTCCAGAGACAGAGAGACGTTCTAAAGGCAAAGCTCTCATCAATCTCCTTGAGGACATTCAAGAGGGGGAACGGATTGCAACTATCTTGCGTACCAAGCAGTTTGATGAGGGGCGTTATGTCTTGATGGCGACTAAAAATGGAATTGTGAAGAAAACTGACCTCTCTAATTTCAGCAATCCGCGCCGTAAAGGGATTCGTGCTTTGGATATTGATGAGAAAGATGAGCTGATTGCCGCGCGCTTAGTGGGTGATCAAGAGCAGGTGATGCTCTTTACCTACCAAGGAATGGCTGTCCGTTTTGATCACGATAAAGTACGTCCCATGGGGCGCTCAGCGCGTGGGGTTAAGGGTGTGAGCTTACGTGACAGTGAAGATTATGTTGTCGGGTGCGAAGTTGTGGGTAGCAAAGAAGACACCATTCTTGTGGTCTGTGAGAAAGGATTTGGTAAGCGTTCCTATGTCGGTGATTTCCGTCAAACCAACCGCGGTGGAAAAGGAGTTCGTTCGATTATCACAAGCGAACGTAACGGAAATGTGCTCGGGGCTGTTTCTGTATCAGATGATGATGGTGTGGTCATGATGTCAGCACAAGGACAAACGGTGCGTATCTCGATGCAAGACCTCCGCGTGATGGGGAGAGCCACGCAAGGAGTAAAGCTTGTGAACTTAAAAGAGGGAGATACTCTTTTTGCCATAGAAAAACTAGAAGGTGTGACGAAAACTGAAGAGGAAATCGTCGATGCAACAGAGCAATAAGCCCTATGAAGGGCTCTTTATCACTCTTGAGGGCGGAGAGGGATCGGGTAAAACGACGCTCGCCGAATCGATTGCGGCCTCTTTAGAAAAGCGCGGCTATACGGTCACCCTAACCCGTGAGCCTGGTGGATCTGCACTCTCTGAGTGTCTACGCGATGTGCTTTTGAATCCCAAAAAGGCCTATTCAATTGGAGAGCGTGCAGAGCTGCTTCTTTTTTTAGCCGCACGGGCTCAACATATTGAAGAACAAATTTTACCTGCTTTACGCGCGGGAAAAGTGGTGATCTGCGATCGTTTCAACGACTCCTCTATTGCCTACCAAGGGTGCGCCCGCCATCTGGGTAAACAGTACGTCGAGAAACTCTGCTTGCTCGCAACAGAGGGACTTTCTGAGCCCAGCTGCACACTCTTTCTCGATTTGGATCCAGCCATTGGGATGGAGCGTGTTCAACACTCTAGACACGACACGTTTGATCGAATGGAGCAAGAGAGGCTTCAATTTCATCGTGAGGTGAGACAAGGTTATCTCCACTTAGCCGATGAGTACCCTGAGAGGATCGAAGTGATCGATGCAGCTCAGCCATTTGATGCCGTTCTGGTTGCCTGTCTACAAGCGCTAGAACCACACTTACTCTTGAAACCAGTATGAATCTACTCTCCCAGATGATTGCCTCAGGGCAAGTTCCCCACGCTCTGTTTTTTACCGGTCCTAAAGGCGCTCAACTCGATGAGGCTGTCAAACAATTTGCTGTTGATCTTGTAGGAAAATATCCCCATCCAGATGTGCATGACTATTTTCCTGAAGGCAAAAGCGATCTACATCCGATCGCCAATCTCAGAAAGCTCACCGAAGATGTTGGCTTTGTTCCTTATGAGGCACAAAAGAAACTCTATATTGTGCATGAAGCCGAAAAAATGTTACCCACCAGTAGTAACGCTCTGCTCAAAACGTTTGAAGAGCCCACGGCAAAGACTGTAATTGTTCTTCTTTCGCATCATCCTGAGAAGATGCTCTCCACGATCCTCTCTCGCTGTCGCGTTGTGAATTTTCCCGCTGAAACAATCCAAGTGAAACATAAAATCATCGACGTGCTCGCTGGTAACGCCTCTTTAAAATCTGTAGAAGAGGGCGAGCAAGATCATGATGAGCTTTTGGAGACCGTGCTTTTATGGTTTCGAGATCGGATGCTTTTAGAGATCGAGGGAGGGGAGTCCTTCCTTTCGTATCCTGATTATCGCACCTCTCTTAAAAAAGCCCCTCTGATTCCACTCGAGCACGTTGAAAAAGTACTGGCGCAAGCACGACTAGGGCTTGAGAGGTCAGTGAAGCTCTCGACCTGTCTTGAAGCGCTTTTCTATAGTATCTGATCCAGAAAGGCATGAAGCTGCACTAGAGTCTGCTGCGGAATGTCGTGACCGCCCTCAAATACATGTAAATCTCCCTTAAGACCACCCTCTTGAAGGAGTTGAGTTAGCTCTTCAGCTTTCTTTACAGGTAAAACAGCATCCAAGCGGCCGTGACTTTGAAAAAAGGGAGTCGAGGCATGCCTACGGGCTAGCCGGCGCCAGGTCGATTCAGAAACCAAGGTTCCAGAAAAAATAAGCAGAGCCGCCACTCGGTCTATTCCATTTAAGGCCAGCTCGGTTGCTAAAACAGCCCCTTGGCTAAACCCTCCAAAAAGCAACTTTGAACGAGGTATCTCAAGCTCAGAAATAAAGAGCTCCATCCTCTTTCTAATCTGCTCTAGATCGGGTGGAAAGGCTTTGGCAACGGAATCCCAATCTCCTTGCTGAAGAGCTGTTTGTAAACCTTGAACATCGATTTCAAACCAGGCTCGACCCGAATAGCCGGGCGCAATCGGAATCTCTAGAGGACCATTGGGAAAGAGCCAAGTGGGCCTGGGACGCTCCTTATAGACTCCACTCAAGGGGACAAGGTCTAAAGCATTAGCTCCAAAACCATGAAAAAGAAGGACCACAGGACCACCGGGATCGCCGGGAAGCTCAGAAACTTCTAAACCGGCGATCTCTTTTTTATTTAGCTTACTTTGCATAACGAGATGAGACGATATCCCAATTGATATTTTGGAAAAAGGCTTTGATGTACCCCATCCGATCAAGACCGTAATCGAGTAGGTAAGCATGCTCCCAAACATCCATAATTAAGATCGGATCGCCGCCTGCCATATGATTGTCTTGGTGCTCGGAAATCCACATATTCATTAAGCGGCCGTGAACCGGGTCTAGGTAGAGCACCACCCATCCAATTCCGCGGATCATCCCTGTGTTCATGAAGTTCTCTTGCCACGCCTCAAAACTGCCAAAATCTTGCTCAATGCGCGCATAGAGAGGCGATTTTTTGTTCAGTGTGGTTCCTTTTCCTCCGAGATTGGAAAAGTAGAGTTCATGAAGCCGCATGCCATCAAACTCAAAAGCCAAGCGGCGTTTAATCGCACCGAATTGAGGGGTCTTTTCTTTTTTCTCTTTCATATACTGGTTGAGAATGTCCAGGAGCAAATTGGTGTTTTTCACATATCCTTGATACAGAGTAAAGTGCATTTTAAGCGTTTCCTCACCAAATCCCTCCATTCCAATAAGATCAGAAAAATCTTTAGCCACATAGGGCTGCATCGACATCGATTCAGAAGGTTTAGGAGAGTAATTGGCTGTGGGCTGGGCCAAAAGCGTACTACAGGTACAAAGCAAAGTGAATAAAAAAGGTTTTTTCATGTACATTCCTCAGTAGTGTTCGAATATTCTCGTGATCATAACCGACCCATGTGTAATAATCAAATTTCGTTTTACAGATGGAGGTGTTATGAGCGAGACGATCACAATGAAGGGAAAACCACTGACACTCAAAGGGAGTTTCCCCAAAAAGGGAGATCGTTCTCCCGATTGTCTTTTAACAGACAATGAGCTCGATGATGTTGCTCTTTCTTCTTTTAAAGGAAAGCCGCTGTTGATCATGACTGTTCCCTCTTTAGATACATCTGTTTGCAGTAAAGAGGCGCATCGCTTCAACCAAGAGCTTGGACGATTTGGCTCACATCTTGTCTCGATTGCCATCAGCATGGATCTGCCCTATGCCCAGAAACGTTGGTGTGCAGCGGAAGATGTCGATCATCTCATCGCCCTCTCTGATTATAAACACCGACAGTTTGGGGAGAAATTTGGTGTCTTTATTCCTGATCTAGGGCTATTAGCCCGTGCTATTTATATTCTCGATTCGGATCAAAATATTCTCTTCTCTTACCTTGTCAAAGAGCTGGTCGATGAGCCAGATTATGAGGCTGTTCTTGAAGCGTTAACAATGAGAGTGGGATGATTCAGGTTAGATCGAGCAAAGAGCGAGGGTATGAAGACAAAGGGTGGCTGAAAACCTTCCATACCTTCTCTTTTGATACCTACTACGATCCTGATTTTTTAGGGTATCGCGATCTGCGCGTGATCAACGAGGATACGATCAATGGAGGCAAAGGGTTTGGCACACACCAGCATCGCGATACCGAAATTCTCACCTATGTACTCGAAGGTGTTTTAGAGCACCGCGATCACTTAGGGAATACAACTGTGATTCGGCCGGGAGAGGTGCTCTTGATGAGCGCGGGAACAGGCATTACACACAGTGAATACAATCTCTCTCACCATCTTCCGGTTCGCTTTATTCAGATTTGGATTAATCCTGAGCGGCACGATTTAGAGCCTAGTTACTCTAAGCGACAATTTTCTTCTGCCTCTAAATGGGGGCAGTGGTGTTTGATGGCTTCACGCAACGGACGTGAGGGATCTCTTCGCATCCATCAAGATGTGGATCTTTATGCCGTTATCTTGGATGCTCATGATGAGATTAGATACGAGACACTTCCCGATCGCTATTATTGGATACACGTGATTTCGGGAAAATTTCTCATTCAGGAGAGTATTTTGGAAGCGGGGGATAGTGCAGCATTAAGTGATGAGTCGACCATCGAAGTCCGTTGCCTAGAGGGTGGAGAGTTGCTGCTTTTTGATCTAGTATAGACCAAGAGCTTTCCACCAAAGAGAACCTAATCCCATCCAGATGGCTAAATTAGCTACACTTAAGAGAAATCCGATCCGCCACCACGCTTTGACCTCTATATAGCCCGATCCATAAAAAATCGGCGCCGGCCCACTTCCATAATGTGTTAGCCCTCCCATCAAGCTACTTGAAAAGGCAAAAACGAGTATAGCGAGTGCTGGAGGTGTTCCCAGTCCAATGGCAACCATGAGAAAAGCAGGGTACATTGCGCCCACATGGGCTGTGTTACTTGCAAAAAAGTAGTGAGAGTAGAAGTAGACTAAGCCAAGAACGACAAAGGCTGTAACCCAGTTCATGCCGTGGACCACATGGACCATTTGCTCGCTAAACCAGGGTGTAAACCCAAGTGTATTGAGCTGGGTGGCCATCATGATCAGCGTGGCAAACCAGATATAGGTATCCCAAGCAGCATGCTCGCGGATGACATCACTCCATTCGAGTACTCCCAAAATCAAAATCAATGTCAACCCTACCATCGCCGCGACAGTGGCCTTAAGATGGATGATCCCACCCAAGACCCACAAAACAAGCAAGAGAATAAAGATCCCGAGCATTAACCACTCGGTTGGTTCGAGCTTACCCATCTCTTTGAGTTTGGTACGCGCAATCTCAGCCGCATGGGGCGTCTCTTTAATCGAAGGGGGATAGAGTTTGTAGACAATAAGCGGCATTAAAATGAGGCTGATCAATCCTGGAACAATCGCAGCCAGCGCCCATTTTCCCCAGGAAATCGAGTAACCAGCCTCCTCTGTCAATCCAGCTAGAAAGGGATTTGCCGCCATTCCGGTGAGGAACATGGCGCTTGTGATCACTGAGCCTTGGTAGGCCACTTTCATCAAAAAAGCACCGATCCGTCTCTCTGTTCCTAAGTGAGGTTCACTTCCAAATGATTTAGCCAGTCCCTGCGTAATCGGAAAGATCACCCCGCCTGTACGCGCTGTCACACTGGGAATAGCGGGAGCTAAAACAAGTTCACTTAAAAGAAGTCCGTAGCTAAGTCCAAGGGTTCTTTTGCCAAAAATAGAGACAAAATAGTAGGCGATGCGGCTTCCTAAGCCCGTTTTAATAAAACCTCGAGAGATAAAAAAGGCAAAAACAACCAGCCAGGCAATTGGGTTGTGGAAGCCAGCTAGAGTCTCGTCAAGAGTCAAAGTATAGGTTAGAGTTGCCATTGTCATTGAGACAATAACAAGAGCTCCAATGGGTAATGGTTTAAGAATGATTCCGATTATAGTCGCCATAAATAGGGCAAACAGGTGCCACGCACGACTATCGACTTCTGTTGGATGAGGAGCAAACCAAATCGCCAGACCAACTAGAATCACAATAAGGAAAGAGATCAGCTGCTTTCTTTTCACGATCTGAGGATAATACTCAAACAGATGTTTACTGAAAAGAGTAATTCCCTATCCACTTCTCCATTTCAGTCACCGTATCGTCAATCAGCTCAGCTTCATGATAAAGGCGATAAAGATGGGTCTGCTTTTCTTCGGCCAGGATCGTGGCGACATCTTCAAGAGAGATAAACGCACGATTGATCAAATTTAAATCAAAAGACGTGCAGATCTCTTTGTAGAGTTCTTCTGGATAGAGAGAGCAAGCGCTTGCTACAAGGTAATCCCAAGTAAAGGAGGGTTGTCTCTCAAGCTTTTCATTGAGCAGTGAACGAAAATACTCGATTACCTCGCTCCGTTTGATCAATCCGCATCCCACCAGAGTCACCAAAGAGGCCAAGCAGGCTGCGCGCACATATTCGTTTGCAGCAGGATTTTCAATCAGCTGTTGAATCGGCTCGATGTTTGTTCCTGAGAGACTGGCTAAAATGCGGCTGAGATCTTCTGTGAGCACATCTCCGGCAATGGCGTGCGGAATTTCTCCTGGATAAGAAAAAAGCTCAATAATCAAGGGATAAGCGCGCTCTTCGCGAAACTGCGCGAGCAGATACATCGCATAGAGATGACCTTGGTAATTGTCATCTTCGATGATTTCATCGATCCGAAAAAGAGCATCTTCCAAGATTGCAAGCAAATGGGGAGTGATCTGTTTGCGTTTGGCAATCGCTGCCTCGATTGCTTCTCGGGGGAGATCACCCCCCATATCGTAGGCCAGTTCTTCAAGAATATGGGTTAGATTCATCACATTTTTTGTTATAGCAAGATCACCCATTGCGAAAAACTGTTTTTTATCATAAAATGCTGCCCATTAAACAGGAGTCACAATCATGAAAGCATTAATGTGTGTGGGGCTTTTAGTCCTTCTCTGTGCTTGTCAATCTCAACATAAACAGGAGTCATCCATGTCCAATCCAACTGTCACCATTCGCACCAATCTTGGAGACGTTCAAGTAGAGCTACTGGCTAATAAAGCCCCAGAAACTGTAAAAAATTTCCTTCAGTATGTGGATGATAAGCACTACAATGGCACTGTTTTTCACCGCGTGATTGAAGGCTTCATGATCCAAGGAGGGGGAATGACAGCTGATATGAAAGAGAAGACAACACGTGCACCGATTCAAAACGAGGCGTCCAATGGTTTATCCAATAAGCGTGGCACTTTAGCAATGGCCCGCACTTCAGATATTCACTCAGCGACTTCTCAGTTTTTTATCAACGTCGTGGATAATGATTTTCTTGATTTTCGCAGCCCTACTCCGAGTGGATATGGCTACTGCGTTTTCGGCCAGGTAACTGATGGCTTAGATGTTGTTGATGCGATTAAAACAGTGGAGACCAGTACTAAGAAAGGGCATCAAGACGTCCCGATCAAAGCGATCGAAATCATCGAGATTGTCCGGAGCTCCCCTCAGGCTTAACGACGACCTTTCGCTTTTAACCAGCGCTGAACATCGCCTATGAAACCCTGGCGATTAGCTACAGTTACAATCTGATGCCTAATGAGCTTAGCACATGCTTCTCTTAAATACCGTGCTGATAGGGGAACGTGTGAATCAGCCTCGACCACATCGTAATCGCCCGATTGTGTAGGAGAGCGATCCGCAACCAATACCGCAACAACAGGCGCCGTTCCACTTCTAGTCGCATCTTGTACAGCATACGATTGAGCGAGCGCTTTAGACCCCACCCAAAAAGGACGATTTAAACAAACGCCCTTATCAAATACTTCTTGACTAGCCCCGAAATAGCCGACTACGACCCGTTTACGTCCATTGACCTCAATTTCTCCATGAAGTGACTTTTCTCCCTCAGCAGGATAGCGCCTACCAAGCTCTTTTCGTGCATAATTGGCCGCAAGCGCTAAACCTGCAGCACCTAGAGCACCAACATAACCAAACATAATTGACTCCGTTATTATTAATTAACGGATTAATTATATCATAATTATATTAACATATTATTAAATATTTATTTACCTTCTTCTAAGAGCTAAATAATTGGCCCAAGAGTGGGCAACTGTGCATCCCCAAAGGTTATTGGAGACTTCGGCAAGAGAGCAGAAGACTAATCCAGATACCATGTTGGCTCTAAAGATTTGAGCATTGAACCTTACCCCCTGTCTGAGCTCTACATGCATCGCAGAAAAAAGAGCGGCATTTGCTGCAGTACGGGCAGCGATCGACGAGGGAGATTGGGGGTTTCGTTGGCTTTGAGCCTGCAGGTCCCTTACAACGCCCCTAAACACTACTTCTTCGACAACAGGAACAGCTAAACAGGCATAGGCTTGAAAGACGAGACGACCAGGCCTGTGAAGCCTAGAGTAGAAGGACATCTTTCTCTGTGGTTGACAGAGTCTAACAAAGCGTCGAGCGTGGGCGCGAAGTGCGCATGCTGCCCCAAAGCCCATGAAAAAGCCCTCTGCAGCAGATCTAAAGTGAGAGGGATAGAAAACCTTGACAACTTCAAGTGCTAATTCTCTTTTTGTGAAGCATCTTTCTGCTGTTGTTTTTCTGTCTCCAGGAGTAACTATTGCCATACAACCTCCATTTCTTAGCCTACAATCTTAATTTATCCTTAATGTTAAATCAAGCCACAAAAAATGTCCTAGGAGAGAAAAAAAACAATTTTTATTAATTAAAAATAATTTAAATAAGGTGACACGCTATAAAATGCTCTTTTTTCACCTCGCGCCACTTGGGCATCTCAATCCTACATCGCTCTTCCGCAAGAGGGCAGCGGCTAGAAAAGGGACAGCCTGAGGGAGTATTGAGAGGGTTGGGCACCTCTCCTCTAAGCACCACGCGGTGGCGCTTTTTCTCAATCTCAGGATCTGGAATGGGAATGGCCGATAGAAGTGCTTGTGTATAGGGGTGCAGCGGATCTCGATAAAGCGCCTCACTAGAGGCCAGCTCCATTAGCTGACCTAAATACATCACCGCTACTCTATCTGAGATATATTTAATCATCGAAAGATCATGAGCAATAAAGAGGTATGTCAGACCCATTTGTTTCTGCAATTTCTTGAGAAGATTGACGACCTGCGCCTGAATAGAGACGTCCAAAGCTGAAATCGGTTCATCGCAGATAATAAATTCCGGCTCTACGGCGAGCGCGCGCGCAATTCCGATCCGTTGCCGTTGCCCTCCACTAAACTCATGAGGAAAGCGGCTCATATGATTGGGATTCAGTCCAACAAGTTTGAGCAGCTCTTCGATACGCGTGCGGCGCCCTTTACCATGTGCAAGATGATGAATATCTAGTGGCTCTCCAATGATGTCCTGGACGGTCATCCGTGGATTTAAAGAGGCGTATGGATCTTGAAACACAATCTGCATCCGCCGCCTGATATGCTTGAGCTCTTGACGATTAAGTTGCTGCAGATCGATGGAATCAAAGAGGACGCGACCTGAGCTGGGTTCGTAGAGCCTTAAAAGCGTGCGCCCAACAGTCGACTTCCCACAGCCACTCTCTCCCACAAGACCCAGTGTTTCACCACGGTAGATCTCTAAGTTCAGCGCGTTCACAGCGGTTAGTTGTTTTTTTCCCACCTTGAACTGTTTGCTTAAGTTCTGAATAGATAGAAGAGCATCTTTCATATCTGTCTAAGCCAGCAGGCTACCTCGTGTTTCTCTTTGACTTGCTCACGAGGGGGCTTGGAACGTTGACAGATGCGCATAGCCTGATCACACCGAGCGCAGAACGGGCATCCTTTAGGCGGATTGAGCAAGTTAGGGGGGGTTCCATAAATCGGGATGAGCTCTTTTTCTTTATCCATATCCAAGCGAGGAACAGAGCGTAAAAGGCCTTGTGTGTAGGGATGGCACGGCTTTTTGTAGATTTCACTCACAGAACCTCGTTCCATAATTTCGCCCCCATACATCACCAAAACGCGATCGCACATTCCCGCAACAATGCCTAAATCATGCGTAATTAAAATGATGCTTGTCCCTGTTTTTTGCTGAATTTCTTTCATCAATTCAATAATCTGCGCCTGAATGGTGACATCAAGCGCTGTTGTGGGCTCGTCTGCAATCAAGAGCTTGGGACCGCACGCAAGAGCGATCGCAATGATGGCACGCTGCCGCATGCCACCGCTAAACTGATGGGGATACTGATCGACTCTTTTTTCAGGATCAGAGATTCCCACGAGCTTTAAAAGTTCGATAGCCTCGTGGCGCGCCTCGACTTTGGAAAGCCCTTTATGCTTGACCATCCCCTCTGTAATCTGTTTACCAATACGCATAGTGGGGTTGAGAGAGGTCATGGGATCTTGAAAGATCATCCCCATCTCCTTACCCCGGATACGCTCCATCTCACGCCGCGTTTTGGTGAGAAGCTCAGCCCCTTCAAACTGGATACTTCCCTCTTCAATTTTCCCTGGAGGGGAGGGGATTAACCCCATGATTGCCTGAGCTGTCACACTTTTTCCACAACCCGATTCGCCTACAATTGCCACTGTTTCTCCATAGCCGATTGAAAAACTAAGATCACGCACTGCCTGGACCTGTCCCAGGTAGGTATGAAACGAAACAGAGAGATTTTGGACAGACAAAAGTTCTTTCATCACTTCCTCAACTTCGGATCTAATGCATCACGGAGACCATCTCCAACCAAGTTAAAGGCAAGCATGGTCACACTAATAAACACGGCTGGAAAAAACAGGCGCCACGGGTAGTAACGCATTGCGGGCAAGCCGTCACTAGCCATCGTTCCCCAACTGGCAATTGGAGCCTGCACTCCAAGCCCCAAAAAGCTCAAGAAAGCTTCGGTAAAAATGGCAATCGGAATGGTTAAGGTCATCGTGACAATGATCGGCCCCATTGCATTTGGAATCAGATGTTTGAATAAGATACGTCTCCGCCCTGCTCCAAGAGCGACAGCGGCTAAGATGTACTCCTGCTCTTTAAGCTGATAGACTTGCCCACGTACAATACGTGCCATCCCAATCCAACCGGTAATCGTTAAAGCAATGAGAATAGGAATGAGCCCTGAACCCATCACAACCATGAGCATGATCACAACCAGAAGGTAGGGGATAGCATAGAGAATATCGGCTAGCCGCATTAATAGGTTGTCAATTTTTCCTCCGGCTAGAGCAGCGACTCCTCCCCAGAGTACGCCAATTAGTAAATCAATGATGGCAGCGGTTACGCCCACAAAAAGAGAGATCCGCGCACCACATGCGGTTCGGGTAAAAATATCGCGTCCTAAATCATCAGTTCCAAACCAAAATTTTTTCGAAGGCGCACTATTTTTTAGAGCTAAGTTGGTTTCGTAATAAGGGTGAGCACTTAAAACAGGTGTCAAAACAGCGAATAAGCCGAGCAGCACTAAAGTCATCAAACCCGCAATGGCCACGCGATTGAGACAAAAACGGCGCCACACATCTTGCCAAAAGCTCAATGAAGGTCTTGAAATTTCCTCACGAGCAGAAAGATTTTGTTCAACGGGCAAAAAGAGATCCGAATCAAGTGTCATGATTTTTTTCTCCCTATTTTAATGCGAGGATCGATCCATCCATAGGTCAGGTCAACTACAAAAATAGCACTAAGCAAAATGAGACTGTAAAAAACCGTTATTCCCATGATCACCGTATAATCGCGATTGGTGATGCTATTGATAAACCATTGGCCCAAACCAGGAATACCGAAAATCTTCTCAATAATGAAGCTGCCGGTCAAAATATTGGCCGTTAACATCCCAATATATGTAATAATCGGAAGCAGTGCATTGCGCAGCGCATGTTTAACGAGCACAACAAAATCACTGAGTCCTTTTGCTCGCGCTGTTTTAATATAGTCCATTGAAAGCACTTCCATCATATTTGCACGCGTGAGCCGCGCGATGAATGCTGTTGGCAAAGCGGCGAGCGAAATAGCGGGCAGGATCGACTGCTGAAAGGTTCCCCACCGCGCGACTGGAAAGAGATCGAGTTTAATGGATAAAAAGTATTGCAAAAAGGCGGCTAAAATAAAGCTTGGAACCGAGATTCCCACCACAGCTACCACCATTGCTAGGTAGTCCTGCCAACGATTCTGTTTCAAGGCAGCGACCGTTCCGAGTAACGTTCCAACGGTGATGGCAAGAGCCATTGCCTCCAAACCCAAAATGGCCGAAATAGGAAACCCACTTTTAATAATGTCATTGACCGTACGCGCTTTATATTTAAATGAGGGACCAAGCTCCCACGTGGCAACCGATTTTAGATAGTTGCCGTACTGAATGTACCAAGGATCGTTTAATTTGTAGTGTTCATACAGAGAGTGTAAAATCTCTTTAGGAAGCGCCTTTTCTTGAGTGAATGGATCGCCAGGAATAGCCTTCATCAGGAAAAACGTCACTGAGATGATCACCCAGAGAGCAAGCACATTCGAGAAAAATCGTTTAAGAATGTATCGTTTCATTGCTTGATCAACGCCTTTTTAAAGTCGGCTACACCTAATGGAGAAATGTAAACATGATGTACATACGGTTTTCGTAAATAGGCTAAGTTGATGTAAAAAATGGGGATGACTGGCATCTCATTGATTAAGATTTTTTCAGCCTCTCTTAACAGCGCAACCCGTTTGACCGAATCTCTCTCTTTTTGGGCCTCATCAAGAGTGGAAATGTAGTCAAGATGCTCCCAGCCTGTTTCATTGTTGCCCCCAAAATGCGGATGGTCGCGAAACTTGAAAGGCTCAAGAAAGGAAACAGCATCATGAAAATCTCCTAGCCATCCCATTCTACCAATTTGATAATCTTGATGGCTCATTTTAGAAAGGAAGACCTTCCAGTCAAACGTCTCTAATTCCACCTTGATTTCCAATGCCTCTTTCCACTGCTGTTGGATCGCCTGGGCAATCTTCTGATGCTCTCGGTTTGAATTATAGCTCAACTTTAGCACAGGAAACTGCTGCTTTTCCCAACCAAGCTCACTCAACCCTTCAGTAAATAGCTTTTTAGCTGACTCACAATCTCCATCTTTGTAGAGTTCGGAGGCCTTCCATCCTGGCATTGAAGGGATTAAAGCGAGGGCGGGCACTTGCCCCGCTTGTGTGATGTGCTCAACAATTGCCTGTCGGTTGATACAGAGACCCAGCGCACGCCGGATGTTGAGATTGGCCAGTGCCGGATCGTCTGTGTTAAGTTTGTAGTAATAGACAGCTGTTGCGGGAAGAATCTCAATTTTTCCCTCCTGTTTCAAAGCAGGAACAAATTCAGGGGAAAGGTTAGAGGTAGGAGAGCCTGCCCAGTCAAGCTCACCCATCTCATACATGTAGAACTCCGTTGTCGTGTCATCGATCATCGAGAGGTGAAGCAGGTCAAGCTGGACCGAGTCCGCATCCCAATAGAACGGATTTTTCTCGACGACAATTTCACTTTCGTGCACCCATTTTTTGAGCTGGAAGGGGCCATTGGAAACAAAGAGCGGCCCCGCATCAGCTGCCCATTCGGAGTTTTTCTCTGCAGCTCTCCTGTTAACGGGATAGAAAGTGGGAAACGCAGCAAGCTCTAGAAAATAGGGCGTTGGATAACAAAGAGTCACCTCAAGTGTGAGCGGATCGAGTACTTTGACTCCCAATTCATCGATGGGAAGAGTTCCCTCTTTGATTTCAGCTGCATTTTCAATCACATACATTTTGTAGGCAAAAAGAGAGGGGAATTTGGGATCTAGAATGGTTCGCCAAGCGTAGGCAAAATCTTCAGCGGTAACCCTCTCGCCATTCGACCAATAGCTTTCACGTAGTTTGAAGGTGTAGGTCCGTTGATTTTCTGAAACCAAGATCTCCTTGGCAAGCGCCGGATGAGGTTGATGATCCTCGCCTACGCGTGTCAAACCTTCAAACAACATCAACAGCACATTAGCCGACGTCGAATCGGTAAACTTACGTGGATCGAGAGAAGGAGGTTCTGTATAAATGTTAAGCCGCAGCTTTTGCTCGTTATCCTCCTTTCCACTTCCCGCACAAGCTGCGAGAGTAGAAAGGATCACTAGCAAAAAAAATCTTAGAAACATGCGGAGAGGATACCTGATTCCCTCAATGGGATCAAGCGCATTGATTACTCAGTAGTTGCATATTTAAAGTCGGCAGTTCCCAACGGCGAAAGAACGACATCTTTAACATAACTCTTTTTAATATAATCAAATGCATAATGATAAATGGGAGCTACAGGCATCGCACCGACTAAAATTTTCTCTGCATCATTCAACATTTTTTTCCGTTTTACTGCATCTTTCTCTGTCAGTGAGGCATCTAAGAGCGTATAAAACCTTTCATTATACCATCCTGTATCATTCATTCCGTTGCCCTCTTGTTTACGAAACTTAAAGAGCTCTAGGAAAGCGAGAGGATCGTTAAAATCTGCAATCCAATCAGCCGTACCTACTTGATAGAGTCCTTCACGCACATTCCGCCTGTAGAGTTGATTTTCCACAGCTTCTAATACAACCTCAATCCCCAGGGCTTGTTTCCACTGTTGTTGGACCAGTTGAACAATTTTTGTGTTCCGTTCTGAGGGGGGATAGTTCAAGACGATTTTGGGAAATGACTCTCTGGTCCAGCCCTTCTCCTCCAAAACCTCTTCTAAGCAGCAGCGCGCTTCATCCAAATCACCATCGGTAAAATAGATTTCATCCTGGACCTGCATTGAGGGAGGAAGAGGACCCGTTGCCACAGCTTGATTCCCTTGAAGAATGTGCTGAATAATCTCGCCCCTGTTAATTGAATAAGAAAAGGCTCTACGTACACCAGGTTCATTAAACGGAGCTTGTTCTGTGTTAAATTTCAGCCAAAAGGTGCCTGCAACCGTAAAAGAATCTTGCCCATTTACCTTTCCAATCAGCTCAGTAGCAATATTGTGTGAAATCGGCTGCCCCAGCCAATCGAGGCTGTCTTTTTCAAAGAGATGATGCTCTGTATTATTGTCTGCAATGACAGAAAATTGCAGCGCCTGAAGAGGGACACTCTTCTGATCCCAATAACTTTTATTTTTAACAAGTTGAAGTTCCGCTTGCGGACTCCACTTTTGCATCTTAAAAGGGCCATTACAAACAAACTGTTCGCAGGGAGGTTGCGCCCACAGTTTGAGCTGAGCATCAATTTTATGGTTCACTGGAAAATAAGTAGGGAAAGCGGTTAACTCCAAAAAATAGGGTGTAGGCGCTTCGAGTTGCACAACAAGTGTTCTGTCATCCAATGCAGCCACTCCAATCGCATCTGGTGTGCATTTCCCTTCGCGAGCGAGTTTCGCATTTTTGATGGGATAGAGCATGTAAGAGTAATCAGTGGCAAAAGAAGGATCTAGGACCGTAGTCCAAGCATATTCAAAATCGTGCGCTGTCACCGGATCTCCATTCGTCCAGTAGGCCTCCCTAAGATGAAACGTATAGGTGAGTAGATCATCTGAAACGGTAATCGATTCTGCGATTGCAGGAGCAGGCACTCCCGTAGCATCCATGCGCATTAACCCATCAAACAGCTGCTTCACAACCGTTAGGTCTTTTAAGCTTCTCACTACGCGCGGATCGAGTGAAACTGGGTCATCGGCTAGGTTTAAACGGAGCGTTTGAGACGGTTTTTCGGGTTTAACGCACTCACAGCTCGTGAGCGCCAGTAGTGAGGTGCAAACAATCATGAGAAGGCGCATCGATTTTCTCCTTTATCGATAATCTTGGATCAGCTTTAGGCATTTCAGAGCCTCCCTCTCTTTGGAAAATGTGATAGCCAAGTCCCGCAATCATGGCTCCATTATCCAGCCCTAATCCCTGGGGTGGCCAAAAAACAGGCACCGAGCTCTGTTTTTCTAAAAGAGTGCGGAAATAGCGATTCTGACTCACACCCCCGCCCACTAAAACGCTTTTACAAGGATACCTTTTTGCAGCAGAACAGATTTTTTCCACAAGATCAGAAAATGCAGCATGCTGAAAGCTCGCTGCTGCATGCCCTTTCTCTTTTTCTGAAATCACTAAGGGAGAAATTTTTGTCGCATTTTGTCCCTTTACTAAATAAAGAAGCGCCGTTTTCAGCCCACTAAAAGAAAAATCGTACGGTCGATTTTTGATGCGTCCTGCTTTCATCGAAAAGTAGTGAGGATCGCCCTTCTTAGCCAGCTCCTCAATGTGTGGACCGCCCGGATAGGGGAGTTCCAAGAGTCTTGCAGCTTTATCAAACGCCTCGCCGATTGCATCATCCTGTGTCTGGCCAATCAAACGATAGACACCGACCTCTGCCATATAGACCAGTGATGTATGTCCTCCTGAGACCACTACACCGAGGGCCGGCAGAGGAGGATTGAACTCCATTAAAGCAGAGTAGAGATGCGCTTCAATATGATTGACCCCCACAAGTGGAATTCCTGTGGAAAGAGTAAGACCTTGAGCAAAGTTTACCCCAATTAAAAGGGCGCCGATTAATCCCGGTCCGTTTGCAACCGCAATCAGATCAATCTCCCCCAGCGGGACACAAAGAGATTTTTTTAACAAAGGGAGCAAAACATCGACATGGCGACGGCACGCCACTTCGGGGATCACCCCCCCATACCGGCTATGGAGATCTTCTTGGGTGGCTACCACATTAGAGAGGATCTCTTTACCGTCTCGCACAACAGCAAATCCCGTCTCATCGCACGTTGATTCAATTCCTAAAACTAACATATAAGCCACGCATTCTATAGAACATAGAGATTATTTACACTCATAAAAAATGCATCGCTTTGTTAGACTTTAAGTCGTTTTAAAGGAGGTAAATACGGTGGTAGCCCCAAGTTCTCTTCAGCATTGTGTACGCCAATGGCTAAAAACTGAGTACCGATCTCCGCTAGAGCTTGTTGCTCTGCGCCGTGTTAATCGGCACCTGCGCGACACTATTTCTCCTTGTCTCTCTTCCTCTTCTGCACCCATTCTTCAACAGATGACCAGCTATAAACGCATTTATTTACTTGAGCTTACCGATCTACCGTTAATTGAACAGTTGCTTGGTCGCATAGAAGCCACTGGGGTGCAAATTCTTATCTTGAAAGGAGAGACGCCGCAAACACTGCTTTCAGTTTCAGCTATTCCCAGACTTCATCGTGTTAGATCACTTGTCCTAGATCCCACCAATCACATACGAGGCATCAACAACCCTGAGCTTCCTTGGCACACGTTAACCAGTCTGACCGCACTTGAGTTAAGTAAATGTACGCTGACAGGCTCCTCTCTTACTTCTTTAACCCGCTTAGTATCATTAAAGCTTCAAGTCTATGCAGTTGAGCAAATTCCATCTGTTGGCACCTTACACTCATTGGATATTAAGATCATATCAAGGCCGCCAGCCTCGCTTGCATTGATCAGGGGCTCACTGACTCAATTGACGCAACTCCAACATTTAGGGCTAAGCCACTGGTCAGACAATCACCTGCTCCCGCCAAACTTGGCTCCATTGTTGGCCGATAAATAGACCCATATGTGATGATTACTGCCTATTAATAAAAAATTTGATGGAAGTGTAGGCTCGAGCCTTGCACCCAAAATAGGACGTGATCGATTTCATGTCAGTTGACTCTGTAAATCCAACAATCTTAGTTCATGCTCCCCTTATCCAGTTAACGAACCGGAATAAATGCCTTTGTATTGCGCGAGAAGATGCACATCCTCAGGCTAGAGAAGTCAAAGCTTTGATTGCACGGCTAGGGTTAAGCGGAGCACAGAAAATAAACCTTTCAAGAGGTGCCCTCACTCTTGATGGGCAACCACATCATTTAGCACCCAGTGATCAGAGATTGGTTCAGATCTGCTTCAATGAAGGTGCTCTTCCCTTTGAGGGTGTCCGTGTTCAAATCAAACAAGATTCTAGAGAAAATTTGCCCGATCTCTATTTGTGGATAGAGATACTGGGCAGGGTAAAGGCAATCAAAGATCGTTTACAACTCTCGACGCTTAACTCTCAATATTACCAGTTAATACCTCATTGTTTTCGAGATATACGTCTTAAACTTAGTCAAACTTGTTGCACTTCTATTCTACGTGCCCACGGTCATAGCATCTACGCCCTAAACTACGATTTGGATTGGACAAATGGTGGTGTACATCATCTACCCAATATCTCAACCTACTGCCCCTCTCTATCCGAATTACGCTTCTTTGCTCGAGAAATACGTCCTCTGTATATGTTGACCAGTCTTAGAAATCCTAGAAGAGTTCTTCCCGGCGTTGATCCATCGATTGCATTGATACAACCCTTTCCGCACTCTATACCACGCTCTTTACGTGTGTTCAGTTTTAGTGGAGGCAAAGAGGTAGTTTCTGCAGATATTAACGTAAGACTCCTAGCGGCTCATCTAGGAGAGCTTACCCAATTAAGAGAGCTGGGCCTGGAAAACAATGCGCTGACAGATGCTCAAATAGAAGTTTTAGCGCCTTCATTGCCCGCTTCGATTAAACAGCTGAACCTGCTTGGCAATAAAATTACAACTGTGGGCATTCAAATACTGACCAAACAAACAATAAACCTTTCTGTATTAAATGTTTTTAATCTGGAAGGTACTAGCCCAAAGTGATGTCCCAGAAAAACAAAGCAATAAACCTTCAAAGCTAGGGAGTGTGCTTTTCAGGGACAAGCTAAGGCCGACGCTAGCTTCTAACTTTTTTTAATTGATTTTCTGAAGTCGTTGATAAAAAATTTGGTATTTCTCCAGATGACCTTCATTCTGAGACCAGGCTTCGATATTTTTTAGGTCAACAGCCCGCTCCATGCAAATTTCAATCGCTTGTTCCAATCCCTGCCGATCATCCCAATGGAAATAACTCGCTAACCTGTCTTTTATGCTATCAACGGGAGAAAGCATTCGAATTGTGCCAAACTCGGTCTTCCAGTGCACAAATTTTTCAATCGGTTCGTTCCCCACAGCAACTGGAGGAGAAACAAATTCTACGAACCACGGACAATCATCTCTGAAAAAATAGCGCCCATTGATCTTAAACCCAATCTCTTTAAACGCTTTAGATACGAGGCTCATCTCTTTATAGGTGATAAAGTCTAAATCGTAGGATTGATATCGGTTTTGAGAGTAAATCGTGACACAGGCTCCACCAAACAAGATTGTCTCAATTCCTTTTACTCTCAATTTTTCAGACAGATATCCAGCCAACTCCTCCAGCGAAATATGACGCCAGTTAGGTGAGAGGCTTCCCAGTACGTCGGGGTCTTTTTCGAGTAGGCGCTTCATAATACCTCATTTTTTGCTCTTCGGGGAGAAAACGGTAAGCCTTAGTCAAAAACTCCACTAGCTCTTTTAAGAAAGGATAGCGGGGATTAAACTGGAACAACCTTGTTTTTCCTTTCTGCAAGGCGACAATTATCCCTCCATTCTCTAGTCGTTGCATCGCTTTTTGGACACTGTATAAAGGAGTTTCTAATTGCTTAGACAGATGATAGCTATAACCCTCTTTATTCATAAGAAGATAAAAAAGAATTTTTTCAATCACTGGATTTCCGAATAAACCTTCTAACATGACTACCAACTTTTTTGGTAATATTACCAATTTTTTTGGTAGATGTCAAGAAGGAAGCTTTTTTGACTTATCTATCTAACTGCTAATGGAAATGAGCGATCAGACCCTTGGTCCCTCCCCCCAAAAACAGCAAGTGCGGATTTTGGGGAGATCTCTCTGGAACCACTTCCGCATATGAGAAGTTTAAAGCTTTATCGGCAATGGGATGTACTCCTCGTTACCTACTCCTCGTTACCTAGAAGAGTTACGCCCTGATTTATCTGCTGAGACCGCTCTCCAGAACTTGTGTTTTGATGCAAAAGGGCTGCTTTTTCTTGAGTTTGACCAGATTTTTTACGACCCTTTCTAAAAACGAAGGCTCTTTTACACGCAGATTGTCAACACGTTGATTCAATCTCCTCTTTCCACCTCAGAACTTACTGCAAAGCTTAGTCGATTCTAAGACATAGGAGTATGACTAGGAATATGACTAGCTCTAATCGTATCGAAGTCGTCACATTAGTCCAAAGAAGAAAAAGTCAAGAGATTGATGGTCTTCTACCGTATGGTCAAGATAGATTCTAAATATTTTTTTTGATTGATTTGTGTACTACCTGTAACAGTTCAACTATGGAATCTCACTTGTCAATAGGGACGTCTTCTATGTTGCTTATGTGCAGCATGTAAAGATGCTCCTCTGTTCCGTGTAAGTCTTGGACTGGCATACATAAGCGCTTCCCTTGGATCGTCGATGAACGCTGTTGAGGCAATTCTTATGTTATCTTTTAGCCTATCGCTTGCATACTCTAGCGCCCAGCCATGTTGCGAAACAGCAGTTAACACAACCTCTCGATCATCGCGAAGTCTCTCACTTGCATACTCTAGCGCTCCGCTATTTTGCGACACAGCTGTTAGCACGATCTCTCGATCATTGCGAAGTGCCATGCTTGCATACTTTATCACCTCGCCATTTTGCAACACAGCAGTTAACACAACCCCTCGATCATCGCGAAGTCCCTTACTTGCATACAGTAGCGCCCAGCCATATTGCGAAACAGCAGTTAACACAACCCCTCGATCATCGCAAAGTCCCTCACTTGCAAACTGTAGCGCCCCGCCATTTTGCAACACAGCAGTTAACACAACCCCTCCATCATTGCGAAGTCCCTCGCTTGCATACTGTAGCGCCTCGCCATTTTGCGACACGGCAGCTAGCATGAACTCTCGATCATCGCGAAGTCCCTCACTTGCACACTGTAGCGCCCCCGGAGATTCCGAAATAGCAGCTAGCATGAACTCTCGATCGTTGCAAAGGGCCGGACTTGCAAACTGTATCGCCTTCGGATATCCCAAAATAGCAGCTAGCATGAACTTTCGATCGTTGCAAAGGGCCGGACTTACACGGTGTAGCGCTCCCGGATATTTCAGAATAACAGCTAGCACGAACTCTGGATCATTGCGAAGTCCCTCGCTTGCATAGTATAGCATCGTTTCACATCGCGACAAAGCAGCTAGCATGAACTTTCGATCGTTGCAAAGGGCCGGACTTGCATAGTGTAGCGCTTCCGGGTATTTCAGAATAGCAGCTAGCATGAACTCTGGATCATTGCGAAGTCCCTCACTTGCATAGTATAGCACCATTTTACATCGCGACAAAGCAGCTAGCATGAACTCTGGATCATTGCGAAGTGCCTTGCTTGCATACTGTAGCGCCTCGACATTTTGCGAAACAGCTGTTAGCACGATCTCTCGATCATTGCGAAGTCTCTCGCTTGCATACAGTAGCGCTCTCCAATGCCGCGAAAGTGCAGTCAGCATGAAGCCTGAATCATTACAAAGTGCCTCACCTGCGTACTGTAACGCCCTCCAATGCCGCGAAATTGCGGCTAGCACAGTCTCTTGATCATTGCGAAGCGCCTGGGGTGCATACTGTAGCGACCAGTCATGTTGCGACACAGCAGCTATTACGATCTCTCGATCATTGCGAAGTCTTTCGCTTGCATACAGTAGCGCCCTACAATTCTGCGAAATTGCAGCTAGTACCACCTCTCGATCATCGCGCATTACCTCACCTGCGTACTGTAGCGCCCCGCCATTTTGCGACACAATCGCGAGCACAAATTCTCGATCAGAGCAAAGCGTCTGGCTGGCATACAGCAGCGCTCTACAAGACTGTGAAACTGCGGCTAGCACGAGTTCTCGGTCACTACGTGGTGTGCTATTGGGGTTCCGAGAGTCTTGTCCGCGCCCTGAAAGTTGCAATAGCCGGGAGTTATCGTGACAGTATTTGGCAAAATCATAGATTCCAATTATAACATTCCCTAAAACAGGAATTAATAATGTTATGCAACGACCAAAACTTTTTTGACTTAGGCGGCAGAAATAATGATTGTGAGCAACACTCCGCTGACTCATGCCAGGAATAACTGCACATTTTAAAAATAAACCGACTAAATTAGTCAGTGTACTTACATTCGGGATGTAATCACCGACTTGATCAGCACGAACTAGACAAGTTGTAATACGCATTACAGATCAACACAATTATTTGATGAAATAAATAATCAGTTATTTTAAATAAAAAGTCAAGATTGATTTTCTTAGAAAGGGCTGTGTTGTCTAATTCCTAGAGGCGAGCCTCTGCCGCGCCTTAGCTCCACTCTCACTTTGATCGTGTTGAGAAGGGGGTCCATGATCTTGCCATCTCTTACAGAGGATGTAATTGTTTGCTCGGCTATCATTTCCTGACTCTCAGGATCAAGCGTAGTGTGCACTTTAACCCATTGACGACGCTTGTTTTTCCCATGAATATTAACTTTCCACTCTCCCCCGCCAATGATCTTTGCGCCAGAAGCATCGACAACAACAACACCAGATTGGCATTGACTCATTGGTGGTCGCGTAGCTTTCAGAAAAGCAGCTCTTGTGCAAACCAATGAGTAAGAGGGGATTTTGAATGACCACCTATTTAATTCTACTAAGGATTTCATAAATCCTTCAAGAGTACGATAGGGAAGTTTAAAATGAATTTTTACCATTTGTATTTACGCATCTTGAAACTCCTGAGTTTGTCTTGGGGGCAGTAAAGGAGTTTCTTTATTATTTTTATCAATGAAAGATTGCCGACGTTTTAGCACTGGGCTGACGCCTCGGCTAAAGCGTGGCGGAGGGCTTGCCGAAGCTACGCAACGGCTCGCTTCTAGGAATTAGGAAACACAGCCCTCCTCAAGCGACTCACTACACGAGCGATCAGATCTTTAGCTTTTTACCCCCAAAAACAGCAATTGCGCTTTTTGGGGGAATTTTATATGCTTAAATTCTTCCCTAAAACATGCTTTTACTATTTTAGGGGAAAAAGATATGACAAAATTTATTGGTCGGAAAAAAGAGCTGGAATTGCTCAAGGGACTCCTTCGAAAAAAGAGTTCTAGCCTTGTTGTGATTCGTGGGAGGCGGCGGATTGGAAAAAGTCGACTAGCTGAGGAATACGCCTCCTCGTTTAGCAAAGCGTATATCCTTACAGGAATCCCACCAGAACCAGGTATCACAGCCGAATCTCAAAAAAGTGAGTTTCTGAGGCAGCTTCAAGAATATCGATTACCGATCTACCGTAGTGATGATTGGGGTAATCTGTTTTACGATTTGGCACAAGAGTGCAAAAAAGGACGCGTTCTCGTGGTTCTTGATGAAATCACGTGGATGGGTTCTCTTGATCCTACATTTCTCCCTAAATTGAAAACAGCTTGGGATCGCTATTTTAAACAAAATCCTAACCTTGTGATGGTCCTATCCGGATCCAACTCTGCGTGGATCAGCAAAAACATTCTCAGTAGCACGGGGTTTTTTGGTCGTGTTTCGCTACGCCTTCTTTTAAAGGAGCTCTCACTTCCCGAGTGCAACGGATTTTGGGGAGATCTCTCTGGAACGACCTCTGCTTATGAGAAGTTTAAAGTTTTATCGGTGATGGGAGGCATTCCTCGTTACCTCGAAGAGTTACGCCCCGATTTATCTGCTGAGGCCAATCTCCAACACCTCTGTTTTGATGCAGAAGGATTGCTATTTCGTGAGTTTGACCAAATTTTTCACGATCTTTTCCAAAAACAAGGACTTTTTTACACGCAGATTGTCAAAAAGCTCATTCAGTCTCCTCTTTCTACCTCAGAACTTGCTGCAGAGTTAGATCGATCAAGGGGAGGGGATCTAACTAAGGCTCTGGGAGAGTTGATGGAGTCGGGCTTTTTAGCGCGTGACTACACGTGGTCATTGGCAACAGGCAAGCGACTTGCATCAAGTCGATTCCGAATCAGTGACAATTATTTAAGGTTTTACCTCAAATATATCCTTCCCCGTAAGGAGCAAGTAGAAAGCACTCAATTAAAACGTTTACCCCACGGATGGCTCTCGATTATGGGTGTGCAATTTGAGAATTTAGTCATCAATAACGGATACCTCGTATGTAAACTTTTGGAAGTCTCTCCTGAAGATGTACTGATTGCGAATACCTATTTTCAAAAGGCTGGAGCTCGTAAACGAGGGTGTCAGATTGATTATCTGATTCAAACGCGCTTTCGCTATTTGTATGCATGCGAGGTCAAATTTCGACAGAAAGTAGTCGGAACAGAAGTCATTGAGGAGATGGAAGAAAAGCTTCACCGCCTTACGCTTCCTCGGGGCTTTTCGTGCCGCCCTGTACTGATCCATGTCAATGGTGTGTCAGAAGAGGTTACAGATAGTGGCTACTTTGCTCGAGTCATTGATTTCTCTGAGTTGCTCAATTGAGGTGAGCAAGGAGGTTCTGACTTGCCTCTAAATCCACAATCCAAAGGGCAGGATTACTCCGCGTTCCAATCTTCTGAGAAGGGTAAAGCTCAGGGTTCAGCTCAGAAGTTAACACCTTCTCTAGCACTTCTGACTTGCCAGAACCCATCACATAAAGCGCAATGTGACGTGCCCGATTGATGCACGGATAGGTCAAGCTCATTCGCCACGTCTCTTTTTGAGGCACATGATTGGCCACAACAAGCCTGTCCTCTACATGCAGAGCCTCTGTATGCGGAAACAAGGAAGCTGTATGCCCGTCGTCTCCCATGCCTAACATCACAAGATCAAAAGGATGCGCACCTAACTTCTCCTGAATGATCTTTTCATACGCAACTGCGTTGGCTTCAATATCACTTTCAGCAACCATGCGGAAAATGTGCTCTTTAAGAATGGGTAGTTTCTTGAGACCACCTTGTTCAAGTGCCATATGGTAATTACTATCTGAATCGGTTGGAACCACACTCCGCTCATCCCCCCAAAATAGATAGACTTTTTTCCAATCAATCACTTTGGGCTTCTCAGAAAGTGCCTGAAAGATCTTCTTAGGAGTCGAACCTCCAGAGAGAGCGACTGCAAAAAAACCGTGATCGGCAATCGACTCGGCAGCAATCTCAAGCCAGTTCTCCACAGCAAAGGCCAAGGTTTCATCTGCTTCGCCCGGCAGAGCCAAAAGGCGTCGCTCATCAAATTTGAGAGGTTCTTTTTTCATCGCTATCGTTTCCAAGGTATAGAGGTTAACACAGAGAGCATCTCTCGATAATGACCGCCTGTTGAAGGATAAAAAATCTCTTCAATAATCTCCTGACCTGGAGGGGTTCCGGCCAAATAACTGCAGTAGGGGAGCGCACACTGATCTTTGTCAGAAAACTGGATGAAGACCTGTTGGCTCTTAGGATGTCGCTTGAAGGTGTAGTGTGCTTTGTTTTTTTCGCACTCTATATCCACATTGAGGATTGTGCCGGGAGGAAGTCCTTTTGCATCGTGAGGAACTAGTAAAATCACCACATCATTTGTGGGACGCCTGTAGCTCAAACGAATATTCCCTTCTGTAATTTCGCTGGTTTGAAACTTCCAGTTAAGACGAGAAGCAATCCAAGCCTGTAAGTACGCAGCTTCAATCTCGGTATGTTGATGAAACTCGGAAGTATTTCTGTTGTAATGGATCCGGATCACTTTACTTTGAACAAGATTGACAAATGAGTCTTGATTATCAAATACTTGAGTAAATATCTTGCGCCAACTAGAAATCGCACTCCAATTTAAATCACCAATTGCACAATGAAAGCGTTCGACCAGAGAGACAACAGAGCGTGCATACTCTTGAAGATCGTGAGTCGATTCAGAATCAAAAATGATCCGATCGGCGTAAGGCTCTAAATGGGGGAGGATAGTGCTCTCTCTCGAGGGATCTTGCGTCCACAGAAGATAGACCGGCAAATCAGGCAAAATCTGGGGAATTAAGATGAACGGAACCCGCTCAACTAAAGAGCCTGCTACCTCAACCCGAATGATTTCACAAAAAATCTGCAAATCACCCTCGCCAATCGTCTGAGAGCTTACAGAAGTGCGTAAATAGGGTTCAACAGAAGTTTCATCACCGATAATGAGCATTACTCTACAGGGGAATTTACTCACAACCGATTTAATCATCTCTTGAAAGCAATCGAGGCGCTCGCTCTTCTGCACGTAGAGAATCAAATTGAAGAGCGAAGCACGTGTTTTGTTCTCTCCCTGCTCGGTATCCCATAAACGGGTGAGCTCCTCATTGATATCAGTCAGCTGGATGGTCATCAGATCAATCTCCATGCACGGCCATCGCGCGCCATCATCTCATCTGCTGCCTTCGGTCCCCACGATCCGGAAGGATAATTGGGAAAATCACTTGGCGCACTCTCATGCCAACGATCCAGAACAGGAGTAATCCACTTCCAAGAGGTCAACACTTCGTCACCGCGAGCAAAGAGGGTTCCATCGCCGAGCATACAGTCGCAAATGAGTCGCTCATACGCCTCTGGTGGAGTCAGTCCAAAGTAGGAGCCGTAACGGAAATCCATTTTAACCGGTTGAATGGGACTGCTCGGCCCCGGAACTTTACAATTGATCCGCAATGAGATTCCTTCATCAGGCTGAATCCGAATGACAAGGACGTTGTGCTCATTTTTCGTATCTTTCTGTGAAAAGAGAATTCCCGGCACCTCTTTAAAGGTGACAGCAATCTCGGTTGCCCGCTTAGGTAATCGTTTACCTGCCCTTAGATAGAAGGGGACACCTGACCATCGCCAGTTGTCGATGTAGAGCTTCAAGGCCGCAAAGGTCTCCATAGGGGACTCGGGACTGACATTATTCTCTTCACGATACCCAATCACCGGCTTCCCATCAACAAACCCTGGAGCATACTGACCACGAACAACATAATGACTGAAATTTTCCATATCAATCGGACGCAAGGCTTTGACAACTTTAACCTTTTCATCACGAATCGCTTCAGCCGTCAAGCTTGAAGGGGGTTCCATTGCTGTTAAACAAAGAAGCTGCATCATGTGGTTTTGCACAATATCGCGCAAAATGCCCGCCTCCTCGTAAAAGGCGCCACGTGTGCCAATTCCAATCTCCTCGCCTACTGTAATTTGAACATGATCTATGTAGTGGTTGTTCCAAAAAGATTCAAAAATCGAGTTAGCAAAGCGGAAAACAAGCAAGTTTTGAACAGTCTCTTTTCCCAGATAGTGATCGATTCGATAGATCTGCGATTCCGCTAGATGATTTAATACGAACTGCTGTAGCTCTACACCTGAGGTGTAGTCGTGACCAAACGGCTTTTCGATGATCACGCGCGACCATTTCTCTTTTTCTTTGCCCGTATCGTAGATGAGGCCATGCTTACCCAAATGCTCAATAATAGTGGGAAAAAAGCTCGGTTGAGTCGAGAGATAGAAGATTCGATTCCCTTTTGTTCCGTGCTGTTTGTCAAGGTCATCTAGAAACTTACGTAGAGAGTCATAGCCATCATCTTCGTCAAAATTGGAGGTGTGGTAGTAAATTTGATTGGTAAAACTGGACCAGAGGTTTTCATCGATGGGCTTAACTCGAGAGAACTGTCCTACAGCATCATGCATTTCTTGTCGAAAGACGTCGTGATCTTTTTGCCGTCTAGCAAACCCTACGCAGGCAAAATGGTTGGGTAGTTGTCCCTCACGGGCTAAGTTGTAAAGAGCAGGAAAGAGTTTACGTGCCGTTAAATCACCTGTCGCTCCAAAGATCACCACAATACAGGGATCGACCACTTTTGCAGATTTAGATTCTTCTTCTAGAGGACTTTGAAACATGGCACCTTTATTTTCATCGAGTGTAATTGTCGTGATATCAGGAATGACATGGGTGTGTTCTTGCATAGCGACCTAATTCTGTTATCAGATTATTTACAATAGGCGTACCGTTTTTGCTTTTTGCATGCAAGAACTATACGCCTATCGTTGATCTAGCTATTCGATACCCGTCGCATCACCGGAGTCTAGTTGACCCAATGGCTGACCATCATACCGTCTATAACCTCTGCCTTGAGTAGGAGAAACTTGACTCCCTTGCTGTTGAGCCTGTTGGATTTGATTTAGAACCCAAGAGCGATCGGCTAGATTAAACTGTCCAATCTTTTGCTCGACAAGATCATTAATCCAAAGCTTATCCTCTCTAGACAAGTTTGTAGGACCAATCGGATTCAGATATGTGTCACCAAGCGCGATAGAGCTTGTTAATGTTAAAAGTGCAATCAATATACTTTTCATTGTCAAAACCTCCTTTTATTCCTTCATTGATTATCACAAGATTTTATGTAAAGAAAAATGGAGACTTAGAAGCCTAAATAGCCTTGAAGAAGAATGACAGCTGTGACGGCATCGACGACTTTGGAGCGTTTTTTACGGTTCATGCCGCCCTCTTTTAAGGAGCGCTCCGCCTGAACCGTCGAAAGTCTCTCGTCCACACACTCAACAGGGCAGCCTACTTTTTTTTCCAAAAGAGAAATGAAGTGCTTCACCTCATCAGCTAAAAAACCCACCTTTCCACTCAGATGGACAGGGTAGCCAATGATGATTTTTTCTAGTTCATAGGGAGCGAGTTTCGCAAGTAGTTTTTGAATGGTTTCACCACTACTTTTACCCGCTGCGATGACACCTAAAGAAGAAGCAATAATCTGGCTCTCATCGGAGATCGCCAAGCCAATCCGCTTCAGGCCATAGTCAATACTAACGATCCGCTTTTTTTTCATGCTCTTTTACCATTGCGTGGACAAAGTCGCGGAAAAGGGGGTGCGCTTCTGTTGGCCGGGATTTAAACTCAGGATGAAACTGAACCCCAACCATCCATGGGTGGTCTTTCATCTCGGCAATCTCACAGAGATTGCCTTCTTCATAATTGCCTGAAAGCACAAGGCCTTTCTGCTCGGCTAGCGCTTTGTATTTGTTGTTAAACTCATAGCGATGGCGGTGTCTCTCGGAGATGCTAGCTGCGCCATAGGCTGCGTGTGCCTTACTTCCTTCTTTCAACAAACAAGGGTAGGCTCCTAGGCGCATCGTGCCCCCCATATCTTCCACTCCTTTTTGTTCACTGAGAAGAGAGATAATCGGCTCTGTTGTTTTAGGATCCATCTCAGTCGAATTGGCCTCTTTTAAACCCAAAACATGGCGCGCAAACTCGACGACCATCACTTGCATCCCCAGACAAATTCCAAAATAAGGGATCTTCTGCGAGCGGCAATACTGTGCAGCTGCAATCTTTCCTTCCCAGCCGCGCTCACCAAAACCGCCGGGAACGAGATAGCCGTCACACCCTTCCAAGTCGGTCGCTTTATCAGACTCGATCGTACGGATTTTCAGCTTGTAGCCAGCCGCAATCGCCCCGTGATGGAGCGACTCAAATACTGATTTATAGGCATCTTGATGCTGCAAATACTTGCCGACAACTCCGACGGTAATGGTTCCTTTAGGGTTTTTAATTGTTTCAACAATCGCCTCCCACTCTGAAAGCTCTATCGAGGAGCAGTTGAGTCGGAGGTGTTGACAGATTCGATCGGTCACACCCTGACGATGCAGCATCAGTGGCACTTCATAGATTGTCGTATCCACATCCACCTCGTCAAAGACAGATGCGCAAGGGACATTACAGAAAAGGCTGATTTTCTGCTTAATCTCTTCAGACAAAGAGGCCTCGCACCGACAAAGGATCAAATCGGGCGCAATCCCAATACTGCGTAGAGTTTGAACCGAGTGTTGCGTCGGCTTCGTTTTCACCTCTCCGGCCGCTTTCAGATAAGGAACATAGGTCATATGGATGTTCAGACAATCTTGTGGACGCTCATACCGAAACTGACGAATGGCCTCAAGGAAAGGGAGTGACTCGATATCTCCAATCGTTCCTCCAATTTCTACCAGCACCACCTCGGCATCCCCAACCTCGCCGCAGTGGACGATTCGCTTTTTAATCTCATCGGTAATGTGGGGAATCACCTGAACAGTTTTTCCCAAGTAATCACCCCTCCGCTCTCGTTTAATCACCGTGTCATAAATCTGTCCAGAAGTGGCTGTCGACGCGCGTGAAAGAGGGGCATGCGTGTAGCGGTAGTAGTGACCTAAATCCAAATCCGTTTCCACTCCATCATCGGTGACATAAACCTCACCGTGCTCAAAGGGGTTCATGGTTCCGGGGTCGACATTGAGATAGGGGTCGAGCTTGAGCATGGCAATCTTAAACCCCTTTTTCTCAAGAAGCATCGCAATCGAGGCGAGTGTTAACCCTTTTCCAAGAGAGGAGACAACGCCTCCTGTTATAAAGATGTATTTGCGCATAATAGTTCTTCGACCTTTTTTAAATCTTCCGGGGTATCAACGCCCACGCTCTCATCGTGGACAATCGAGACATAAACGGGGTACCCCATCTCTAAAATTTTCAGCTGCTCTAAATCCTCAATGTCCTGTAACCGTGTCGGATCAAGACTAGCATATGTTTCCAAAAAATTCCTTCGAAAACAGTAAATACCCAAGTGCCTGTAGTAGTCATGGATTTTTTTGGTGTTTTGTGGGAACGGAATCGGGGCGCGACTAAAATAGAGGGCGCGTCCCGTACAATCAAACACACACTTTACTTTCGACGGATCAAAAATATGGTTCGGATCGGTAATCTTGGCGATCGGAGTCGTCACAACTGCTTCAGGAGAATTGTGCATAGAGCCAACAAGCGTGTCGATCACTTCGGGATCTAAACAGGGCTCATCTCCCTGAATATTGACGATATAAGAGGCTTCTGGCACCTGTTTTTGAACAACCTCCCACACCCGGTCTGTCCCCGAGGGAGCCCTCTCGGAAGTCATAAAAACCTCCCCACCAAACTCCTGTACATGATCAAAAATCCTTTGATCGTCGGTCGCGACAATCAGTCGATCTAGCCGCTTACTTGCGCGCGCATTTTCGTAAGTTCTTCTAATTAAAGATTTGCCTAGAAGGTCGGTAAGAGGCTTACCCGGAAAACGGGTACTGTTCCAACGGACCGGAATAACGCCAACCACTTGATTTTCTAGCATGTCTAACACAATAACTTAAACGGAACAGCATACTAAAAAAGGTTTTTAATCGCAACAACAAGAACTGCAATCATTAATAAAACTATTTTTTAATAACTATAAAATAAGTTAGAATAAATTTAGTTGATAAACGGTTTTTATAGGTTTTATTATGAGTTTTTTCCCAAACAAATTGCTACTAAACATTCTTGCATGTGGTTTGGTTCTTTCCTGCCCACTTCAGGGGGCAACAAATGGTACAGAAACAAAAGAGTCTTGGAAGACATTTACCTCGTCTGAAGATGGGTTTTCTGTTGAATTGCCGGCAGAACCGGAGCATGTTGAGCAGACCATTGAGATTCCGAAAACAGATTTGAAGATCGACTACAACACCTATTTGAGCGAGCCTAGCGAAAATGTAGTGTATGTGATTTCTGTTTGGAATTACCCCTCACAAATCGATATGTCTAAACCTGAAGTGAATTTACAAGACGGTTTCGGAGGGATGCTTTCCGCTCTTCCTGGCTCTGAGGTAGCAGACATGCAAATGTCGGAGGTGCAAGGATTCAAAGCGCTTGAATTTCAAGTCAAAAATGAAGATATCTTTTTCCAAGGAAAGTTGATCTTAGTGAATAACACGCTCTATCAAGTCTTTACAGTGTATAAAAACACAGAGGATATGAGTCAAAACTACGAGCGGTTTATGGACTCCTTTAAGCTGCTCAACCCAGAGAAGCGTAAAGCGGCGCCTGCAAATGGAAGCCAGAAGAAGTTAAACGTCTAGTTAGATGAGCGGGAAGTTCAAAACCTGAGCTTCCCGCTTCTTTCTATCTATAAAGAATGCCCATAAACTTTTCTTTCCCACCAGTAGTCGATCGAAAAAAATCCTGGACCAAAGCCAAGAACCAAAAGCGACGCATATAGATAGAGAAACGGCTCTTGCATAATGAAAAGCGAGGGGTTAACAAAAAAATTAATCAAGGCCTCTTGGTGAGCCGTCCCGTAGGCTACGAAGAAAAGAATCACAAGCGCGATCGAAAAGAGACGAGAGAAAAGGCCGAGAAAGAGCGAGGCTCCTCCAATGAGCTCAAAAATCCCCACAAAGTAGGCTGTGAAGAGGGGGGCTGGCAGGTTCAGTGAGGCAAAAAAGTCAGCCACTCCCTCGATATTCATCAATTTCCCAACTCCCGTCATCACCAGTAATCCACCCCAGTAGAGCCGGATAATAAGAAGTAGAAAGTGGCCAATACCACGCTCTGCTCTGGTGACTGCGTGGTAAAAACGCTTGAGCCATCCATCTTTGGTCAATTCTTCCATTGTCTCTCCATTTTTTAAGTTTTTGTAAATACTCTTTACCCTTTCTCTCCAGAGTACAGAAATCCAGAGAACTATCAACTATTTTATTCAACCTTAACATTTCTATGTTAAAATTGTTTATATAATTTAATAGGAGAGAGTTATGAGTCAACTTCCCCCCATGGGCCCGGCCCACTATCCCCTCATTCGGCCTTCGTGCAAAGTTTCTATTGCTAGTGTGTGTGTTATGGTTGCCTTTATAGGCATATTTGCTCTAATGAAGAGCCATCCAGGCACAGTTGCTTTTTATGCTGCTGCAGGAGGAGAGATGGCTGCTGTCGCCGCTTTAGCAACGACTATTGGATTTGCTGTGCGTGTTTCTTTACAAGGTCAAAAGAAACAAAAAAAACCGGCTCCGGAAGCAAAAACTGTTGAAGAATCTAAGAACCCTACCGCTGAAACGCGAGCCGCTTTTCTCGAAAGAATTTCCACTACTGAACCTATCCCAGTTTATAGAAGAGGGCTTCTCCAAGATCTTCTTAGAGAACCTAATGGACTGGAGAAGGCCACGGAACGTGAACTCAACTCCGCTTCTAAGTATATGATTGGGGGCAAACCCATTTCACTGGTCAACACAGAATTTGCAGACAGGCTTGGTCAGATCACCAGTCGTTCTGATGAGGTCATGGCTATTGTAGAAAATAATGCAGACCCTATTCTCATTCTCAAAGAATTAAGTGGGTTTGAGAATAAAGAAGAGATTATGGCTCTGTATAGAGAGTGTCGGGCACAAGCGGTGAAGCAAGCGGTCAACACATCCTACGCACGCTACGTAATCAATCAAATTATTGTCGCTGACCTCATGATTGAAGTACACAAACGTTATGCAAACCACGGTTTAGAGGTTAGGCAACTGGAACAGTCCAAGGCTTCTAGCGCAAATACTTCATTTAATATACACTGTGTGGGCCTTGAAGAGCATGTGACGATTGAACAACGCGTTGAAATTAGTGATACGAGCGAAACCCTCTACTTGGTGAAGGGCACCCTTAAACTTAATATGCAGACAGGTGACGCAGTCATAACATGGACCCAACCCCAAGCACCGCAAGCGCAAGCTTAAAAAGAGGAGAGCCCGTTGCGTTTCCAACCGAAACGGTCTACGGCCTGGGCGCTCCTGTTTTTTCTCCTGCAACCATCCAAAAAATCTATGCGCTGAAAAAACGGCCGCAAGACAACCCACTCATCGTCCATATCTCTAACTTTGCACAACTAGGCCAGATTGTGGAGAGCTACCCAGAGGAACTAGCGCGTCACTTCTGGCCGGGCCCACTCACCCTCATTCTTCCCAAAAAAGCGTGTGTCCCTTCTATTGTCTCGGCGGGGCTCCCTACGATTGGGGTGCGGATGCCTGCGCATCCGTTGGCGCTTGCGCTCATTGAAGCGGTAGACGAGCCACTTGTTGCCCCCTCGGCTAACCTCTCCGGCCGCCCCAGCTGTACCACAGCCGCCCATGTGCGCCAAGACTTTGGAGAGGAGCTTTTGGTTCTCGATGGGGGCCCTTGTAAGCAGGGGCTTGAATCCACGGTTCTATCCCTAGACCCTCTGATGATTCTACGCCCCGGCTCGATCACCAAAGAAGAGCTGGAAGATTTTATGGGCGAACCGATTGGAATCGCCGAAGGAGAGTGCAATCAACCACCCGCACCAGGAATGAAGTACCAACACTACACTCCACGAGCGCACGTCCGTCTTGTCTCTCCAGATGAGAAGGTGGAGCCGGCTCTTAAGCGCTTAATCCTCTATTCGATTAAGCCTTCTGAGCTGTATGCAGTGTTCCGCGCAGCGGATGAGAGGGGGGTGGAGGAAATCGTGGTTGTTTGCGACGCGTCGACGCAATCTAATGCTGCGCTCATGAATCGATTAATTCGTGCTGCACATTAATCACCTTTTTGCTACGTTCTGCTCTTACATGTATGGAGGAGAGATATGGCTCAGAATGTCGCGCAAAAGTTGATCGAAAGCCACCTTGTGGAAGGGAAGATGGAAATCGGCGAGGAGATTGGCCTCAAAATCGATCAAACGCTTACGCAAGATGCGACCGGTACCATGGTGATGCTCGAACTTGAGGCAATGAACATCGACCGAGCGCAAACCGATGTGTCTGTTCAATACGTCGACCACAACATCCTCCAAAATGACTTTAAAAATGCTGAAGATCACCTGTTCCTACGGAGCGCCTGCCAACGCTTTGGGGTCTGGTATAGCCGCCCAGGAAACGGGGTGAGCCACCCGATTCATATGGAACGGTTTGGTATCCCGGGTAAAACGCTTTTAGGCTCCGATAGCCATACATGTGCCGCGGGCTCCTTAGGGATGTTGGCCATGGGCGCAGGTGGGCTTGAGGTGGCCTTCGCGATTGCAGGCGAGCCCTTCCACGTAAAGATGCCGAAGATCTGGGGGGTGAAGCTAGTCGGCTCTCTCCCTGACTGGGTGAGCGCAAAGGATGTGATTCTGGAGATGCTCCGCCGCCATGATGTAGCCGGAGGAGTGGGCAAGATCATTGAGTATTATGGCCCCGGTCTCGATTGTCTCTCTGCCATGGACCGCCACGTGATTGCCAACATGGGAGCAGAGCTTGGCGCAACAGCCACTGTTTTCCCCTCAGATGATGAGGTACGTAGGTTCATGAAGAGTCAACGGAGAGAAGATCAGTGGAAAGAACTGGTTCCAGACGTAGGGTGCTCCTATGATCTCCATGAAGAGATTGATCTCTCTCAACTTGAACCACTCATCGCACTTCCGAGTAGCCCGGGTAAAGTCGTGCCGATTAAAGAGGTAGAAGGATTGGATGTCTTCCAAGTGATGGTGGGCTCTTCAGCCAACCCGGGTTACCGCGACTTTGCCGTTGTGGCTGAAATGATGGAAGGAAAAAGAGCGGTCGATCAGGTCTCATTTGATATCAACCCCACCTCACGTCAAATTCTTGAGAATCTCGCCCGTAATGGTCACCTCGAAAAATTGATTCTTTCAGGAGGTCGGATTCACCAAGCAGGCTGTAATGGCTGTATTGGAATGGGACAAGCGCCCGCAAATGGCCGCCCTTCCCTAAGGACCGTACCGCGTAATTTTCCCGGTAGATCTGGCACCAAAGAGGACTCAGTCTACCTTTGTAGCCCTGAGATCGCAGCTGCTGCAGCTCTCACGGGAAAGATCACTGATCCACGTACTCTAAACATGAAATATCCCAAAGTTTCTGAACCGGACAAACTTCTCATTGATGCCGAGGCTGTTTCCCCTCCACCGGCAGACGGACGTAACCTGGAACTAGATAAGGGAAGTAATATTAAGCCGCTCCCCCATTTTGAGTCGCTTCCAGCTAGCTTGGAGGGGCCTGTTTTGATCAAAACCGGAGATAATGTCTCAACTGATGAGATCATGCCGGCCGGCTCTAAAGTACTTCCTTTCCGCAGCAACATTCCCGCCATTAGCCAGTTTGTCTTCGACCAGGTAGATGAGACCTATCCTGAAAGAACAAAGCCCTATCGCGATTCGGGTCACTTTATCATTGGTGGAGACAACTATGGGCAAGGATCGAGCCGCGAGCATGCTGCCATTGCCCCTCGCTATCTTGGTGTTCGCGTGGCTCTGGTGAAGGGATTTGCCCGTATTCACCGGGCGAATTTAACGAACTTTGGTATCGTGCCGCTTCTTTTCGAAACCCCTTCTGACTGGGATAAAATCCAGCAAGAAGACATTTTGAGCTTTCCTCATATTCGGGATGAGATTCAAAAAGGGGAGAGTGTCACAGTGAAAAACGTCACCCAGGGCTATCACTTTCAAGCCAAGCATAACATGACCGAGCGCGAGCTCCACAATGTATTAGAAGGGGGAATGATCGGGCTCTACAGAAAGAAAATGGGGCATTAAAGCATGCCCGTAGTTGATCTTCACTGCGATTTGCTCTCTTATTTGGCTCAAAAAGATGAACGGCATGCAGAAAATGAGGAAATACGGTGTTCGCTTCCCCACTTGAAAAAGGGGAATGTGCTTCTACAGGTGTGTGCAGTCTACACTCAAACCGGCAAGGGATCTGTCGCTTCTGCCGAAAAGCAGTTTACCATTTTTCGTACGCTTCCCACTCTCCATCCTAAGGGGTTTGCCCACCTTAAGACGCTTGCCTTACCAAAGTCCAGTGAACATGTGCATGTAATTGCTGCCATTGAAAACGCCTCTGGACTCTGCTCTGAGAGGGAAAAACTCGAACGGGCCTTTTCCCGCTTTGATCAATACCGAGAAACTGCAGGTCCCATTCTCTATATCAGTCTTACCTGGAATGAGGTGAATCGCTTTGGGGGTGGTAACCAGTCAAAGGTGGGACTGAAGCGGGATGGGGAGCTGCTTTTGGAGTATCTCGATGGCAAAAAAATTGCCATCGACCTCAGTCATACTTCGGATGCGCTTGCTTACGACATCTTAAACTATATTGACGCCAAAGGATTGGCCATTACACCGATTGCCAGCCACTCAAATTTCCGAAAAATTGCCAATCATGCGCGCAATCTTCCCGATGAGTTGGCCAAAGAGGTGATCCGTCGAGAGGGGATCATCGGCTTGAATTTTGTGAAGCACTTTATCGGAAAGAACTATCCAGAAGATTTTACCCGCCAAGTGGATTATGCTAGATCCCTAGGTGGCTTTGATCACTACTGCTTCGGAGCCGACTTTTTCTACGACAAAGACATGCCCATTGCCTACCACCCTTTTATCCCTTTTTTCTATCCTCCCTTTGGAGATGCAGGGTGTTATCAAGATCTTATTGCACACCTCAACGAGGTCTTTACAAAGCAAGAACTCGAAAAGATTGCTCACCAAAACTTTGCCAACTTTTTAGCCCGGATGCATCCATGATTATAGCTGGAGACATTGGAGGAACCAAAACGAACCTCGCTCTTTTTGAAGAGAATAAGGGAAATGATGCCTTTTCCCACCTCATGAAGTTTCCCAGTCAAGACTACTCCGATTTGAAAACCATCGTCCAAGAATTTATGCAGAGCGGCAAGCAAAGCGGTCAGGTAAGCGCCGCTTGCTTTGCCATTGCTGGGCCTGTGAAAGACGGTGTGTGTAAAGCAACTAACCTTCCTTGGATTATAGAGGCAAAGAAGCTGGCGCGTGCGTTAAATATCCCGCGGGTCTTTTTGATCAACGATCTAGAAGCCAATGCCTACGCCATTGAAATTCTCTCTTCTGACAACCTTTTTGAGCTCTATCCAGGCAAAGGGACTCCGCAAGGCAATCGAGCCGTAGTCTCACCTGGAACGGGGCTGGGAGAGGCCGGTCTCTACTGGGATGGCAAGGGGCACCGTCCTTTTGCCACTGAGGGAGGACACTGTGAGTTTGGCCCCCGGAATGAACTGCAAATCGATTTTTGCCGCTACATCTACAAAAAATTTGGACACGCGTCGTATGAAAGAGCGCTCTCCGGTCCCGGTCTACACAACATTTACACTTTTTTTCGCGATGAGATGCGCCTGGATGAACCGGCATGGCTTGCCGAAGAGCTGCAGCAAGATGATCCGGCTAAAGTGATCACTCAAAACGCGTTAAATGAAAAATCCAAGATATGTGTCCACGCGTTGAACTTCTTTGTTTCCGTTTTAGGCGCCGAGAGCAGCAATACTGTACTTAAATTCATGGCTTTGGGGGGCATCTATCTAGGGGGAGGGATTCCACCAAAGATTTTGCCTAAGTTGAAAGAGCCTCTCTTTTTAGAAAGCTTTGTCGACAAAGGAAGGTTTCGGGAGCTACTTGAAGCGGTTCCAATCCGCGTGATTTTGGATGATAAAGCTAGTCTGAAGGGGGCTGCGCACTACTGCCGCCTGAACGCAGCAAGCTAAGTAGCTCTGTGATCTCTTGTTTTTTGTTCTTGAAATCAGGATCGCGCATTAGCAGGAGAATCAAGGCTTTCGTTTTTGCTTCAAGTTCTGCTTTATGGGGGTGTCCATCCAGCGCATTGATCATTAACTCGATAAGCTTCCGTTTTGCAGCAAAACAATCGTCCACAGGCAAAGCAAGCCGTCTACCTTGTTTACGTACGACCACAGTTTCTATGAAGTAGTCTACCTGACTATTGAAATCACGAAAGCTTAAGTAAGATAACCCCACCAAAGCGTAGGGAAAAGCGCTGAAGAGCTCTTTACCTCCCTTTTTTCGATACACTGTAGAAATAGCTGAAATAGAGGCTTGAATATTTTCCATGCACAGATGAGCGGAGTGCGTTTCTCTGCAAAAAAACCAATTACGAAGGATCACTTCCCAGGACTGAAGCTGAAACAGCTCGCCTATCTCTTTCTGATAAACCCCATAGTGCGCCTTGAACAAAACCGTGAGAGCAAAAGAATCATCTACGGCGCGCATACGAACTAACCCCATTAATACGGGATAGATGAGTCTCCAGCTCTCAGCTCCCGGCTTCAGCTGCCCATCTGCAAGCGCATAGCGTAAAAGCTGACCTGCTCGTTGATAGCGTTCTTTTGAAGGATTAGCCAGTAGAACAGAGACAATTTCTGGAATGGCGGCATCTTCAAATGGTGTGGTGTTTAAAACTCTTAAAATGCGATCAATCTCATTTAAAAAAAGAGGCCCATGTTTCACCAGTCTGTTCAGAAGTAGCCCCATCTGTTGCCAATAGAAGCGCGTTTGCTCCCGTCCAAAAATGCGATCTAGCTGTGTACGTCCCTCCGCACGACGATTCGAAGCGAGCAGTAAATAGATCCAATAGCACTCAAAGGCAGCCTCTATCTTATCACACACTCCAGGGAAGGAATTCGGCTGATTGCGTAAATCCCGCAGCACCTTCTGAGAGAGCAGATGAATCTCTCTCATTTGCTCTACCAAAGCGGCTCCGCCCACTCCTCTATCCACTGATTGCACAGCGCCTTCCATTATACAAGAATGCCCCATCAAGACGAGGTCGGGTTGAGAGATCTTGGAGCAATACCTTTTGTGTCTTTCTAATTGATCTAAAAAGAGGGCAAATTGTGGACTTGTTTGGTCGATTAAGTCCTTTAAAGCCGAGATATACAGAGCAAAAAAGGCCTCGTTTTCCTCACGAAAAATTCCATTTTTTTCCAACAGATCATAGAGCTTCACGCAAGGCTCTTCCGCTTGAGTTAAAAATTGCGCAATCCACTGCTCCCAGATTTTTGTTCTCACGTTACGTAAATCATGTATGTGCGCTAAGGTAAAGGCTTTTAATTGCCCTTTTTGGCACTCCCCATTAATCAACTGTAAAAAAAGAGTCTCTAAAAAGCTTTGATAACGGTCACGCTTTTCAAGAGCATTAAAGAGAGAAGTCTTTGTGATCCAACTTACAAAAAATGGCTTCTCAATCAGTTGAACGCAAAGTGCTAACAAGGGCTCTATCAGCTCATCGTAGCATGGATGGGGATCTTTTTGAGCCAATTGATCGAGCAAGCGAAGTGTTTTGGGATTGCCACTACTGTCACTCTCTAAATACACGCCTAAAAGAGCGTAATACCGCGCACGGTCAATTTGGTCTGGAAAAGCGTGAACAAGTTCACAAAGCACCGGAAAACTCCGCTTAGGATAAGCTTCTGCTAATCTTAATTTCACCGCATAGAGATCAGAGGTCGCCTTCAGCTTTTGCCTGCTACCATACAAAACCATATCCTGAATCAACTGCAGATCAGGGCTCGCTTCTGCACACCATTTTGTGAGTACGGCATACCAAGCTCTATTCGCTCTTGAGGGAAGAGGAATGTTTTTCTGATAACAAACTAGAGAGGCTCGGCTCAGTAAACCACGCTTCAAATACTTTTGAAGCCGACTCTGTTCAGGGGACGCATCCGCTATACTTGCGCATGCCATCACACACGCTGCTGCTGCTTCAGGGAAATCTTCAAACCGCGTATGCATGAGTAGACGCATAGCCTCAAGAGGTTGATGATGAGCAAGTCTTTCGATGAGTTTGAATGTATGTGCGGAAGACGGGAGCTCAATCCAGCACTCAAAGGCGCGCGCCTCAGAGCCTCTTCCATATTGAAAGAGCGCCTCTACCCACTTCTCCTGAAAGTCTGGATCATCTAGTTCAGGAATGACTCCCTTTCCGATATAGAGCTCAAATTCTTTTTTGAGAGCCTCTTTTTGCTCATCTTCGACCAACTTTAAGCTCGCAACAAGTTGACGTTCGGCATACGCTCGCTTTTTTTCAGCAGGCACTTCAGAGTCTCCAAAAACAGTCATCAATCCGATGTATTCCAGAAAAGGAAAATCGCTATCCATTAGACGAAGAGCTGCTCGTGTGGGACTCTCGAAATGGTTGGAAATAGGAGGACACATATGGAAAAAAAGTGGGGCCAACTCTTTATGAAATTGAGGATCCACGCTTTCTAACTCAGCGATTGCCTCCACTACATTTGTATCGAACTGAAGGGTATGTCGACCAATGGGCACATGGAGCGTCGTTTCGGCAGCCTGCTCGATATGTACACTCGATTTCCGCAACGAAGCGTAGTAGGCTCCCACCTTCATCACAGCTATAATGGCTCTTAGGGGAATAGAGGAGTTTTGGATCAGTGCATGAAAAGAGAGAGCAATGGGAGGAGCATCTACCGGCATATCTGGAGTTTGATTTCGTACAAACTCTTGAATCTCATCTAGATTACGGCGATCAAGCAGGAGCTGGACAGAGTTGATCAAAAAACAAAAACACATCAAGGGATCATCTGCATGATGCTTTACGATCCAGTCCTCGATATCTTCCCATAGACTAAACTGTTTCACTTTTGCATAAAAGATAGGCTCGAGTCCAGGCTGTATCAGACAGTTTCCTCTAGTCACTCTGGATACATAGCGCATCCACGTTTTAGGCACGATGGTGGAAATGGTTTCTGTCGCTGTAAAGCCCAATACCGCGTGTAAAAAGGATTCAAGCGGTTTCCCTCTGTGAGATTCAGGAGCTGTCGAGAGAAGATTACTAGTTGATATAAGGAAAAAAAGAGGAATGAATAGATCATCTTCAGTCAAAATATAGTCTCTAGAGAGCTGATGACAGAAATTAAGATCAATAGAGCTACCCTTTAAAGACATAAGCAACATCTTAAGAAACCCTGTGTCAACCAAACAAAGTTCACTATAAACCTGTTCACGAACTTTCTCTACGGCCTCTTCAGGAGGCAGCTTCGGAATGAATTTTCTGGATAGTTGCTCTGAGATCAAGGTGCGGATATAACCAAGATCCTCTTTTAGTAGAGGACGTACGATTTTTCTTCCTGTGATCACACGAGGACGTTTTTCAACACGTAGCCGCAGGTCAAGATCTGCTGGCGCTTTTTCCCAACGACTCAAAAGAGAGCGATCATAAAATTGTGTTAACTCTAATTCCTGAAAAACGCGGTTTGCATAATCCGTTTTTGTAAACAAGAAATGAAAAACGTACCCTCCTATTAACTGGGCCGTCGGAAAGCAAATATCCGGACGCTTCTGCTTCATCTCATGCAAAAAACAACTCAAAATCTCTGTCATTGAGGCTTCAGAATGGTACTTCTCATCAAGAGAAAGGGGAAACATACGTCCCAGCTCTTTTTTAATAAGAGCCAACTCGGCTTGAGTCAAAGAAGGCAGCTTTCTAGCAGAGAAATCATCTGTGATTCTTCCCTGAGCATCCAAGATCTTTTTGTCTACCAAAGCCTGAAAAAGGGCTCCTCGCTTTCCGGAAAAGGAAAAACAAACAGGTCCAGCAGAAGCAGCCGCTGCTCCTGCGCAAGGGGGACTGGCTACAGCTGAAGGGGGTGTGGTCGTAGTTACAGAAGAAACAGACATAATAAACAAGATAGCATAAAGAAAACCTGGTGTTCTATCAAGGAAAAATAAATAGGTTTTTAAATTACTAATTTGAATATAAAATTAAAAAAGAGGGTATTGACCATGAATCCAGCCGTCCAGAATCAAGAAAAAATACAGCTGAAATGGGGCATCGATCTTTTTGCTGCCTTTTTATGCTTTGCTATCAAGCAAGGAGGAGTCTCTCCCTCGCAAGCTCTCTCAGTTCAAGAAGAACTTAAAGAATTAGCTCAGACTGAAGACTCCTCTGAATTGGTTACCACCCGATTAAATCACTGTATTGAAAGGATCAATCAGCAGCTCAAACAGAACACGGACGCTTCCCGGTTTGTCCCGTTTCCACTCTTCTCCTTTGCAGCTGGGGTCCACATAGAGTCTTCCGTTTTAAATCAGATTAGTATGATCGAGAGAACGCTAAATGAGGCTGCAGAGGCTGGTTTCGTGAGTTGGGACGAGGAAAGCCACTATTTTGAGGCAGTATTGAAAGTCTTTTCTGAGGTAGAGAGTCACAAAATGCTTCCTCAAGAGGGAATGGCGCGCTTGATCGGAGAGCTCAACAAGCTTAACAAGACGCTTCCAGCTGACTCTCAAGTTCCTTTACCAAACTTAAGTGGGTATGAATAAAATGGAATTAGGCGGTGTACATGGGGGTCAAGGGCCAGAGTCGATTCATCCGAAAGAGACTCCCGCTGAGCGGAAGAAACGATTCGAAATGCAATGGGAAATGAGCATTATCGGCATTTACGTCGCTGTATCTCGTAAGGGGGGAGATGCTACCCATCCCCTTGATACGCTCAAAAAAGATCTTGATTCTGATAAGCCTCCTGAACAGCTGGTTCCAGCACTGAATCAGGTGATTGATCTGATCAACAAAGATCTTCCTTCAGACGCAGCTCCTCTGCCTCCTTTCGATCTCACTTCAGGAGGAAACGAGCAAAAAGCCATGGCACAGTATGCTATCACTCTGGAAAAATTTCTCAATGCCGCCGCCCAGCAGGGGCAAATCCCGTGGAAAGAACAAGAGGTTCTTTTCAATCAAACACGGGATCTCGTTGATCATATTGGAGCCGTTCCGTTAGACGAAGCTGTGAATCGCTTGAACGCCATCATTGAAGAGGCCAATCAGTCACTTCCCTTATCCTTTCAACTCGACGCCCTCTACTAAGCTTTTTTCTTTCCATTTGCAGCTGTCCAAGAGGCTTGGCGACGCTGCACAGCCCTAGGATTCGGTGGGCGAAAACTGAGCTGAGAACGCGTTGGTTTAGATTGAGTAGTAGTCGTTGTTGTTGTCGTCGTTGGTGGAGGCGTGTGCCGAGGGGGAATAGCAGGTTGTCTGCGAGATCTTCTTGGTGGCTTAGGACGTTGTGGGGCGACCTGGTTGCCTCCAGAAAGTTGATCTACCTCTTGATAGTGAACGTACCTCTTGCGCCCCCAAACGGCGGTAAAAATGCCCATGATTACAGTGGCAGATCCCACAACAATCGCACCGCCTACACTCACCTGATGCACAATCGATGCAATCGATCCTCCCACCCCGGTTGTAGATAAAATTGCCAGACCAATGGTCGCGAGTACCCCAAGCGCCACCGCAACAATCAAGGGGATCGGAATCGCCCGCTCTCTGTCAGTTGATGTTGCCGAACGGACTGGACTAGAAGATGTCGAGGGTCGTGGTGGGCCAGCAGCTGAGCCACCACCAGAAGCAGAAGAAGCCATAAAACCACCTTTTTTTATAAAAAATTATAACACAATTAGATATAAAAATCAGCTACTTAATACTGTCTTAATAGTTTTTCGATGTTCTCTTTGAAAGAAGACTCTTCTAGAGAGGAATAGAAGTCTGACAGAGTCCAGGATTGAAGAGCAGACGATAGCGCCTCTCCACGCTGGAGTATCATGTAAAACAAACAGGCGCGCTTCCCATCTTCAATCGCCACATAGAAGCCACAATCCTCGCCAGGGGCAGCGGTAACCTGAAAACGGGCATTATTGGGGGAAATCGCGCGAGTGGGGTGCAAGTGCACCCTTTCTCGGCAATGCGCGTTCACGGGCTCGATTCCAGTCGGTTCAAAATAATGAATCTGAACCCATTTACTGACATCATCTCCAGTCTGGTGATCGGGAAAGACCCAAAAGTGTGTGACTAAATTCCGCCAGGCAGAGTGATGGCCCCTGCTATCACGTGTTACAAACAAAAAGAGGTCAAGATGCTCATGATCAGCAAAATAACGACGCATCGGTTGGGGGAAGCCAGCTAGCTGGCTGCGCGGAAGACGATAAGAAACAAGGTGCTGATCTGGCAACATTGTCGAGTAGTCTGCGTACTCGCCTACCAACGGCAATAGTGGATATCCCCAACTATTACGTACAGTCTCACCTTGAAGGGGAGAACACGCGATTTCTGTAAGCAGGTGACCATAAGAGTCACTTCCCGAGCTTGAACTGGAGTTCCTTTCAGAAGAAGAGGCGTGATCCAGGTCCCACCAATTAACCTCATCCGAGGAAGAAGAGGCGGAAGTAGAGAGCCCGGGAATCGGAATCGAATTAGGGTTTGGTTTGATGGCAGAAGAAGAGCCTGATTTAGATGAGTACCAAACCGCAACAAACCCGAGCTCACCCAGCCCAAGCTCGACCGCAGCAATTGCCGTATAAGGAGAAAACACCTGCACTAAGGCCAGTCCAGCCAGTACCCCGACTACAATTGTGGTCACAATAAGCGCCACCTGCGTGTATTCTGGAAAAACATCCTGGGATACAGACGGTACAGAATAATCTGATGTTGAAGATACGCTACTCATAATTAATTGACAGAATAGCGAAAAATGTGATTAAAAACAATTATAAATCAAGAACGAGGAAAAGATGCGTACATTGATCGTTGCCAATCAAAAAGGGGGCGTCGGAAAGAGCACCACCACTGTGAACCTTGCTGCTGGGCTCGCCCGATTGAATAAAAAAGTATTGGTCATTGATGCTGATCCTCAGGGTCACTCTACAATTGGTCTGAACGTTGTGACAGAAAACCGCAAGACTATTGCCGACCTCTTGACTGAAGAGGGGGTGGAAGCTAAAGAGGTGATCCAGCACACCTATGCTCCCAATGTCGATATGATTCCCAGCAATCTCTCTCTTGCCGTAGCGGATCTAAAATTGGCCACACTAGGGGCCAAAGAGTTTAAGTTGCGCAACAAAATCAAAGAGATTGAGGGGGAGTATGACTACATTTTGATCGACTCTCCGCCCACGTTTGGAAACTTAACCATGAATGCCTTTACGACAGGACGCGAGATTATCCTGCCGATTCAGCTCGGTTACTTGAGTTTGGAGGGAGTGAGTAACTTTGTTGATACGATCAACTTTGTCAACAGGGATGTGAATTCCATTATTAGCCATAAGGTTGAGATTGCAGGTGTGCTGGTTACTTTTTTTGATGTGCGCACCAAGTTGGCACGGGAAGTGTTTACTTCAGTCAATGAGATTTTCGGCGATAAGGTGTTTCAAACGAAGATCCCACAAAACATTAAGATCAACGAAGCGCAATCTCATGGCCAAACTATTTTCGACTACGCTCCCCACTGTAGAGGATCGCATGCCTACGAGAGCCTTGCCAAGGAGATTGCACAGATGGAGAGGTAAACGTGTCTGGTATCAATAGAGTCAAAGAGAAGATGAAGCAAAAACTCACTTTTGGAGGGTTAGCCACATTAGAGCCTTGCCCAAGCGAGGAAAAAAAAGGACGAAAAATCTACTCTTTAACAAAAGAGGATAACGTCATGCTCAAAAAGATCTTCTCCACTCGCTTAAATCTTGAGTCCGAAACCTCTATTGCGATGATAATGTCCGAGGCAATCGAACTTTTATACAGCAAAGAATTCCCGAAACAAACGTAAGCGGAATCCCATACACTGCCCAGTACCACGTGTAGCCTCCCGCCTCTCCAAAGTAAAGATAAGCGCCTACTCCACATAGAGAGCCGACAGTGATACTCACATACGCACTCAAGGGTGTGGCGCGCTTCCAGTAAAAGCCGGCCAATAGGGCAAAGGCGAGCGCTGCAATGGGAATATTGGCTAAAATCATCTTATCAAATACCTTGTCCACAACTGTGTTGGCCAAACAGTAGGCAATCAGAGCAAAGCCCAAAGTGACACGCACACTTCTTTGGGCACTCTCTGCTGACGTCTTCAGAAAATCTCCAATCCACATCGCCGAAAGGGCGCTCCACAAGCCAGTTAAGGTGGTTGCAGAAGTGGCAAAAAGCAACGCATAAGCAGCCCCTCGCACACCCTTTGGTAAGCACGTGTGAATCAAATGGGGGAGTGCCTGCTCCCAGCTGGGGACCTCCACTCCACGGTAGCGCAAAAGGGCAGTCGCCAAGATGGCCGAACCATAAAGAAAAAAGATCAAAAGGGCAGCCATGATGACCGAGCGGTAGGCAACCTTGCCCGACTCTGCGGCAAAGATTTTCTGCCCATACCAAGGGGCCAAAATGTAGGTGAACAGGGTCAAAATAAGCAGGGAAAATAAAAAACGGAGCGGCAAGATCTCACCTGATAGGTGGAGAAAATGTAGAGGAGGGAGGGTCGAAGATTTCCACATAAACAGAGCGGTCAGCGGAAAGAATAGGAGCATTAAGATCAGGCTCAGAAGGTCGGTTCGGATGATTGCCACAAGCCCACCGCGTAGAGACATCACAAGTACAACTGAGATCAAAAGAGCGCTGAGAGCCCACACACTGAGTTGGGGAAGGAGAGGGTGAAAGAGCAGAGTGAGTGACTTGATGTAGACGGCGCTAAATCCCAACATCGCTACCATTAAAAGAAGGCTGGTCCCGATCCCTATTTTTTTTCCATACCGCTCAGTGAAAAAACCGGCGACCGATTGCCCGTCATACGTTTTCCACTTTTTGGCAACCGTTACTGCATAAAAAAGAAGTCCGATCAAGAAAACAAAAGGGAGAAGAAGGGCGCGAAAACCCACCGCATAACCCAGTGAAGAAAAAGAGATGAGTGTCGCGCTGTTAAATTCAGTCATCACTAAAGTTGCTGTCAACGCAAGTGGACCTGTTTTCCGATCCGCAAAAAGATAGGCCGATTCAGAACGACTCTGTTTACTGATTCCAACGGTGATCAGCAGAAGTAAAACCCCGATAAAAAAAAGAAGATCCATACAGAGCAGTATGCACACTGGAGGAAAAACATTCAAAAAAGGTTGTTGTAAATTTCCGCAACTCTCTTTATAAGATTTTCATATATGACGCGTGTATCCTGTGTAAAGCAAGCGGCTATTGCCACTGTGTCCCTGGGAGTTTCCGGTGGTGGAGCGGCTCTGACTGTGTTCAACGACCAGCTTTTCCCTCCTCCCTCGCTAGCCGGTCGAGTATCTGGAGGCTTGGCACCCACACTTTCAGGAGCGGCTCTCTATGCTTTTTTCAAATCCATTTGCCCTTCTCCTGTCATGCATCGCGTGCAAATCGAATCGCTTCGCTTAGGGATTCCCGGATACTTTTTGCTCACTCAAATCTATTTGAACACTCCGCCGGAACAGAGGGGAAATAGAGAGGCGGTAATCGCCTCCATGTTAGCTCTTTTTGGTTTTGAAAGTGCTGCCCTGGCAGATACCCTTTTTGTGAAAGTGCGCCCCGAAATTGTGGCAGATACCGAAGCGCTCCTCAATGATACGGAACCAAAACGGACGTATACCCTTTTAACTGATGGTTATGTAGGGTTAGCAGGACGTATCGCTTACCGTCTTATTCCGGCAACCGGACTGCTTTTAGGAGCGATCTATGTGAACGATGCTGAACTTGAAGCCTGCATGTTCAGTTTTTCTGCTTTTTACTACGCGCAATCTCTCACTCTTTTTCCTCTCAACATGCTGATGAGAGGAGGCACGCATTTAGAAAATCGATTCGCTGCAGATTTGGAGAGTGACGCCACAACACCGCTACCCCGTTCCCTGCGCCTGTTTCGGACGGCACAAAATCTTGTGATGATCGCCACTCCGACGCTCATTGCCTCTCTTTTCATCGATTCGCAGTGGCCAACCGTGGCTGCAGCAGGTATTTGTGATACCGTACGGGAAGAAGTGCAACGCCTCCGTTTTACCCAGTCTACCGAGAAAAAAATGGGGGCGATCGGAAAGCGCCTACTGCACTGCACACCACTTAAAGCCCTGGACACAAGCTATAAAATTACAGCCTACCTGGCAATGTTGGGGGGACTTGCCTACTTTGCCTATCTGCTGATCGATGCGGATGATCCCGCCTATACGGTAATCGCGATTACCTTTACCGCCTCTGTACTTACAGGTTTTCTTAAAAACTCCCTTCTGATCGAGTTGGCAAACAAAGTTAAAGGAAATCGACTGGTCGATCACCTTTTGTACAACGGAGCCTATTCTACCCAAGACATCCTGGGCATGCAGATGCTCTATCTCTACTACTACTCCCTTTTTCGGTTTAAAATGGGCAGTGATCACCTCACACCACGAGAACTCACCCTGCAAGCTGTGACTTGGGGAGCGTATGGATGGTCGGGGGGAGCCTCTGCCGCACGCGTTTTTTATTCGTCGACAGAGTCCACCTCCATGTGGAATTGGTTGCTTGGCAATCTGACCTTAACCACTTATCAACGCATCATGGGAATCGTGGTATGATTGATTTCCCCTTGTGGAACCGCCTGCTTGTTGAAGAGTGGAATGGAGTCATAGAAAAAGCCGATCCCAATCTCGTGTCGACTCTTTTTCTCTTTGTTTTTGGGCCACGCGCCTTAGAAGCTCATCCCTACAAAAATTTGCAGACGCGCGTTAGTGTATTGAACGCGATTCATACCAAAGATGCTGCTGCCTTAGTACAATGGGTAGCAGATCGAAGTGGAATCACGTCGACAGAGCGCCCTGATCAGGCTCTTAAAAAAGAAAAGTGGCTGGTGGGAGCAGTATTCTATCCCTTTCCTTCTCAACAGACCCTATTCGTTTCCAACCGACACCTTGGTATCTTGAAACATGCAGACAATTTGAAGCGTGGAGTGCACCTTCTCTACAACTTTGTCGATGAGGCAGCAAGAAAACTCACCCCCGAACAAAACTGTCTTCTTTTGAGAACATTGGTTGTGCATGCTGGGGTTAGAGAGGGGGAGCACACCATCTCCTTTTGGCAGCTGCTAGTCGACTGGGCACATCGAGATCCTAATCGGTTGGGCGTCTACCAGGAGCTAGTCGGTCGATTCCAAAAGGTCTTGGGAAGTCTTAGCCGCCCCACTTTGAAAAGAGAGGATTTCCGTTCAGGGGAGCTGTTTAGCTCTTATATCAAAAGGCGTGTGCTCGGCTCACTAGGTATTCCTCTTTCGGAGGCAGCGAGTGCATTTATCACAGACCAAATGAAGTACTCGATCGAAATCCTTTTGGATATCGCCTATTTTGCTGCCTCTCCACCAGCCGATCTACCGACTAATCGAGGAAGTCGCGAGATCGTACGCTCTCTCCACTATTTCAAGCAACTCAATACCCAAAGCACCTCCTTATTTGAGCTAATCGTGTTACGCGACCCTAAACTCGCTACAGAAGCCCCCTATAGCGCTTTAGAACTGACCAATATCAGTGAAGCCTCAGCAGCTCTTGCTCTCACCCAAAAGCTAATTCCACGCTTTTCTCACCTCAATCGTGGAGAGCATTTTTATCTCTTTCTCTTCTGTTTAAAACACAGCGAAGAGCCTTTTTCTGATTTGGCAATAGAAGAGGTCACCCTTAAAGAGTTGCTTCTTTGGGCAGGCGATTCTTTTTCTGCGCGCCTCCGAGCCTACCGTAACTACGAATCTAGTGGACAGCCTTTGATTCCAGGATGCACCTTTTCTGAAGCCCAAGAACGGTTTCTCCACGTCTGCCCAGACGCTGTTTCGGTCTTGCGCAGTTACTTTGAAACACTTGGAATTCCAGCTGATCCAGATTTCTGTTTTCATTTTTCCATGTACGGGATTCGTGGGGCGATTCAAAGCAGTGATCTTCTTGAGATGCAGCAAGAGATGTACGCTCTTTCTATGCCCCTTCCGGCAGCCCTGCGTCCTATGCTCAACACCCCTTTTCCTTACCAGCAGACACCAGCTGGGCAGCGGGACTTGCCGATCTGTGAAGAGACTGAAAATGCTCTACGTAGAGGTGTACGCGTTCTTTTTTCCGATCAACCCAACTCAGGAGAGGGCGTTCGACGTGTATTGACACACCACGCTGCTTTAATCGAAGAAGGCAGACCTGTTTTTTATTGCGATGCACACAATCAATGGCCAGGCAAAGACCAATCCTTTCAAGACTACCTGATTGAACGTACACTAGCTTCATTAGAGGCGCGGCTTGAGCTCACCTTTTCAGAAATGGTAGCTGGTATACTCAAAGAAGAGATGGAAACAGAAACCGTTCGACTTGATTTAGGCTACTTCCCTCATTTTGATCCACCTTATACACTCGATCGCCAGCGCACCTCCTACCCTTTGCTGATGCACCTGCAGCATTTTTTCCGTTTACGCACTTGCTGTCATACACCACCAGAGAGAAGTTTACTTTTAGACTATCTTTTCTCGTGCGAAGAGATCTATACCAACAAAGAACCCCATCGAGGTTTTTTGCCAGAGGCTCTTCCAGACGTGCTAGCCCCGATGCAGGATGTGCTTCCCGTCATGAGTGCGCTTGCTAGTCGCCTTCCAAACATGTCTATAGAGTTTTTGGTGGGTGTCTTTCTTAAAAAACCACAGCTCATGGAAATCCTACCAGGTTGGCCCCTTGAAAGCCTAACGCTCAAGCAGCTGCTTGTTGTCTGCGCGCAAGAACACCGCATCCAGCGGTGTCAAAAAAGCCATCCCGATTTTGGCCTTGGATTCTCTCCTGAACAGAGAGGCTTTCTACACGCTCTTTCTAACGAGCCCGCTTTTCAGCAAAGACTTCGCTTTGTGCGCCAACTTCCTCGGGGGGGAACGCGCCCTTTTGCTTTTGCCTTTTTAATGAGCGAGATTGAGCTTGAAGAGGCTGATCAACAAGAGATTTTAGCGGCTCTTAGGCTTCAGGGATTTGCGCAGGCTGTCAAAATTTTTGGATCTAAATTATTATATGATAATAATTTAGATGTTATGGAGCTGTTTATTCAGCGGTTTGGAAAAAACGACTAACCATCACCAGGATTAGGCCCAAAGTGGATTTCATCAAAGTCATGTCTTTCGTCGTCATGAGATGATAGCCAGTTACACCCCGAAGCGAAAGTCATCAGCGTGATCACTGCGACAAAATAAAATTTCATAGTACACCCCCAGCTGGCATTTAAAGCATTTTGAGTGCCAAAAATACTGAAATTAGTTATACTCTTTCAGTAAATTATGATGATTAATCCTGATTATTCAAATTCAGTTAGAGAGCCTGCCTTTTATGAAAGGCAGCCTTACTATTTTGCCATCACCATTCTGGCGATTGGGGTGATTGCTCTGGCCATCACGGCCATTGGTGCTCACTACGGAGTTTGGTCGGCTGGCGTCTTAGACCATTTAACACGGGCGCACACCTTTATCCTTCTTTCTGGAAGTGGGGGAGCACTCCTTCTTTTGATCGGAGCGGCTGTAGTCGGATGGCTCAAGTGGGATACGCACGCTCTTCAAGATGCGCACGAGGAGGACCAAGAGGCGTATGAACGGCTGTTAAGAGAGGCCCAAGAAGACTATGATCAACTCCTAACGACACGTGATGCTCTTGAGCACCGATTGACTTCAGCTCAAGAGAAAGCCGCTAGAGCTGAAGCGAATCATGAGCAGCAGGTTAGCGAGCTTGCAGAGCAAGCCCAACAAGCGGCTCAACTTACAAGAGAAGCCCATGAAAGAGAATTAGTCGAAGTGCGAAAAGCCGAGCAAGATCTCCTAGACAGGCTACAGACTGCCGAAGCGCGTTTACGTGAACTAGAAGAGAGAAGGGCAAAAGCTCTTCTCAGTGAAAGTGTGGTCGGAGGCGGCAGCGCTGGTGGCGGCGTAGCGGCCCCACAGTGGACCCGGCGGTCATGGAACGTCTTCACCTACGATCAGGTTGCCGAGCAGAAGTATCACGCCGTCTTAGACCAATACGTTTTCCATTTACAAAGAGAAAATTTTGATCTGGAGCTACTGTGTACGCACCCCCAATTAGGCCCCATTGTTTGCCACCTGTTGAGAGTGGAAAAAGAAGGCGATGCCCGTCTCTGTTATCAACATGCCATTAGAGAGCTCCGTCAACTGATTGCCTCCGATGGCTACCGTGACCTGTCCAATGGGGATCCAGTCCAACACTTTGTGCACGCCTTTTGCTTAATCCGATGGAAAGGAACGTATCTTTATGACTACTTGGAGCAGACCGTTCAACTTGCGGTAGGAGCAGAAAACATTCCCTCTATGAACCTACGCGGGTTTCCCCATGCTGTTTTGGCTATTAACGAGAGAGTAAAACACTCGCCTCATAGAAAACCAAGAGCAGCTTTGGAAGCCCAAAAGTTGGCTGGGGCTGCAGGCGTCGAGGATTTTTGCGGCAATAAAAACACACCCAACGTCAGACATGTGCAAACCTTTACAAATGCCGCTGGAGAGACTCATGAAATTGCTTATGTCCGCCATGGAAGCCCGACAGCATTAGGGCACGATTATAGTGCACCCGGGATTGGATTGAGAAAATTGTGTGGGATGGGGCTGCGCGTATGGAACGGATACGCCCCTGGTAGTGCAGTAGAAATTGACACAGGCGAAGTGGTCACTCCTGATTACCAGGAGTATTTAGTCGCCTTAGCTGCGCGAGGTGAGAGTGAGCTGTTTTGTGTGCATCAAAGGCGCACACCCGACATCTTTGAAGATGAAAGAACGCGTGTGATGCGTATCGAAGGACTACAACGCGATCATCCTAATATCTTTGTTTTGACTCAGCCTGTCGAAGGAGATCTCTTTGAACATAGAGGTGACTATAGCCAGATGACAACCTTTGATCAGTTGTTTGGCGCTCTAGAAGCCGAATTTTTCGATCAAGATCTGGGCCATATCCATACACGCGCCTCTCTTCCTGTTTGTTTGAGAGATGACACTACCTACCGGCCTGCTTTCCTTCAGCTTCTGCGCGATGTTAAAGAGATGTTCTTTCAAGGAGACACGCTTGTTACACAGGATTTAAGTGCTCAACTAGATACCCAATATGCCGCTCAGGTTGAACAAATCAAACAAGCGCTGCGTCAGCTCGATCTACGTCAACTCACGCCTGTAGAGGAACCTGTTTTTCCGCGTCAAATTCTAGATCTTCTACTCAACGATCATGATCTCAAACAACACTTGCTGCATAGACTAAGCCAAGAGAGCGATTTAGACCGCTGGCTCCCAGCTGAAGCGGATAGGGAACATAGACATACTCTCGCCCTGCATGCCATTGTAGGAAGTGTCATCCACAACATCTTACAGGAGAATCGCACCCTTCGCGATTTGGAGGAGAGACAAGCTGAGCTCATTGCGAATTGGCAGAGCTTTATCCTACTCTTTTACGCCTTCCAACGCATGGATCTGAAGTTTCGTTTAAATAGAGTAAATGGCTTCCGCTTAACAGCCTACAAGACCCCCTGTAAAGACTTCTTAGACCGGGGAGGGAACCAAGCGTTTGTAGAGGATCGACTCCTTCACTATATTCTCGATCAGCAAGATAATCCTCAGAGAATGGAAGAGGCACTCTACAACTTGCTTGGTCCTCCGATCTTGGTCAAGAAAAAAGAGGCAATTCCAAGACGCATTCTTCCGGGAATGAAAGTCGAGCAGCTTCTGAAAGGAATGCCTTCCTACGCCCCTTTAAGAGGGTATCGGTTTGGAGGCGAGCAAGGATGGAGAGTCACAGACGTCACGACTCCCCGGGTGCCAGGACAGTCGGGGGCGCCGCATATCAGGAGAGTAGTTCAAGAAGAGGTGAGACGTTCTCCAGATCAAATTGGATCCATCCTTCACCGTTTTTCAGGCTTAAAGCTGAAGCAGTGGGAACCACGCCCGAATGCAGGGGGAGATCCAGCAGACGAAACGGGGATCCGGCACCAGTTTGAACGCGATCGGGACGCAAACGCTGGAACCGGTTATGTCTTAACGACTCCTCAAACCAATGCAGCCGAAATAACGGGATATGATGCCCTCAAACAAGAGTTAATGCAACACCCCTTGATCAATCAAGATGAACCAAAGGCTCTTCAAGTGCTCGCTTCTTTCCATCAAGGTTTAGGAGCGGTGGCCACTATAGCCATCTCAGAAACTCTAAACGGAGCGGCTAGGCTCAAGAATAATGAACCCCAGGGTAATGAGACGGTTCGCACCTTTCATCTCGATTTGAGTGATCCTAAGAAAATAGTCTTAAGATACTCAGACTCTTTGCTAGTCAAACCCAGAGAAGCTGACCAAACCCTCGCTGAGCTTAACGCTTACACAAAAGTGGAATACAAAGCTGGGGACTCTCAACTTACTTCCCAGATCTACACCTGCTGGAATGTTTTTTAGCTTCTTGCTTTTCAATTACCATTTTTCTAAACTCTCTTCTCTATGGCAAAAGAGAATGCGATTTCCCCTACGCGAGCAGAAGACTACCCAGAGTGGTATCAGCAAGTCATTAAACATGCTGATTTAGCAGAGAACTCGCCTGTACGCGGCTGCATGGTGATGAAACCTTGGGGCTACGGCATTTGGGAAAACATGCAGCGGCAACTCGACGCTGAAATCAAGGCAACCGGCCACCAAAATGTCTATTTTCCTCTCTTTATCCCTTTGAGCTTTTTAGAAAAAGAGGCGACCCATGTTGAAGGCTTTGCCAAAGAGTGCGCGGTTGTCACCCACCACCGTCTTGAAGAGCAGGGTGGCAAGCTCGTCCCAGCAGGGGAGTTGGAAGAGCCCCTGATCGCCCGCCCGACATCTGAAACCATTGTGGGAGAAGCCTTTTCCCGCTGGATCGAATCGTACCGTGATTTGCCTCTACTGATTAATCAATGGGCCAACATTGTCCGTTGGGAGATGCGTCCGCGGATCTTTTTGCGTACAACCGAGTTTCTGTGGCAAGAGGGGCACACAGCCCACGCGACAGAGAAAGAGGCTTTGCAAGAAACCCATACCATGCTCGAGATCTACCGGAAATTCATGGAAGAGGTGCTGGCCATTCCGGTGATTGTAGGCGAGAAATCGCCGGGTGAACGTTTTCCCGGAGCGGTGAGTACGTTCACTTTAGAAGCGATGATGCAGGATCACAAAGCCCTTCAGCTCGCCACATCACACTACTTGGGGCAAAACTTTGCCAAAGCCTCCTCCGTTCGCTTTAGCAACCAAGCAGGGGAGTTAGAGTATGCCTACACCACCTCTTGGGGAAGTACAACGCGTATGATCGGCGCTTTGATCATGTGCCATAGTGATGATGACGGCCTTCGTCTGCCTCCGAAAATAGCGCCTCAGCAAGTAGTGATCATTCCTGTGATTCCTAAACCCGAGTTAGAAGAGGCTGTCTTATCCTACGCAAAGCAAGTTGCAGATCAACTAAAGGGCGTTTCGGTACACATTGATAAGCGTGATCGGAGAGGCGGAGAGAAAAACTGGGAGTGGATCAAGAAAGGGATTCCCGTCCGCATTGAAGTAGGGCCTCGCGATATCGACTCTCAATCCGTTATGGTGACTCGCCGGGACCATCCGCACAAGCAAAAAGAGAAAGTGGGTATCGACCAGCTCTCTAAACATATTCCTACAGCACTTGAAGAAATGCAGAAGAGCTACTATGCACAAGCTTTAAGTTATCGAGAGGCGCATTTATGTTCCGATCTGACCACTTTTGAAGAGCTTGAGCAGTTTTTTGCAAAATCTGAGGGGGGATTTGTGCGGGCCAAGTGGTGTGGAGAGCCTGATACAGAGAAGCTGTTAGAGCCTCTCAAGCTCACCATACGGTGTCTGCCCCTGGAACAAAGCGGCACTGAAGGACCTTGTATCTTGACTGGCAAACTGGCCACACTAGATGTGATTTTAGCCAAAGCTTACTAAAGCTCTCCGTGACCTATGTCTGCATGAACGACTTTTTTAAAGTGGTAGCCAATAGCTGGAGTTAAAATCGCTCCTCCATATACGAGTGGAATCAAACCAAGCAATCCCACTCCCGAAAATGCCAACACTTTTTGTAATGCAAGACTTTGAGTTAAATAGTGTGCAGTGATTCCACCAATCGTAGAGCCTATTCCAGCCAGTCCCAGAATGGTCAGTGCTACCCCCAGGCTCAACCAGGCTGCACGCTTCCACCCGCTATAGCCATTCTCAGCATCTGATCGTCTTGCCATACCAACAACGGTACCCTTAGCTCCACCACATAAACTTGAAATCATGCCCATATAAAACTCCTTTTCATTATTTCAATTACAATAATAACAAAATTATATTAATAAAATTTTAAAAACAGATTAATATAACAAAAAGATTTAATATTTATTTTTTTATTAGGGTGATTAGGGCAGCTTTTTCATTTTTCCCGAGTTAAAAATCGTCGGAAAGAATCTTTTTCTCATGTTTTCAATGGCAAAAATGATCAGTGGAGGAAGGAGGATAAACGCCCAATCTTGGAGGTGCATGCGCTCCATTTGAAAGGGAATATGTACATAGGGGAGATAGAGGAGGGAAATTTGGGCAGCAAGAGCGATGCAAATCGCATAGATGATAAATCTATTTTTAAACAGGCCCAGTTTAAAAATAGGGATTTCATCTGACCGCATTTGAAGGGCGACTAACATCTCAAAGATCACAACAGAGGTGAATACCTTTGTGCGAGCCGCTTCTAAGCTTACATGGTGGACTCCCCATAGGAATAAAAAATACATGCTACAGCCGAGCATGAATGATAAAAATAAGATCCGAAAAACCATCCCCCGATACAAAAGGCCCACTCTGGGATCACGCGGGGGCATCTTCAGTTCGTTGCCGATTTTGGGTTCTAAACCTAGAGGAATGGCCAAGATAACTCCTGTAGCTAGATTGATCCATAGGATTTGGAGGGGAAGCAGAGGAGGCGTGCCGATAAACAACACGCAGGCAACTAAGCCCAACAGTTCTCCAAAGCATGTTGTCAGAAGAAACGTGATCACATTTCGCAACCGGCTGAAAATGGCTCTTCCTTCCTCCACAGCAGCAACAATCGACGTAAAGTCATCATCTGCTAAAACCATATCAGAAGATTCTTTGGCCACTTCCGTGCCTGCCACTCCCATGGAAATGCCTATGTCAGCAGCTTCAAGGGCTGGGGCATCGTTCACCCCATCTCCAGTCATGGCAACGATATGGTGCCTTTTTTGAAGTGCCTGCACGATACGTAACTTATGACTGGGTTCGATGCGGGCAAATACACCGACGTTCTGCACCTTTTCTTGGAGCACCTCGTCGCTCATGTCAGCCAATTCCTCTCCAATTAAGGCCTCTTGAGAGTGCATTCCTAGTTGGTTAGCAATGGCGGTTGCCGTGAGTTGGTTGTCTCCTGTTGCCATCACAACACGTATCCCAGCTTGCTTACACAATTCAATCGAGCGGATGGCCTCTTTTCTTGGAGGGTCAGAAAGAGCAAAAACCCCCACAAAAATCAATTTCTCCTTAAAGTCTTCTTCCTTTAGGTGGTCCGTATCCGGTGCAAGAGAATAGGCTACAGCAATCAGACGAAAGGCTTCTTTTGCCAGCGTCTCCATCTCGGCTTGAATGTTCTGGCGCGTCACCGTATCCAGCTCGACCACTTCGGAACCCTTGAGGCAAAAAGAGCTAAATCGCAATAGTTTTTCTGGCGATCCTTTTACAAAAACGTTTTTTTCCTTCTCACCCTGATGCAAAGTCGCCATATAGAGATTTTCACTCTGGAAAGGAATTTCTCCCAAGCGGGGGTGCTCAGAATTGAGAGACTCTATCTCGATTTTCGCTTTGGCTGCAGCGACTAAAAGCGCTCCTTCCGTCGGATCCCCGATGACTGTGTAGGTTGCATGGTTTTCCCAGGAGATCAGCGCATCGTTGCACAACGTACCGATTTTCAACATTTTTTTAATAGCAGGGTCTTCATGCGGATTCAGGGCTTTTTTTCCATCATCAAATCCCTGTTCTGACAGGTTAGCTGTTGTTTGGATTGTATACAGTTTTCTGACAGCCATTTGGTTTTCAGTTAGTGTCCCTGTCTTATCAGAGCAAATGACCGTTGTGGATCCCAGCGTTTCGACAGCCATCATCCTACGGATGATGGCATTCCTTTTTGCCATGATTGTCATGCCTTTTGCAAGAACCGCTGTCACCGCAACAGGCAGCCCTTCGGGAATGGCCGCCACAGCAGCCGAGACACTGAGCATAAAGATTTCGATCCAATCTAAATCTCTGTAAAAACTAATCCCGATAAATGCAAGAATGGCAAAAAACACAATCACCAGCATCCAGTTTCCCAAGGAATGGATGCTTCTCTGAAGGGGAGTTTTAATCGGCTTGGCTGCACCTATCGCTTGTGCAATCTTGCCGATTTCTGTTTGCATCCCTGTTGCCACAACAAGGGCAATGCCTTTTCCGCATGAAACGGTGGTTCCCCGAAAGACGATATTCACTTTATCGGCAATGGTCCGCTTTTCCGTGAGTTTATCGGTATGTTTTTCAACGGGAAACGACTCTCCAGTTAGGGAAGATTCGTTAATTTTGAGATTGGAGACATTGATTAAGCGCGCATCTGCCGGCACAACGTCTCCAGCTTCAAGAATCAGTACATCTCCTGGCACAATCTGCTCTGAAGGGAGAATCTGCATGCGTCTTTCCCGTTTGACTTTAGAGGTCGGGGAGGCCATGCTCTTTAATGCTTTCATGGCCTGAGCAGCTCTAGACTCTTGAAAAAAACCGATCAGGGTCATGAGTAGGATAGTACCTGCTAATAAACTGCCATCCAGAGCAGCACCAACAGAAAATTTCACGACAGAGGCTAAAATCAGAATGTAAACGAGGGGATTGGCAAACTGGCGGGAGAAAATTTTGATCAGCGATGCTCTGTCTTTCTCGACAAGTTGATTGGGGCCATAGGTGCCCATTCTGATTTCTGCTTCTGGTTCAGAGAGTCCATGGTAACTGGATGCTAAAGTTTCCAGAGCTTCATCTACAGACAGATTGTGCCACATATTTTCCATATCAGTCTCACTTCTTCTCTATAAAGGCGACCTCATTGGGTAGAGGCTTTTCATCCAAATAGGCTTGGATATTTTCAAGACTTGTAAGGGCGATACTCTGCATCGCCTCTTTGGTAAAAAAAGCTTGATGTGAGGTGATCAGAACATTAGGGAATGTCAGCAGGCGTGCAAAGACATCATCCTGAATAAAAGATGACGAGAGATCTTCATAAAAGTACTGATGCTCCTCTTCGTAAACATCTAATCCAGCAGCCCCAATTTTCTTGGATTTAAGAGCCGACATCAATCCAGCCGCATCGATCAGTCCTCCTCTGCCCGTATTGATTAGCATCACGCCTTCTTTCATTTGCGCAAGAGAATCCCCTTGAATCATATGCATGCTTTCGGCAGTGAGTGGACAATGTAAGCTAATGATGTCGCTTTGTTTGTAGAGGGTAGGAAGATCTACACACAAACAGCCTGACTTTTGCACTTGCACCTGGTCTGTATCGTAACCAAGTACGTTCATCCCAAAGCCCTTTAAGATCCTTGCGGTCGCAGAACCAATTTGTCCGCACCCAATGATTCCAGCCGTCTTCCCGTACATATCGAAGCCCAGCAAGCCGTTAATGCTAAAATTATTTTCCCGAATTCTTCCGTAGGCACGGTGGATTTTTCGATTTAGACATAGCATCAGACCTACCGCATGCTCGGCGACCGCGTGAGGTGAGTAGTCTGGAACGCGGACAACTCTGAGTTTCTGATAGGCTGCTTTTAGATCTACATTGTTATAACCCGCACAACGTAAGACAATCAGCTCTACTCCCTCACGGTAAAGATTCTCGATGATGTCAGAGGAGAGTGTGTCATTTACAAAAACGCACACAATCTTAAACCCGCGAACCAGGAGACTTGTATCTAGGGTTAAGTGGGATTCAAAATAGGTAATCTCATAGCCAAATACAGCATTGGCAGCATCGAAAAATAGTCGATCGTAGGGTTTTGCATCAAAAAAGGCTATTTTCATATCCCCTTATCTTATTTCATTGAGAGCAGCTGAAAAGAAACAAGCAAGCTGGATACCAATTCCCCTGACTTTGACGGATGTCAGCCTCTATGCTGTTGCAAAAGTGTCATGGCTTCCTTGCTCAGATCGGTTGAACACATTTTAACCCAAAAACTCATTGTGCCTAAGTCAGTTAGACGCTTTTCTGGATGGGGAGCGTTACACCATGCCCAGCGTCCTGGCGTGTTAAGGTGTTTCTGTTCTTTTTGTACCACTCCAATAATTTGAGCTGTAACAGATTGAAAAACAGCCTCTTGAATAGCGCCTTCATCAATCTTCCACTTGGCACATAGATGATTGGCAAGACCATCTTTATCATCCCAACTTGTAAACCCGTCTCCAGGCATCTGGGGACGTTTATCTCTCCCAGCACCACACCAGGCTAGAAAAAGCTTACCCATCCCAATTTGATAAGCCACGATATCTCCAACACTAACCTCTTTGCCTAAAAAGGGGACTCTCTTTGTCTCACGATCAGAATGGCAATGAAGCTCTCGAACAAGAGCATTGTAGTGCATCACAATTTCACGAGATAAAGGCGCTACTTTTTCAGAGGGAAGTCCAATGAGTCGGGGAGTAGGCCCCACTTCATCTGGGCCGCTAGCCGATTGCGATCCAGAAAGAGGTTGCGTAGAGCCAGAATACTTAGCTCTTTTAGCCGAACTCTCTTCGGTTTCATCTGAAGCGGCCCGTTTTCTGCTTTTGCTAACTGAAGTAGTGGCAGCCGCAGCAGTTGCAGCTGCAGAAGCTGCTCCTCCACTTGTAGACGCGGGGATAGACGAGCTACTGGCAGACAAAAGGTCTTGAGAAGAAGCGGAGCCCGGGTGGAGCTGTCTTTGCCGCTGAAGATCAGCAATCGCGGCAGCCCTTCTAACTGGTGGACGAGCGGTGGTGGTTGTAGTGGTCGCTGCCGCATCAGCTGCGTCAGCGGCCGCAGATGCTGCTGCAGCGGCATCGGCTGATCTAGTGGAAGAGCTCATGATGTTTCCTTTTGGTGTTTTTTCGAAGGCAAGTATCTAAATTAATGGAATTTAATACCAAGAAATTTTCCTGAGATTGACATGTAAGAGCTTAGTTAGACCTCTCATACGTACAATAAGAACACGATCACTCTATCTTTAAACAGCGATGGAGTGATCAAATAACGTCTGATAATAGAACTTATGTTGCAAATAGTGGTGCTCCTGCCAAAATAGCCAAAAACACGCTGTATTTGGGTTGTATAACAACCAAAAAACAACTGAATTTACCTTGGGAAACAACCATGACACCTAAACATCTACCACTTGCTTCTTCTTGAGAATCACAATGTAGGCATCGCTCTCGTCAACCTCATTAGGATCGCATTCAGTCACCGTACTATCATTGCATTCAAACCAATTCTGCTCGTTATCTCGGCTATTTTTGACATAAGAGATGTAGTGACCTCCCTTGAGAGTCTCTCCAATGTGATTCACATGCCCTACAATCTCATAACGCACCTCCACACCGCCTTCAGCAGGAAAGACAGCCTCTCGATTGTCAGGAAAAATCATCTTGGTCATAATTTTTGTATTAGCATTTACAAAGCGTTTCAAATGCACAACAAGATAAGGAGGCTGATTTTTCAAAAACCTCTCCTCCTGCCATTTTTTACCATCATCTTGCATTTCAGAAAATTGGAAATACTGATTCACAACCTCTTGAAATCCATCATCCTCCAACTGTATGGAAAGATGGCTTGTTGTCTCCTCATGATCCGTTTGGGTAGCATTTTGCGTAATTTGGGTATTCACGTTTAAGGGATTCCACTGTAACCGATCCAAAATCATCACTAGGGCTTCATGTGCATCTTGCTGCTCGTATAACCTGCCAACGAATTGACCTTTTTGACGATTCTGGAAAAGGGTATTACGTAACTGCGCAAGATTCACCCGACTATGATCGTGTAAGACAGCATGTAATCGACCGATCACAGGATCATCTTTATGCTCTTCAATAGCAGCGCAGAGTTCTGGTGTATTAAACAGAAGTTGCATCGCAGCGTTTAAATAGCAGCTATTGGTGACATTCACTAATCTCGGGGGATGAGTGGGCACTTCGGAGAGCGACGAAGAAGAGCTGTCACAGAAAGCTTCTCCCTCCAAAGAAGCGCTTGTATCACTACTTTCATCTGGAGTTGGACCAGGTGCGGAACCTTTCCGTGTGATGGGACAGATTTTCAGCTTAAACCCCAAACTGTGCAATTCTTTTGCCAACTGAAGAAGCTCTAGCTTAGCCAAAGTACTATCGGATTTCGATTTAAAGGGACGTAGTTTTTGGTAGATCTCCTCATCTAAACTGAATCGCTTTTGACTCGAGGCAAAAAACTTACCTGTTAACCGCCCGCGGTGATCGATATAGCCCTCTTTTAATAGGGCTTGGAAGGCTTCCGTGTTTTTCTTTTTGGAACCTAAGTCCAAATGTGCTGGAGTTAAACAAACAGGTGTTTCGGATTCGTCATAGAGCGATTGGCTCTCTTTCTCCAAGTAGGCATAGACAAATACAATTTCGCGTTCATAAAAAAGGGCTTCAAAACCTTTTTTTTGCAAATGATTAAGCTGGGCCCGCACTTTCTGGCGCCATTTTTCTTTGCTATCAGTTGTAATACCCTTTTGGTACATTTTATCTACATAGTTCTCAGTCTGCCGCAATGAAAGGGCAGCTCTAAACTCTTTAGCTGCATTAAGCACTTGGGAACAAGCCTCGCGTGTAGGTTGTCCAAAGTTCTCTTTAATATGATACAGGTAGGCTATCTGCCCTGGAAAATAGGCGACGTCCTGCCCTGGAAAATAGGCCACATCAAAGGGCTCAATATGATCCGGGCAAATCCGATCGAAAACCAGGTAATCATCTCGTTCAAGATACTCTCGACTATACGCCTCTTCCGTCTCAGCACCTTGGGTATAGAAGGTCGTGCAATGCTCTTCTAAAAGAGCAACAAGCTCCTTCTTTTTTGTGACTGAAAAACCCAGGGGCAGAAAGGGATTAACCACAAACCGCTCATTTGCTTTCTCTCGAAATATTGACCGTTTTTTGATGAGCTCAGGCCAAACTTTATTTGCGCCAGCAGTACCGATCGCCATTTTCAATTGAGCCCGGGTACACTTTCCTGTTTTAAGAAGCGTATTAATGGCCTTTTGGTGCTTTTTCACTATTTTTACAGTGAGAATTTCTCCAACTAAACAGGATTGCCTAACCTCTCCCGATGCAGTAAGATAAAAAACTCTAGCTTTGTTCAAATCAGCATTGATCTTTTGCTGCCCTTTTTGGATCTTAAGCTTCTCTATTAGTAAACTCATGGTGAATTTACCGCTATTTTGGTTACCTGCCCACTTCAGAGGAAGAGACCCTTTTTCTCCCTTCTTAATCAGGCTACTTTTGAGTAGGGTTTTAAAATCTTCATGCACCAACGCGAGATAATCCACACTCAACTGGTACCAATGCCCCGCCGTTTTAAAGTAACTCTCTCCCTCTGAGGTGCGCAGCTCTCCCTCCAAGCACTCAACCAAGCCACACTCCACAGTAGTCTGATCGGGAGCCTGAAATCTCAATTTGGATTGGTTGAGCATTGCAATAAAAGCCGCTTCGTTTTCAAACCCCTCTTCATACTGAGATTCCAGAAAATCGAGTAACGCCTCGATAGTGGGCGCCCTCGCAGGAAGCGCATGATAGTTGGAACGTTCTTTGAACAAAATGGAGTAGGTTGGAGACCGTAAAAAGTCGTCGAGATGCTTATGTAGAAGACGAACAGCTTGTGCTCTCCCCTCACAATAAGCTTTAAAAACTTTTGCGATGAGAGCCCGATTGAGATGTGAGGCCTCTCCTCTGTAGGGCTGTACATAGTGTAAAAACTCAAAACCGGCATCCCCCTCCTCCTCTTTCCCGTCAGCTGTAAAGGTTGTCTCACCCCGCATATACTCAGAAAAAAGAGCGATAACTTGAGCATAGGCATCAAGGGGGATTCTTTTTTCGATACGTAAAAGTCCTGTAGAAATTTTCAAATTGGGGGGAGTGTCAAAGAGCCCCAACTGGGTAAGAGAAGAGCCCGCCTTTGTCTCACAGCGAAAAGATTCGACTAGATAGTAGAGAGTTGTTGTTTTGTATAACTCCAAACCTGAAGGGTGCAACAAAGTTTCCTTTGTCGCAGACTGAAGTAAACACCGCCGCGTAATCTCGACTATTTTTTGAGGATTCAAAACGCGTTCTGCAACTGTCACCGGAAAGCGATAGTTAATACAGGGGCGAACGACCTGGTAAGCTTGTCCAGAGGTAACAGCTACGATCTCTCTCGAGGGCTTGTATCGATGGAAAAAGAAGATGTAGTCTGTATAGGATGTCTTAGGAAGAGGTTTCTTTCCTCCCTCCTCAAGAACCTGCGCTAAAGCAGACTTAACCTTGTTCGATCGGACATAAACGCGAATCGCATATCTAGATTGATCTAGCGTATGCTCCCGTAAGACATAATCGGGAGCTGTCTGTTTTTGATTGTAAACCTTTACCACTTTTTTAATCAGTTTTTCTAAGGAAAGATCTGGACTCTTTTTTTTAGTTAAATCCACATATTTACGTGCTCGATTAAGACTCAACCACTGAATACTGAGCTCTTGGACATCATATGCTTGACTTGCAGGGCTCGATTCAGAGGACTGTGCAGAGTTTGCCATAGATTACCTCTGGGTGAAAAAAGGGGTTAAAATCAAAAAGATCCAACCGACGAGTAAAAGAAGCCCACCAATCGGTGTGATTGCGCCTAAAACTTTGATTCCTGAGATAGAAAGAGCATAAAGACTTCCGGAAAAGACCAACGTTCCGAGTAAAAAGGCCCAGCCCGCAAAAGCAGCCTGAAAACCGGGTATAAATGCCACAACAAGTAGAGCAAGCGCATGATACATTTGATACCGAACGCCTACTTCAAAGATAGCTAACATCTCTTGTGAGAGGCGGTTTTTCAGCGCATGCGCACCAAACGCGCCTGTAGCAACCGCCAAAAATCCAAACAACCCCCCTAAGCTAAAAAGCCATCTGTGTTCCAAAACTTGTCTCCTTAGATAAAATGATGAAACAACTATAAAGAGGCGTGATGAAGAAATCTATATTAGTGGTAATTTTTTCCCTCCTTTCAGGAACTCTTTGCGGGCTCACTTACTAAGCGAAGCGGAGCGAGGGCCGGCGCTCTATGCGTTCCATGGAAATATTGAAGAAGAGGCGGTGCCCGGAATACAAACAGTCACAACTCTCAATAGATGTCCGTAATCATGACCTTCCTAAGAGAGTGCATTAAAAAACGTATTTTAACCGTTAGGATCAACTCGCACAGGAACTCGAGTGGTGGTCGTAGTGGTCGATGCTGTTGGCTCTGCTCCTCTTGATGAACGACTTGAAAGGGCATTTTCTCTTTTTTCAACCAATTCAGGAAGAATATCATAGACTGGTTCGTCTCCTCGCGCTCCGCTTCGACTACTCCGTCCAGAATTAACTGGCTCTATTGTCCGCAACGTGGAGGAAGCTGTCGAAGAGGGAAGAGTAGGAAATCCTGCATAAATTTCGTTCCTCTGTCTACCTGGACGTGAGGCGCTACGGCCACCTCCATGTCGACGTCTCCGCTCCGTAGATGGCGATGTGGCGTACGAAGTCCCGGATGAACTGGTCGATCGAGATGTTCTACGATCAGACAGGCGTCCCAGCTCTGTTCCATCACTCTGGCGCTCTCTTCTTAAAAGGGCTAAGGCAGCGAGTGCGGTGAACACAGCCGCAACACACAGCAGAGCTAAGACAACAACAACAGGTATCAAAGGATTGGTTGGTTCTTCAGGAGGCACTCTTCTTGCAATCGTACTCAGGGCGGTTGTGGTCGCTAACGTCCTTGTGACAACACGCGCCGTGGTGCTCAGAGGCTGAGAGGTTGTCGTGATGGCTGAAAAGTGAGGAGTCGTTGTAGCCACTATTTTTTCTGATGTAGTTTGAACAGCAGAGACTGAACTTTGGCTAGTTGAGGCTGCTTGGCTGGATATGCTGGCGGTTGTAGTGGCTTTGCCACTGGTCGTAGCTTCAACCAGAGCTGCTGGTGTTGTTGTAGACGCGGCAGTCGCGCTAGGTTTAGTAGTGGATGTGGATGTAGTGGAAGTTGTAGTGGTAGAAGTTGTTGTCGTTGTTGCTGGAACTGTAGGCAAAACCCTTCCACGGATATAACCTGGTGGTGTGTCCCATAGATAGAATAGATTGCCACTATCAAGTAAAACTCCTTGCGGAGATTTTTGATCGCCCTCCATCTCTACATTCACTCGCCTCTCTTCCCCTCTTTTTGAGCCGGAAGAGGTGTAATCCTGAGCTAAAATGCCATACCCGCTAATATCCACACTTGCCCACATAATGGTAAATCCACCATCTGGAAGTGCGACTGCATAAGGAATTGAGTCTACACCCCCAAAGATCGTGTTGACTTGTTGGATCTCACCGTCCATGTCGTTATTGGCATCAAACAGCGCGAATCGGACTATCTGTTGTCCGGCAGCTGTTTCATCAAACAACAGAAGAAATCTACCACCTGCCAGCGGTGTAATTGTCACAAAACGGTTTAGAGTCTGATCTGAAGCTGTGATCACAAAACGATTCTTAATGATCTGTCCATTAAGGTCATAAATCTCTGCCACAAAACTTGTGCGCCCATTCAGATCGCCTCTACCCACTATCACCACTCTTCCATCGGGCAGAGCTTTACCCCCTAGCACCTGTCGTAGACGATTCACAGGGCTGATACTCGCTGTTGAGAGCCTCTCATTGGTAGAGCTATATACATAAAGAGATGACACAGTATGAGATGTGTTAATTACAACAGCCAGGTTTCCATTGGCCAATTGAGTAAAAGTTGGAAAAGTAGGTAGATTCCCTAAAAGATCAGACGTCGTGGGCTCTGCATTGCTCGTGTAAAACTGGAGCCTCTGATGATTGTTAGCAAGTAAAGAATAAATCACAAATCCTCCATTTGGGAGGGCGCCTATATCCGTAAAAGGAGGACGGTTAGAATATAGTCCAGCGATACTCAATGAAAATTGCGGCCCAATTCTTTGTTGCGTTATGGGGTTCATGATCTGACCTCGTAAAACCTGAAAACCTCCTCCCCAAACGACCACAACATTCCCATTTGTCAGTTTGACAACTCCACGAATGTTTCCAAGACTGTTGATTGAATTAACAGGGAATTCGTCTCCAATCGCCCGTTTTTGCACTGAATCCGACGCAGCTGCAACCGCATAAGGTGTAGAAAGCCCTAATGCACTTAAGGCCACAAGCGAACTGGGAGTTAAGCCTGTGGTCAATAGGGAAATCCTTTGTAAAGTTCTTGAAGATGAAAGACGGCTACCTCCCCCGCTGCTTAGTGCCGCCAACACAGTAGCCGGAACAACCAATCGGTCAATACGCGAATAAACGAAACCGAAAACTGATGAGACTATCTCTGGAAAGCGCGTTGCGGGCATGACTTGATGCATACATCCTCCTTTTTGACGGCAACAGCATGTCTATTCTTAAAGAGTTATGCAAGATTTTTTTAGCGCCTTTGAAAAGCGGGAAGAATCGCGCCTTTGTATTTCTCTTCGATAAAGAGGCGCATCTTTTCCGAGTTTAAGGCTTGCTTGAATCTCTCAAACTCATCACGATGCAACTCCCCAGAGCGAACCACTACAATATTGGCGTAGGGAGAATCCGTCGCTTCAAGAGCTAAAGCATCCTTTAGGGGATCCAGATCTGCCTGCAAAGCAAAATTCGCAGGGATCACAGCTAGGTCCACGTCGGAAAGCGCACGCGCTAAAAACGGCGCATCCAAATCCTCAAAACGTAGATTTTTTGGATTCTCCGCAATATCTAAAACGGTAAGGAGGTACTTACTTTTAGTCTCTTTCAGCTTGATTAACCCAACATCTTCCAAAAGCATTAAAGCACGCGCCTCATTAGTCGCATCGTTTGGAATAGCTACTGTACTCCGCTCTTTCACCTCACCCAGAGATTTGTAAACCGAAGAGTAAATCCCAAGCGGCTCTATGTGGACAGAGGCAAGAGGCGAAAGCGCATATCCATGCAGGCGTACCTGCTCCTCTAAAAAGGGCTTGTGCTGGAAAAAATTGGCGTCAATTTGATTCTCATCCAACATCCGATTAGGAATGTTGTAGTCATCTACTTCGATGATTCTCAGCTCAATCCCTTTGTCCTTCAAGTCCTCTTTGATCGCCTCAAGAATATCAGCATGCGGAACAGAGCTTGCGGCAACACGCAGTGTGTGATCTGAGGAGCTGCAACCACAGCAGAATAAGAACAAACCCATCAATAGCCAATTTTTCATCTCACTCCTCGTTTGTTTAAAATAGCCTTGGACAAACGGTTCCCAAGCCACTGCACAACCTCAACTAAAAGAAGGAGAATCACCAAAGTGACCAACATCAAAAAGCCGTTAAAACGTTGATACCCATACTGAATTGCGACTTTTCCCAAACCACCGCCGCCAACAAGTCCAGCCATCGCACTATATCCAATTAAATTCACCATCGTCAATGTGACACCACTGACAATACTCGGCAGCGCCTCAGGAATCAAAATCTTCTGTACAACCTGTGATGTCGTCGAACCCATTACGATCGAGGCTTCAATAAGCGGTCTTCCCACTTCTTTTAATGCTGATTCAACAAGACGTGCAAAGAAAGGAGCTGCTGCAAGTGTCAATGGAACAATTGAGGCCGTTGTCCCAATGCTAGTACCGATAATGAAACGGGTAAAAGGAATGATAGCCACAATCAAGATTGCAAAGGGAATCGATCTGCCAATATTGACAAGGAATCCCAAGGTCTGATAAATCCATCGATTTTCTTTTAGCCCTCCTTTGTCGGCAAGACACAATGTCACACCTATCGGCAGACCGATCAAAAAGGCAAAAACAGTGGATAATAAAACCATGTAGACTGTGTTGAGAAGCTCAACCGGAATCAGGCGCCACGCTAACTGAAGATTCTCAATCCAACTCATCGCACCCCACCCCTTGAGATTCTAAATAGGCGCGTGCACGGGCCCGCTCACCCACCGCTCCAGTTAATTCAACCACTAGGTTTCCAATTGTTTCTGTTGTCAGCACATCCATGCCACCAAGCAGGATATTCACCTCAACTTGATGCTCCCGAATGAGACGAGACATAATCGGCTGATTGGCTGTAGAACCGGTGAATGCAAGACGCAATAAAACAGAGTTTTCTTTTCTGACTTCTAAATCTTTAGGGATCTCATGGGAGATGTTCTGTAAAAAACGTTGCGTTGTCGGATGTTTCGGCTTAGCAAAAAGCTGGGCAACAGGCCCCTTTTCTACGATTTCTCCATGCTCTAAAACTGCGACATGCGTGCAAATCTGCTTGATCACTTCCATCTCATGGGTGATGAGCACAATCGTGAGTCCCCTCTCTTTATTCAGGCGAGAAAGTAGATCCAAAATGTCGCGTGTCGTGCGCGGATCGAGCGAAGAGGTGGCCTCATCACAAAGAAGAACCTCAGGGTGATGAATCAAAGCGCGGGCAATAGCAACACGCTGCTTCTCTCCTCCGCTTAATTGAGCTGGATACCGTTTTTCTTTTGCAGCCAACCCCACAAGCTCTAACAGTTCACGGGCACGTGCCTCCCTTTTCCCGCGAGATACACCCGCGATTTCAAGCGGATAGGCCACATTATCTAACACGGACCGCGAAGAGAAGAGATTGAAGTGCTGAAAGATCATGCCCATTTTTTTCAGCGCCCTTTTAGATAAAGGCTCATTAGCAAGAAAAACCTCCCCTTCTGTGGGTGATTCCAACGTAGTCAGGCAACGCATTAAGGTGGTCTTTCCCGCTCCGCTCATTCCAATGATCCCAAAAACCTCTCCTTTGCCCACCTCTAGATTGAGGGCATCCAAGGCGCAATGAGTCTGATAACGTTTTGTCAGCTGCCGGACGGAAATGACAGATTTTTCTTCCACAAAAACCTCAAATTAATCGGGAAATTCTAACAAAATGAAAATTATTTGTAAAAAAATTATCAATGTGAAAGATAGAAGTAAATCAATTAGGAGGTAAAATGGCCACAGCAAGCGCCGCAGGATCGATCTCAAACCTGGAAACCCTGCTCGGCAACGAAGCGGAATCTCTCCTTACCCACACCTGTCGCACAGTCCCCAAAGACCGCCTCCATATTCCGGATGGAAATTGGGTGGACCGGATTTTTACCTGTTCAGATCGAAATAACCGGGTCATGCGAAGTCTACAGACTTTATTTAGTGCAGGCCGCTTGGCAGGAACGGGCTACCTCTCAATGCTTCCGGTCGATCAAGGAGTAGAGCACTCAGCCGGCGCCTCTTTTGCCCCGAATCCTGACTACTTTGATCCCGAAAATATTGTTCTTCTTGCCTTAGAAGGAGGCTGTAATGCCGTTGCCTCAACTTACGGAGTATTGAGTATGGTAGCCCGTAGATACGCACATAAAATTCCTTTTCTACTCAAACTCAACCACAACGAATTGCTTACCTATCCTAATACGTTTGATCAAATCTTCTTTGCTAACATCAAAGAAGCCCATGACATGGGAGCGGTTGCAGTCGGGGCTACAATCTACTTCGGTTCACCAGAAAGTTCTCGTCAAATCGTAGAGGTAAGCAAGGCCTTTTCCTACGCCCACGAGCTGGGAATGGCTACTGTATTATGGTGTTATTTACGAAATCCCGGCTTTAAAACGGACGACGAAGATTATCACACGGCTGCTGATCTCACCGGACAAGCTGATCATTTAGGCGCCACACTGGGAGCTGACATTGTAAAACAGAAGCTGCCAACTGTTAACGGAGGCTTTCAAGCGCTGAAATTTGGAAAAACAAGCGATAAAGTCTACTCGGAGCTCTCCTCTGACCATCCAATTGACTTGTGTCGCTACCAAGTGATCAATGGCTATATGGGACGTGTAGGCCTCATAAATTCGGGAGGAGCTTCAGGAACAGACGATTTTGCCGGGGCAGCGCGCACGGCTGTCATTAATAAAAGAGCGGGTGGAATTGGACTCATCTCTGGAAGAAAAGCCTTTCAACGGCCAATGAAAGAGGGTGTTCAACTGCTTAATCTTATCCAAGATATCTACCTCAGTCAATCTATCACCCTGGCATAAATGCATGGCTGCTCACCCTCTTAAGCACCGTCGAACGCTCAATGTTTTTGTACTGGCGATGCTCAGCTTGGCTGTTGTTGTTAGCCTACGCAACCTCCCCCTAACCGCAGAATATGGACTGGGATCCATCTTTTTCTACTGCATCTCAGCCCTCTGCTTCATGGTGCCTTACGCCCTTGTCTCAGCAGAGCTTGCCTCGGGATGGCCCAAGGCAGGCGGAATTTATGTTTGGGTACGTGAAGCACTTGGAGAGCGGTGGGGATTTTTAGCCATTTGGATGCAGTGGTTTCACAACATGACCTGGTACCCTGCAATGTTGGCATTCATTGCTGCTAGTTTCGCACAATTTATCGATCCCGCCCTTGCCTCTAATAAAATCTATATTATTGCGGTGGTTTTAATCGGATTTTGGGGGGTGACGCTTCTGAACTTTTTGGGCATTAAAACCTCTGCCCTTGTTAGCACTGTCTGTGTTGTCATTGGAGCTATTTTACCGGGCATCATTTTGATTGGAATGGCCATCTACTGGATCAGCACAGGAGGCGCTCTTGCCATTCCCTTCCGTGCTGCAGATCTGATTCCGGATCTCTCGCACCCTTCGAACCTAGTCTTCCTAGCAGGAATTTTTCTCGCTTTAAGCGGATTGGAAGCCAATGCTAACTTGGCCCGGGAAGTGAAAAACCCACAAAAAAACTATCCACGTGCTATTTTAATTGCCGCCACGCTCACACTGGGTATTTTAATTCTCGGTTCACTTGCCATTGCAGTTGTCATCCCTCGTGAACAGATCAGCTTGGTCTCGGGACTACTTGATACGTTTCATTTCTTCTTTGATGCCTACAATCTAAGCTGGGTGGTTCCGCTTATCGCCCTTTTAACCGCAGCAGGTGCGCTTGGAGAGCTCAATGCTTGGGCAATCGCCGGAGCCAAAGGACTCTTTGTCACAACAGAGCATGGCTGCCTTCCTCCTCTTTTCCACAAGGTCAATAAACACTACACTCCTATAAACCTTATGATCTTCCAAGCAATTGTCGTCTCGATTGCAGCCTTTATCTTCCTCTATATGCCTAATATCAACACCTCTTACTGGCTTTTGAGCGCCTTAAGTGCGCAGATGTATCTGGTGATGTACTTGCTACTTTTTATAGCGGGAATCGTGCTTCGTTACACCCGCCCTCACGTCCACCGGGCCTATCGCGTCCCTTTGAAAAACGTAGGGATGTGGATCATTTGTATTGTCGGAATCGGGAGCGCTCTTTTTGCTCTTACCATTAGCTTTCTTCCCCCTCTGTCGGTGTTTACCGCAGATTTGACTCGCTATGAAACCTTGATTTTTGTTGGCTTTGCCGTTAATCTGGCAGTTCCCTTGACTCTCTATGCGCTCCGTAAGCCGCATTGGCAGCTTGAGGTTTTAGAAGAAATCCGTGAAGAGATTCACAAAAGCACCCACTAATATGGATAAAACCGATTGGGAGAGCGTGGAAAAATGGTACGGCTCGCTTGTCGGCAAAGAGGGGCACTACTACCACAAACACGTCATCCTACCCAAACTCATACCGTTGCTCGGGCTTAAAGCAGATGCGCGCCTACTCGATTTGGCATGTGGACAGGGCGTTTTAGCTGGCCACCTTCCCAAAGGGATCACCTATCACGGCATCGACCTCTCCCCCTCCCTGATTCAAACAGCTAAACAAAAAAAACGGCCCCACCAAAGCTTTACCCAAGCAGATATCTGCAAACCTTTGCCAATCAAGGATCTTTCCTTTACCCATGCCACAATCATTTTGGCTCTACAAAACGTTGCACACCCAGAAGCCGTACTCCAAAACGCTGCCCGTCACCTCCAGCCCGGAGGCACGCTGGTGATTGTTCTCAACCATCCCTGCTTTCGCATTCCTCGGCAAACCCACTGGGGAATCGACGCTCCAAAAAAGCTACAATACAGACGCATCGACCGTTATCTAAGCCCTTTAAAGATTCCGATTCAAGCCCATCCTAGTCAAAAAGAGCGTTCAGCGACCACATGGTCGTTTCACCGCCCTCTTTCAGCTTACAGTCGTTTTCTAACTGATGCTGGCTTTTCTATTATTCAGATTGAGGAGTGGATCTCAGACAAAATAAGTACGGGGAAGGCAGCCAAGATGGAAAACCGCGCTCGAGCTGAGTTTCCCCTCTTTTTGACCTTTAAAGCTAGACTATGCGAGGATAAACGCGATGAAACGTGATTGGCGTCATTACCTAAAAAAAGAGATCTGGAGAGTCAATCTCGAATCTCTTCCGAAATGGAAGGGGCGTAAAGTGCGCTTGATGCGGATTTTGATCTTGATCAGCCAAGGGTTTACAAAAAGCCAGATTCAACAAGGCGCCTCCTCTCTGACCTACTACACTCTGATCGGAATTGTTCCCATTATCGCACTTCTAATTGGCCTAGCCCAGCTGTTTGCACTAGAGCACGCGCTCAAAACATGGCTGCAGACACAGTTTGTCGATCAAAAAGAGGTGATCAATAAAATCTTTGATTTTTCCAAAAGCTCACTAGAAACCGCCCACCAAGGCCTCATTGCAGGGATTGGAATCGTGATTTTGTTATGGGCTGGTGTCAAGATCTTTCTTTACATTGAAAAGGTGCTAAACACCATTTGGGAAGTGAAAAAGGGACGCTCGTTGATGCGCCGTTTTACCGATTATCTCTCCATGCTTCTGCTTTGCCCTTTGATTATTTTGCTATCGAGCGGTGTGACGGTCTATCTTACTGCTGCTCTAACAGCCCTCACCTCGATTGGATTTTTTGGACACATTCAACCCTTCATCCTGCCCCTTCTGAATCTAATTCCTGTTGTCTTGATTTGCCTTCTCCTCACCTTTCTTTATATCTTCATGCCCAATACACGGGTACGTTTTTTACCCGCACTCAGCGCCGGAGTGAGCGCAGGCTTGATCTACCAGGTCATTCAGTGGGTCTTTCTCTATTTTCAGGTTGGTGTATCGAAATACAATGCCATCTACGGAACATTTGCAGCTCTTCCCTTGTTTCTGATATGGATTCATATCAGCTGGGTGATCGTCCTACTTGGAGCCAAAATGTCATTTGCCTTTCAAAAGGTTAAGGCTTTTGATTTTCTCTCAGAAAATGTTCACTTATGTCATCGCATGCGTGTGATTCTCTCACTACAAGTTATTCATTTATGTATCAAGAATTTCTGTCAAAACTCTCCACCGCTCACCGATGTAGAGATTTCCAATCACCTCTCGATTTCTTTACCCATTACCAGTCACTTTCTTTCCCAATTAACAGAAGCGGGCTTACTAACTGAAATTAAAAGAGATAAAGACAAAGAGACAGGTTTTTCACCATCCCCTGGTGTCGATCAACTGACAATAAAACGCGTCATTGATATGATTGATGTGAGGGGGGAGGAGATACCATTGCCACCTTCTCGGGTGTTAGCCTCGATTCTCGATCACTTAGAGAAGATCAGTCAGGCACTTGAGAAATCTGAGGGCAATGTTCTCCTAAAAGATATTTAGGATGCGTCGCTTTTTCAAAGTTGTTCTTTGGCTTTTTATTTCACTTATTGTTCTTCTGCTTGTATGTGCTGCTGTTTTGCCCTCAGTTCTTTCCACCCAATGGGGAACAGACAAAGCTGTATCACTATTTAATGCCTACTCTTCAGGAACTCTCTCAATTGAGAAACTCCACATCAGCTGGCTAGGGAAGCAGAGACTTGAAAGTCTTCTCTATGAAGACAAAAATGGTGAGAAAAGAGTCAGCATTCCATCACTAGATACCGATACAAGCCTCCTCTACCTGCTTTTTGGGGGCAGAACCCTTGGAAATACCGACCTGGTTGAACCTTACTTTCTGATCAAAGAAAAAGAACAAGAAGAGTCCAAACCAAGTAAAGGAAGGAAAAAAAGTTCCAAAAAGCAGATTATCGTGCCGACCCAATTTGAAAACAAGCTCACAGTGACCAACGGCACCGTGGTTATCCGTTCTCCGAAAACTAGCCCAATTACTTTAAGCGAAATTCAAGTCGAAACACAACAGAACCCGACTCTCTACCACATCCATGCGCGTACAGAGGAGGGAGAGGTGCGTGGAAAGCTTAATGTCGATGTCTCATTTAAAGAAAAAACAGAAATTATGGGAAAGATTGAGAACTTTCCTGTTGAAATTTTCGATCAAATTACCCAATCCGATCTGTTTACTGACGCCTTAGGAAGAACGCTTAACCTCACTTTCGACTTCATCAAAGAGCTAGATGAGACACTTACAGTAGCAGGAAAAATCGATGCCACAAATCTCAAAGGAGAGCTCGAAGGGGTCACAAAAGAGAAAAAACTCTACCTCACTCCCGGTAGTCATCTCACTTATACCGTTACTCCCAAGTTTTTTCACTTTCTACTTCCTGAAAGCCAAGAAGAAGAGTGGTCGCTAGCCAGTCCCACTGAAGTGTCGTTAGAGATTGAAACCGGTATTTTCCCTCTCAATCTTAAAAAACCCCATTTTCATGAGATTGTTTTCCAAGCAAAGGGCACTGTTCAGCGGGCAGAGATCAGCCATAAAACTTTGAGTGGCTACTCTTTGAATGACTTTTCTTTCGACGTGATTGCTCATGACAATCTGGAAATTGCCTACCGAGGCGAAATCCAGGGAAAAGAAGCGAGTAAACTCAATGGGACACTTTCCATCACACCTCAGGGCGCTATCTACTTCCAATCTGATTACAAGGGATTTCCCGTTAGTCTTTTGCAGCTTGTTTCGCCTGCTACAGAAAAAACAATCCGCCAGCTGTTTGGCTCTTCTTTCGATCTTGTGACAGAGGGGACCTACAAAGAAGGAGAGCTGGATACCAAGCTCAATCTTCAGGCCCCGGGCCTAAAGATGAGGGGAACAGTAAAAGGTGAGCCCTCCGCCTTAAATTTTGACCTTACGGGAGCACAAACACTCACTGGAAAGTCTTCTCAGTATTTGGGATCAAAAATCGATTTCCAACTCGACGGACTCGCGCAAATTTCTGAGGATGGCGCCTCTATCCCCACGTTAAATGGCCAGCTCACGACTCCCTATTACGTCGTTGATCTTGTAGGTACAATTGGAGAAAGAGGACAAACACTCGATATCAACGAAATTGAGCTTGTTGCCAAAGGGGATATACGCGCACTACCCTTTGGTGATCAATTTCCTGAACTCACTCTTAACAACGGCAGCTTCCATGTGAATGTAGATGGACCTTCCAACACCATTTCGGGTAAAGCAGCAGTCACGATCGACTCCAAAAAATCTCAAGCAGAGTTTGAGATCACCGACTTTATTCGAGAAGAATCTTTTGATTTAGCCAACGCCAACTACACCTTCGACAGTCAGCTCAACGCCCTTCCTCTTCTTATTCTCAATCCTTTGATGCCCGACGTTGTCGATCTACCCTCTCTTTTTGGTACCTTTGCCACCCTAGATGCCAAAGGAAGCTACACCCCCACCCAGGATCCTCGCGGCCAAATTGACGTAGAGGCCAAAGCCGAAGGACTAGAAGCTTCCTTTTCCTTCTCTGTTAATGGCACTTTAAGTGTCGCGCAAAACCATCCCGCGTTTGTCCGTTGGCAGCTCACTCCCGAGCGCTACCACGCTCTGGTCACCCGTTTGCGCCCCGACCATACACCCGTTTTTCAACTAACCCAACCAGCCGTGGTTGAGCTCTCGATCAAAGAGCTTACCTGTCCGACCTCACAAATTGAAGGAGTGAGTCAATTTCTCTGTCAAAGTGGTTTTGTTGGAGAGCTCAAACTCGGCACCCTCTCGTTTCTCAACGAGCAGACACAAGAGTATTTGGTTGTGCATGATGTGATCGGCTCCATCGAAGGGGTCAATTTTTCTGAAGCCATTGAACTCTTCGTGAGTGGTAAGCTATTTGCCCAAAATATTCCGGATTCAAAACGGTCGGCCTTTGAATTTAAGGGAAAAATGCTCAACTTTTGGCTCCCCGAGGGGAAATTTAATCGCGAAGGACTCGCTCTAGATGGAGAGCTCAGCTTAGACTTAATTCCGGTTAAACAGATCACAGAAATTTTCACTCTGGAGCCGGAAAGCCGGGCCCTGGCACAAGCCGTTCTTGGGGAACTTGTGAATGCGCGCATCTATGGAACTATTTCTCAGCTAACAGGTCCGCTCACTGTTGATATCAAAGCCTCGAATTTTAAGGCTATTTTGCCCATTACTCTACATCCCAACGCCATTTATCTGCGCGATGCTGTCGATGCTGAGATCACGTTGACCGAAGCTGTAAATAACACCTTGATTCGCGACATCAATCCCCTTCTGATTGCAGGCGCCCACTCAGAGCACCCCGTGAAATTGCATCTCGATCCACAAGGTTTCATGATCCCCATCCGCCCCTACTCCCTGCAAGGCGTGCAGATCGATCAAGCGATTGTGGATATCGGTCAGATTCAAGTACGCAATGGAGGTGACATCCAACGTCTCATGACCTTTTTAAAAGCTAAAGAGATCTCACCTGAGGGCGATATGAACGCCTGGTTCACGCCCATTTATATGAGTCTCAACAATGGAGTGGCCTCCTACAAACGATTTGATGCTCTTTTGGCCAACAAAGTGCACATTGCCATGTGGGGATCGGTGAATTTACTCAACAATCAGGTCAGCATGACCATGGGAATAGCCCCGAATACTCTCTATGAGTACTTCAAAATCTCAGGCGTGCCCAAACAAGACATGTTCCAGGTGAAGATGCGTGGGACGACCGATAATCTTGATCTAGATTGGAGCGCGGCGACGAAACGGATTGGCGTGATCATTGCTCGCTCTACAGCAGGACCTCTCGGTGGACTTGTAGGAGGGATCTTAGAGGGCGTTTTGAACCTATTCGGAGATGAGCCGGCGCCCCCTCCTACAACTTCTCCCTTCCCTTGGGAAAAGTGATCCTAGTTTAGGTTTCTCAAAAAACATTTGATCCTGTACGATCTCTCCGTTACCGGAGATGCTAGATGAAAACAGTTTTGGTTCCACTTTGTGTATTTTTGGGTGTCGTGTCCATGCCACCCGCAATTAGCTATGAACGTGTTGATGATTCCGAGTATAGATATCTCGACCAGCTTGCATGCCAAGCAGGGACTGACAAAAGCTCAAAAGGGCATAATTACACACGTGTCTACGCCAAATACTTCTCTTCTCTAAAAAATAAGCCGATCAAATTCTTAGAGATTGGGATCTACAAAGGGGAATCGGTCACTTTGTGGGAAAATTACTTTCCAAATGCTGAGCTTCATTTCATCGACATCGAGCAATGGAAGGGGCCTCCACCCAAAAGGGCGCACTTTCATGTTGCTGATCAGGAAAGTAGTGCTGGGCTTCATCGATTTCTTCAGTCGGCCGGCGGTGCATTTGATCTGATCATTGATGATGGAGGCCATACCATGAACCAGCAGATCACCAGCTTTGTGCACTTGTTTCCTGCGTTAAAGAGTGGTGGAATCTATGTGATTGAAGATTTACACACCTCTTATTGGACTGAGTACGGAGGGGGCGGGTCTACGGCTTTTCCAAAATCCTCTACAGGTTCTGCAATCGAATTTTTGAAAGAGATGATCGATGATGTCAACTACGTCGGAGCCAAAACAGGTTTTGCAAGCTTTGCTAAAGCACGCTCCATTGACTTGACTTACTACCAAAAAAACATTGAGTCGATGCACTTTTACGACAGCTTATGTTTTATTATTAAGAGATAGGAAGGCTTACTTCTTCCTTTTGTCTTTTTTCATAAGCTCGTCGACTTTCTTTTTTTCCCACTCATCCCCAAGAAAACGGTCTTTAATCGTAAACGTATTGAACGCCTGAGCAACCAAGACAAAGCCCCAAATCAGTGTCACCCAGTAGAACCAAAGACTCTCTGGACTCGCAATCAAATTAATGACAATCAGGAGTAAGTTGATTAAAACAAACGTCACGAGATTGGAGTAAAAGCGACGCATTCTCCGAACACGCGCCTGTGCTTGTCGTAATTTTTTATCTTCTTCTGAACCCGGCATGCTGGTTGTGCCTCCTTAAATAAAAAACATCTTATTTAAAAATCCTGATATCACAAAAAACATAATCATGGACATGATATCATTAAAAGCCGTTACGATGGGCCCCGATGCAAGGGCGGGATCTACTCCAATCCGAGCGAAGAAAAAAGGTGAGGTGACGCCTAAAGTGGTCGCGGTTAACGACGCTCCAAAGACTCCAGCAGCAACAGTGATCCCCAGCTGCACAGGATTACCATGAAACTCTCCAATCTCATAACCACTGAGCAAATAGACAATTATGCCGCAAAGACAGCCAAAGAAAACACCCGTCATCGTCCCAATGGTAAACTCTTTCGAAATCGCCTCTCCTTTCTTACCCGCTGAAAGAACACCGATTGCCATACTACGTACCAAAACCGTACTACACTGAACACCCACATTTCCCGACATTCCATTGATCAGCGGAATGAAAAAGAAGATGATCGCCAAAAGCTCTCCCTCAATTCCTTGATAATACGACATCACAGCAGCGCTGATCAAACCGGCAAAAAGCGTCACCAAAAGCCAGGGCGCCCTGGATAAAAAGCGCTTGTAAACAGGGTCATATTCACTCACATCCTCGGCAGTTCCCCCCATCCAGGCAATGGTTTCATCAGCAATATCTTCAATCGCCTCCACCACGTCCTCATAGGTCAAAACACCTACAAGCAGGTTCTCTTCGTTTAAAACAGGAAGAGCGGGAATCTTATATCGCTCCACAATGTCAACCACCTCTTCGCGGGTCGTATCAGCATAGACACTATGTTCGATCTCACGCATCACCTGCCGCAGAGGTAAGTGGGGCGGATTGACAATCAAGTTGCGAGCGGGGACAAATCCTTGTAGCTCCCCTTTTTGATCGAGCACAAAGATCCGCCGCGTCATATCGATACCCGGATTGTCTCGAATGAAAGAGGCCGCCTCCGAAACAGTCGTTTCCATGGGAAAAGCGAAAAACTCGTTGGTCATCAACCTTCCTGCACTATTACGACTATGTTTTTGCAGCTCACGAATTTGCATCGCTTTTTTTGTGTCGATGAGCTCAAGCACACGTCGATAGCGCCGACCTGGAATATCATCGAGCACCCAAACCGCCTCATCGGCAGGCATTTTGTCAATCACCTGCTTCACCTCCTCATCACTTAGAGAGCGAAAAATCGCAACGCGTGTCGCTCCATCCGTGTTGATCAAAAAGCTCACTTTTGCAGGAAGATCAGGAAGATTTTCGTAGAGAACAGGACGCGCATTAGGAGGAAGTCGTGAAGCTGCATAGGCCAGGTCAATGGGGTTGTACTCGCTGGCAATTTTCGCTACATCGTGCAGATGAATATTGAAGGTCGTTTTGTGAAAAGCCTCTTCCAGCCGCTCATTCAACTCATCATCCAAGAGGCTGGTGCGTGAATCCATCAGATTTCCGGCGCTCACATGCTCTTCTGGCTCTCTTGATTCGACCATCTCTACCGCACTATAAATTCTTTAAACAAATCCGTATCACGTACATTAGCCAGCCACTCGTCATGCTCGAGATCCTCCCCTGGGGGCAGTACATCTGCTTCTTCGGCCCGCTTCAAAAAATGGAGAGAGCTCTCAACCAAACCGGCGAGCGAATACAGACAGGCTAAGTGATAGTTAGCATCTCCATTTCCAATCTCAGCGGCATGAATGAGCCGCTTTTCAGCCTCACGCCTGAGTCCCTCTCCTTTTTCCGGAGAAAGAGGATCATAGAGTAGTTCAGCAAGATTTAAAAGTGTGTAGCCAAAATCCCCCCACAACGTCGCATCCTCAGGATCTGCATCCGCGAGCGTTTCAAACAGTTCTACCGATTGATAGAGGCTCTCTACGTGCGCGCTCAGTTCACCAAAATGAGAGAGCGCTAAAGCAAGATGGTAGCAGATCTGGCCATCGTCTGGGCGATGGGTATAAACCTGTGAAAGGATACAAATCGCCTTTTCATAATCCTCTTCATCACCTGTTAAGTCTCCCAACTGATCCAGAGCGCATCCTAAATTGAAAAGAGTCTCGAGATCTTCATGAAGGCCATAAGCTTTTTTAAACTTAGTAATGGCCTCTTCCACAAGCGCCTGTTGACTGTCTAAATCGGCTTCTAAATCTCTTAACTGAAGAAGGGCCACTCCCCATTCAGTGAGATGAATCGGAGACTGCGTGCGTAGCTCGCATAGTCTTGCGATGGCGTGCACCCCTTTGCGGGCAAGAGAAGGGTCTTCGCGTAAAATTCCCCAACTGAGATATGTTTGAAACAACCCGTGCCAATTGTCTACAGAAGTCGCGTCATTTTCAACACCCTCTTCAAACAAATGCACAGCTCGCGCATACCCTTTTTCATCTGAAAAATAAGCCCCAAATGCATACTCAGCCAGTCCTGCAGCTGTGACGAGTTCGGGATGTGTGGGGGCGATTTCCCCTGCTGCAGAAATGCGTCCGCGTCCCTCTTGAAGAAGTTTCAGATCCTCAATAAAGAGCCCCAAAAAAAGGAGCCCCTTGCCTAAAAGAGCCGAGACGCGCAATGGATCCCCCTCTTTCACCTTAGAAGAGGTCAACTTGTCGAGTCCCACTTCAATCGCCTTTAAATCACGGCGTAGCCACCCCGTGTATAAGTAGAGCTCTCCCCACTCCAGCCACAAGTCGACATGAGTGGGTACCGAGAGGATTGCCTCTCGGATGATCGTATCCGCCTCGACAAAGTGGGCTTCGAGATGTGTGAGTAGGAAACGACGCTTTGCAGCTGTTGCATAGGTAATCCAAGCGCGTGCATGCGCTTTTGTGACCACTCCCTCCGGATCATAGGTATCGGCAATCACCCCCTGCAGACGCGAGAGAGCCTGCTCTAGACAAGCCGAGTCGCCTAAGTGCGTTCCATAGATCATGTAGGCAATCGCCTGATCGATGCGAAAAAAAGGAGAGGCACATCCTCGGCAGGCCGCCTCTTGAAACGCTTCTAGAGCGTGTTTGAGATCACAGATCTCAGCAGAGTGGACCCCCAATAAGAGCCACGCCTCGGCCCAATCCCAGTAGAGTTCACACGTGGCATCGGGCGCTTTGGCAGCAGTCGAAAAGTGTTTAAGGGCCTCTTCAACGAAGCTCACATCTTGAGCTTGTTGACTTAGGTGGATTAACGTCTTCCCCCATAGGTGGTCCCAGATAAAGGTCGATTCGAAGTGAGTGGGATCAAGTTTGTGGGCTCGTGTGAGTTTATCGAGGGCGACTAAAAGAGCGCGTCCTTTTTGCTGCTGCTTGCCATACTTGTATAGAATGGCAGCTGCCTGGCAAAGGCGTTTTGCATCTTCATGAGTGGGCCCGGTAGCCGAAAGAAGTGCTTCAGCAGCACTTTCCAGCTCCTCTTCCGAATCAGTGGGGGGATATTCCTGCATAATCAGAGAGTCTACCCAGAGGGTCTCTTTTTCTCAAGAGATCCTCTGCTTATATTGTTCGATCTGCGCCTGATCACGCGTAATCTCTGTCTTAAACGCCTCCCAAGTCATGACGTGAGAAGCACGCAAGCGTGCGCGCATCTCATTATCTGGTGTAGACTCAATTAATTGTTTCACCCACTGAGAAATTTTTTCGGTAAGTGCGACCGTTCCTCTTCCAGCCTCTCTCTCAACAATTGCACCTTGGATAGACTCAAGAAGCAAAGAACAGGTATACAGATCAATAGCAAGCTGGATTTGAGCCATAGACTGTGCATGTTGAACTAAATTATTTTCATAGCCTCTCTGTTCTTCTTTCAAGGCTGCCATGGGGTCTTTTTGCAGAATTTTAAGCGCTTGTAAATACTTATAGTGTTGAGCTTTAATATCTTGAACTTTTTTCTGCTTGTCTGTAAGTTCTTTTAAAAGGGCAGTTTTTCTCTCTCCATCAGTCAAAAGGGGTATGGTCCCTTTGAGAGTTTCGCACTCAAACTCAAGCATCATCAGAACAAAACTAAAGTCCATTTGAATCTTTTCGGGCCCCAACTGTGCACGTTGATCACAAAAAATAAGCTGAAGATGGATCTTTTTTAAAGCTTCTAACGTGTTTAAAAGTTCAACTTTTTTGGCTGCAAGAGCAGGAACAGGAAAATGACCTAAACGCCCCCATTGACCTGGATCAGCGATGACACGGTCCAGATCGCCTTCTTCAGCTCTCTCCTGTCTTCCTATCATGGCTTGATCGAGCAGGCTGATCATCTTTTCAGTGGCCTTTAGTTGAGTGTTAAGCTTTATGCGGAGCACTCTTTTGTGCTCCACCAAAACCTCGACAGGAAAGTGCTTAAGGCGCTCTAGCTGCGTACGATTTTGACTTTCAAGAATCTGATCCACGTCACCCGTCTCAGTGCGCTCAGTATCGCTCTCAATAGCTGCATCTAAGTGACTAATCTGCTGGATAAAGACATACTGATGAGATTGAAGTGTATCCTCTACCTGAGATTCTAGTCGCTGCTCAATTATGCGTTTCTGCTGCTCAGCTTTTTTCACCTTCTCCATGACCAACTCGGTCCATCTCCAGTTGTCTTTTTCTGTTTCGATGGCTCTCTCTAACCGTTGACGCCTCCTAGCCAGCACATCTCTTTTTTCAGACTCCGTAGGCTCTTGTCTATCCGAAGCAGAGCGACGAGGAGGAAACAAAGTTCTACGCAATCCAGCTACCCGCTCTTCTTGCTCAGCCGTTCTTTCAGGAAGACTTAATAAGCGAATTAACTCCTTTTTGCAGACAGGGCGTGCCAGCTCACTTCCCTCATAGGCAATCTCTCGAATCGCAAAGGCCTCTGGACGAAGATCAGGCAGTGCAGCATCCCCTTCAGTAAGAACTCGAGACCACGTACGTGTGACCCCAGAGAGATCGTATCGCGCCTGCACCTGCTGCAGATGCTGCAATCCGGGACGGTTGCCTGGAACGCGGGATATAACAGGATGATTCAGCAGTACCTGATGCATCTTGTAACCCTGCTTCTGCTTATCCATTTGACGTAAACGATAGTCAACGTAGTAGGATCCCCCCTTCGTTAACAGGGTGAGGATGGCGCCTCCCCAGACCACCCACGGATTGGACCAAAAGATGGCCTCAATAATCAAAAAGCCCGCAAAAAGCCCCCACTCTAATCCGTACCGTCTTGAACGATTAATCCAAACCATTTGACGATCAATCTTCATTAACGAAGCATGAATCGTCCTTTCCTCAGGTGTCGTCGGCCTATCCGGAGGGTGAAAAGAAGTGCTGGTTAAATCATTCCATATCTGCTTATAAAAAGGCGCACTGCTCGTTAACTTGATTTTCTTGCGGAGCTGCTGCATGACCTCTACATCAAAGGTCTCCACATTATCTTCAGTTAACTCTAATAACCTGGCCTGGGCATCTGCCAGATGATTGTTCATTTCAATGGCATATGTGTAAATCTCATAGGCAGAATCGCCCCAAAGATCTTCATTCTCTTCTAACCACAATCTAATTCCAGTAGGGAGCTGCTTGGCAATCCGTCCAGTAGGACGATCCTGATTGTGTGGATGTGCGTCCAGCCATGCTTCCAACTCTTCGATTAACGGCTGAGAAAGAATGCTATGATGGTAGTCATCAATTTCTTGCTCGAAAGCCGTCATACGGTTTTGGGGAAGCTGATCCAGTCGCGCTTGCAAACGCCCTTTTAAAACATAGGCCTGTTCGCTCAGTAAAGCAACCCATCTTACACTATCAGCCATTCCTGGAATAAAATGCTGCAAACGATGAACTCCAGCCATATACTGCGTCCACCCATCGACAGTAGCCTCACTTCCAAGCTGATCATGCAGTGCAATTAACTCACTGTGGAGAAATTGAAAGCGCTTTACGTGCTTCTTAAAAGCTTGTGCTTTAATTAAATCGGTTTGCCCTTTGAATGCAGCAGAGCTTAAACCTTCGGTCCCCCCTTGTAGGAGTGCGAGTTCTTTGGCCTCGGAGAGACACTTCTCGTACTTCTCAAAATTGCTATTGAGCAGGTGCTCCTTTGCCTCACACACAAGCGCGCGTACTCGATTCCAGTCCTCTGTCCGATCAGGAACTTGTGCAAGCTGTGCTGCAACAGGTGATTTCAGCTTGGGGGTAATCTCCAAATCTAAGGTTCCAACCAAGCGCTCAATGCGAGCTGCCGGCTCAGGGCGTGACTTTTTCAACTCCTCTCGCATCATCCAGTCCGAGCGTAAACGGGGATCGAATGTCGGAAGGTTCCACTCGCCTAATGGACGCAATCCCTGAAGACCATTTTCAGACAATAAACCGCGCGCAAGTAGGGTTGAATCCATCAGTTTTTGCTTAGCCTCAACCCTCTCTTGGAGCTTGCGGCTGGATACATCTAGAAGAAATGAAAGAGGGAAACAAACTCCAAGTGGAACCCAAACAGGAAGATAAAACATAGCTACCGATGCCAATAGAAGCAAGACGGCACACGCGATGCGCATCACCTTGATCGTGATTTCAAGCCGCCTTATCTCCGGAAGCAGCTGCATTTCATTTTCAGCCTGAAATGAATCGACATCCTGAATCGATTGATGCTGGTGCAACCAATGACGGTCGTTATAAGATACGGAAGCCATAATAGCACCTACTATAACACAAAATCATTATTAGGAGCGTTGATAATAAATAATTTAAATATAAAATTTAAATTATGATTTTACTAGAGCAAGCCTCGAACGGAGAGGTTTGAGCACTTTTCCCACCAAATCATACCCTGCAGCATCGGTGACTTCGACAAGATACCGCTCTCCAAATGCCTGCACCTGCTGCCAATCGTTGAGAATCACCTGCCCATCGATCTCAGGAGCTTGCCCAAAATAGCGCCCCACGAGCAAGTATTCAGACTCAGGGTGATACCCCTCAACCACCACTTCCATCTGCTGCCCAATCATCTTCGCATTTAAGCTCTCTGTCACCTCATGCTGCGCGGCAGCTAAGCGATCTAGGCGCTCCTCTTTGACTGCTTGAGGCACCTGATTCTCCATCCGGCCTGCAGGTGTTCCTGCTTCTTGAGAGTAGGTGAAGATGCCCACATGATTGAGTGGATAGTTCTGGACAAAGGCGAGAAGCTCTTCAAACTGCTCCTCAGTTTCTCCAGGAAAACCGACAATCAAACTGGTGCGAATGTGCATCTGAGGGATGCGCTCTCGCAACCGGGTGATGGTCTCTTTGATTTGAGCCGCATTGGTGTGACGGCGCATTCGCTTTAAAATGTCATCGTTGATGTGCTGAATAGGCATGTCGATGTAAGGCAAAATCCGCTTATCCGCGTGCATGAGTTCGATAAGAGAGTCGTCAATCTCATCAGGGTAAAGATACAAAAGACGGATCCAGTACTTTCCCCCTTCTTTGAGAAGTTCTTTTAGAAGGTCGGTCAGACGCTCTTCTCCCTGATCTTTTCCATAATCGCCCAAATCCTGGGCAATCAGAATTACCTCTTCAACTCCTTGTGAAAGCAGCGCACGAAACTCTTTTAAAACCTGCTCTTTAGACTTGCTGCGCAGCGGCCCCTTAATCTTGGGGATGATGCAGTAAGCGCATTTTTTGCGGCATCCTTCCGCGATTTTTAAGTAGGCATAATGCTCAGGCGTCGAGAGCTGGCGTGGCACCTCTCCGGCCTCTAGGTAACTGCGCGCCGAACCAACCACTTCTCCTTTTAAATCAGAACGCACAGCGCGCAAAATTCCCTCGACATCACCCGACCCTAACAGGTAGTGGACTCCAGGAAAGGTCTCTTCAATCTCTTTACGGTGCTTGGTCACCATGCAGCCGGTGACAATGAGCTTGGCACTCTTTTTTTTAACAGAGAGTAGCTCGGCGATGGCCTCTTTGGACTCAGCGCGAGAGGACTCGAGAAAAGCGCAGGTGTTGATCACCAGATAATCGGCCTCTTCCAGCTCCTCAGTGATTTCGTAACCGGCCTTTAAGAGGAGACCGAGCATCACTTCGCTATCCACAAGATTGCGCGGACAACCTAGACTTGTAAAATTGATTTTATTACTCATGGATAGAACATTGTACACGCCCCACCCTTTTTGATCAAAATACTTGAATAATAAGCTATGATCGGCTAAATTTTCGGGTCATATTAATATAGGAGTGAACCATGGCTAGTAAGCAACGTGAAATCATTAAATTGAAAAGCACAGAGAGCAAAGAGGTCTACTGGACCACCAAAAACAAGAAAAAAAACACAGCCCGCCTAGAGCTAAAAAAGTACGACCCCTCTCTAAGACGGCACGTGATTTTCAAAGAGGCTAAATAATCGGTGCGTTTTGAACTAACTGTCGCATTAAAATATCTATTACCCAGGTGGCGGCAGCTTTCGGTTTCGATTATTTCTCTTATTTCTGTCCTCGTGATCTCGCTAGTTGTCTGGTTGGTCGTTCTGTTCTTATCTGTCACCGATGGAATAGAGAAAAAATGGGTCGAACAGTTGGTTGCCCTCAACGCGCCTGTCCGTATGGCCCCAACCGAGGCCTACTATAACTCCTACTACTACCAAGTAGACAACTTAAGCTTAGAGTCTAACTACACCCCCAAAACAATCGGGGAAAAATTAACTGCATTCAGGTCTGACCCCTATGATGCTAACATGGATGTTGAACTCCCCTACGATTTTCCTCATCCCGATAGACGAGATAACCACGAGCTCAAAGACCCTGTAAAAGAGGGATGGGAAGCGATTACCTCTCTCAAAGAAAAGGGCATCCGCCCTCAAGAATATGAGGTTTCTTACGGCAATCTGCATCTGACTCTTTCAGGAGGAGAGAACAATCAACAAACAGCAATCAACCAAATCACCTATATCGCCTCACACGACTCTGACAACACACGTCTAGCTCAGATGCTTCTTCCGATTGAAAATGACGATTACAATAACCTCTTAGCTACCGTCTCACAAGAGGATGGCTCTCATCTAAAAAGCTTCTTCGACCACGTTGAGATCAGCCAGCTTCAGACAACCGATGAGGGGTTTTTGCTCACATCACCCTTTTTCCCAGAAAGTGGAAATCTCGAAGGGATCGGCATTGTCAAGCGTGACGAGATCCGCCGTGTTGTGATCCCCCAATCAACCCAAGAACTTTCTGCTTTGCAAGATAAACTGGAGGCCTTTGGCTTTGACACCACACCTGTTACGGTAATATTCGATCAAGAGCAGATGCACCTAGTCAGTGAGAAAAATGCCGCTCCAGGTGTTCAATTGGTTCTTAGCGAAAAAATCCCTTTCCACGCCAAGCTGATCGAAGAGACACTCGCTCAAGCCACAGCGCTGAGTTCAGTGCAATTTCACCTAGAAGGATCTGTTCAAAACATTCCCCTTTCAGGAACCACCTATTTTGACCAATTAGAAATTGCACAAGCTCAAGCGCGCCAAAATGAAAATGCTCCCTCTCCCCCCCCTTGGATTCACTCAGATGAAAAAGGATGTTCGACCATTCCCTGTGACCAATCCCATGGCGATGGAATCCTGGTTGCCAAACATTTTAAAAACAACGGAGTACGACTCGGAGACCGCGGTTACCTTGCTTATTACACGCCCACAGCAAGCTCCACACAAGAGCAAAGACTCCCCATTTATGTCGCGGGTTTCTACGATCCGGGCATGATGCCGGTTGGAAATAAATTAATCTTCACCGATCCGCAAGTGGTCTCTGTTTTGCGAGGAAATCTGACAGTTTCTGACAGCATGTTGGGCAATGGAATCAATATCTGGCTAAACGATATCGCACAGGCAGAATCGGTAAAAAAAGCTTTGGTTCACTCTCTTGAATCGCGCGGTATCGACAAATACTGGACCGTTCAATCCTACCAAGACTACGACTTTGCACGCCCCATTCTCCAGCAGCTTCAGAGTGACAAACACCTCTTTACCCTCATTGCGTTGATCATCTTGATTGTGGCCTGTTCGAACATCATTTCGATGCTCATTCTACTAGTGAACGACAAAAAGCGCGAAATTGGCATTTTGCAAGCGATGGGAGCCTCGCCGCGGCGCATCGCGACCATTTTTGGCCTTTGTGGCTTTGTCATGGGAATTGCAAGCTGCATTATCGGAACATTGGCTGCCATCTTTACCTTAAGCCACCTCCAATCACTTGTGAATTTCTTAAGCTTTATGCAAGGGCACGAGGCGTTTCAAACGGCCTTTTATGGAAGCTCGCTTCCCAATGAACTGAGCTTTACCTCTCTTTTATTTGTGATCGTGGCCACAATGGTCATCTCCCTGCTTGCAGGGATTGTTCCGGCAATTAAGGCGGCGCGTGTCCGCCCTACTGAAATTTTAAGAGCGGAGTAAAGTTGGAACCGATTTTATCTGCAAAAAAGATCCGCAAGACTTTCACACACCCGGTTTCTGTCGAGGTGCTCAAGGGTGTTTCAATTGAGGTTTTTCCTGGCAAAAGCATCGCCATCATGGGTGCATCTGGTGAGGGAAAGAGCACTCTTCTACAAATCCTAGGGACTCTCGAGGCACCAACTGAGGGTGAACTGATCATTGCGGGCAAATCGATCACCCACCATCCACCTCCTACGTTACGTAATCAACACATTGGTTTTGTATTTCAGGGCTATAATCTTCTAGAAGACTATTCGGTGTTGCAAAACGTACTCATGCCAGCGCTAATCGCTGGCAGGCCCATTCATAGGGGTAGCTCTATCTACACGCACGCCTGCTCTCTTCTAGACCGCGTGGGCCTTTCGCACCGCATCCATTTCACGACCAAGCTACTCTCTGGTGGTGAAAAACAGCGTGTTGCCCTTGCCCGCGCACTCTGCAACGATCCAGAGCTCCTACTGGCTGACGAGCCATCAGGCAACCTCGATCATGAAACCTCCTCTCGCATTCATGAACTTCTTTTCCACTCCGTGAAAGAACTCAACAAATCACTCATTGTGGTCACACACGATCACACCTTGGCTGAGCTATGCGACAGAAAACTCATTCTCTGTGACGGACAGCTACAGAGAGAAAAGTAAGGACAGCAACTATGGATAAAACCTTTCTTCACTTTCTTGAAGACGAACTCAATCAGCTCAAAGAAACGGGCCTCTACAAAGAAGAGCGGGTCATTTCCTCTCCGCAAAAAAGTGATATTGAGTTGAGCAATGGAGCGCACGTCCTCAACTTCTGCTCCAACAATTACCTCGGCTTAGGCAATCACCCCGATGTGATCCGCGCTGCACAAAGTAGTTACGAAAAATTCGGGTATGGACTTGCCTCCGTCCGTTTTATCTGTGGTACGCAAACAGTTCACGTTGAGCTCGAAAGACGTATTACCGACTTTTTGAAAACAGAAGAGACCATTCTCTATAGTTCCTGTTTCGATGCAAACGGGGGACTGTTTGAAACCCTGCTCGGTCCAGAAGATGCGGTGATTAGCGACTCTTTGAACCACGCGAGTATTATTGATGGCATTCGGTTATGTAAAGCTAAGCGTTTTCGCTTTAAGAACAACGACATGCACGATCTAGAAGAGAAACTCAAAGAGGCAAAAGATTGTCGATTCCGCTTAATTGCAACTGATGGTGTCTTTTCCATGGATGGCATCATCGCCAATTTAAAAGCTGTCTGTGATCTTGCCGATAAATACGACGCTCTTGTGATGATCGATGACTGCCATGCTAGTGGTTTTTTGGGAGAAAATGGAAGAGGCACGCACGAATACTGCGATGTCCTTGGGCGCGTTGATATTATCACAGGGACTCTTGGAAAAGCTTTGGGAGGTGCCTCCGGCGGCTTTACTTCAGGACGCAAGGAGATTATCCAATGGCTCAGGCAACGCTCACGTCCCTATCTCTTCTCCAATACGCTCTGCCCGAGTATCGCCACAGCAAGCATCGAGGTGTTTAACCTATTGGAAAGAGAGGGCGATGCTTTAAGGCAAAAACTGAGGAGGAATGCAGAGTATTTTAGACGAAAAATGGGCGCTTTAGGTTTTGAGCTTGCAGGCCAAGATCACCCCATTATCCCTGTCATGTTAGGAGATGCAAAGCGGACGCAGATCTTTGCACAGAAGATGCTCCAAGAGAGAATCTATGTGGTAGGCTTTTTCTATCCCGTTGTTCCCCAGCAAGCAGCGCGAATTCGCACCCAAATGTCGGCCGCCCACAGCCTAGAAGATATTGACCGTGCAATTGCAGCTTTTGAAAAAGTGGGCAAAGAATTAAACGTCATTAGCAAGGCAGCTAGATGAAAGCCATCGTAAAAAAAGAAGCAACCGAAGGACTTTGGATGGAGGAGGTCCCCAACCCCGAGATGGGGCCAGGAGATCTTTTAGTTAAAGTTCTAAAAACGTCGATTTGCGGCACAGATATGCACCTGTATAAATGGGACGCATGGGCACAAAAAACGCTCCCTATTCCCTCGATTATCGGCCATGAATTTGTGGGCGAGGTGATCGATGTTGGATCCACAGTCACAGGATTCAAAACAGGAGACCGCATTTCAGGTGAAGGGCACATTACCTGTGGACAGTGCCGGATGTGCCGCACGGGCAGACGGGTTTTATGTCCACAAACACTCGGGATCGGTGTGAATCGCGATGGGTGTTTTGCCGAGTATGTGGCTATCCCTGCGGAAAATGCCTTTCTGGTGTCAGCCTCCATTCCTGACGAGGTCGCCTCTGTTTTTGATCCCCTTGGAAATGCTGTTCATACAGCTCTTTCCTTTGATCTAGTTGGTCAAGATGTGCTGATTACAGGGGCAGGACCCATTGGACTCATGACCATTCCTGTCGCTCTCAAAGCAGGAGCCCGCTCTGTTGTCATTACAGATGTGAATCCCTACCGCCTTGCCCTGGCCAAACAGATGGGCGCGACCCGAGCAATCAATTTAAAAGAAGAGTCTATCGAATCTGTTAGGGAGCCACTTGGCATTCAAGATGGCTTTGATGTCTGCTTGGAAATGTCAGGAAATGTAGAAGCATTTGCCTCGCTTCCTGATCTCGCTGCACATGGCGCTCACCTTGTTTTACTCGGTATTCTTCCCACTGACGCCACTCTTGATTGGCATCAAGTGATATTTAAAATGCTGACCATCAAGGGAATTTACGGAAGAGAGATCTTTCGTACATGGTATCAGGTAGCAGCTATGTTAGAAAGTGGCCTTGATGTGACCCCGGCCATTACACACCGCTTTGCTGCTGAGGAGTTTCAAAAAGGGTTTGATGTGATGCTATCAGGTCAGTGTGGAAAAGTGATTCTAGATTGGGCGTACTTATGATAGATCTCATTAACAACGCATTAGCGAAGCTCATACCAACACATTCACCTGACTACGGCTCTCTTTTTGAAGGGGCTCGCTACGCACTACTTGGTCCCGGAAAACGCGTGCGCCCTCTTCTTACTCTTCATACAGCCGAAATGCTCGAACCAGAAAGCGCTGAGCGTGCTCTTACTCCCGCTTGCGCCCTTGAAATGATTCACTGCTACTCGTTCATTCACGACGACCTCCCCTGTATGGATGACGACGACATGCGCAGAGGGCGCCCCACACTGCATAAGGTCTACAATGAGGCACACGCTGTTTTGGTCGGTGATTATCTGTTAACCCGCGCCTTTGAGGTATTAGCTCATGCGCCCGAACTGAGCCCTGAGCAGAAACTCACTCTGACTCAAACCCTTTCACGCGCAGCAGGAAGTGAGGGAATGCTGGGCGGGCAAGTGATGGATATCGAACAGCATACTGATATAGCCCAGCTCCACAAGCAAAAAACAGCAGCTCTGTTCCAGTGTGCGCTGCTTTTTGGAGGGATTGTGACTGGGGCCTCCGCTGAAGTTTTGACGCAGCTTGAACAGTTTGGAACTCAATTCGGCTCTCTTTTTCAGGTGGTTGACGATATTCTAGATGGAGATCATCCACTCGGAGAAGCGCGCGCGTATGCAACACTGGAGACGCTGAAAAGCTCCGCACTTCAAACGCTAGGTGCACTCATCGAAGGTGACTCTCCTCTGACAGAGATGACGCACCAGCTTGCAGCTAGAGTTCACCATGACAGGTAAACGGCTCTTTGACATTGTATTTAGTTTGAGCCTTCTTCTGCTTTTTCTTCCTTTCGGTCTACTGATCGCTTTGGGTATTTTTCTCTGCTCACCTGGGGCTATTTTTTACACACAGATCCGATTGGGCCGCGCCGGAAAGCCTTTTAAGTGCTACAAATTCCGCACCATGCATCTTCAAGCTGACCGTAGATTAAAAGAGCTTCTTCTGACAGACCCAGCCCTTCAAACGGAATGGAAGAGACACCAAAAACTCAAAAGCGATCCACGTGTTTTTTTCTTTGGACGCCTGTTGCGTAAAACCTCAATCGATGAGCTTCCCCAATTTTGGAATGTTCTCAAGGGAGAGCTCAGCGTTGTGGGCCCTCGCCCTTACATGGTCAATCAAAGAAAGGAGCTCGGCTCCCTAGCAGAGAAAATTCTATCTATTCGGCCAGGTGTCACCGGACTCTGGCAAACTTCAGGAAGAAGTAATACCACCTTTGACAAGCGCATTGCCCTAGATGCCGCTTATGTGGATCGGAGTGCATTCCTTTATGATCTTTGGTTGATCTTGAAGACGATTCCTGAGATACTTTTACTTAGAAATGCGTGTTAATCCTCTATTGGTTTTTTGTGCAGCTGTGTGTGGAATTCTTTTTTTCCCCCACTGCCGCCTTTTCTACTTTGCCCCCTATCTCATCCTGACCTTCTACAAACAGACCCGTTTTGCAGTTTTATGGAGAGCCCTGGGATGTGGCCTGATCATTGACCTCTTCTCCTCTACTCCCTATTTCGGACTCACAGCCCTCAATTACACTCTCGTCTGCTGGATCCTCTATAGCCAAAGACACAACTTTTTTGATGACAAGCCCTTTACTCTTCCAGTCATGACCTTTCTTTTTTCTGTTCTCTCCACTCTAACGGCCGCCCTTCTTTTTCTTTTTTTTGCGCACCCTGTCCCCCTCTCCTTCAAGTGGCTCTTCACCGACCTGTTGTGGATGTCTCTTCTAGATGCTGGATATGCCCTTGCACTCTCTCTTCCCTTCCAAATTACCTACAAATTGCGTAGAGTAATCAGAGCAAGAAGGAGAGCGCGATGATTCTATCAGGGAAGGAAGTAGCCGAAAAAGTCCACACCGGGCTTGCCGAGGAAGTAGCGAGCTTTTCCACTCCTCCCGGACTGGCCGTTGTGTTGATTGGCAATAACCCCAGCTCACAAACGTATGTCAACATGAAAAGACGTGCGTGCACAAAAATTGGGATTCACTCTTTTTTCCACCACCTCCCCGCCTCTACCTCAGAGAAGGAACTCATTCAGCTGGTCACCAAGTTGAATCACGACCCCACTGTCAATGGCATCTTGGTGCAACTCCCCCTGCCTGCCCACATCGACTCCATTAATGTCATTCAATCCATTGATCCTAAAAAAGATGTCGATGGCTTTCACCCCGTTAATCTAGGCAAGGTGCTCGCTGGCTTAGACGATGGATTTGTCCCCTGCACTCCTCTGGGGATCAAGATGCTTTTGGATTACTATACGATTCCTGTGAAAGGAAAAAACGTCGTCATTGCCGGACGCAGCGCCATTGTGGGCAAACCGCTTGCCGCCCTTTTAATGCAAAATGCTCCTGGATGTAACGCGACGGTCACTGTGGTCCACAGCCAAACCCGAGACCTCATAGCGCACACACGCCGCGCGGATATTCTCATTGCAGCTGTAGGCAGCCCGCGCTTCATTCGTGCTGACATGGTCAAGGAGGGAGCTGTTGTCATCGATGTGGGGATCCACCGGGAGGGAAAGCAGATCATTGGAGATGTCGATTTTGAACCTGTAGAGAGAAAATGCCAAGCAATTACCCCTGTTCCCGGAGGCGTCGGCCCGATGACCGTTGCCATGCTTCTGCACAATACTGTAGTCAGTTACCAATCTACGCACTAGTTCTGCTTCTCTGCTTGGTTGGCTGTCACTCACCACCTGAGCCTGCCCGTTTGGTCGGAAGCGCCATGACCATGAGCTACTGTATCCAAGTCGATATCCTAAAGCCCGATTTACAAGAGATTGTGTTGGCTACTTTTGAAGAAATCTACTCCGTTTTCAATAATTGGAACCCCGAATCGGAAATTTCAAAGCTCAATGCCCTTCCCGCTAATCAACCCACTGAACTCTCCCCTCCATTGGCCGATCTACTCCAACGAGTAGACCATCTTGTCACCTTAACGGAAGGACGCTTTGATCCAACAGTCGCCTCTATCAAAGAGAGGCTTCTAAAAGGGAAACTCACTCAACCCAGTCTCTGTGTCGGTTGGAAAACCGTCCATATAGACAAATCTTGCTTCTGGAAAGAACATGGAGAGACCTCTTTGGATTTAGGAGGTGCCGCCAAAGGGTACGCGGTCGACCTTATCACCGAGCGCCTTCAATCGGCTGGCTATCAAAACCTATATGTGGAGTGGGGAGGAGAGATTCGAACGGCAGGCTCACACCCAACTGGACGTCCTTGGAAAGTGGCCATCCGAGGAGGAAAAACACTGAAAATGCGCGATCAGGCGATCGCAACAAGCGGCAGCTATTTTCAAAACTGGACCATTGACGGGGATCACTATACACACATCATTGATCCAGCTAGGCAACAACCGCTACAAGATCCGCCCATTATAAGTGCGTCTGTGGTCAGTTCCAGCTGTTTTGAAGCCGATGCTTTGGCAACGGCTCTCATGCTTTTCCCCTCTGTCAAAGAGGCAAAAGCGTGGGCGCGCTCCCGTGGCATCAGGGCCTATCTCTATCCATGATTTTTTAGGGCGCGGTCCATCTCACGTTTTTTCTCTCTTTCAGCGATGGCGTGCCGTTTATCGTGGTGTTTTTTTCCGCGCGCACGGCCAATTTGAATTTTAACACGCCCATTTTTGAGATAGAGAGAGAGAGGCACAAGAGTCAATCCCTTTTGTTGCACGGTTGCCTTGAGCTTTTCGATCTCTTTTTTGTGCATCAACAGCTTGCGATCGCGACGCTCGTCATGATTGTGCACATTTCCATAACGATAAGGGGCAATGGAAGCGCCAACCAACCAAATCTCACTTTTGATTATCTTGACATATCCTTCTACTAGATTGCCGCCATTGTCACGGAGGGATTTGATCTCCGTACCCAACAAAACGATCCCCGCCTCATACGTTTCCAAAATTTCATAATCATGAAAGGCGCGACGATTACTGACTAACTCTTTCTGTCCCATAATAGCTCAAAATGATACCATGATCGTAATCACTTGACAATTGGAGAATGCACTATGAAATTCGTCATTTCAAGAGCCGAATTGAGCCATTTAATCCGGAAAATCCAGAATGTGGTCCCCCAAAATGCCCCCATTCCGATTCTGTCGCATTTTTTAATCGAGGCAGAAGAGGATCAACTGGTCTTTACGGCAACTGATTTGACTGTGGGAACTCGCTGCTCAGTTCCCGCCAAAATTCACGATAAAGGGTCGATGACCATCCCCTCCAAGCGGTTTTTTCAACTCGTGCGCGAGCTGACCGATCAAAATATTGAAGTGGTGGCTGCCGATAGCGAAATGGCGGAAATCAAATCAGGGTCGTCCCGGTTTCGTCTCAACGGAATGGACAAAGAAGAGTATCCCGCCCTCCCGGACCTCAAAGAGGCCACCCAATTCACTCTCCCCGGGGCGCTTCTAAAGGATATGTTTTACCGCACCTCTTTTGCTGTTTCTAAAGAAGATAATCGCTATGTGTTAACCGGCGTTTTGATGCGGATTGAAAACGGTAAGGCAATCTTTGTGGGAACCGATGGCAAGCGACTAGCCAAAACAGAGACCGAGATCCCCCTTTCTTCCGACTTTTCTGGCGAATACATCGTCCCCCTCAAAGCTGTCGACGAAATCTTAAAGATGATCGAAGATGAAGAGCCCTCTACCATCTACCTAACAGACGATAAAGTCGCCGTCGAGTCAGGAAACACACTGATGATCACCAAACTGCTTTCTGGAGAGTACCCCGATTTTGAACAGGTGATTGCCTCGCAAAGTGAGGTGAAGATGACCCTCCATCGCGAAGAGATGGTTACCCTCCTCAGACAAATTTCGCTTTTTACCAACGACACCTCCCACTCTGTTCGCTTCACCTTTCTACCCGGTGAGCTCGTTCTAACGGCCAACTGCACCGATGTGGGAGAGGGAAAAGTGAGCATGCCGGTCAACTACACCGGGGAGAAAATCGATATCGCCTTCAACCCTTTTTATTTCCTCGACATTCTTCGCCACAGTAAAGACGAAACTGTCACTTTAGGAGTTTCAGACTCCTACAATCCGGGCATCATCACAGATTCCAGTCAAAGTCTGTTCATCATCATGCCCATGCGGCTCAATGACGATTAATGAACCTCACCTCTCTGTTTCTGCGAAATTTTCGTAACTACGAAGAGGCGCACTTTACCTTTTCGCCCACGTTAAACTACATTTATGGAGAAAATGCGCAGGGAAAAACCAACCTGCTAGAGGCGATCCACCTCCTGATAACAGGTCGTTCTTTCCGCACGCAGCGCCTCTCTGATTTGATTCGGTTTGGAGCGCCCGCTTTTTACGTCGAAGCGCAGTTTAAAAAAAATGGGATTGAGCAGCAGCTGAAAGTCACCTTTGATGGTGAAGGACGTACCATTGTGCATAATGCCACCTCGATTCCCTCCCTCAGCGCGCTTTTAGGCATTTTAAACGGAGTCATTATCTCTCCAGAAGATCATGAACTGGTCAAAGGGGGCCCCTCGGCACGGCGTCAATTTATCGATCTGCAAATCGCATGCGAAAGTCCCCTCTATCTCCACCACTTAAGTCGTTACCACCGCGCCATGAAGCACCGCAATGTTTTGCTGCGCAGACGGAAAATTGATACAGTTTCAATCTGGGAAGAGCAAATGGCCGATTCAGCGACTCACCTCACTCTTAAACGGCTCGCTACCATTGAGCAGTTAGGAAGTGAAGAGGCGCTCTCGACACAGAGTGATCAGCTCACGCTCAGCTATCAAACATCTGCCCCTGTGAAAAAAAATCCCGACGCGCTCAAGACCTATTTTCTTAAGCAATACGAAAAACAACGTCCCCGAGAAATCGAACAAGGAAGCACGCTCACAGGCCCCCACCGAGATGATCTTACGATTCTCATTGGAGGACACGAAGCCCGTTTTTTTGCCAGCGAAGGTCAAGCACGCTCTTGTGTCACCAGCCTCCGTTTGGCACAGTGGGCTCGCTTGAAAAAGGCGACAGAAGAGACGCCTCTACTTTGTATTGACGATGTGGGGATTTCGCTCGATGCCGAGCGAGAAAAACGGCTCTACTCCCAACTCTCTACTATGGGTCAGGTTTTTATCACCTCGCCACGTAAAAACCCTGACCTCCCTGACCTAACCCACCTCATCCACATCCGAAACGGGAGCCTCTTTTTGTAGTAGAATAATGGCCGCACTCAGCGCCATAAAAATCCCACTCACAATCACAGTCAGCGCCGGATACCTCCCCACAAAAGAGCCGCTGAAAAAAGGAGTGATGGCCAGGGCTAAGGCAATCAAACTCTCATAGATTCCCATTGCCTCACCTTGCCTTTCATCGCTTACTCTGTTTGAAATCAAGGCAGCCGTGGCTGGATAGGCAAAGGCGAGGAAAAACTGCACCAGCGGGATATAGAGCCAGATAAAATGGACATTCCGAATGCCCAAAAAGAGAAAGAGATAGAGCCCAGCGAGCAACATCGAATAGAAAAGTGTTTTTTGAATTCCCATCAGTCGAATAAAGGGATAGATAAAAAACCCAGCTGAAAGAGAGTAAAAGGCTCCTGAATAGCCATAGAAAAAACCTGTCTGGATAGGCGAAAAATCATACCGCTCAATCAAAAACAGGGGGATAAATTCTGTGAAGAAAGACCATCCGAAAGAGAAAAATAAAAGAGAGAGAAAGACAAAACGCAGCTCAGGCATCTGCGCTGCTTGCTTCACTTGATAAAAAGCGGTTAATACCTTCACTTTCCCCTGGGTGCGGATTGTTCTTGTCTCATCGAGTTTCCACCAGACCAGCACCAGATTGAGCACCACAAGCGCAAAGGCTACCGCAAAGGGCGTGATCAAACCAGCTGACCGCGCTAGTACTCCACTGATAAAAGGTCCAAAGGTAAACCCGGCGCCAAAGGCCATGTTGAGAAGTCCGTAGTTCCTTGCTTTTTGTTCAGCTGTGCTAATATCGGCCACAATGGCGCTGACAATCGAGCAGTTACTACAGGCGATGCCTGCCGTGATTCGGTAGATGACCAGAAGCGTGATGCTTTGAAAATAGATCCCCAACATCGCTAAGGCATAACTGGCTAGCCCGATCCAAAAGCTTAAGATCAACAACCTCTTTCTTCCCCGCAGATCGGAAAGAGATCCCAAAATCGGAGCAAATAAAAACTGGAAGAAAGGATGCAGAGCGATCAAAATCCCCAGCCATAACCCCCGCATGCCACTACTTGTCTCTGGAGAGAGAAAGTGAAAAGTCGGATCAAAAAGTAGATAGGCTAAAATGGGATAGACGATTGCGATTCCAGCATAATCGATAAATCCAGAAAGAAGTAGAATTCCCAGCGGGAGTTTGCGAGGGGGCATAGAAATTTATTCTACTCGCTCTGCTGATTTCTTTGAAGAGAGCGCTCCATTTTATAAAATCTTTCCTGAGAAACGAGCTTATCAAACAAAATATAGAGGGCAAAAAGGCTTCCACTGGTCATGGTCAATGCATAGCCAGCTGTGTGAAGGTGCGGAACAAGCAGCAGACTCCCTGCTGTGATTGAGATGAGCGAGACCAGCAAAAATAGAGCGTGATAGAGCAATTTTCGATGAATTTCACTCCGGGCGGTTCCCACAATCTCCTTTCCCTCTCGCATCAGCTCTTGTTTAAGCATAACTAATTCATGCCTATTTACATGTATCGTATCCAAATTTTCATGTACCAAGATCCTATCATAAAGGTCAATGAGCTCATCAACACCATAACTCTTTTCTGCGAGTTTAGCTGCCCGTTCTTGTAGAGCTTTGCGTCTCGAATCGTTGGTGAAGTGATTCTCATTAAAGAGCTTCTCTTCTAATAAAGCACTCTGCTTACTTCCCTCTAAAACATCCGGAACAGGTCCTTGAAGATACTCAAGAATCTCTCCCAACGCTTTGAGTGAATCGTCCTGTTTTTCAGCCTCTCGGTTGAACTGTCTGAGCACCTGTGCTGTACGTATGGTCGCCCATCCTTTTGCTATACCCCCTACAGCGCCACAGACAATCAAAATAATGGGAAGAACAAGAGTAAAGGTCACCCCCATCCCAATGTGGGAGACTTGAGCCCCGGCAAGCTGAACTCCTCCGGCAAAAGGTTTGATACAGCTACTGATCCCTTTTCCAATCGAGTCCACTCCTCTTGCCACCCAAAAAATGCTCTCTGCCACCTGACCTGTTGACAGGGCGCACATCAAAAGAGTGAAGCGCCCCTTTCCAGCCCGCGCCGTATGATAGAGGCTAAACGGAGCCGTGAGAATCCCCACATAAGGAAGACACTCACCCCCGATTGTTCCAGCAAATTGCAGTCCCCGTATGGCAACCCCTAAAAGACTCACGACCAGACAAGTGATCTGCTCATCATTGAGCAGGTCGACGCATTTTTCAGAAATCGCCCGAGCGCGCTGTTTTAAAGATTCAAGATTGGGAATTTTTGAGTGGAAAGGCTTTCTTTGAGGGCAAGCGCCTCCTCGTGGAGTTGCGGAGACTCCGTTTGGTCGAGCATTTGGATGAATGGGTTGCGGTTGTGTCGCCATTACTCTTAACCTCTGTTCAACTCCATCATATCAATTCATTATTTATTTTATGTTAAGATACTTACTGTCTGGTAGATAAGAACCGGATAACCAAAATTTATTGCTCAAGAATGGCGCTTTGTAGAGAATGTTTCCCGCTATGCTTGCTATCCACCTGCTTCAGTTTGCCTATGGGGAAAAAACGATCCTCGACAAGCTCTCTTTTTCGATTAAAAAAGGGGAGATTGTCGCTTTGATTGGCATTTCCGGATCGGGCAAAACAACGCTATTTCGCTTGATTACGGGGCTGATTCAGCCCACAGAAGGCACCATTTCGTTAGATGGCGAAGCCACCTACATGCGACAAGAAGATCTCCTTCTCCCCTGGCGCACCGTCCTAGAAAATCTCCTCCTCTTTACAGAGCTAGGGAAAAAGCTGCCTCAGAAAAAAGAGGTGATCCGTGCTCAGGCTCTTGCTCTGCTCGAAAGAGTTGGGTTGGAGGGAACAGCTGAGGCCTATCCCCACACCCTCTCCGGCGGCATGCGTCAACGGGTCGCACTGGCCAGATCTTTGTTACAAAATCATCCTCTTATGCTTCTTGATGAGCCCTTCGCCTCCTTAGATGTGATCATTCGAGAGCAACTCTATGCATTGATGCGCGAGATCCGCGATCAATACAGTAAAACGATTGTCATGGTCACCCACGACTTTCGCGATGCCATGGCACTAGCCGACCGGATCCTTGTCTTGTCTGAGGGAAAAATTGCGGCAGACTACCCCGTCTTACCTGAAATGCGGCAAGATCCTGTCGCAGGTAGTCAACTCATTCAGAGCATTCGAGAGCAGCTTTTAGCTGCTGTGTGAACTCTGGGTGCGTGTAGACTTGAACAGACTTTCCACCGATTGGAATCTCACGTAGAAAAGGAGAGGCTTGATCAGAGCAGATCACCTTCCCCTCCTCACTCAATACGGCAAACCGTCGCTCCCCCTTTTTCAACGGAGCCTGATCCACGAGTATTTTGTCTCCCAAATCGGCCAAAGAGAGAGGCAGCTCTCCTCCCACCTCCTCATAAGCAGGCTTTCGTTTCAAGAGCACCAGAGCGTCATAATCTCCCTCTTTTGCTGCCTGCATCAAAGCTGTTAGAATCACAAAATCAGTCTGCTCCAGATAGGGAATAGAGGGGTCATAGTAGCGTTGCATGAAGCGAATCATATGCTGCGTGTAGACACGCGCTTTGGGATGGTGATAGACCCGTGCATACATCATGTAGCGGGCAATCCAAAGTGCCTCAACCGACTGGATTCCCCCCTCTGCCACACCTAGGGAATCGGGTAAGATGCGGAGCGAGTCGATCAATTGGTGGTGATCAAAATAGCCATACCCCACACCCGTGTAGTACGCGTCCCGAATCAGATAGTCGATCCGATCCGCACCAAAGTTATCCTCTGTGATCACCTGTGCCAGCAACCTTTCTTGCGGTGTGAGCGGTTCTCTGCCCACTGCCAGCTTGATGATATCCTCTTCAGCTTCTTCTCCCAAAGTCTGCCAAATCACCCGCAATTCTTCTGAGCGAATCATCTGCATCGTCATCTCTTCATGCCCCCCATCGGGCAGAAGCACCTTTTCAGCCGTATGGGAGAAGGGAAGATGGCCCATGTCATGGCAAAGGGCGGCTAAACGGAGGATCTGCCGCCAGTATCCCCTCTTTTGCTCAGGCAAATCGTGACCAATTGCATCAAAGATGCGTGACACCAGCTCCATCACCCCCAATGAGTGCTCAAAGCGGGTATGAGTTGCACCCGGGTAGACCAGATAGGCCACACCCATTTGACGGATATAGCGGAGCCTCTGAAACGGGCGCGAGTCAATCACCCGTTGTTCGAGCTCTCCAAAGCGGATAAATCCATGAACCGGATCACAAATCTTGTATGGGTCGTGCATAAGTGGTAGAATACTGACCAAAATAATAATTTGCAATGAGCGTAGCAACACCACGTCTAGATCTTGAAGACAAAGCCCACCTTTTCGCGCTCCATGAGACCTTTGGGCGAAAAGCATGCCATACTGGCTGCTCAACAGCTGCCGCCTCGTTTTTAATCATTGGCGCCTTGATCGTCATCGGAGCCGCCTGTCTCTGCATGACCCTACCTGGAGTCAACGTGATTCAACATGTGATCCTCCCAGGCGTTCTACCGGGCTCGGGAGCCCTTCTGGTCAGTCTTCCTTTCATCTATGCTGCTGTACGCAGCACAAGGGCAAAGAACGCCGCCAGAAAGGAGCTCATCGAGTTCAATATCGCGCTTATCAGCTGGCACCAAGTTGAGCAGATGCCCAGAACCCGCCACAAAACACAATTTCTTTACAAAAACTTATTGAAACGCGCATGGACCAAAGAGTACGCCTCGAAGCTGATCAAGGAGATCAAAGAGCGTTATCCTGAGGAAAACGATCAGACTCCTAGAGAGCGAAAATCTCTTCTAAAAGCCTTAGACGGTACACTCCAAAAGATACAATCTGCCAAATAATTTCTTAACATTATTATGTTATAATATTTACTTTATAGGAGTATTGTAACATGGAACTAACAGGTATAAAGACTTCTCTGTTTAAGCTTGAGGGAGCAAAAAAAGTCGCAATCGCTGCCAGTACGGTGGGCGTGGCAGCACTAGCTGTGGCTGCCTTTGTCGCGATTCAGGCCGCCTGCCTTCATACCTCTCCTCTGCCCAGCCTCTGCTTTAGAGCTTGCTTACTGACCACCGAGGGATCTTTTTCCCTGTTGGGCCTTGCCTTCATTTACACCTGCTTAAAACCGAAAAAAGTTTCTTTGCCTCCACCAAAACCAACAGAACAGCCATACAACCCAAGCGACTGGAGATCTGCATGACACCTATTGTCTATAGCTACTCTCCTGAGAAGGACTTTGCGCGCATGCAAACCAATGACCACCGTAAGGCCATGATGCGCAAGGTAGAGATCTCCGTTTATGCATTAGGAATCTTGGCCATTTTTGCCGCCGTTTTTGTTATTAGCCAAGCCGGTGGAGTGGGCACTCTCTCACTTCCTCAGAATGTCACTCTCATTGGCACAATTGCCGGTGCGGGAGCCGCGCCCATTGGGCTTGCGATCTTGATTACTCGTCTTGTGCGCTTCTATTTCTCTCGCCAAAATAGAAAGTTGCGCTCCGCTTTTAATGGACTCCATTTATTAGATTCCCTGATGGGTCATTTTACCCAGCCAGACAAAACGCATCAGAAACCCTTTACCCAGCTCCTCACGCATATGACGCATGCGCAGTGGAGCCTGTTTGTGGCGGCCATCGATAAGGAATTTGCCGACAAAAAGACTCTTAAAACTGAAGATCAAGCTTTCCTTCAATTTGTGGGGCAGTACTCAGACAACCTGGTACACAACCTTTTTTACTTGAGTCCCCAAACAGTTGGGCACCTACGTTCTTCAATGGACGAAAAGAATAGGGAGCATTTTGACTTTCTTATTGAAAGTCGCTTTGAGTCTCTGCTTCAAACCTACGGTGCCATGGAGGACGTTGAGAGCGAGGAAGAGAGCATACACGACCCCTGGCTCAACTACATGACCGCCCTATCTGTGAGTTTTGGCGGGATGCCCCGTGAAACCTATTCCCTAACAGACGAGCAGATCCCCTATCTACGCGATCTATGCAACCGAGGACTAAAGATGGTAAATCCGTTGAAAACTGATCAGAATGTCGCTGAATAGAACCTGCTTCAAACCAATATTTTTTAGTTCAACAGGCTCTTGTTTAAGGCTGTTCACAACCTTTCTCATATCTTGCTGAATCGCAGTTGGCAACTCTATTCGAGCAGTCGGTGACAAGAGTTGGAATAAGCGTAGGATATCATTTTTGTGTTTTCGTATATCCTTTTCATCAATAGACTCACCGGACTGTTTTCTTTCTCTCAAATCGAGCCAGGCCCTTGCCTTTAGAGGGATAAGATGGCTTGCCTCTACTACCGAAAGTCCATCGATCACCTTCTTCCCAGAATGCGTGAAGTGATAATAGTCATTATCTAGTAAAATTGCAGAAAGACTCGTAGTCTCCTCGCTCGTGGGAATCGGAGTTAATTGACCCCCGTCGCTTAATTTCACTAAATCAGGGACACGCGAGAAAAGCTCCAACATCGATGGAAAACTTGTGTTACGTGGAGAATAAAATCTGTAAAAGATCGCTTTGTCAGTGCTGCGCTGTCTATTCTGATAGCCACCTTTATTGATGAAGTCCCAGAATGCAGATACAAAACCACCATCCAGCGCTTCGACAAATAGGACAATATCCAGATCTTTTGTCGCTCTAAAATCAAGCCCTACCTCTTCCATGACTACTGTACAGGCAGTCCCTCCAATCAAGACGTATTTCTCTTTAAAAGTCGAAAAATGCTGCTTAAAATGCTCTATGCCTCTTACCATTTCACCTTCTCCATTATCCCCTCTAAGGCGATCTCTACTCGTTCTTCTTCGCTTTCTTTCAGACTCAGATAAAGAGAAAAGGGATCAACCGTTCCTCTGTTTGCAAAAAGGCCTGGATCGTAATGCCAGATCTCTAGTTCAAATTCAGCATCATCTCGATTAGGGAGTTCAGTAATCTCCATTCTCTTCCTCTCATCTAAGCTAACTGCATAAATAGGAATGGATGGATGCGCTAACAAAGTCTCTTTTGCAAGAGCGCTGATGCCTGCAATCAGCTTAGGCTTCTCTCCCTTTGCCCATACTTGCCTCTTGACGGGATCACGCATCAAAGGTCTTGCTTTTCCCCAGATCTCTTTTTTGCTTTCTTTAAAGGATAACAAACGCTCCTTACCTTTCCGGTCAATCTTGCCAATACCCTTACTTTCAAGCTCATCGAATGCTCGGCTCATCGTCATTGGAGTATAGCCTAATTGGCCTGACAATTGTGAAGGTGTTAGAGCCCCACCCCTTTGATCCATTAAAACGTAAATCAGCACGGTCTGTGTCGCTGGACTTAAATGGTTTTTGTCTGCTTTCTCTTTATGAAAATAGTCTCGCAATTCGATCCCAAGCTCTGGCAGGTAGAGTTGATTTCCTGGGATAATAAAAGAAATACGCTGTTCAATTAAACGTTTGCGATTGTAAAACGTTGTCCCGCTTTGTACAAAAACGCACAATCTCGTTGTTCGTTTTCGAATCTGCTCAAAATGTTTTTTAATTGTTACGGGTGTGAGCTCAACACCTTCTTTGGCAACAACCAATAAAGAGGACCTTTTTAAAAATGAGGTTTCGTAAAAGTCGTAAGTATCAATCAGGAAAAAAGGAAGCACATCACGCTCTTCCCATGGCTGAATCTTGACCTGCAAATCCAACACTTCTACCAGATAATCCCTCAGAACCCGAGACATTGTGCTCATGGAGTCTCTCTTCTATACTAACAATATATCTGCATAATAACATTTCTGATGTTAATGTGCAATATTGATGTTATCGTTTGGAACGGAGAGACCGGGAGCGTTACAGACTGAACAGCTATTTAACTTTAAAGCGGTTAGAAAAAAGTATTATGCGTAAGGTGACGGGTGAATGCGGTTACCAAGACTTGAACTTGGGACCTCGACATTATCAGTGTCGCGCTCTAACCAACTGAGCTATAACCGCGGAAAATGATGGAGGCTAGGAGAGTCGAACTCCTGACCTTCTGAATGCAAATCAGATGCTCTACCAGCTGAGCTAAGCCCCCAAATGAAATTTCTACTTGCCTTCTCTATTCCTTCCCATTAACTTGGAAGGAAGTAGACAATACCGAAACAATTTATTTTTACGCAAATGAAAACCTTTCTCCTCTCATTTCTTTTCTTATCCTCCCCTCTTTTAGCCGACTCGAGCCCCTCCTATCCTCCTAATCCTTTCGACACTCAAGGAGGGAAAACCTCTCCGGCCTTCTCTGCGGCCAACGCTCAGGCAATTTATTGGGTCAACTTGATCGACCAGCACCAATATGGCGCCTCCTGGGGAGAGGCGAGCGGGCTTGTTAAAGACGTGACCACCCGCGATCAATGGGCCGCCGGCATGAAAGCTAGTCGGACAGGACTGGGAGTGGTGACCTCTCGCAAAGTGACATCACACCAACCTTCTACTGAACTGCAGCATGGGACGAGAGGAAACTTTATGATCATCAAGTACGCGACTAACTATCAGCGTAAACAGAATATGACCGAGACAATTGTCCTCATGACAGAAGGAAAACTCGGGCTTTGGAAAGTCGTGTCCTACACCATCTCAAGCCGGTAGCCTGAACTAGCTTAGTCCCTGCCTATTGTAGACCTCGTGTATGAACGCACGCCTATCTTTGAATGCCCTTTGAACTGAAAATCCGTGGCACTGACGCACAAGAGCCCCCCTCTCTTCCCTTGGGACTGCAAGCTTTTTTTCCTCTTCTGCCAAAGTGCCCCTCAGCACTTTTTGAAGGCGATTCTGTCCTACAGGACGCGTGGCTGCCATATTGAGCTTATACATGAATGACTCCATAACACGCTCTGTCTCCGGTATTTGTTCTAACTGGCGCTTTACAAATTCAGGTTTTAGAGGTTGGTCTCCCAAAGCCTCGATCAACTCTTTACACTCAGCCTTATACTGGCCCCGCTCGCCTGCCAAAAAGACTCTAAGGCTTTTTTGAAGCGCACTGACTGTGATGGGAGCGCTGTTTGGAAGTGCCGCACTGTTGAGCTTGCGCATGAAAGTCGGCATCTCCCTTTCCAGTCTTGTGCGCTCAGCAGGTGGCATTTGCTCTAGAAGCTGTATCACAAAAACTGGATCAACAGGTTGGTCTCCCATCGAATCAATGACCCGATTGAGCTGGGGCAACCGGATAGCCAAATTTTGGGATGTGGCTTCGACTTCGCGGACCACCTGCTCAAGCGCTTGGATTTTTGGCTCCAAACTCGCATATTTTTTATCTAGCTGCTGGAGCCTTTTTCTACGCGCATCGAGCTCATTTCTGAGTTGCGCACGTAAACGGCTGTTTCCAGGCTGAGCTTCTAGCCGTCTTTCCAGCTCATGCATCTTCCTCAACTCTTTGTTATACGCCTTAAAAAGAGCCTGAATCGCTTTGACATCTTCTTTCTTCAGCTTATGAGGCGCCCAGAAGCGTGGAAGGGCGCGCGCTAAAGGCGAACGGGTGCTAGTTAACGCATCCAAGAAATGACTATCCCAACTTTGAGGCTGATTTTTAAGGCGTGCTGCTTCAACCAATTTCTTATTGATTTCGAGAATCTGCGTCCCAAATTTTACCCGAGAGTTTTTTTGTACCTCTAATAACTTTAAATGCTTAAATTTTTTATTGAACTGCGCATTCAGCTTGTTAACCTGATCAATATGATGTTCATAGGTTTGATGAAATTGTTCTTGAAGCAAGGCATTTTCAGGATCTTCAGCCAATCTAGCCTGAGCCAATAAAATCGGCTGTGCCTCCCGGTGAAAAGCATTCAACCAACTGTTAAGAGCTTTAAGATCTCTTTCTGCTTTAGGATAAGCTCGAAGAATCGTATTTTGTTCATAAGGCACATAGAAGTGGCGTCTAGCGTAGAGTTCATCTAAGAAGCCAAGCCTCTCATCTAAAAGAGCTGTGGTATCCTCTGCTGCGACCTTCATAGCTTGACCGAGCGCTTCCATCTCTAATCGCTCAGGGTTGTCAGGAACCTTAGAAAGCGTTTTGTCTGCAATCACATTCCGTAATGTATTGGCTGCAGCACGGATGGTTTGAACCCGCTTTCGCCCGCCGAGACGATCGAGCTCTTGTTTGAGTTGGCGGATCTCCTTCTGCTGCTTCTGCGCTAGACGATCGAGTTGTGTACGCAGCTCTCGCTTGACACGGGGATCTCTTTCGCTTTCGACCGCCAGTTCTGCTTCCTGGAGCGGCTGAATAAGCAGGGCTAATCGGCTATAGATCTCATCTATACGTAGAATGGTATCTTGGTCTAGATTTTTCTCTTTTAAAATCTTTTTCCATTCAGCACCTAATACAGGATGTTGCATGATTCTATTATGTACAAAAAAACCAGAGAACTGGTGCTGCGCATCGGTGAGTCGATTAGGTAGAGGCTTGCCTTGCTCTGGAAGAAGGAACGCTCTATGAAACTGTTCAGGATTAGCCAAACCCATAGCGGCAGCAAATGTCGTTAACGCTTTCCGTACACGCAGATCTTGAAGACGCTTTTCGAACGGACGTGCGCGCGCTAGGATAACATCAAGTTTAGCTTGGTACTCTTGATTTGCTTCATCTCTTTTTGCCTCAGCATCGGCATATTGCTTTCGATTTGCCAAATCGACAGCCTTTTGTGTCGCAGCTGCCCAAGCCTCCCCGGCCTCTTGAAGTGCGGGCAAAAAACTAAGCAGAGCGGCCGTCTCTAAATCGGAATAGCCCTCTCGCCGCATGCAGGCAAAGAAAGCCTCCCGGTTCTCCATCAAAACAGCTCTTGCTTCCATCGTGGTAGTGGCATTTCTGATCAACGTATTCAGTTGATCAGAAAGTGGTTCAAAAGACAGTTCACTCTCTAATCCAAAATCCATCACCACACTGGCCTCTTGCTTAAGCTCTGTAGCAAAAGCTTGATGGAGCTGCACGCGATCGAGATTTAAAGCAAAAGGACGTAGTCCTGAAACGCGGTTATCTGCCACACGTTGAGGAATCACAACGGCCGCCAATGCTGCGTGGTAGACGGGCATCAGCTGGCTCATTTTCTCTTCATAAAGCGCCTTGCCTTCGCGTGTTTTGCCCGCATCAAACAGTTTCTCCACCTCTACTAGAGCTTCGCACACCTCATCAGAAATCTCCTCGAGCGCGTCTAAGCACTCTCGATGAGCTCTGATCTCGGCTGTAGTAAAGCCCTCTGCTTCTAGCCAAGCTACAAAATCGGGATCCCTAAAGGCCTCAATCGCCCCAAGCACCTCCTGAGAAAAGCGATTCTCTTGATCGGTCAACGCTTCAACTCTTTTCTGGCACGTTTCAACATGCCTGGCTTCTTTTTGATAGGCGTTATGGGCTGCCTCAATTCGATCCATTGCTGTCGCAAGAGCTCCCGTATCACTTCCTTTTAAACCCATACTAAATAGTTCATTTGAGTAAGCATACAGATCATCAGGATGTTCTAGATCGACCTCTTCCCCACTCTCTCGCTTCTCTACTAATTCCTGGCAATACCTCTCATAGCAGGCGGGCATGTGCGCGGCGTAATACTCTGCAGCTTCTTGATTTTTTCCCTCTAGCCGCAGCTCCTCTGCTCGGTCTAACACATCTTGAATCTCTTTGCTAAGCGCTTTGGGTCGCAATTGCCGCTTGGCGTTTACTTCGATAACAAGACCATCTTTTGCCTTTAATGCGGGCTCAGCTACTACACGCTCAGCCGTTTTACTTAAATCCCCTACAATGCCAGTAACAGCTGCCAATGTTTTTTTGACAGCTCCGCGCTGCTTTGAAAAAGTCGCATCATTTAACAAGTTGGTCCAACGCTGTCCGCGCTTTAAGTAAATCCCACTTTTTGTAATCTCTAATGTAGCCCCGTCATTTAAGGCTTTTGTGACCTCAGCATTCCCGCGCAAGGCCTCTAGAGCCTGTTTCACCATGGCTTGCTGCGTTTCATCAAGCTGCGGACTCTCCCAGCGCTTTGCTTTCTTATTGAAAACAGCACAAGAGACCTTAAGAGCTCTTTGAGCTCCCCCGACTCTTTTGACTTCAAAAGAATCCCCTGGAGGTTGTGCACTAGACATAACTAAACCAAAAAAATAATTTCATATAATCATATTTTAGTTTATTACAAAGAGTTTTGAAACCATTTATTTAAATTAAGTAGATTCGGTTAAGAAATCAAGGCTTGTTCAGAGAGAAAAAGTGCCGCTTGCGTTTTTTTATGCACACCTTTACACTCATGCCCTTTACATATTCGGATTTTGGAGAAAACTTTAAATGTCAAAAAACGCAGAATACACCTGGTCAGCAAAAAATATCCTTGATGATGTCGATTATCAAGAGTCTGATGCTGAACTCTTTAAACAACTTCTTCACGGCTCAAAAGCCGACGAGGAAGATCAAACAGTGAAAATGGCCCCCGGAACCATTCTTAAAGGCACAATTGTTGAGATTGGAAAAGATTATGTTGTTGTAGATGTAGGACTTAAATCAGAAGGCTTGGTTCCTGTCTCAGAATTCTACGATCCCTCAGAGCTCACCTTAGATAACGAAGTAGAGGTCTATCTGGATCGCGCAGAGGATGAGCACGGCCAGATCGTCCTTTCTAGAGAGAAAGCGTCCCGTCAAAGGCAGTGGGAACACATTCTGGAACACTGCGAAGAGGGTTCTATTGTTAAGGGTAAGATCATCCGCAAGGTGAAGGGTGGTTTGATGGTGGATATCGGAATGGAAGCCTTCCTCCCCGGCTCTCAGATCGATAATAAGCGCATTAAAAACCTTGATGAGTACCTAGGTAAGACCTGCGAATTTAAGATTCTTAAGATCAACATTGAAAGAAAAAATGTCGTGGTCTCTAGACGGGAACTTCTGGAAGCAGAGCGGATCTCGAAAAAAGCAGAGCTTCTCGAAGAGATCCAAGTAGGTGATGTGCGAAAAGGTCAAGTGAAAAACATCACAGATTTCGGCGTCTTCCTCGACCTAGATGGCATTGATGGATTGCTTCACATTACTGATATGACGTGGAAGCGAATCAAGCACCCTTCCGAGATGGTGGACCTAGGTGAAGAGCTTGAGGTGATGATCTTGAGCATCGACAAAGAAAAGGGGCGTGTAGCGCTTGGTTTGAAGCAAAAAGAGCACAATCCATGGGACGATATTGAGAAAAAGTACCCACCTGGCACGCGTGTTAGTGGGAAAATTGTCAAACTACTCCCCTATGGCGCCTTCATTGAGATTGAGCCGGGTATCGAGGGGCTGATTCACGTCTCTGAGATGTCTTGGGTAAAAAATGTGACCGATCCTAACGAGGTAGTCAACAAGGGAGATGAGGTCAATGCGATCGTTCTTTCTGTCCAAAAAGAGGAAGGAAAAATCTCTTTAGGAATCAAGCAGACCGAACACAACCCATGGGATGACATTGATCAAAAGTACCCAATTGAATCCAGCGTAAAGGCTGAGGTAAAAAGTTTAACTAACTACGGCGCTTTTGTTGAGCTAGAACCAGGAATCGAAGGGCTGATCCACATCTCTGACATGAGCTGGATTAAGAAGGTCTCGCACCCTTCAGAGCTATTCAAGAAAGGTGATCAAGTAGAAGCTGTGATTCTCTCTGTGGACAAAGAGAGTAAAAAAATCACACTCGGCGTGAAACAGCTGAGCACAAACCCCTGGGAGCAGATTGAAAAAACGATTCCTGTTGGCACTCTTGTCAAAGGAACGGTAACTAAGATCACAGCTTTTGGTGCCTTTGTAGAATTAGATAATGGGATTGAAGGACTGATTCACGTGACAGAGCTTTCTGACCAAGCTTTTGCTAAAGTGGAAGATGTGATTGCTGTGGGCGATCCTGTCTCTGCCAAAGTGATCAAACTCGACCCTGAGCATAAGAAAGTCTCTCTCTCGGTTAAGGAGTATCAAATTGAGCACACGCAAGTGAATCATGATGATATTGTGATCGCTGGTGATGATGCTGAAGAAGAGAGTTCGACTGCTGAGGCGCGTGAGTAACGCTCGCCTCCGGTTAAGTTGTTTGATTACCGCTAAACCGAAGGAGATGTGATTCCTTCGGTTTTTTTAAGTTTAAAAAAGTGAGACGAAACCATAATGAATAAAGATCTCGTAGCCATTTTTGAGTACATGGAGCGTGAAAAGGGCGTGAAGCGCGATGTGGTCATTACCGCTATTGAAACAGCCCTAAGAGCCGCCGCACGCAAAAGCATTAAAGAAGAGGCCAATGTTGCCGTACAGATCAACCCAAAATCCGGTAACATTGAAGTTTTTTGCGAAAAAGAGATTGTCGAGACGGTCGAACACCCGGCAAAAGAGATCTCCTTAAACGCAGCACAAGAACTCGATCCTGACTGTGAGCTGGGACAATTTATCGATGTGGCTGTCACTCCTAAAAATTTTGGACGAATTGCGGCGCAAACAGCGCGTCAAATCATCTCTCAAAAGCTACGTGGAGCCGAAAGAGATGTGATCTATGAGGAGTACCGCCACCGTGCCAATGAAATTATCTCAGGTGTTGTCAAGCGGTTTGCCAGAGGTGCTAATCTTGTGGTGGACCTGGGGAAAGTGGAGGCGCTACTTCCTGCTCGCAACTATCCTAAAACCGAAAAATACAAAGTCGGTGACCGTATTTACGCACTTTTACAAGGTGTACAAGATTTGGAAAATGGAGGCGCTGAGGTGATTTTGTCACGCAGCCATCCTGAGTTTGTTAGACAGCTTTTCCTCCAAGAAGTGCCCGAACTAGATGACAATACAATTGAGATTGTGAAAATTGTGCGCGACGCCGGTTATCGCACCAAACTAACTGTCCGCTCATCGGATACTAGAGTGGATCCAGTGGGAGCCTGTGTCGGAATGCGGGGTAATCGAGTTAAAAATATCATCCGTGAGCTCAACAATGAGAAGATCGACATCATTCCTTTTAGTATAGACCCGGTCGAGCTGCTCCAAAATATCCTCTCCCCAATTGAAATTCGAAAAATTGGTGTGAATGAAGAGGAAAATGTGGTCGCCATCGTCGTAGACGATGCCGATTATGCAGCAGTGATTGGAAAGCGAGGCATGAATGCCAGACTGACTGGAGAATTAATCGGCTATGAGCTTGAAGTACAACGGATGAGTGAGTACAATAAACTACTCGAAATCCAGCGTTTTCAACTCGCGGAAAGTGACGATCCTGAATTGGATCAACCTCTCAAGATAGAGGGTATCAATAGGCTGATCGTAGAAAACTTAGTGCAAGCAGGTTTTGATACGACAAGAAAGGTTTTAGCGGCTAGTGTCGATGCGCTCATCGATGTCCCCGGGATCAGTCTTGAAATGGCCTATAAGATTTTAGAAGAAGTGAGCAAAGCACGGAGTGAGTAAACTTGGCTAAAAACCTTAAACTCAAAATCAAAAACACCCAACTTGCCAAAGCAGCCGGGCTAGACAAGCTCAAGGCAAAGCTATCTGGCGAGACGAAAAAAGAGAAAGAGGCCAAGCCGAAAGCCAAAAAAGCTAAGGAAAAGCCCCCTGAAGCTCCTGTTGAAACAGAAGAGCAGGCTCCACGTCGGATTCGGGCGAAATCGAAATCTGCTTTTGCCAAAGAAGAAGCGCCTCCTCCAATCGAGGAAGTGTCCGAACCTGCTCCTTCTCCTGCAGAGCCTGAGCCTGTAGAGCAAGAAATTGCGGAAGAAGTTTCTCCTCCTGTAGAGTCTAAGAAAAAGCCTGAGCCAGAAGTAGTTAAGGAAGACAAAGCACCCCCTCCGCCGCCAGTAGAAAAATTAGGACCAACAGGAAGGCATGTCAAAGACCTCCTTCCTCCTAAGCGAGAGCCTCCTAAAAAGGCAGAAACTTCTTCAAAAGAAAGACCTAAATCTACGCCAAGTCGACCTCAGGATACAACTTCTCTACCTAAGAAGGGAAAGAAGGTTCGCGATTTCAAAGACCTAAAACCGGCGAGGCGTTCCGCACCTAAATCGTTCGATGCACGAGACCGAAAAGGATTGTCTGAAAGAGATGATGGACGATGGAGAAAAAAGCGTCCTGCGCGCTCTCACTATCGTCGAACAGAAGAACAAGAAATCATCCGCCCAACAGAACTCTCTGTTCGTCTTCCCATTACCTTGAAGGATCTGGCAGCAGCCATGAAGCTTAAAGTGGGAGAAATGATCCAAAAACTCTTCCTTCACGGAATGGCCTACACGTTAAACCAGGTGATCGAAGATGAGACAACAGTCCAGTTTATCGGAGCTGAGTTTGGATGTGAGATTGCCGTTGACACCTCAGAAGACGAACGGATTCAAATCACCAGTCAATCGGTTCGAGAAGAAATTGCGGAAGCAAATCCTGACGACCTTGAATATCGCCCTCCAGTTGTGGCTTTTATGGGACACGTAGACCACGGAAAAACCAGCCTAATTGACACGATCCGTACGAGTAATATTGTCGCTGGTGAAGCCGGTGCCATTACCCAGCATATTGGTGCATTCCGGTGTAAAACAGCTGTGGGTGATCTCACTGTTTTAGACACTCCGGGTCACGAAGCGTTCTCTGCTATGCGTGCACGTGGAGCAGAGGTCACAGACATTGTTGTGCTGGTTGTTGCAGGTGATGAAGGGCTACGAGCCCAATCAACCGAGGCCATTCAGCACGCTAAAGAGGCTGGCGTGACCATTGTTGTTGCCATTAACAAGTGTGATAAACCTAATTTTAATGCTGAAAACGTCTACCGAGAACTCTCTGAAATCGAGCTTCTGCCTGAAGCTTGGGGGGGAACAACCATCACGGTCAACACCTCTGCCACAACGCAGGAAGGCATTCCTGAGCTTTTAGAGATGTTGGCTCTTCAAGCTGAGGTTTTGGAACTTAAAGCGAATCCAAAAGCGCGTGCGCGTGGGACCGTTCTCGAATCTGAGCTACATAAGGGCTTAGGTAATGTCACAACTGTTTTAATCCAAAATGGAACGCTTAATCAAGGGGATGCGCTTGTTTTTGAACGGGATTGGGGACGGGTCAAAACCATGCACGATGAACATGGAGCCTTGCTCAAGCAGGCGACCCCTTCAACCCCGGTTGAAATTACAGGGCTTTCAGGCCTCCCTTCTGCTGGCGATCCGTTTATTGTGGTGAAGAGTGAAAAAGAGGCGAAGCACATCGTTGAGTCACGGCAAATCGGGCGTGAGCAGCGCGCTTTACAGCAGAGACAACTCCCCACTTTAGAGAAGTTCTTACAAGACGGCGAGGGAGCAAAAAAAGTCTTAAAGCTCATCCTACGAGCAGACGTACAAGGGTCTGCTGAAGCGCTGAAAGCCTCGATTCTAAAGATTGAATCAGACAAAGCAGAAGCCGATATCATCTTCATGGGGGTAGGAGAGATTTCTGAATCTGATGTTCAGCTGGCGGCTGCTTCTAATGCTATTATTTTCGGTTTCCATACAGCGATTGAGAGTCACGCGGAGCCGCTGATTAAAGAGCTTGGGGTGACCGTGCGGATGTTTGACATCATCTACCATGCCATTGATGAGGTAAAAGCTCTGATGCTGGGCCTACTCGATAAGATTGCTGAGGAAAAAGAGACGGGAACCGCTGAGGTAAAAGCCACCTTTAAATCCTCTCAAATCGGCGTGATTGCAGGGTGTCTCATTTCCGATGGAGTGATCAACCGTAATCATCGAGCGCGTGTTTTACGCGATGGAGAAGAGGTATGGAAAGGGAGTATTGCCTCGATTAAGCGGGAAAAAGATGACGTCAAGGAGATCAAGAAAGGGTTTGAGTGTGGAATTGTACTAGATGGTTTCAATGACATTAAAGAAGATGATGTGATTCAAGCTTATGAAATTGTTTACCGATCCCAAGAGCTCTAAATATGAGTGAAAGACGGATAGAGAAAATGAACTCGCTTCTAAAAGAGGTGATTGCGGATGTGATTCGCGCTGAGGTCAAAAACCCTCATCTACCTGAGCTCGCTACGATTACTCACGTCGCGATCACAAAAGATCTTCGTCATGCCAAAGTCTATGTCAGTGTGATTGGAGAGGAAAAAGAGAAAATGGAGGCAATCGGTGCGCTGCGCTCGGCTGCAGGATTCATTGCAGTTCAGGCTTCTAAGCAAGTAACCATGCGCTATTTTCCTGAGCTCAAGTTTATTTTAGATGACTCAGTTGATCAACAGATGCAGATTGACAAGCTCCTCTCTGAAATTCAAACAGAACGGGAGTCACGCAAGCATGATTGAGGCGACTACACTGTTGGAAGGACTTTTACTTGTCAATAAGCCCCAGGGTCGTACCTCTTTTAGTCTGATTAGAGCCTTGCGTAAGCTCACAGGAATCCGCAAGATTGGGCATTCGGGGACGCTAGACCCGTTTGCAACAGGCGTTATGGTGATGTTAATCGGAAGAGCGTATACCCGTCTTTCCGACCAGTTTCTCTGTCAAGACAAGGAATACCTAGCTGAGGTTCACTTAGGTGTCAATACGGATACCTACGATTGTGATGGAAAGGTCGTGGCACGTTCTAAAAAAGTTCCTACACTCGAGCGGATTACAGAGGCCCTGGCCTACTTTCAAGGTGAGATTGAGCAAATCCCTCCTATGTACTCAGCCAAAAAAGTGGGAGGAAAAAAGCTGTATGAACTGGCGCGAAAAGGCGAGGAAGTGGAGCGCTTGCCAGCCAAGGTGAGCGTCGAAACAGAGCTTTTGACCTACGCCTACCCTCACCTTCGTTTAAAAGTAGCCTGCTCGAAGGGAACCTATATCCGTAGCATCGCCTACGAGCTAGGCAGACGACTCGGTTGTGGCGCTCATCTCTCGCAACTTCAACGCACCCGTAGCGGCATTTACACAATTGACAACTGTTTAGACGGTAACCTGCTCGACCAAACCGGCTTTGATATCACTCCCTACTTACAAATCCATGAAAACAGTTTATCAACCTGAGGACTTTGAATCTTCTGGCGCTCCCCTCTCTTTAACCATCGGCAACTTTGATGGTGTCCATTTGGGACATCAGAAGATCCTCTCTCAACTCCAAAACCAAAAAGTGGTTTTGACCTTCTCTAACCACCCTTTGGAAGTTCTCAAACAAGAGCCTTTCTACTCGCTCACTACTCCCCTGCATCGCCTTTATCTTTTTGAAAAATTTGGCGTGGACACCACAATCTTACTTCCCTTCACAGAGGCTTTTTCTCGGCAAACCCCTGAAGAATTTCTGTTGAATTTACGTGCCTTTGTTCCTTTCACTCATCTTGTGCTTGGCTATGATGCTGTACTTGGACACAACCGGGAAGGAAACTCTACTTTAGTCAAAGCTCTTGCAGGCAAGCATGGCTTTTCCCTCAACTATCTAGACCCTGTCTCATGTGATGGCGAAATTGTGTCGAGCAGTGCCATTCGCGCCCATATCCAAAAGGGAAACTTTGCCCAAGCCAGCGCACTTTTAGGACGTCCCTACTCCATGATGACAAAAGTGGAGCCGGGCGAGCAGAAGGGGCGGTTGCTTGGATTTCAAACGGCCAACTTGAAGGTGCACTCCTTGTGTTTGCCTCCTCTTGGCGTCTATATCGTACGTGTTTGGTTAGATGAAAAGCTTTACTACGGTGTTGCCAATTTGGGGAATGCGCCCACTCTTCATGCCAACCGCCCTCCGATCCTTGAGGTGCATATCATCGACTTTGATGGAGAGCTGTATCAACGCACTCTGGAAGTGGAATTTCTCCAGTTTTTACGTCCTGAGAAGAAATTTGCTTCTATCGAAGAGCTCAAGGCACAAATTAGTCAGGATGTCCAATCAGCTCTTGCGCACAGCAAAAAAGCGAGTGATCAGTTCTAGCAGCGCCCAAATCCCACTGCCCGCGCAGACGACAAGCGCAAACCAAAGATAAAGAGGAGCCACAGCAACCAGAGTAGGCTCTTTGAGTAAACTCAAAAGTGGACCAATTAACAGCGCGTCATAAGCCAAAAGAGCATAGAGTAGCGGATAGCCGTTTTCCCAGATCGGCTGAACCAGGCTCCATCCAAAAAAGAGGGCTCCTCCAATCAATACCCATCCATAAATCACGGAAAGCTCACTGTTGAGCAACCACGGAAAGTGGCCAGGAAGCGGCACAAGCAAGTAAAGCCCCTCTAACAATGAAACAGAGAGAACCAAGGCAAAAAGAAGTTGGGTTGTAAAAGGGAGACGATCGACTTGACGTTTCGGCATTTTCAGCCCGAGAAAGAGAAACCACAGGGCAAGAATGGCAATGTAGAGTGCGTACTGCCCTGCTGGCAAGAGGCCAGAGAGTTGCGATGAGAGGCGGAGTAAATAAAATCCCACAGCTCCAAAGGTGAGCATGACACTCAAACTTCCCCCCACGAGTGCCCGGTAGGTACCCGTAATCCCAATCCAGAGAGTGGGAATGGCGTAGGCGGTAAGAGTAGCACCAATTAGATAAAGGTTTAGCCAAAAGGTGGGAATTTTTGGAGTTCCCCACATCAGCAGCATTCCGACCATCAAAAAGAACAAGCCGGCAATCATGACAACCCAACGCACCATCCGCATGGTTTCCCCCATAATAGTTAACACTTACCCATAGCACTTAACGGGAAATAGGTGCAAGAGGTTGCCTCATTATGAAGAGTTTGTTAACATTGATTTCGGAATTTTACCCTGGACTATGATGACTTTATCTAACCCACTTCCTCCCAACCTCGACAGATCTTCTCATCTTTTTTATCGGGCTTATGACTTGATTCAATTCTGCTATACACGCACTCAGGGATCTCTTCGCCGCAGCATTCAACCCGCACAAAGTACAGCTGCATTCGCAGAAACGCGTTTTCAACGCACTCTGCAGATCGCGATGCAGGCAGTGCAACGTAACGACTTAGCTACAGCTGTTCAATGCGACAGGAAACTCACACTATTTGCGCTGACCTGTGCTGATCTGGCTCGAGACGTGTGCCTGACCTATCAAGCGCATAGGCCACAAAGCAACCTGGCCATTACCGGGTAGTTAATGGGAGCATCTTACATTTTTCAACGCGCCCTTAATTATGTAGAAATAAGATGACATCGCCATCTTTGACAATGTAGTCGCGTCCCTCTGCTCGGAGCTTGCCCGCTTCTTTAGCGCCATTTCGCCCCCGATAGGCGACCATATCAGCGTAAGAGACCACCTCAGCACGAATAAATCCTTTCTGAATATCGGTGTGGATTTTACCCGCTGCCTCCATCGCGTTCATTCCCCGTTCAATGGTCCATGCGCGGGTCTCTTTCTCTCCTGTTGTGAGGTAGGTAATTAAGCCCAGCATGTCAAACGAGGTGTGAATCAGTCGATTGAGCCCGGTCTCTTCAAGCCCTAGGGATGAGAGAAAATCTTGCTGCTCCTCCTCTTCGAGCTCACAGATCTCGGATTCGATCTTTGCGCAGATCGGAATCACAGAGTTCCCCTCTTTTTCTGCGTACTCTCGCACTTGCTGCACATAGGCATTTTCCATTGTAGGCAGATCATCTTCCGAAACGTTTGCCGCATAGAGCACCTTTTTCTGGGTCAAAAAGGAGTAGGGACGCAAAAGCACTCTCTCTTCGTCGGTAAGCTCAAGTGTACGGACAGGCAGATCTTGATCGAGATGCGTGCGCACTTTTTCTAGCACGTGAAGGGTTGGAAGCAACTCCTTCTTTCCTTTCGCTTGCTTCTCTAACCTGCTGATACTATTTTGGGTCGATTGCAAATCTGCTAAAGCCAGTTCCAGGTTGATGGTCTCAATATCCTCGATGGGGTGGACTCTCCCTCCTACATGGATGATATCTTCACTATCAAAGCAGCGCACCACATGGACAATGGCATCTGTCTCTCTAATATGCGTGAGAAACTGATTGCCAAGCCCCTCTCCCTGAGAAGCTCCTTTGACCAAGCCGGCAATATCGACAAAGCGCATGGTGGCATAGATGATTTGTTCACTACTCGATAGATTAGAAAGAACTCCTAATCTCGGATCGGTTACATTCACTACACCGACATTGGGATCAATCGTACAAAAGGGATAATTTGAAGAGGCCGCTCCTGCGCGGGTGAGCGCATTAAAGAGGGTAGATTTGCCTACATTAGGCAATCCAACGATTCCACAAGCTAATTCAGACATAAGCAAGAGATTGTAAAGCATGAAGGTGTTTTCTGGAAAGGAACGATCTCATATAGTGGAGAAATGGCTGAAAAAACCGAGAAGGCGACCCCGAAGAAGCTGAAAGATGCCCGAAAAAAGGGACAGGTCGCCAAATCGCAAGACTTCCCCTCCGCGATGACCTTTGTCACGGCAGTTGCCCTGACCCTTTATATGGGCACCTTTCTTTACGACCAGATCGGTGGATTTATGATTGAGCTCTTTACCGCAGCTCCTCAAACCGATCTGCTTGTGACAGCCCCCTTCTATCTTCAAGAGATGATTATGGTCATTTTAAAGGCCTCTCTTCCCATTGCAGGCCTGGTCTCGCTCGTGGGACTGATCGTCGGATTTTTAGTGGTCGGCCCCACTTTTGCCGTTGAAGTATTTAAGCCAAACCCCAAAAAGTTCAATCCGGTTGATAATCTTAAACAGAAATTTAAGATGAAAACTTTGGTAGAATTGATTAAATCCGTTTTGAAGATCTTTGGAGCGGCTGTTTTGATCTTTCTCGCTGTCCGTCACAGTATTCGCGATTTGGTTGCTACCATTGCTCTTCCGCCAGAAGCCTCCTTAATCGTCTTTAAAAAGATCATCTATAAGGTGGTGATTTGGATTGGTATTTACTTCATTTTGATCGCTCTTGCTGACCTTCTCTACCAACGCTACAACTTCGGAAAAGAGATGAAGATGGAAAAATTTGAAGTGAAACAAGAGTACAAGGATACAGAGGGTAATCCTGAGATTAAAGGGAAAAGGCGGCAGCTGGCCCAAGAGATTGCCTATGACGAGGGAACCACTAACATCCGTAGGGCCAAAGCAGTTGTCACTAACCCAGGAGACGTGGCTGTGGCCATTGGATATGAACCTGAAAAATATAAAGCTCCATGGATCATTGCGATGGGGACAGAAAAGCGAGCCCTCAGTATGATAGCCCAAGCGGAGAAGTACCAAGTTCCGATCATGCGCAATGTTCCGCTGGCACACCAATTGCTTGATGAGGGTGAGGTGAACAAGTTTGTTCCTGAGGCGACCTACGACGCAGTTGGGGAAATTTTACTCTATGTGATCTCTTTGCGCGTAGAAGAAGGCGAATAGATGAAACGAATTACGAACTTTTTTATAAGAGCCTTTAGTGGAGAGGCAGCCCTCTCGATGATCAATCGCTCCAGCGATCTGATTTTGGCTGCTTGGATCATTGCAGTAATGGTGATGATCGTCCTTCCTGTGCCTCCCCCCATCATCGATCTTCTGATTACCTTCAACCTAACAGCTGCTGTTGGCCTGTTGATGGTGGCTCTGTACATTCCCAGTGCCATCCACCTCTCTATGTTCCCCACCATGCTCCTTGTCACCACCTTGTTCCGCTTGGGTGTCAATATCTGTACCACCAGGCAGATTCTTCTACACGCCTATGCAGGGGATATCATTGCCGCTTTCGGTAATTTTGTGGTGGGTGGGAACTATGTTGTGGGTTTTGTAATCTTTTTGATTATCACCATTGTGCAGTTTATCGTGGTCACCAAGGGTGCTGAGCGGGTTGCTGAGGTAGCCGCGCGCTTCCGTTTAGATGCGATGCCCGGTAAGCAGATGGCCATTGATGCCGATATGCGTGCAGGTGTGATCGACAACAACCAAGCCCGAGACAAGCGCGCGCTCATTCAAAAAGAGAGTGAGCTGTACGGTGCCATGGATGGTGCCATGAAGTTTGTCAAAGGAGACGTCATTGCTGGGATGGTGATTGCCTTCATTAACATTGTAGGTGGATTGATTATCGGGGTTGGCATGCACCACATGACCCTGGCGCAAGCTGCCAAGGTCTACACCTTGCTTTCCATCGGAGATGGTCTTGTCTCTCAAATCCCCTCTCTTTTGATCTCATTGACAGCAGGTATTGTCACCACACGGGTCTCAAGTGACCGAAAAGATTCCAATATTGGTAAAGAAATCTCTACGCAGCTTCTCCGTGAGCCGCGCGCTCTGATCATCGCGGCGGTAGCTATTGCTTGTATTGGGTTTTTAAAGGGATTCCCCCCCTGGCCCTTTGCGATTATCGGCTTTGTCTTAGCGACTAGTGGAATTGCTGTTTGGAGACGGAAAAAGAAAGAGGCGGCTCGCGTAGCGGCAGGTGGAGCCCCAGGAGCGATTGAGACCGATGTGGAAGGGCATGCGCTTGTCGGAAGTGGGAGCGAAGATTACGCACTGACTCTACCGGTCATCTTAGAAGCAGGAGAAAATCTCTCTGCTCTTATTGATAAAAAAACCAAGGGGGCCCTCAACCTTGTTGAGGAGCTCATGCCACGGATGCGGCAAGCGCTGTATCAAGACCTCGGTATTCGCTTTCCTGGAGTGCATATACGGACCAAATCCCCCTCTTTAGAAAAAGACGAATACGCGATTTTGCTCAATGAAGTTCCCGTGATCCGCGGAAAAATTCCTGACCATTATCTACTGACAAATGAGTTAGAAGAGAACTTGCGCCGCTACAACCTCCCTTTTATTGCCTACAAAAATGCCTCTGGTCTTCCTTCACTTTGGGTGGAGGAACAGTACAAAGAGATCATGGAAAAGGCGGGCATCAAGTATTGGACTTCTCTTGAAGTGGTGATTCTCCATCTCTCTTACTTTTTCCGCCAAAACGCCCAAGAGTTTTTGGGGATTCAAGAAGTGCGTTCTATGCTGGAGTTTATGGAGCGTTCGTTCCCCGACCTGGTGAAAGAGGTGACCCGTCTGATTCCCTTACAAAAGCTCACTGAAATCTTCAAACGGATCACCCAAGAGCAGGTTTCGATCAAAGACCTCCGTACCATCATGGAGTCTTTGAGTGAATGGGCCCAAACGGAAAAAGATACTGTTTTGCTCACAGAATATGTCAGAGCGTCGTTAAAGCGATACATCAGTTACAAATACTCCCAGGGGCAGTCGACTCTTTCTGTCTATTTGCTCGATCCTGAGATTGAGGAGATGGTACGTGGTGCCATCAAGCAAACATCAGCCGGCTCCTATCTCGCGCTCGATCCCGATTCCGTGAACATGATTTTAAAAGGGATGCGCAATACAGTTACACCAACGCCGCCGGGTGGGCAGCCGCCTGTTATGCTCACTGCGATTGATGTGCGCCGCTTTGTACGCAAATTGATTGAAACCGAGTACCCTGACATATCTGTTGTTTCGTATCAGGAAATCCTTCCAGAGATTCGGATTCAGCCACTCGGAAGGATCCAGCTAACTTAAGAGAGGGCAAGAGGGGGATGACAGATCCGATACCAATCAATTTAGCCGCGATAGAGGCGCGTGCGACGCAAAAAGAAGCGTCCCAAATCACCGCTTTTCAAGATGCCGCTAAATCCCGTTTTGTTGAAGAGAGTGAAAGAGGATTTAATCCTGGCGCTGTAGAGCGAGAGCAGGCACGTAATAGTCGCTTTAAAACACTGGAAAGCCGGAAAAAAAATCCCACTTCGGAGGGAAAGCGGGTCGAGGGGGTCAAAGCTAAATCGGAAGAGGATCTTGCCCAAGACTACAATCGGCGTAACCCTGAGCTGCCACCTGACCGCCTTCGCTCTTTAAAAGAATCGCTGAAAGAGGGGCAGAGCGCAGAGGACATTCTCTCCGATGTCAGTAAAGAGTTTCCTGACGCCACTCTTGCTGACGAGGCGCTGGAATACCTGGAAAAAGCAACAGAGGGCGATCTCAACACATCCGTTCAAAAGGCGCGCTCTTTACTCAACGAGCTTAAAGGGCGTGAGGTGATTGCGGGACGAAACGTTGATACCGTCGCCAAATCCTATCACAAACAAGGGGTCGGCGATAGTGCCACAGAGCTAAGAGAGCTCTATCGGGATATCACAGGCAACCCACGTCATCACAACACCCTTTTTTCTGAGCTCGCAGCTAAATACCCTTTTGATCAACTGAAACTCGTTGTCGCTTTTTTACTCAAGGGACTCGCCTACGACCTCAAATCAAAAGGTCCCTCGATCCCCCAGCCCGAGCTCATGCGCCTCATGACCGAAACGCGCAATTTACAATCTATTCTTTGGGTCTACCTCTTTTTCAAGTCCCGCATGAAAATGATCGCCTCTTTGTATAAATCCTACGGCCTCACCTCAGCTGAAAAACTCGCTTTTGAGTCTTTGGCAAAAGAATTCATTCGACTGGTTGAAGAGCGCTATCCTTCTGTACTCAAGCTGTTAAAGCAGCTAGAGAAATTTGGGCCTTTAGATGAACTTGAACAAATCATTGTTTTAATGCAGTTTCGAGATGCGATTCGGCAGCTCTCACCCCGCCTCTACAAATCGGTCAAACACAGGCAAGATTTGCTGCTTGTGATTCTAGAATCGCTTGAGGAGCTTGAAGAGAGAGTGACAGAGGATGAAGATGAGGAATAACCATGACCCCTTTTGAAGATTTGATCCGTGCACTGGGAAAAGAGATGGATATCACCCTCGAGCCCGATGCACATCAGTCATGCCTGCTCACCTTTCCTAAAGAAAACCTTTCGATCCAGATCGATCTTGATACGAGTGCCGATCAAATTCTAATCGGCTCGCAGTTAGGAGAAGTGCCTCCCGGCGCTTACCGGGAGCGTGTTTTCACGCAAGCGATGCGTGTCAATGGAGCCTCGACAACTCCAAGAGGCATTCTCGCCTATAGTGAGATGAATGGAACTCTCATTCTCTTTCAGTTTCTTTCCCTTGCCGCTTTAGATGGATCCAAACTCAACGGTTTCGTTCAACTTTTTCGAGAGCATGCCAAAGCGTGGAAAGAGGCGCTCGGGCAAGGCGAGCTCCCTTCTCTAGAGGAAGATGTACAGCCGCCAGGGGATCCCATGTTTGGATTGAAAAGATGAATGAAGAGCTCAAACAAAAACTTCTGCAGACCCCAGCAGGTCCCCAGTGGAATCAAATCGGTGTGCGCCATCACCACGGGATCTGCGTCCCACTTTTTTCTCTTTTATCCGAAAGAAGTTGTGGCATAGGAGAATTTCTTGATCTGATCCCCTTGATCGGCTGGTGCCGCGAGTTGAGAATGGATGTGATTCAACTACTCCCTCTCAACGACATCGGCTTGGGAACCAGTCCCTACAGCGCTCTTTCTGCTAATGCCTTAACGCCTATCCACCTCTCTCTTTTTGCTTTGCCTGATTTAGACCGCGTGCCTGACTACCCAATCAAGCTAGCTAAAATACGGTATTGGAACCGAACCAGCCGTGTGAAGTATCATATTGTGCGCGAGTTAAAGTTTGCTTTCTTGCGCGAGTACTTCACTTGTGTTTACGATGACTTTTCTAGATCAGCCGATTACCACTCTTTTGAGGAGCGCAATCCGTGGCTCGTGCCCTACTCTCTTTTTAAAGCCCTTAAAGAAGATCAGATGTGGAAAAACTGGGAAGAATGGCCCACCCATCTAAAAAGCCCTTCTGAAAGTGGCTACCGTGAGCTACTCGAGCAGCATAAAGAGCGCTGCAACTTCCACACCTTCCTCCAGTATCTCTGCTATAGGCAACTCGAAGAGGTCAAAAAAGTGGCCAACGAAAAAGGCGTCTATATCAAAGGCGATATTCCCATTTTAATCAGTCGCGATAGCGCAGACGTGTGGCACAAGCGGCACTATTTTTTCCTCCATCAAGCTGCAGGTGCTCCTCCTGATATGTATTCGCGCGAGGGACAAGATTGGGGTTTTCCCGTTTACGATTGGGAAGAGCTAGAGAAAAATGACTACGACTGGTGGCGAGAGAGACTGCAGATCGCCTCGCATCTCTACAACCTCTACCGAATTGACCACGTGGTGGGATTTTTTCGCCTATGGACCATCCCGCTTGGCAAAACTGCCAAAGAGGGCATGTTCACACCTGCAAACGAAGAAGAGTGGATTCCGCACGGAAAAAAACTGATGGAGATGATGATCAAAACAGCTCCCATTCTTCCCATTGGAGAAGATCTAGGATTAGTTCCGGAATCGGTCAAGCAATGTCTTTACGATTTAGGGATTTGCGGCACAAAGATGATGCGTTGGGAACGCAAGTATGGGGAAGGCGAGAGTTTTATTCCGATTCAGGAGTATCAGCCCATGACCATGTCGACCGTATCTACTCACGATTCTGACACCCTGCAGCTGTGGTGGCGCCATTTTCCCAAGGAAGCCAAGCTCTTTTCCGATTTCAAAGGGTGGGATTATAAGCCCTTCTTATCTCAAGAGCGGCATCAAGAGATTTTGTGTGACAGCCACCGTTCTTCCAGTCTCTTGCATATTAATTTGCTTCAGGAGTACTTGGCGCTTTTTCCCGAGCTCGTTTCCCAACATCCCAACAACGAGCGCATTAACATTCCGGGCAAAATTCTCGACACCAACTGGACTTATCGGTACCGTTTACCTGTCGAAAAGATCGTAACGCATATTCCCTTGCGCCACGCCATGATTGCAATCATCCCCACCCCCGGTTAAAAAGAGAATCGACGGTGAACAATCGCTCTCCTAATAAAAAAATTTCATTTGAAGCATTAGT